>JBAXVE010000024.1:0-45913 GCA_037129245.1 Desulfuromonadales bacterium
CCCTACGGGCCTATAGCTCAGTTGGCTAGAGCCACCGGCTCATAACCGGTTGGTCCCAGGTTCGAGTCCTGGTGGGCCCACCATTTCACAGCACGAGGTACATGCGCCGGATGCCGGCACGAATTACGGGGAGATCCCTTTACATACCTCATTCACGAGAGTGCACACCGTAAGGTTGCACTCTTTTTATTTGTAGCCGGTGCGTATGCCAAAAGTATCTGATCTAATTGATATTGTTAACAAAATAGCCCCGGCATCCCTGGCGGAATCCTGGGATAACCCCGGGCTTCAGCTCGGCAGTCATTCCGCTGATGTGCACCGCATCATGGTTGCGCTTGATCCCGTCCCGGAAGTCGTCAAAGCGGCCGTCGATGCGACCTGTCAACTGCTTATCACTCATCATCCGCTGATTTTCAAGCCGCTGGCGTCGATTACAACGGCCTCGGCCCAGGGTCGGAGTATTCACTGTGCCATTACCGCCGGGCTTTCAATCCTGACCCTGCACACCAATTACGATATTGCCACCGGCGGATTGAACGACCTGCTGGCCGGAAAAATTGGTCTGAATGAGTGCCGGCCGCTACGGATAACAACGGCGGAAGAGTTGGCCAAGCTGGTCGTGTTCGTTCCTGAAGATCACGTTGAAAAGGTGCGGGGATCGTTGCTGCCGTTCACCAGACTGCAGGGCAATTATCGTGACTGTTCGTTTGCCGCTGGCGGAGAGGGAACCTTCACCCCACAGGATGGTGCTGAACCGTTTATCGGAACTGTCGGCTCGCTGCAGCGGGTAAACGAGCAGCGGCTCGAACTGCTGGTCGAGCGTACGACCGTTTCCCGGGCTGTAAAGGCTCTGCTGGCCGCTCACCCCTACGAAGAACCGGCCTTTGATCTCTACCCGTTGCTCAATGAGGGGGTAAAGCTCGGCCTGGGTCGGGTCGGGCGCCTTGCAGAACCGCTTATGCTGAAAGAATATGCTGCACGGGTGGGCAGGTCGCTGGATACCACGACGCTTCGATTCGTGGGGGAGCCTGACCGGATTGTTTCCAAAGTGGCGCTCTGCAGCGGCAGCGGTGCATCCCTGCTGAAGGATGCCGTCAGAGCCGGCGCCGATGTGCTGGTGACCGGTGACGTAAAATACCACGAGGCACGGGATGCCGAAGATGCCGGGATTGCTCTGATTGATGCCGGACATTTTCCCACCGAGATTATAATGGTTGATGAATTGACGGAACGGCTTGCAGGAGCTCTTGCGAACTCCCGCTACTCCGGGTGCCAGGTGATACCGTGTCACCTGCAGTGCGATCCGTTCAAAATGTATCACAATTGAAAACAGGAAAAAATTTGCACCAAGGGGGCTCGGCTTGAAAAAGAAACTGGAGATGCTGGAAGAGTTGCAGGAAATTGATCAGATGATCGATACGCTGAAGGATGCTCAAATCGGATTGCAGGCTGAACTTGATACCATTTCAGGCGAGCTGGAGAGTGCCCGTGCCGAAGTACAGGTGGTTGAGGAACGATTGGCGCTGCTTGAGCAGCAGAAAGGGGAACTTGATACCAATCACGCTGCCGAACTCGGCAATATTGCCCGTTCCGAAACCAATATGAAAGAGATCAAGACCAACAAGGAGTTCCAGGCAGTGGGGCGCGAAATAACTGCGGCCCGCAAGCAGGTCACGGAGCTTGAAGAACTGGTATTGCAGAAAATTGCCCAGATTGATGAAATTACCGGAGAGCTGACGACCAGGAAGTCACAGCTTGTGGAGCTTGAAGAAAATTCGGCCCAAAGAACAACTGAGAAACAAGCCGAAATCGCCAGGGTACAGAAAGATATGGATGCCGATTCAGCCCGCCGTGGCACCTTGACCCAGCAGATGCCGGCCTCGCTTGCCAAACGATACGACACCCTGAGAGTTCAGCGCCGCGGGCGTGCTCTGGCAATTGCCCGTGAAGGCTATTGCCAAGGGTGCAACATGCATCTTCCGCCGCAGTTGTACAACAACCTTTTCAAATGCGACGAACTGTTGACCTGCCCCCATTGCCAGAGGATTCTGATCCTCAAGCAGCAACAGGCATAGTCGCAGGGACCGGCTTGGTTGAAGCAGTCCAGATGGCCGCTGCCGGTGTTGAACCGGTGGAGGAAAGTCCGGGCTCCACAGGGCATGACGCTGGATAACGTCCAGCGGGGGCGACCCCAGGGATAAGTGCCACAGAGAGAAGTCCGCCTGCCACGGCAGGTAAGGGTGAAAGGGTGAGGTAAGAGCTCACCGGGTTCGGCGGTGACGTCGGATGCCAGGTAAACCCCGTCAGGAGCAAGGCCAAATAGGGAGGCGTTAAGGGCTGCCCGCCCGTGCCTCCGGGTTGGCCGCTTGAGGCTGCCGGTAACGGTAGACCCAGATGAATGGCCATCGCCCGGTCAGGGGTAACCCGACCCGGGAACAGAACCCGGCTTACGGACTGCTTCAACCAATACATCAACACCCTGAACGTGATTTACAGAGTGGGGTGGAGTATGCTCGTTAACCTGACTGTCATAGACGGCCTGCAAAAAGGTAAAACGTTCGAGTTTCGTGAACCTGACAACTTTCTGCTGGGACGCGATAACGATGGCAGCAAAGCGCATTTTCGCCTCAACAACGACGACACCCAGGTTTCCCGCAATCATTTCCTCCTCGAAATAAATCCTCCCGACTGTTTCATCCGTGATGCCGGTAGCCTGAACGGCACTTTTATTGTTCGGCCAAGCAGCAAGCGTGTCTATTTCATGGCCGGCCCAAGAACGAATACGAATCACGTGCTGATTGCGCCAAGAATGTGAAGAAGAAAATCGGGATTGCTGAATTTGTCAGGGCGTTGGCGTGTTAGCTTTGCGCTGATGATGGATATTTGTTGTAAATATTGTTTAAAATATTGTATAAATAATTATGTAAGATATGAGGGATAACGGTATGGCAACAGTTAATTACAGTATTCCGGATGATGTGAAAGAGTTGTTCAACACCGCGTTTGCAGGTGCTAACCGGAGTGCCGTGATCTCCGGGCTGATGCAGCAGGCTGCTGAGCACGAGTTGCGCCTCAAGCACCGCAGAGAGTCTGTTGACTCATTGCTGGCGGATCGTGCCACTGTGTCTCAAGTGACTACTGAGTCTGTATCTGCCGCCAGAGAAGAGATGCGGCGTTGAAGCCGGTTGTGGTTGTTGATGCCAGTGTTGTCATCAAGTGGTTTGTTTTCGAGTCTCCCGATGAAGGGGACACGGATGCAGCTCTTGAACTTTTGCGGGCGTACCGTGATGACCGGATAGAACTTTGTCAACCACCAACCTGGCAGGCCGAAGTGTTGGCGGTGCTTGCCCGGATCGTGCCGGATAAGGTCGAGCAGCACACATGGAAACTGCTGGCTTTCGACCATACCGCAGCATCAGGAAGTTCCGTTTATCTCAAAGCGGTTCAGCTTTCAATCCAACTCAATCATCACCTCTTCGACACTATTTATCATGCCGCAGCCTTGACGCATCCATCGGCATTTCTGATCACTGCTGATGAAAAATACCGGATTAAGGCAGAAGTCTTGGGAAGAGTGCTTTCGCTTAAGAGATGGGGAGAGGTTTTTCTTTGCGGTTGAACGATGAAAAACCGATTTCTGTTGAGAATCGGTTCCGGGGATAGATTGGGCTATTGCAAAAACGGAGAATTGGGCGATTGAGAAGGATGTGAATAAGAGGGTGAGGAGTAGATTCACAAACAGTTCCGGATAAATGTTCCATTTGGGTAGATGGCCAGTTAACGCACGCGCGCGTGAACTGGCCAATAACATGTTGGTGTCAATCGGCGAATATGAGCGCTATCATAATATGATTGCATATTATCTCATTTCATGGCTATTATCCTCATATGAATAAATTGCATCGAAAAACTTTGGACGATATTTTTTCACAACCGGTTCCAGCAACTTTGGAATGGCGGAGAATTGAGTCTCTCTTTGTCTCGTTAGGTGCACAAACAATTGAAGGTACAGGCTCAAGGGTACGATTTGATTTGAACGGCATAGTGGCTGCGTTCCACCGACCACATCCGGCAAAAGAGGCAAAACCATATCAAGTCAAGGACGCAAAAACATTTTTGGAGAATGCAGGAGTAAAGCCATGAACACCATGATTTTTAAAGGATATGCCGCCCGAATTGAATACAGTGATGAAGATGGATGTTTCATTGGACACATAGCGGGAATAAAAGACGTAATAGGTTTTCACGCCGATACCGTTAGCGAGTTACGTGCCGCCTTCGTTGAAGCGGTAGACGACTATCTTGCTGCGTGCGAAAAATTGGGAAGAGCACCGCAAAAACCATATTCAGGAAAATTGATGTTAAGGGTTCCACCTGAAGTTCATGCCCACGCCGCAATGATGGCTGAAGCACATGGAAAGAGCCTGAACCAATGGGCTGCGGACGTTCTTATGTACGCTTCTTGAAAAAAAGCCGAACAATGACTGAACAACCAAAAGGGTCGTGTATCAACATCGGAAAACTATCGAGTTGTTAGCGACCCTATTTTTTGCCACAGATAAAAGAGGAAATGTCCAACAAGGCTTACGACCTGCCCGAAAACCCGGCGGGTCAACTTCATGCCCGTTATGCGGAGAATCAAAATGCAAAACCAACCCGTAACCGAAGAACTCCTTCAGGAGATGACCGAAAAAATCGTCCGCGAGATCAATTCGCGTACGGTGGAGGTTGAACGTGGATTTTAAAACAGTGACCTCCAATCTGTTGGCTGCATTTGAGCAGGAGCATATCAGCTACGCTCTTATTGGCGGGTTTGCAGTCAGCTTGTGGGGCTATCAACGGGCGACGGTTGATATTGATTTTCTGGTTAACAATAATGATATGGAAAAGGTGCGGCGGATTGTTGAAAAAATGGGATACCGCTGTATTCATGCCTCAGAAAATGTTTCTCAATTTATGTCCGATGACAAAAAGCAGGGGAGCCTGGACTTCTTGCACGCGTTTCGACCTGCTTCCCTGCAAATGCTGGAACGTGCCAAACTCAAGATTATTTTCGCCGGTGAACAGGCTATTCCTGTGATAGTTCCGGAAGACCTGATTGGGCTGAAAATTCAGGCTCTTAATAACGACCCTTCCCGTGCCCTGCTTGATATGGCTGATATTGAGGCGTTGATGAAAATATTCGGTAGTGCGCTCGATTGGACACGAATTGAGGGGTATTTTGAGCTTTTTGGTAGAGCGGAAACTGCAGCAGAACTGAGGTGTAAATATGATGTCTGACACTCACCCCAAAGGTAATTTACTTGTTGGCTTTGACGCTGAATCCTTGACGCATGATTGCCGCCAACTTCGCCACTATTCACGAACTGATCTGCCGAGTGCGGATGAGGCAATTGCTTTTATTGACGGCTATAATTCCTTCATAAACCACGCAACCCGTTCTTTTACTCCGATGCGGGATGTAACAATGTTGTTATGATGACCTCCACCCACGCCACTCATCCCGGTCTGGTTCGCCCAAACAACGACGTCAGCGTCTTTACTGATGTGCTCTCGGTATCTTTCTCTTAGCCGACGGTATGGGTGGCCATAACGCAGGTGAATCAGCCCAGATCCAGGCACACCATTTTTTCTCTGGCGGCATTCCCCAGTTTTCTCGCCAATTCGGCAGTGCCGTTCTCCTTTTCCATTCCGGTAAGCAGTTCAAGGGATCGCCAGTATAGGTTAATCCCATCCGGATAGGTTTCGCTGAGAAAGTTCAGATAGGCTGCCTGCTTCAATTTTTTTTCGACACGGGATGCTGCTGCTTTTTCTATGTCCTTCAGGCCGTCGGTAATTTCTGCTGCCGACTCTTTGCCCAGCAGCACTAAATGCCCTAATGGTTCTTTAATGCCTTCGACACTCCAGGAGTAGCGCACCCCGCTTTGAAGTCCCATTGTCTCCGGGGTTACCGAGAACGACTGCCGGCCTGAAATGTCGCGCGTGAAAACCGGAATCCCGCTTTTTTCATGTACGACCGTGAATCTGGCGCTGGAGAACCCGCACCAGGAAAAGGGGACTTCAACCCCCGGCAGCAGAGTTGCCATCTGACCGGGCGACTGTATATTGATCCGCGTATCACCGGGCACAATGCTGCGCGTGACGTGATACTGCCCTTCGTTTCCACCTGAACGTCCAAAACCGAGAATGTTCGAGATGCTGGATACCATCGTTCGCTTGCCCGCTGGTCTGGCAAAGACCGCTTTAAATTGATTCGGGGAAATTTTTTCAACGTGAGTGAACGGAGGCGCAACCCACTGAACTCCAAGTGCAGACGCATCTCCGGCGACTTCGATAATATCTCCTTCTGCCACCATGAGCCCTTTTTTGCACGCACCCCACTCATTATTCTGCTTTATCCGGCAGTTTTTCTCGTTCTGGTAAAAAATGCCGATGTCCTGCTGCTGTGCAAAAGAATGACCGGGGAGCAGCAGAAGCAGTGTCGAACACAGTGCCAATTTAGCAACTTTCATCATGAGCCCCTTTCTCGCCAGTGGTTACGGGACCGCTGTTCATCAGTTCATTGATTTTAGTTATGATGCTCATGCCGAATACGGGAATAACAAAATTGAAAAACAGCCCCCAGCGGGAGAATATGAACCAGCTCACCGGCAGGGCAATAATTAAAAAAACCGCTGAGGTAACCATCTGGGCAGCCATGCTGGATACTCGACAGAACAAGGCTGCGGCGAGCACGATTACTGCGCCTTCCACCAGAAGGCTGATCCACCAGTGGGTCTCAACCGGCTGTGCCCCTGACACAATGGTGTTGATTGCATTACCGATAACGTACATCCCCGGCATTTTTCCCACCGGCGTATGGCGAATGTCCCAGGTGTCGGGACTGGAGTTGCCAATCACTACGACCTTCCCTGCCAGATTATCCTGAAAACGGCTAAATCCGACCGCCTCTATGACCCCTGCCATACGCATGACCGGTAGCAAATTGGTCTCAAAATGCGGTGATGTTGGCGGAAGAAGGCGGAAACGGATCCGTTGGGTATAAATTTCGGCGCGATGTTCAGGCCGATTCAAGGGTATAATCAACTTTTTTCCGCCGAGAGTAACCGCTATTTTCCCTTTGGTATCCCGGCTTGAAAGCAGCGTTGCTGCAGCTTCATACAGTTGCGGCACACAGTTTTCATAGATCGCTGCAGCCAGTACCGGAGAGCTCCAGAGAATTTCGGCGGCATTTGTCTGCGGATTCCTGACTTTCGCATAAGCGGCCCAGTACCGGTTAATGAGATCTTTAGCGCTGCCTGAAACGGTAGGAATCCCTCGAAAGAAAATCTGCTCGCCGTTTGAGTTCTTTCTGTCAATCAAATCATCATAGATGTTCCGTTTTCTTTCTCCGTCGACGCCGACTGCCACGGGAAACACGACTCTGGTTTCCGCATGCTCCCGGAGCATTTTTTCCAGAATGATCCGCAAGGTACGATCGCCTTCCACACTGCAGCAGTCGGCTTTATCGAACAGGATGTCGAGGACGACAACTTTTGCACCGTTTCTCCAGGCCGCCTCCACGAGTCCGGCCACCTTGTCCCGCGGCGTCTGAAGCGGTTCGCCCCATTTCTTGTAGGTCGGATGGTCGATATCGAAGAAGTAGACCGGGGAATGACTCTGAGGTTCAGCTACGGCCAGCTGTTTTTCAATCCGGATAAGAACGTCGAATGCTGCATTGGCAAGATTCTCATCCATGGACTGGTTGGCTATGAGATGGTAAGAAACAGCAATCAACAGCCCGATGGCAACATAGAAGCGAAAAAAGAATTGTTTGTCCCTTGCAAGTCGCGAGGAAAGCGCCTGCTTTGTTCCGGACAACTTTCCCCGCAACTTTCGATACATCTGGCGGCCTCCTGTCGATGAACTTACGTGTTAAACGTGGCCCATCAGCTTTACCACTTCACGAACGCACTTTTCAATGCCGTCAGCGACATCTGAGATACGGGTCGCCAGCATGTAGGCCGGGGTGGTGACGAGCTTGTTTTTTGTGTCCACCACGAAGTCGGTTACCGGACAATCCTGGTGATGTGCGCCGGTTTTCTCTATTTCTGCCGCCGTCCCGGCATCGGTGCCGATTGTGACGGTCGGTGACAGACTCCTGCCCAGAACTGCGGCTATGACAACCGGGGCGATACAGATGGCACCGATCGGCTTTGCGGCAGCCGCCATCTCCTTCAACAGGCGGGCAACTTCGGGATGGACCGAGGCTGCGGCACCTTTCATGGCAAAATCGCACAGGTTTTTTGCCGCTCCGAATCCGCCGGGAAGCACGATTGCGTCCAGATCAGCCGCTTTGACATCTTTGATGTCACGGATGTTACCGCGGGCGATACGGGCCGATTCGACCAGCGCGTTGCGGGTAGTTCCGCTCTCCTCCATCTTGAGGTGATCGGTTACCGGAAATTCGGCGTCGGGGGCCATACAAACCGCTTCGCACCCCAGACGATCAATGGCCAGCAGGGCAAACACCGCCTCGTGGATCTCGCTGCCGTCCCGAACTCCGCATCCTGACAGTACAACGCCGATTTTTTTCATAGGTGCATCTCCTTCGCTAGAATAGGGCCTCCGTGGAGACCGGATGTAGTGGTGTCCAGCCGTCAGTACAGGTTTTTTTGTGGGGGGATTGTGCCATAAATTCAAAAGAAGGCAAGTGGCAAAAGCGGGCGTTTCGGAATGTTACTGTTTTTGAAATCAATAGGCAAACAGCGGAACCAGTACGGCAGCCATGACGCAGGCAGAGGGGATGAACAGGCGGCGGTAGACGCGGGCGATGTCGGCGTGGAAATATTCGCAGGTCAGCACGTAGCAGAGGTGAATCGGCGAGAGCATGACACCGGCAAACCCCGCTCCGAAGGCCAATGCCACCAGACCGGGAGAGGGTGCCGTCGTCCCCATCAACGGCAACAGCAGAGGGAAGGTGATGCCGACGTAGCCGACGGTCAGGCCGGTCATGACGCCGGCGATAAATGGAATCAGGAACAGCAGCAGATACACCGGCATTTGGGAGGTGACAAAAAAAGTCGAGATTCCCTTCAGCGCGCCGGTAACCCGCAGAACCTCCTGAAAGATCATAATGCCGATGACCAGAAAAAGCGCCTTACCGGAAACACTTTCACGAAGGTTTTTAAAGATCATGGCCGGGGTGTAGCGCTGGACGATATAGAGGGCCAGTACGGCGCCCCCCAGCGCAAGCGGGGCCTGGACTCTGAACAGTACCACCAGCAGCAACGCCAGCATGATAGGGGAGATCATGGCCAGGAAGGTAGCGAACTCACGCCCGCGACCGTTAACTGAAGGCTCTGTCGGCTGCCGACCGATTCCGCGCAGGCAGAAAAACACCCCCCAGCCGACCACCGAAAGGGCAAAGGGGAGATTGGCGACAAACAGCGTCTGGGTGGTGAGTCCGGTGATGCCGGCCGCAAGGATGATGCCGGGGTAGAGCGGAGAGACGTACTCCCAGATATGGCGGTACCAGTAATTGATCAGCGCCTTCTGCTCGGCTGAGATATCGGCATCCCCGGCTGCTTCGCTGACCATCGGTGCCGAGAATACTGCGCCGCCGGGCGACGGAAGCATGCCGATCATGGCCGGCATGGCCGCCATGACGATCCTCCGGTCGGGGAGTGCCGCAGAAAGCGAGCTGACCATTTTTTTGAGCATGCCGGTGGTGCGCAGGATATTTTCCATCACCATTGTCAGCATCAGGGTGATGGTCATTTCCAGGGATTTGGGAGCAAATATGGCCGTAAAACAGGCCGATACGAATTTACGGGGGGGGAGCAGATACAACAGAGCCAGCACAAGGGCACCGATCGGCATGACGGCCGACATGGATACCTTACGGCGCAGGAGAATGACGATCAGAACCAGTACAGCAGCGGTCTTAAGCAGATCGTGCATGGCGGTTCAGACTGCTGCAGCTTTTTGGTTGAGCGAACTGAACACCATATCCAATACGGTCTTCTGGCGTGCCTCAAACTTGTTCAGAACTGCCAGGCAGGTACCCATCGGACAGATTTCATGCAGAAAGTCGGCGTCCCGCCCGGAGAGGATCACGATCCGGTTTTTGTCCATGCCGGTTTCCACGGCAAACTTGAGGAGTTTAAGCCCGTCCATGGCCGGCATCTCCAGATCGATCAGCATCAGGTCGTAGCCACCGGACTTTATGGAGTGCAACGCGGATACGGGGTTATTGCGGATTTCCACCTGCAGCAGCGGGTAGTGCTCGCTGATATAGTCGCCCAGGATTCGGGTAAATCCCGGGTCGTCGTCAATCAATAATATTGTGCCCATAAGGGGGCACTATAACCGATTCATCGACGAGGTGAAATAAAATAGATACGGGCGGGGTTTTATTTGATTACTCGTGTAGCCGCCGATAACACGGCAAAGGGGACACTGATTCCGATCTCGCGGGCCATGCGCATGTTGACCACCAGGTCAATACGGTGTGGTGCCAGCAGCGAGAGATGTTCGGTTTTTGCGCCTTCCAGGACGCGTGTTGCCATTTCTGCGGCCAGATACCCCTGCTCCTGTGGATTGATTTCCAGGGAAAGGAGTGCGCCCTTCTCTCCTGCATCGGGCATGGTCGAGACAACCGGAATGTTCTTCCCTCTGGCCCTGGCAACGATCCGCTCAAACTGCTGGCTGACTATGCTCCCCTCTGTCGCAACAATTACGTCAACTGCATCAAGCATCTTTCCAAGAACCGTATCGAGGGTGGCGATAGAGTTGACCACCCCTTCGGTGACCGTCATGCCGAGCGGTGCGGAATATTTTCTGATATCGTCAAGCTGACGCTGGGAGCCGATTTCTCGGGGGTTGAACAGAACGCCGACCCGCCGGAAGGGGCGGATTCCCTGTAAATTTCTCAGCAGGGTCACCATCGGCACCCTCGAACTGACTCCGCACATCCCCTTGGACGGCTGTTCAGCGGCAAAAACATCTATGGAAACTACCGGGATGCCGTCCGCCTCGCGAAAAGCGGTCATGGCTGCCGGGGCACCGTAGGCAACAATCATGTCGGGGCGATAGGCGTTGAATTTTCGGATGGTGTTTGACCAGGAAAGCTGGTCGGGGTTGGGAGTCTGCAGAATGATTTCCGTACCGGGGGGGATGTAGCCGTGGGTGGCCATTGATTTCACAAAGGCGCGGTGTGCCTCGCGGTAACGGGGAAGGTCGCTGGTCATAATGGCCGCTATAGT
Organism: Desulfuromonadales bacterium; assembly: GCA_037129245.1. Lineage (GTDB taxonomy): Bacteria > Desulfobacterota > Desulfuromonadia > Geobacterales > Pseudopelobacteraceae > JACRCG01. Next base: position 11,247 of record JBAXVE010000024.1, read on the forward strand.
CGTACCGCTTGCAACCTGCGGTGCCAGCAGAGTCACCATGAGAACGTTGGCTAAACAGGCTATGATGACGGGTCTCCTTGTCATCATGGTTCACCAGCGCCCGGAAAGCGTCAGCAGGGTTTCATGCACAGAACCGTCGTAGATCCGCTCCCCGCTGGCAAAATTCCTGAAGGTGTAGCCGATGGCACAGCCAAGATGATGACTGATGTGCCAATCCGCCCTGGCTGTCAGCAGCGTGTCAGTCGACGCCAGACGCGACTGGTCACCAATACCGCCGGAAGAGAAGAGCGGATCGTTTATCTGGTCGATGGCGGAATAGCGGATGTCGGCGAACGTTTGCTGGAAGGCCAGTGACAGGTCTACGTACCTGGCCAGTGCGACAACGGCATCCAGTGAGTACATCTGGGCAGATGAGCGATAGGCGCCGGAAACCCTCACCGTTTCATCCGGAACGTGGCTTTCAAAAAGAGATGCCTGATCGACGGCCGAACGGAGGTACGAGTAGTTTGCCGACAGTGTAACCCGTTCCAGCGGAGTAAACCAGGCGCTGCCGTTGGCCGAAAGTGTCATACTCTCGCGCGGCAGAACCACAGGGGATACGCTGCGTTCCCCGTGTTCCGCCCGCCCCTGAAACCCAGCAGTGATGCCCCACCGTCCACTGGCGGTGTAGCTGACAGTGGCCTGCCCGTTGTGACGCTGAGAATATGACGATCCGTAGGCGGGGTTGTCGGTGGCAGAGTAGCTGTAGGCGGCGTTGAACCTGGTTGCGTTGACCGGTTTCCAGGTGAAACTGACCTTGCCGGTATGGCTCTGGCGACTGTCTCCCCGTGTAGCTGTCGGCTGTGCAGGGGTTTGCACGTCAGGGAGATCGGAGCGCGTTTCACGTTCGGCGCGGTACTCAAAGCGCAAGGCGGCCCGCAGTTGCGGGTGGTAGCCAAGTGACAGGGTCATCGTGTCCCTGACCGTACTGATGGCGGGTCTGACCAGCAGTTGGCCGGAGGTGCCCGTGTAGAGGGGGGACGGATTAGCCGGCAGTACGGAGAATGGCGAATAGAGGGTTGCCGGAGAGTCCCGCTCGACCTGCAGGCGACGATAGGCAAGGGCCAGGGAGAGCTCCTTGAACGGGGTGTAGGCAAGATCGCCGGCAACGGCATGGGTCGTTTCGGAGGGGGCCTGCGACAGGCGGACATCGCCGCGACCGGTGGAGGCTTCGCGTTGCGTCAGCACATACTGGGCCGCACCGGTCAACCCGCCGCTCAGATCGCTGTAAAGCTTGAAGGTGTGGCTCGTCAGGCGATTGCCATTAACGACATTGTGAGCCTGAACAGCGGCGGCAAGCCCATCGTAACCGCTGAATCTGTCGCGCAGATCGTCGGCCTGATTCGAAAAATCGCGTATCAGAAAAACGTAGGCGGCGTTGACCGGCCCCAGATGGGCGTCGATCCCGATTGTGCCCTCACGGGTAATGCTGTCGATCGGGCGGGAACGGTTGTAGGTAGCGCTGGTTTGCACGTCGGGAGCGACATCGGCAAAACGCAGCCCGTCGCTTCCGCTGCGGGCGAGCTGCCAGTAATCCAGCTCAATATGCACAGGAGATGTGCCGAGTTTGAAGCGGTTTTTCGCTCGGGTAGTGATTGCACGGGTGCCATATCTCGCGCCGCTGTTCAGGTCAATCGCGTTGACGCCCGCGGCAGCTACCGGCGGAATATGTGCCAGGTTGTGCCAGAGTGCGGAGCTCTCCAGAGTCAGCCGGTAGAGACCGGAATAGTCGAGGAACAGCTCGGAAGAATAGTCATCCGTATGCAGGAATTGGGCATCTGCGTTAAGTTTCAGCGTTTCTCCAGCGATGCCGGCCGAAAACCCGGCGATAATTCCGGAAGAACTCTGCAGGTACGGCGCTGATGCGGTGCTACCACCAGGAGTAATAAAGCGGTAGCCGCTGTAGAGCGCCGCCTGCTGCAGTGTCCCGTGATCGTGAAAGGCAGGGTTGGCATCTTCCCGGGGGAATGGGGTATTTACTGCATCACACAGAGCAGGTCGGGGAGCCAGCAGAAACGGCAGTATGGCCAGCAGGTGGAAGAACAGCAGCAGGTGTTCCCGCCTAAGGGGGATTCGCTTCATCGGCTACCTCCGCAGGGTCGAGGAGCCATTGGTATCCGGAACATTGGAACCGTGTACCGCCGTATGGCAGTCGCTGCAACGATTGGCGAACAGCCGCTTCTGGCCGGCGGCCAGAACACCGCTGTGACCGGGAGTGTGGCACTGAATGCAGAGAAACGGCATGGCAGCCGACAGCAGTCGTCGATTGACCGACCCATGGGCGGTGTGGCAGTTGAGGCAATTTCCGGTGACGTCGCCATGCTCGTAGGCAAACGGTCCGCTCTTATCCATATGGCAACGGATGCAGAGCTCGCGGACAGTATTTCCCTTGAGCATTGTTGGTCCGGCGGTGCCGTGGGCTTCGTGACAGTCGAAGCAGTCAACTTTGCGTTCGCGTACCGGGTGATGGGACGTCAGGGCGAACTGTGCCTTCACACCAAGATGACAGGTGTAGCAGAGTTCTGCCATTTTCTCGTGGTTGACTTTCTGCTGCGGCCCGTCATGAAGCCTGTGGCAGGAAAAACAGCTCAACTGGCCGAGTGCATGGGCGCTGGTGTTCCAATGGGCTAGGGCAGGGGATGAGGAGACGCTGTGGCATTTGAGGCAGATCAACGACTGGGCTTGCGGTGGAAGGCGTTTCAGTTCGAGCAGGGTGCCGCTGTCGCAGCGGTTGCCCCGTTCCCCCTGCTGAATGCGGGTCTTTTCTATCCGGCTGACCGCCAAGCTTCCCGGTCCGTGACACGATTCGCAGTTGACCAGCGGCAGACCGGTTTCCGGCTTGATCTGCTCGCCATGCACACTCGCCTTGTAAAAATCCCGTATTTTGTCGTGAACGTGGCACTTAGAAAGACAGTTGACGTCACCGATGTAGTCGGCGTCCAGACGTCCGACAACCATTTTTTCGTACTCGGCCACCGGCAGCAGCGGATAGGGCTGCTTCATCGCCGAACAGGCAGCGAGCAGCGAAATAACGACAAGTACGACCGGAAACAGCCTGCGCATGAACGAACCTCATCACTCTGACACGGAAGGAAACGGTTATATTTCGTGTAGATGATAAAAACCGGCGGCAAGATTCACCGGTGAGGTGTGCACAAATGCAGTATTCATGCCGTTTAATGTAACAACTGAAACGCTCCCCATCGCACTCGGCGGTTCATTTTTCTTTCTTCCCGCGCATGTCGCTGATTGCCACGCACCCGAAGATCACCACCAGAATGAAACCGCAGAAGAGCCAGTCCGCCGGACTGAAACCAAACATTGCTTAACTCCTTCTGAAGGCCCGGGCGGCCTCCGTCATCAAACCCGCCTGCTGATAGCAGGTGCCGAGCAGGTAATGGACTTCACTCATTGGGAACTGGCTGACAAACAGCTCATCGGCCAGGACGTCCTCGATAATAGCCGCTGCCTCCTCATTGCGCCCCGCATGATGCTCCTCGATGGCAACCGAGAGTGCGGTCAGGTAGTCCAGCGGCGCCACCTGGGGAAGCTTGCCCGCCAGAATAGACGCAATCCGTGATTCAAGGCGAGCCCGTACGACTGGTTCGAGGTATTCGATTATGTTGCTCCAGGTGTCGGCTGCCTGCTGGTAACGCCCCAGCACGTAGAGCGTTTCTCCGTATTCATATGCTGCGTGGGGATCGTCCGGTTTCAGCCCCAGTGCCTTGACCAGGTATTTCTCTGCGGCATACCAGCTTGAAACAGCCTGGTGCAGCGTGGAAAGGCGGGATCCCTTGTCTGCGTAAACCCGGGCGATTTCCAACGGAAGGTCGGCATTGGCCGGATCGATCAACTCCATGATCCGGAGAAAGTTTATTTTCCGGTCCAGGTATGGTGTATCGACCTCTTTTGTGTCCAGCATGATGATCTGGGAACCGAGATCTGACACGATGTGTGGATAGGCCTCCTTGAGCAGCACAGCGAATTCGGCGGCATGCGCACAGGACGGGTCAAGCCGTAGAGCCTGATAGACACCGCGGCCGACCATGTCGTAATCCGGGGCAAGGTTGGTCTCCATGACGGGCCAATCCTCTTCCAGCAGAGGAATGGGGGGCCTGCCGTCCCACAGGAGGGACACCCGCCCGTCCCGCCCGGTCAGAGTGTAGCCCTCGGGGGGCGTAAAATAGCGGATACCCTCTCGTGATGTAACGTTTTCTGCCACCATGTTCCTCCTCCGCTGCAACTGTTCACCGTACCTGCTCTTCCCGTCCGGGAAATGTGTTAATACCCGCGTTCACGCCGATCATGCGGTAAATCTGTACTTCGTCCCAGGGTTCATCAAGGATACCATCGTGTATGGCCCAGCTCCGGCCACTGACCGTCTTTTCCATGCCTGGCTGCCGAAAGGGGGTTGAGCCGTCCAGGCGTCGGAAATAGCGCCCCCCCGGCTGAAACTCCCGGTCGATCTCCAGCATCAGCCGTTTACCGCGCAGGTAGTCAAAACCGTATTTTTCGTAGCGGATGGCGTTGTCGTAGGTAAGCGGCTCGGCAACTATCATCTCCAGCCCCAAAGCATCGGTGAAGCGCTCCAGCAACGGGAAAAAAGCCACGAACAGCTGCAGGCCGTGATGGGTCTGGTTCGGGAACAGCCCCGCCCGCATGGCACGCAACTCCTCGGGCATATTGCGCCCGAGGGAGGCAAACCAGTTGTTTTCTCCCCGCTCGTTCACATCGACCGCGTAGCGCACTGCTGTTGGGTCGCGGATGATGCAGAAACTGAGCTCCAGCTGGCGGAACTGGGTGTCGGACAGTTCCAGGAAGAAGACGATTACCTTGTCATCAGGGCGCAGACGGGCTTCGATGCGCATCAGCGGCAGGCCGTCGGGTGCGATTATGTTGACCAGCTTCTCTCCGGCGGCATTGCAGAGCGATTCGGGGAGCAGCCCGAGAAAATCATGCAAACGTCGGGGAAGCACGCGGGAGTAGATCTGCTCCTTTTCTACAGACTCCAGACGGTTGATCGCCAGCAGCGAGCGGAGCGGTTTACCGCTGCTGTCCAGCAGCTGTGTATTATCGGGCAGTCGTGCCATGACGTCCAAGTATAACAGGGAAAACGCTTTTTTTAAGCCTGGCGATGCTTTTTTCCACAGCGGCCAGTGCCAGGAGCCGGTCCTCTTCCGCCGCCCTGTGCGGCGCATCCAGCAGCACACGGTGCGGGTACCCCAGCGGTCCAATTTTAGCTATGAAAGATGGCGGAAGGCGCGGATTCAGCTCCAGTCCGTTCATGACCGCCCAGGCAAGCGTCCAGGCCCTGGCCGTGTTCATCAGGTCGTACCCCCCTCCTCCCAGTGCAACCCACGGGATTTTGAGCGCTTTCAGCCGGTTCATTATCTCCAGGTAGCTGCCGGTGGTGACCTCAAGGTTGGTGAGCGGGTCGGTGCGGAAGGTGTCGGCACCGATCTGGGTGACCATGATATCCGGGTTGTAGGCCGCAATCAAAGGATAGGCCACCTCTTCGAAAGCTTTCATGTAGATGGCGTCGTCGGTGTGGGCCAGCAGCGGCACGTTGACCGAATAGCCCCTGCCGGCCCCCTCGCCGGTTTCGTCCTCAAAGCCGGTGCCGGGGTAAAAATAGATGCCGCTTTCGTGCAGCGAAATTGTCAGCACACGGTCGCTGTCGTAGAAAGCCTCCTGCACGCCATCGCCATGATGGGCGTCGATATCCAGGTAGAGCACCCGCCGTCCTCGTTCCAGCAGCCAGTTGATCGCCAGCACCGCATCGTTGATGTAGGAGAAGCCGGACGCCCGCGCCCGGTGGGCATGGTGCCAGCCACCAACCAGGTTGAAAGCAGCGTCGAAGCCCTCCTCCTCGACCAGGCGCACCGCCTCGAACGTAGCCCCGGCACCCAATGCTGCACAGTCGTACAGCCCTTTGAAGACCGGACAGTCGGCATCTCCCAGACCGTAGCGGAAATCGGCCCGCGGCTCGCTGGAGTCGCTGAATTCCCTGAGCCGGGATATGTATTCCGGATCATGGAACGTCAGTAGCAGCTGTTCGTCCACCGGTCGGCAATCGCGAATCTCCATGGTCGGTAAACCAAGTAACCCGTATGCTTCCAGCAGATCGTACGCCAGGCGGTTGCGCTGCAGCTTGAAAGGGTGGTCGGCGCCGTAGCTGAAATTACCGAAAAGAGATGAATATATGAGGGCGGTTCGGGACGGCCTGGCGTCAGGCATAGCGGGAGCACGGGTTCGACGATGATGTTGGAGTAATAGCGGCCATCCGGGCGCCTCGCATTCAGCTTGTCAGGGTCTTCAATACAGCATGTTACGGACGGACTACAATCGGACCCGATGTGCCTGATGTTGCCGGTTACGGGTCCGCTGCAGCATTCATCTTGTCAGCTAATTCCAATGTTTGGTGTTACATCTCCAAGCACCAGTTCGGACATGTCAACCGGTTTTGGCAGGGCCTCTTTAAGCGCGTTGGCATACGCTATGCGTGCGGTCTGCAGGATGGCGATCTGGGCATTCATACGCTGCAGTTCGGCATCGACGAACTGAAGGCTTACCAGCTGCTGCTTGGCGGCGCTGGAAAGCAGGTCGAGCTCGTACTCTTTTTCATCAATCTTGATCAACGGCATTTGTGTATTCCTTTCGTAAGTAGCCTCGTCCACAGAGGGAACGGGAGTTGAATCAAGCGTTAGCTCATTATGCTCTGCACCCACGCCAGCTGTCGCGGCAGACAGACGGAAGCAAGATCATACTGTTCTACTGCAAAGGTGCGGGCATTGTTTCCCAATGTTTCCCGAACAGCCGGCTTGCCAAGCAGGTCAGTCACCTGTGCAGCAAGCTGCTTCACATCAAAAAAATCCACCAGTCTGCCGGTCACACCGTCCGTTATCGCCTCGCGGAGCGGCTGCGTGTCGCTTGCCACAATTGCGCAACCGGCACTCATTGCTTCCAGCAGGCTCCAGCCGAGCACAAAGGGATAGGTGAGGTAGGCGTGCACCGTGGAAACCTGCAGCAGGGCGATAAAGTGCTGGTACGGGATATTTCCCAGAAAATGAACCCGTTTCCAGTCAGCTGTGCTGATGCCTCCACTGACCTCGTCAATGAAGATGCTCTTCCAGGTCGTACCCTGCGGCGGTCTGGCGCCGTAGCTGACGTCGTCGCCACCGACAATCAGCACACATGCATCGGGTGAGTTCCGGAGTATTTCCGGCAGGGCCCGCATAAACATGTGATATCCGCGGTACGGTTCCAGATTACGGTTAACGAATGTGATTACCTTGTCCTGCCGGGTCAGTGTGACGTCACCATTCAGCGTCAGTTTGACGTTGGGATTCGGGGCAACCGCCGCCGTATCGATTCCGTCATGTATGACACTGATTCTGCTGCGGAACGCCTCCGGAAAGGTACTGGCCTGCCAGTGGGTGGGAGATATGCCGGCATCGGCGCTTTCAAAATGCAGCAGGTTGTTGACATTTTTCAGTCGCTGACGACAGACCTCCCCTGGATCAGCCGATGGGAACTCGGGATCGAAGCCGACATCGGCGCCGTGGGCATGGTAGAAAAATTCGCAGTATATGCCAAGTCGAGCATCGGGCCAGATCTCCTTGAGGAACAGGCTCTCCCCCCAGCCGGGATGTGCGATGATGACATCAGGAACGTACCCGCTTTGCTGCAGGGCAGTGGCAGCGTGAAACGCAGCTTCCCCCCGGATGGCCTTGGTCTCGATGTCCACGATCCAGGGGTGAATGCCGGGAGTGCTGCCGCGTGCAGGCTGATAGCGGATGATTCGCACCCCGCACCAGACCTCCGGCGCAGCGGGCTGCATCGAAAAGGCGGTAACGTCGTGCCCCTGCTCCACCAGCGCCGGAGCCAGGTGTTTGAACTGGCCGGGGAAATTCTGATGTATGAAAAGAATGCGCATAAATTTAGTGTTTCCCTGAACGCGGAAACATACCCAAACAACCGCGCCCGGTCAAGTGGATTTATGTTCGATTTCTTGACATTACGGCTTTATATCTGTAGTTTGTATCAGTTTTGATGACCGGAGAACGGAGAATCCACTACCATGGAATATAAAGATACCCTCAACCTTCCGCACACCGATTTCCCGATGAAGGCCAATCTGAACCAGCGGGAGCCGGAAATGCTGGCAAAGTGGGAAACCGACGGGTTGTATGCCAAAATCGAGCAGGCCTGCAAAGGCAAACCGCTCTACGTGCTTCACGACGGTCCCCCCTATGCCAACGGACATATCCACATCGGCCATGCGCTCAATAAAACGCTCAAGGATCTCGTTCTCAAGGTCAAGCGGATGCAGGGTTTCCACGCCCCCTACGTGCCGGGCTGGGATTGCCACGGCCTTCCCATCGAACTGCAGGTAGAGAAGAATCTCGGATCGAAGAAGCACCAGATCAGCAAACTGGAGATGCGCCGCGAATGCCGCAAATATGCTGAGAAATTCGTCGCCATCCAGCGTGAGGAGTTTAAACGCCTCGGAATCCTGGGTGAATGGGATAACCCGTACCTGACCATGAACTACGAGTACGAGGGTCTGACGGCCGCCGAACTGGCCCGTTTCGCCCATAACGGCGGTCTCTACCGCGGCCGCAAGCCGGTGCACTGGTGCTCATCCTGCGTGACCGCCCTGGCGGAGGCCGAAGTGGAGTATGCCGACCACACCTCCCCCTCCATCTTTGTCCGTTTCCCTCTGCAGGATGACGTTTCGGCGAAAATTCCTGAACTGTCCGGGAAACAGGCCTTCGTCGTCATCTGGACCACTACCCCCTGGACCATTCCGGCCAACCTGGCCGTGGCCCTGCACCCGGAGTACGACTATGTGGCGCTGGAAACGGAAAAGGGTGTCCTGATCGTCGCCGAAGGACTGAAGGATTCGTTCCTGTCCAGAACCGGCCTGGGCGGCACGGTCATCGCGACCTTCAAGGCCGGTCTGCTGGAGCGCACCCGCTGCAAACATCCCTTCTACGACCGCGATTCGATCGTGCTGCTGGGGGAGCATGTCACCCTGGAAGCCGGTACCGGCTGCGTCCACACCGCCCCCGGCCACGGCCACGAAGATTACCAGCTGGCACTGGCGGAAGGGCTGGAGATTTACAACCCGGTCGATAATCATGGCAAGTACGTTCAGAACCTGGAGTTTTTCGGCGGCCAGTTTGTCTTTGACGCCAACAAGAGCGTCATCGAAAAGCTGACCGAAGTAGGCGCCCTGCTGGATTCCGGCACGGTCAGCCATTCCTATCCCCACTGCTGGCGCTGCAAGAAACCGATCATCTTCCGCGCCACCGAGCAGTGGTTCATCAGCATGGAGGCCAATGATCTGCGCAAAAAGGCACTTGAGGCCATCGACAAGGTACAGTGGATTCCTAAATGGGGACGGGAGCGGATCTACGGCATGATCGAAAACCGTCCTGACTGGTGCGTGTCACGCCAGCGGAGCTGGGGCGTACCAATCACCGCCTTCTCCTGCCGCGACTGCGGCGAGTATATCGCCGACGGCGCCATCATGGATCATATCGCCGAACTGTTCAAACAACACAGCGCCGACCTCTGGTTCGACTGGGAGGCCGAAAAGCTGCTGCCGGCCGGCACGGTCTGCCCGAAGTGCGGCGGCGCATCCTTTGAAAAGGAGAACGATATTCTCGACGTCTGGTTTGACTCCGGCGTTTCACACGCCGCTGTGCTGGAGCCGAACCCGAAGCTCGGCTCCCCGGCCGACATGTATCTTGAAGGGAGCGACCAGCATCGCGGCTGGTTCCATTCTTCACTGCTGGAGAGCGTCGGAACCCGCGGTGTGGCCCCCTACCGGAGTGTTCTGACCCACGGCTTCGTGCTGGACGGCCAGGGGCGCAAAATGAGCAAGTCGGTCGGCAACGTGGTGGCGCCGGAAGACGTCATTAAAAAATTCGGCGCCGACATTCTCAGGATGTGGGTGGCAGCCATGGATTACCGCGACGACACCCGCATCTCCCAGGAGATTCTGACCCGCGTGGCCGAGGCCTACCGCCGCATCCGCAACACCTGCCGCTATATCCTCGGCAATATCAGCGATTTCGACCCGGCCACCCAGCAGGTGGCGTTTGCCGACATGCCGGAAATCGATCGCTGGGCGCTGCATCAGCTGGAGCTGCTCAAAGATCGGGTGTTGACCGCCTACCAGGAGCTGGAGTTCCACATCATCTACCAGGACGTGAACGCCTTCTGCACCGTTGAAATGAGCTCCTTCTATCTGGATATCCTTAAAGACCGCATGTACACCAGCAGGGCCGGTTCGCTGGAGCGCCTCAGCGCCCAGACGGTCATGCACCGGATCCTCGATACGCTGGTGCGTCTGCTGGCGCCGGTACTCTCCTTCACCGCCGACGAAGTCTGGCAGTTCATGCCGGGACGCCTGGTCGAGAGCGTCCACCTGTCCGAATTCCCCCCGCTTGAGTCGCACCACAAAGACGAAGCCCTGGCAGCGAGCTGGGAGCGGATCATCAAGGTGCGATCCGATATCTCCAAGGCGCTGGAGCTGGCTCGTGTCGCCAAAGTCATCGGCCATTCGCTGGATGCCTCCGTCACCATCGCCGCGCCGCAGGAGCTTCTCGATTTTCTGCAGGGGTACAACAACGAGCTGGCCACCATTTTCATCGTCTCGAAGGTTGTACTGGGGGGTGAAGTTTCCTCGGAAGCGTGGACGTCGGAAAGCATCAGCGGTCTGCGGGTGCAGGTTGAAGCTGCACCGGGAGAAAAGTGCGAGCGCTGCTGGTGCTACAGCGAAGAGCTTGGAACCGACAGCCTCCATGCCACTATCTGCCCAAAATGTACGAAAGCAGTTATCTGAAGGAGTGATATCATGGTGTCTTCAATAGTCGCCGGAAACCTGATGACCACCAACATAATCAGCACGAATCCCGATGCAATGCTGCCGGATGTCATTCAACAGATGCTCGCGCACAACTATTCCTTTATGATCGTGGTCGATTGTGGCAAGCCGGTCGGCATCGTTACCGAGCGGGATATCGTTCATCTGATGGCCGAGTTTATGGATAACCGGCCTCAAAGCCCGCTGCGTGTCGCAGAGGTCATGTCGACGCCACTGACCACGGTCACGGAAGATACGACGCTGTTTGATGCGCTGGTAATCTCGTCGGCCAGGAGCATTCGACATCTGCCGGTGGTGAACGATGTCGGGGCGCTGGTGGGAATCGTCACCGAAGCCGATCTCGCCAAGGCCCATTTCAGAATTTTTGAGGAGCAGCGCGACATCATTGAAAATTCGGTACATGAACGCACCCGGGAACTGCAAGAGGCCAATGACCAGTTGAAATCACTTTCGATGGTTGATGCTCTGACCGGACTCGGCAACCGGCGGGCTATGGAGGTTGACCTCTCCTACACCCACGCTCAGGCAACCCGCTACAACCGTTCATACGCTGTGGCACTCTTTGACGTCGACATGTTTAAGCTCTATAACGACTGCTACGGCCACCTGGCGGGGGACGCGGCGCTTCGGCGCATCTCGCAGCATCTGGATGCGGCGATTCGCAAATGCGACCGACTCTACCGCTACGGTGGGGAGGAAATTCTACTGGTGATGCCGGAAACGTCTCTTCATGGCGCCCTGATCCTGTCGGACCGTATTCTGGCGGGCTTCGCCGACCTGAACATTCCGCACGAAAAGAGCCCGTACGGTTTCATTACGTTAAGTTGCGGCGTTGCCTCCCAGGTCGAAGAACAAGGCTATGATTGCTGGGAAGGCCTGGTTGATCTGGCCGACCGAGGGCTGTACGCATCGAAAAAGAGCGGACGCAACAAGGTCACCATTATTCCACCCGAAGACGCCCTGGAAGATACCGTTCCTCGTATGCACGGCAGCGATCAATGAATCGACGTTCGCTGATTTTTGCCATCATAGCGGCAGCAGGTATCATCGTCGACCAGATCACCAAAGTTTACATCGACCGCAGCATGCGCCTGTATGATTCTATTTCGGTTGCAGAGAATTTTTTCCACATCACCTACGTCAGAAACAAGGGCGCCGCCTTCAGCTTTCTTTCGAATGCATCCTGGCGGCTCCCTTTTTTCATTTCAATTTCTATTATAGCTGCCATCGTCATTCTGGTGGCATTCAATAAGCTGCGCGACGATCAGAAACGCGCCCACACCGCCCTGGCGATGATTTTTTCCGGCGCAGTCGGCAATCTGATCGACCGGGTGCGTCTGGGTGAAGTCATCGACTTCCTGGATGTCCACTGGTACAGCCACCACTGGCCGGCCTTCAACGTGGCCGACTCGTTGATCTGCGTGGGTGTTTTCCTGCTGGCACTCGACATGCTACTGGAAGAACGGGAGCAAAGATCAAGAGACCGTCGCTGACCCCTCTTCCGTATCCTCAACCCAGACCGAAACCTTCCCCCCCGGACAGCGGAACTCACCCCAGCCGTCGCCATTTGTCATAACCGCTTCCGGTATATGGCCGGTGATATCGTTGAAACGGGTGCATTTCCGGGCTACATTCATCCACTTTAAACCGTTGTCGCCGTTGCTCATGATGACCGCCAGTGCCCGGGGGTGTTCGTTATCGCCGAGACGCGTCCAGCCAACGGTGGACGGGTGATCAAAGTAGTCGATCTGCTCTCCGAACGCGGCATGTTTGCGGGCATACAGAAATTTGTCCAGCAGGAAGCGGTGCGACGGCATGGAGATGTGATAGCTGTTACCGTCCCGCCCGTTATCATCATACTCGGCCCCGTAATAGTCGGGGTAGAAGATACAGGGATACCCGTCACGGCGCAGCAGAATCAGGGCATATGCCAGCGGCTTGAACCAGGGTTTCACAGGGGATTCGAGCGCCTGCAGCGGCTGGGAGTCATGGTTGTCCACAAAAGTGACCGCATGGGTCGGTCGAGTTTTCATCAGGGTATCGTCGAAGATGCGCCGCATGTCGTAATCACGCCCCAGCCAGCCGGCGGCATAAAAATTAAAATGCAGCGGCACGTCAAATACGGTCATCCGGCCGCCGACATCATCAATGTACCACTGCAAGGCCGGGAGGCTGTTGGCCCAGTATTCACCGACCATGAACAGCTCTTTACCGGCATGTTTTTCAAGGGCGTCGTGCCACTCGGGGAAAAACCAGGCCGCGATATGCTTGATGGCATCCAGACGGAATCCTGCAGCACCGGTCGTGTCCAGGCACCATTTCCCCCAGCGGATGATTTCGGCCCGCACTTCGGCATCCTGAAAATCAATGTCACACCCCATCAGGTAGGCATAATTGCCGAACTCCTGTGAAACATCGTCGTCGAAACGTTTCCCCTCCAACAGGTAAACCGTATCGCGTTCAGCAGGATTGAGTGCGTCGTAATCCACTGCATCAAAGTGTTGCCAGTTCCAGTGAAAATCGGAATAGAGTCCTTTGCGGCCGGGAAAGGTGAAGTTGGTGTAGCTGCTGATCTGGCGTGGGGCACCGGAGGGGTTCAGACGGTTATCGCGGGAGAAGGGGGTCGCCATGCAGAATTCGGCCTCGTCGGCTCCCATGCGGTGATTAAGTACTGTGTCGGCGTACACCTGGATGCCGGCCTGCTTGAGTGTCTCGACAGCAGCCAGATACTGGGCTTTCGTCCCGTATTTGGTCCTGACGGAGCCTTTCTGATCGAACTCCCCCAGGTCGTACATATCGTAGACGCCGTAGCCGACATCGCTGCCGCCGCCGATCCCCTTGTAGGCCGGCGGCAGCCAGAGCGCCGTAATGCCGGCTGCGGCCAGTTCTTCAGCATGCGCAGACACCTGATCCCAAAAACTGCCATCGGCCGGAATGTACCAGTGGAAGTACTGCATCATGACGCCGTTCAGATCAGGCATTGGACACCCCCGTCAAGTGGTTGCTTCATACGCGGTCGACAATACCATCAAGGAGAATCACCGTCAAAACTATTCCGGTGAAGAACTACCTACATTCAAGCTCAATCCCTCAGCTCATATCCTGGGCAGGTGTTTTCTTCCAGTATCACTGCAGCACTTGTGCAATCTCTGAAAATGGCATAAACTACGCGCATTTATTGACTGCTCTGCTCATGAGATTTTACCGGAGACCTGATGGCACGCGCCCCAAAAAACACCAACGGAACCGCCGCCAATATCGGCTATGAAGCGCAACTCTGGCAGATGGCTGATGCCCTGCGCGGCAGTATGGATGCCGGCGAGTACAAGCACGTCGCACTTGGCCTGCTATTCTTGAAATACATCTCCGACGCCTTCGAAGAAAAACACAGCCAGCTTGATGCAGAACGAGCCCAAGGTGCCGACCCTGAAGACCAGGACGAATACCGGGCGCACAACATTTTCTGGGTGCCGCCCGAGGCGCGCTGGATGCACCTGAAGGCACAGGCCAAGCAGCCGACCATCGGCCAGCTGGTCGATGACGCCATGACCAGCATCGAACGTGACAACCAGCAGCTGAAGGGTGTGTTGCCCAAGGAATACGCCCGGCCGGCGCTGGACAAACAGCGCCTTGGCCAGCTCATCGACCTCATCAGCAATATTCGTGTCGGCGACGCCGAGAGCCGCGCAAAGGATGTGCTCGGTCGTGTGTATGAGTATTTCCTGTCCCAGTTTGCCAGCGCCGAAGGCAAGAAGGGGGGCGAGTTCTACACACCCCGCTGCGTGGTCAGGATTCTGGTTGAAATGATAGAGCCCTACAAGGGGCGCGTCTACGACCCCTGCTGCGGTTCATCCGGCATGTTCGTACAGTCCGAGGAGTTCATCGCCGCCCATGGCGGAAAGCTGGGCGACATCAGCATCTACGGGCAGGAAAGCAACTACACCACCTGGCGCCTTGCCATGATGAACCTCGCCATCCGCGGCATCGATGGCCAGATTGCTCAGGGCGACACCTTCCACAACGACCGTCACCCCGACCTGAAGGCCGACTACATACTGGCAAATCCCCCCTTCAATATTTCCGACTGGGGCGGCGACCGCCTGCGCGACGACAAACGCTGGCAATACGGCGTACCGCCTGCCGGCAACGCCAACTTCGGCTGGGTGCAGCACATGGTGCACCATCTGGCACCGACCGGCATTGCCGGCTTTGTGCTGGCCAACGGCTCCATGTCTTCCAACCAGTCCGGCGAGGGGGAGATACGCAAGAACCTCGTCGAGACCGACATGGTCGATTGCATGGTGGCCATGCCGGGTCAGCTTTTCTACGCCACGCAGATTCCTGTCTGTCTCTGGTTCGTTACGAGGGACAAGCGCAATAACCGTTTCCGTGACCGGCGCGGCGAGGTGCTCTTCATTGACGCCCGCAAGCTCGGGCAGCTAGTAGACCGCACCCATCGCGAACTGACCGCCGAAGAGATTACCCGCATCGCCGCCACCTACCATGCATGGCGCGGCGAGAAGGATGCCGGCGAGTATGCCGATATCGCCGGATTCTGCAAGGTGGCCACGCTCGAGGACATCCGCAAGCATGGACATGTTCTGACACCGGGACGCTATGTGGGTGCCGAGGAGCAGGAAGCGGACGACGAGCCCTTTGAGGAAAAGATGGCGCGCCTTGCCACAACACTCGAGCAACAGTTCACCGAGTCGGCACGGCTGGAGACAGCGATTCGGAAGAACCTGAAAGTGTTAGGTATAAGGGATTAGTTGCAGAGGTTATCGGAGGTGCCTCGAGCAGACCGAGGAGCGTTGACCTGATGCTGCCACGACAGTATTTCCTGAGGTGATAAACGGATGTCCTCGATAGCGGACGATGATGACACCGACAGGGCTATCAGCTCCCGCCCCTTGTCAGAGCCCTTCAGGTATGGGTTGGTATTGCGCAGGCTTTGTTTTGGCATGCGAACACTATAACACATTTGCCGCCGGTTATGGTCGTGGAAAGGCTTGATGTGAATGAAGGCTATGTTGCTAACTAGGAGTTGCTGTTATGGGAAGTGAGAGGCGCTCGACTAAACTTTCTGATGTGCTTGAAATTATTGGAGGTGGTACGCCCAACACTCAAACTTGTGAATATTGGGGCGGAACAATACCATGGCTCAGCGTAGTAGACTTCAATAATGGGTTTCGCTGGGTTTCAGAGACTGAAAAGACTATTACACAGAAAGGCCTTGATTGTAGTAGCACGACTCTTCTTCGCAAGGGAGATATTATCATTTCAGCTCGTGGTACTGTTGGTGCTATTGCACAGTTAGCAAAGGCGATGGCATTCAATCAATCGTGCTATGGATTGAGAGCTGTAGCTGACAAAGCTGACACGAACTTTCTATACTACGCCATCCACAAGTCTGTCGATGAAATGAAGCGTCTTGCTCATGGCGCCGTATTCGACACTATCACACGCAGCACTTTTGAATCCTTAGAAATACAACTACCTCCCATACCAGAACAACGCGCCATTGCTCACATTCTTGGTACCCTTGACGACAAGATTGAGCTGAACCGCCAGATGAACGAGACGCTCGAGGCCATGGCGCGGGCGCTGTTCAAATCGTGGTTTGTGGACTTTGAGCCGGTGCGGGCGAAAGTCAAAGGACGCGCTACCGGCCTGCCAAAAGAGATTGCCAACTTATTCACTGATTCATTCGAGGATTCGGAGCTGGGTGAGGTGCCTAAGGGGTGGCGAGTGGGTGCGCTTGCTGACTTGGCCTCACTGAACCCCGAAAGCTGGTCAAAAGAGACGCGACCTGACTTCATCAGCTACGTTGACCTGTCAAATACAAAGTGGGGACGAATAGAGGCAACCTCAGCATATACCGTTGACGAAGCACCAAGTCGAGCGCAGCGTGTGCTGAGGCCTAAAGATACAATCCTTGGCACTGTTCGGCCAGGAAACGGGTCTTATGCTTTCATTGCCGAAGACGGATTGACCGGAAGCACAGGATTTGCCGTATTACGCCCTAAAGGTGCTATTAATGCTGAATACGTTTACCTTGCAGCTACATCCTCTGAAAACATCGAGTCACTTGCACATCTCGCTGATGGTGGTGCCTATCCAGCAGTGAGGCCGGAAGTGGTCAGCGCAACAAAGGTGATATTGCCGTGTCACAGTGTACTCACAAAATTTTCACAGATTACAGCTCCACTATTTGAGAAAATGGGGCAAAACAATAATGAGTCACAAACCCTCGCCGCCCAGCGCGATACGCTGCTGCCGAAGCTGTTGTCGGGTGAGGTGCGGGTTAAAGATGTTGAACAGACCAACTTGTAAGGATTACTTACAGGTTCGTCACGTTGGTCACTCGGCCTGCACGAATCATTTACCTTCTTTTGCAACGAACGATTGGTGATTAGAGAAAAATTATGAACGATACCATTCATATCTATTGTGACGAATCATGCCATCTTGAGCACGACCAACAGAAAGCGATGGTACTTGGCGCGATTTGGTGCCCGGCATCACACCGTGCGGCACTTGGGCGCAAGGTCAAAGCAATTCGAAAACAATTCGGCCTACCGCCTGAAATCGAAATCAAGTGGACAAAAATCTCACCAGCTGGGCTCGACTACTATATGGCGCTTGTTGACCTGTTCTTCGACGAACCGATGCTGCGCTTTCGGGCTGTCGTAGTTCCTGACAAGTCAGTTCTTGACCACGAACGGTTCAGTCAGACTCACGACGACTTTTACTATAAAATGTGGTACATGCTCCTCACACACTTAGTGGATGACCAAAACACCTTCCGTGTCTTCATTGACAAAAAAGACACAAGAGGCCGAGATAAGGTACGCAAGCTTCACGAAGTGCTATGTAACACCTATTATGATTTTGACAGACAGCGCATATCTGATATTGAAGAGGTACAGTCTCACGATGTGCCACTGATTCAATTGTCCGATTTGATGATTGGAGCGTTGTCGTACTTTCATCGTGGACTCGAAGGCTCAGAGGCCAAAAAAAGTATCATTGCCAAAATACGTGAGCGGAGCGGGCACAATCTGCTGTGTTCAACGCCGCCTCGAGTAGAAAAGTTCAACGTGCTGGTCTGGCAGCCCAAAGGCGTGCTATGAACCAGCCACCGGCACTTTTACTATTTAATGGCGATTGGGATACATACGAAAACGTTATTTACGAGGCGTTTCTTGAGTCGTTCGTGCGCGCTAATATCCAGTTCAGGGGATTGCGTGTCACTGCACAGTATCGACCGGAAACCAAGGGTAAGGGCTATAGCTTTTGGCATACCATCTCGGAAGCGCCAACCCAGAATAACCGAAATGAAGATGACCGTATCCCTGACCCCAGACGATGCGAGCGCATCCTCTGGATATCTTGGGTTATCGCAAATGCAGGTGGAGATGGTTTCCCGTGGTGGGAAAACAGACGTGGTCGTGATACTCATGTTGTAATCTGGGCACGTAACCACGACTTTGCCGTGATACTCGCCAAACGAAATGATTACTACATGCTGAAGACGGCTTATGCTGAGCTTAAATCAGGCAGACGAGCAGCTTTTGAGGCGGAACTTAATGCGTTTCGGACACCCTAAAAAGGCTGAAGCCCCGCGATATTGCTATCGAAGGGCTTCGGATGCTCTGTCCACGCATGGTGGATGAGACACTTAATTATCTTTTCTGTTGTTATTGTAGCGCCAAGAATGAGCAGATGTATATATAAATGCTAATAGCCTTGTCAATACTTTTTTCGGCATTTTCAGGAAGACCTTTAATTTGAGTTACTCTGGCTGAGGGCAAATAGATGTCATTTTCGGAAGCCATTATTGAAGAAGCCACGCTCGCTTGGCTGGATAGCCTCGGCTACACAGTCAAGAACGGCCTCGACATCGCCCCCGGTGAACCTGCTGCTGAACGACAGGATTATGGTCAAGTGTTGCTTGAAGGCCGGCTGCGGCAGGCTCTCATGCGCCTGAACCCAATGCTACCAGCTGAAGCCCTCGATGATGCTTTCCGCAAGTTGACCCACCCCGAAGCACCGACACTCGAGGCGCGCAACCGCATTGTGCATCGGCATCTGGTGGACGGTGTCACGGTTGAGTATCGCCACAAGGACGGCCACATTGCCGGCGCGCAGGCACGGGTCATCGACTTTGAGATACCGGACAACAACGACTGGCTGGCGGTCAACCAGTTCACCATCATCGAGAACAAGCGTAATCGCCGGCCTGATGTTCTGCTGTTCATCAATGGACTGCCGCTGGTGCTGGTGGAGCTGAAGAACGCAGCCGACGAGAATGCCACCATCTGGAGTGCGTGGCAGCAGTTCCAGACTTACAAATCAGAACTGCCGACGCTCTTTAGCTACAACGCCCTGCTGGTTATTTCTGACGGCATCGAGGCGCGCATCGGCACACTCACTGCCGGTAAGGAGTGGTTCAAACCGTGGCGGACAATTTCAGGTGAGACACTGGCCGACCAGCATCTGCCGGGGTTACAGGTCATGCTTGAAGGCGTTTTCGACAAGCGCCGCCTGCTCGACCTGCTCGGTTACTTCATCGTCTTCGAGGATGCCGGCGACGGCGCCCTCATCAAGAAAATGGCCGGCTATCATCAGTTCCACGCCGTCAATGCTGCCATGGCCGAAACGCTGCGAGCCGGCAAGGTCGCTGACGGCACCGCCGAAGAGCTTGGCCGATATGAAACAGGGCAGCGCCATGGTGGCGACCCCGGCGACAGGCGCATCGGCGTGGTCTGGCACACACAAGGCTCCGGCAAGAGCCTGACCATGGCCTTTTTTGCCGGTCGCGTCATCCGCGAATCGGCCATGGCCAACCCGACGCTGGTTATCCTTACCGACCGCAACGACCTCGACGACCAGCTCTTTGGCACATTCTCACGCTGCGCCGAACTGCTGCGCCAACCACCGATGCAGGCCGAGAATCGCGCTGACCTCCGCAACAAACTTACCGTTGATGCCGGCGGCGTTGTTTTTACCACCATCCAGAAGTTCCTGCCGGAGGAACGGGGCGACCAGCACCCGGTACTGTCCGAGCGGCGCAACATCGTCGTCATCGCCGACGAGGCGCACCGCAGCCAGTATGATTTCATCGACGGTTTCGCACGCCACATGCGGGATGCCCTGCCCAATGCCTCGTTTATCGGCTTTACCGGCACCCCCATCGAATTGACCGACAAGAACACCCGCTCGGTCTTCGGTGACTACATCAGCGTCTATGACATCCAGCGGGCGGTTATCGACGGCGCCACCGTACCAATCTATTACGAGAGCCGGCTGGCCAAGCTGGAGCTGAAGGAGACGGAGCGGCCACTCATTGACCCTGAGTTCGACGAGGTCACCGAGGGCGAAGAGGTAGACCGCAAGGAAAAGCTCAAGTCGCGCTGGGCACAGCTGGAAGCGTTGGTCGGCTCGGAGAAACGGCTCAAGCTGGTAGCAGCAGACCTTGTCAGGCACTTCGAGGAGCGGCAGTCGGCGCTCGACGGAAAAGCTATGATAGTATGCATGTCGCGCCGTATCTGTTATGAGCTCTACCAGCAGATAGTTGCGCTGCGGCCTGAGTGGCACAATGAGGATGACGACAAAGGCTCCATCAAGGTGATTATGACCGGCTCGGCGTCTGACCTGCTTGAGTGGCAGCCGCACATCCGCAATAAGCAGCGACGCGAGGCTTTGGCGGTGCGGTTCAGAAATCCCAAAGACCCGTTCAAGCTGGTTATTGTCCGTGACATGTGGCTGACCGGCTTCGATGCCCCAAGTCTACACACCATGTATGCCGACAAGCCGATGCGCGGTCATGGCCTCATGCAGGCCATCGCCCGAGTCAATCGTGTCTTCAAGGATAAACCGGGAGGGCTGATAGTCGATTATCTGGGGCTGGCTGATGAGCTGCGCAAGGCGCTGGCCACCTACACCGAAAGCGGTGGCACCGGCAAGACCGCCATCGACCAGGCAGAGGCAGTGGCGCTGATGCAGGAGAAGTACGAAGTCTGTCTCGGGCTCTTCCACGGCTTCGACTGGTCACACTGGCTGACCGGGACACCGCAACAGCGCCTTGGAGTGCTGCCGGCTGCGCAAGAGCACATCCTTGCTCAGGAGGACGGCAAGAACCGCCTGCTGCGCGCCGTAACCGAGCTCTCGCAGGCGTTTGCCTTGTCGGTGCCCCATGAAGATGCTCTGGCCATCCGTAACGATGTTGCATTCTTTCAGGCAGTCCGGGCGGTTCTGGCCAAGAGCACTATCGACGTGCGCAGGACGGATGAAGAACTCGACCATGCCATCCGGCAGATTATCTCCAAGGCGGTTGTGTCGGACGAGGTTATCGACATCTTCGAGGCTGCCGGGCTGAAGAAACCGGACATCTCCATCCTGTCTGACGAGTTTCTGGCCGAAGTCAAAGGCATGCCGCAGCGCAATCTGGCGGTAGAACTGCTGCAAAAACTGCTCAAAGGTGAAATTCGGAACCGAGGCCGCAAGAACGTGGTACAGGCGCGCTCCTTTTCCGAGATGCTGGCTGAGGCGCTGCGGCGCTACCAGAACCGCGCCATCGAGACCGCGCAGGTCATCGAGGAGTTGATTGCACTGGCCAAGCAGATGAGAGAGGCAAGCGCCCGTGGTGGAGAACTGGGGCTGACCGAGGACGAGCTGGCCTTCTATGACGCACTCGAGACCAACGACAGCGCAGTTAAGGTCATGGGCGACGAAACTCTCAAGGCAATCGCCAAAGAGCTGGCCGATACCGTCCGACGGAACGTCACCATCGACTGGACTATGCGCGAGAACGTCCGCGCCCAACTGCGAGTGCTGGTCAAACGCATCCTGCGTAAGTACGGCTATCCTCCGGACAAGCAGGAAAAGGCGACCCAGATTGTATTGGAGCAGACCGAGGTGCTGTCTGAGGGGTGGGCAGTGTCTTGATCTTCCGATAACTGATACATTGGGCAAGCATACTAAAGGGGCCAAAGTGCATTTGCAAAGAGACGCCTGGTATAGTATTAATGTATTCAATTAAGTTCACTACTCCGCTTCCAGAAAGGCTCCGCTTATATGGCCGCCGATGATATCAAACAGCAGATCAGGGAACTTCTGCAGCAGCGCAATGCCGTGCTGCTGGCGCATAATTATATGCGTGACGAGGTGCAGGAAATTGCCGATATAACCGGCGATTCCCTGGCACTCTCTATCGAGGCCGCCAAGACCGGTGCCGACGTGATCGTATTCTGCGGTGTCCATTTCATGGCCGAGTCGGCAGCAATTCTCTCGCCAGGGAAAAAAGTCCTGCTGCCACGACCTGATGCCGGCTGCCCGATGGCCGACATGGTAACTGCCGGGGAACTGGAGCAGCTCAAGGCACGTCACCCCGGCGTACCGGTGGTGACCTACGTGAACTCATCGGCCGAGGTCAAAGCCCATTCTGACATCTGCTGCACGTCCGCCAATGCGATCAAGGTGGTCCGCTCACTGCAGGAAGAGGAGCTGATCTTCGTGCCGGACCGTAACCTGGGGCGCTGGATCGCCAAATATGCCCCGGAAAAACGCTTCATTTTCTGGGAGGGTTTCTGCCCGACCCACGAGCGGATGACCGTCCAGGCGGTGTTGCAGAAGAAGCAGGAACATCCCGATGCGCTGTTTGTCTGCCACCCGGAAAGCGCACCGGAGGTATCCACCCTGGCCGACCACGTCTGTTCCACCAGCGGCATGTACGATTACTGCCGCACCAGTCCCGCTGCTCAGTTCATCATCGGCACCGAGGCCGGCATCCTTTACAAACTGCGCGTTGAAAATCCGGACAAAGAGTTTATTCTGGCCTCTCCCGCACTATTCTGCCCCAACATGAAGCTGACCTCCCTTGAAGATATTCTTATTTCGCTGCAGACCATGTCTCCGGTAATCAGCGTTTCTGAAGAAATCAGACTGCGGGCCAAAGGTGCACTGGACAGAATGCTGGCTGTTCCCCGCGATTGACGAAGATGACCGGAGCGGTGCGATGGATGTCATAACCACGCATATACAGGCCGACTTCGACAGTCTGGGGGCTATGACAGCAGCCCTGCGGCTCTACCCCGGTGCTGTCCTGGCAATGCCCGGCTCGCAGGAAAAGGGGGTGCGCGATTTTATCGAACGGCACCCCGAGTATCTCCCCCATATCACACGCGCCAAAGATATTGACCTTGCTTCCATTTCCCGCCTGATTATAGTCGACTGCCAGCAGGCAAGCCGTATCGGTCGCTTTGCCGAAATCCTTGACCGGCCCGGACTCCAGATCCACATCTACGACCATCATCCGCCGGGTGATGATAGTATTCGTTCCGACGACGGTGCCACTATCCCGCTCGGTTCCGCCTCGACACTCCTCGCATCCTTCCTGATGGAGCGTGCCACATCTCTGACTCCCGAAGAGGCGACCCTAATTCTGATCGGCATCCACGAAGACACCGGCCGACTGCTGTTCGCTGCGGCAACTCCAAAAGATTACCAAATGGCCGGCTGGCTGCTCAGCCAGGGGGCGCACCTGCATCGTGTGGCCGAGGCGTTGACGCCGGAGCTGAACGGGGAACAGATGGGGCTGCTCAAACAGCTGCTGGCAACTATCAGGACCACGTCGGTTAACGGCATTGTCATCTCGATAGCCCACGCTTCAAGCGACCGCTACATCGCCGAAGCCGCATCACTGGCCCATCTGATGCGCGATATGGGCAATCTCGATGCACTGTTCGTAGTCGTCGCCATGGAAGAGCATGTCTACATCGTGGCCCGCAGTCATGCCCCGGAAGTTAACGTCGGCGAGATTATGAAGCATTTTCAGGGTGGGGGGCATGCGACTGCCGCTTCTGCCACCGTCCACAACCGGACGTTACCAGCTGTGCTGGCCCAACTCGATGAGCTGCTGCTGATCTCGGTCAGCGCAAAGGTCAGCGCGGCCGACATCATGTCGTCGCCGGTTAAAACCATGCCCGATTCGGTTGACATCAATGCCGCCCGGGAGCTGTTGACCCGCTATAACTGCAGCGCCATGCCGGTGATTGCTGACGGACGGGTGGCAGGCATTATCTCGCGCAAGACCGTGGAAAAGGCACTGTATCACGGACTTGGCGAGTCATCGGTGACCGATTTCATGCATACCGAATTCACCTGGGCGGCGCCTGACACACCACTTACCGAAATTCTGGAGTCGGTTACCGGGGGGGACCGACGCTTCGTTCCGGTTTTCGACGGCGGGAAACTGGTCGGCGCCCTGACCCGCACCGATCTGCTGCGGCATATTTCAGGTGGCCACCCCGGTGAGAGGGACTCACTGTATGACGTCGAGGCACTTAATCCGCCTGTTCGTAAACGCTCGATAACCAATCTGCTGGAACGGCGCCTTTCGGAAGACGTGCGCCGACTGCTGCACGATCTGGGGACGGTGGGGGATGAGCTGGGACTGGCGGTATATGCGGTGGGCGGCTTCGTTCGCGACCTGCTGCTGGGGATCGACAACCTTGACATCGACGTGACCGTAGAAGGGGACGGGATTTTTTTCGCCGAGCAGGTCGCCGCCCGATACGGCTGTCGGGTGCGCAGTCATGCCAAATTCGGCACGGCGGTGCTGATTTTCGCCGACGGTCGCAAGCTGGACGTTGCCAGCACCCGTCTCGAATATTATGAATCTCCCGGCGCACTGCCGATGGTGGAACGGGCTTCGCTGCGCCACGATCTGTACCGCCGCGACTTCTCCATCAACACGCTGGCCTTGAGTATCAACGGCTCGCGCTTCGGCTACCTGACCGATTACTTCAACGGACAGACCGACATCAGCGAGCGGATGGTGCGGGTGCTGCACAACCTCTCCTTCGTCGAGGACCCGACCCGCGTTTTTCGTGCCATTCGTTTCGAACAACGTCTCGGATTCCGGATTGCACCGCACACGGAGAAGTTGATCCGCAACGCGGTGCGGATGGATCTTCTTGACAGACTGGGTGGGGAGCGCTTGCGAAACGAGCTTATCCAGATCATGAACGAGAACGATCCGGCCGCTTCAATCAACCGAATGTCGTCCCTTGGGCTGCTTCCCTTCATCCATCATGCCCTGAAGCTCCACCCGGCAACCGTTCAGGCGTTGCGGGAAACGGGGGAAGTGATGGCCTGGTTCCGCCTGCTGTATCTCAAAGAGCATTGCGAAACCTGGCAGGTCTGGTTCCTGGGACTGTGCGACGGATTGCACCAGGAAGAATTTTCAGAAACATGCCGGCGACTGGCACTCCCGGGCCGTCTTTCCACACAGCTTAACCGTCAGCGGCATCAGGTCGCCAGGATAGTGCGGGCAATCAAGGTGGCCGGGAAAAGCTCCGATCCGCTCCTCAACAGCCAGCTACACACCTGGTTTGGTGGGCTGTCGCTGGAAGTGCTGCTGTATCTGGCGGCCCGTGCCGGCAGTGAACAGGTCAAGCGACTTGTTTCCTGCTACCTGACTCGCTTACGTGGGGTGACACCGCTGTTGAAAGGGGATGACCTGCTCAGCCTGGGGATGAATGGGGGGCCGCAGGTGGGACGGATCATGAAGCGACTGCTGCAGGCCCGCCTTGACGGAGAAGTCGTCAGCAGGGAAGATGAACTGGCACTGGCACGAACTATGATTACGCGAATTGGCCGACAGGGGGATGTGTAATATCAATTCCGCAGCGGACGGTCGGTCTGGCGTCAGGATTGACATCCTCTGGTCAAGGCAGACATTCAGCCATAACGCATTAATTTTAAACGTAAATATCTTTGGCGCTGCGCAGCAAGCCGTATTTATGGCGTAAATATTGCATAAGTATCCCGCTTTATTGCGACATTACTAACGTTAAAGGCGGTGTTCATGAAAAAAATCAGGCTGACCGTTATTGCGCTGATGCTTGCAACCTTCTTCGCTTCGTCCGCCTCTGCAGCCGATAACACCCTCCGCGAAGTATTCGAAGACGCATTCTATGGTGCGGCCATCGGTGCAGTGATCGGGGGAGCCTTCATGATATTCACCAAGAAGCCTGCCGCTCACCTCGAAAACCTCGGTTACGGGGCAGCCATTGGAGCCCTGGGCGGAACAGCCTACGGCCTGGCCAAGTCGGCCCGCTCCCTCGCATCGCTCGATAACGGGAAGGTTGTCATTGCAATGCCGACCGTAATCCCCAGTGTAGTTGAGTCTCCATCTACCGGCCGGACCGCTGTCGTCTGGCAGGCCAGTATTCTACGGGGCACCTTTAACTGATCCGTTTCAAGTTTCGTCTCAAAAAGCCTGTTGCTCCCGCAACAGGCTTTTTTGTCTGTTCCTGACCACACGGCGGCTGTAGGAGCCGCACGCACCACTAAATATCCGGGAGGTTTTCATGTCGGAATTCACGCAGGTCACGGTTGTAAAGAAAGCCAACATCTATTTTGACGGCAAAGTTGCCAGCCACACGTTACTGTTTCCTGACGGCAGCAAAAAGACTCTGGGAGTCATGCAGGCTGGAGAGTACGAATTTTCCACTGCTGCTGCTGAGGTGATGGAAATTCTATCCGGGGAGCTTGAGTGGCAACTGAAGGGTGACAACGGATGGCAGTTTGTCACCGGTGGGCAGTCATTTAACGTCCCGGCCAACTCAGCGTTCCTGATGAAGGTGCCGGTCGTGACCGATTACTGTTGTTCGTTTATTGCCTAACCGGTCTCCATGCCGGTTTGTACCGTGACTCCCGTCGGTCGTTTCGCCCCGTCACCCACCGGCGCGCTGCATACCGGCTCGCTGGCAACCGCCGTGGGAAGTTACCTGCTGGCGAAAAGGGGGGGCGGGCGCTGGCTGCTGCGGATCGATGACCTTGACGCCCCCCGCCAGATTGCTGGGATGGCCGATGACATCATGCGGACGCTGGAGACATTCGGTCTGCAGTGGGATGGCGAAGTATCCCGTCAGAGCGGAAACATTGAGAATTACCGCCAGGCATTTGAACAGCTGAAACAGAGCGGCCTGGTATACCCCTGCGGCTGTTCGCGCAGGGAAATCGCTGCCAGCGCTTCCGCCCCCCATCACGACGATGACTGCATACCCTACCCTGGAAGCTGCCACACCGGCCTGAAACCGGGCGCAGCGGTCCGCTCGTGGCGCATACAGGTGCCTGACCGGCACATAGGATTCAGAGATCTGCGCTGCGGCGACTGTAACCAGAATCTTTTCCACAGTTGCGGAGATCTTGCGATACGACGCGGTGACGGCGGATTTGCCTACCAGCTGGCCGTCGTGGTGGATGATTTCCTGACAGGGGTGACACAGGTGGTTCGTGGGGATGACCTGCTGGCCTCAACTCCGCGGCAGATCTTTCTTCAGCAGCAACTGGGCTTTCCGCAACCGGAATACTGCCATCTGCCGCTGGTCTGCGGACCGGGTGGAACCAAGCTGAGCAAGCGCGACAATCTCGTCTCTCACCGGCTCGGCAACTGGTCGGAAAACGAGAATCAGCTGCTGCATGCCATACTGCGCTTCCACGGGCAGAATCCGCCTCTGGAACTCGTAACAGCGCCCTGCAGCGAAATACTAGACTGGGGAATAACGCACTTCGATGTCGGCCAATTGCCGGTTTCCGGAGGCGAGTTGATGCCGGGCATGTAATTCCAGTGTAATCCAAGAGAAAGTGGTTCCATCATGATGGTACGATTAATGGGCATGTTGAAAGATGCGGGACTATTCATCTGCGTCAGCGTAGCACTTTCAGTTGGAAGTGGCTGTTCCAAACCCACGTCGACATCCGGCACATTCCAGGGGTACGTGGAGGGGGAATATGTCTATATCTCGGCACCGCTTTCGGGAAGGATGGAGAAGCTGTTCGTGCAGCGCGGAGACCGTGTGAAGAGTGGAGATCCGCTTTTCGAGCTGGAGAATGTGCCGGAGAAAACGGCACGCGACGAGGCACAGATGCGGCTCGCCCAGGCACGTGCATTTGTGGCTGATGCCAAAAAAGGGAAGCGGCCGACCGAGGTGGAATCAATGTCGGCACAGCTGAAACAGGCACGTGCGGCGCTGCACTTTTCGGAAAACGAACTGGCACGCCAGGAAAAACTACTGAATGACCGGATCGTTTCTTTGCAGGAAGTTGAAAAGATCCGCACGGTGCGGGATCAGGACCGGCAGCGGGTTGTGCAGCTGGAAGCGGATCTCGCCACCGCGAGACTGGCTTCGCGCAGCGACCAGATAACTGCGGCTGAGGCAGGCATGCGGGCCCAGGGTGCCACTGCTCAAAGGAGTGAATGGGAACTGTCGCAAAAACGGCAGGGCGCGCCGGCAGCAGGGCTGGTATTCGACACGCTCTACCGTGCCGGGGAATGGGTTGCCGCCGGCCGACCGGCAGTAGTGCTGCTCCCGCCCGGAAACGTCAAGGTGCGCACCTTTGTGGCGCAACCCGATCTGACAAAAGTCCGCGCAGGCGACGGAGTCAAGGTGACGGTCGACGGCAGAAGCGATGCCGTCAACGGTAAAGTAACATTCATCTCCCCCCGCGCCGAGTACACACCGCCGGTGATCTACAGTCGGGAGAACCGCCGGAAACTGATGTACATGGTTGAAATCGGCTTTGAACAGACGGCAGCGCAGCAGCTGCATCCCGGCCAGCCGGTTGATGTCAGGTTCGGGCCGTGATAATAACTGATTCTGTCGCAATCGATGTCCGCGGCATGACCAAAAGCTTCGACGGCCGCACCGTTGTGAACGGTGTTGACCTGCAGGTCCGGAGCGGAGAGGTGTACGGTTTTCTCGGCCCTAACGGCAGCGGCAAAACCACCTTCATCCGGATGCTCTGCGGACTGCTGGCCGCGGACGCGGGGGAAGGAACCTGCCTCGGTTTCGACGTCATCCGGGAGAGTGAGTCCATCAAGCGCCAGGTCGGCTACATGACCCAGCGCTTCAGTTTTTATGAGGATCTGAGTATTGACGAGAATCTTGATTTCGTGGCACGTATGTACCAGGTGGCGAACCGACGTGAGGCGGTGCGGGAGAGCATCGAACGGCTGGGACTGACCGGGCGGCATAAACAGCTGGCCGGCCAGTTGTCAGGTGGATGGAAACAGCGTCTGGCCCTGGCGGCCTGCCTGATCCACAATCCCAGACTGCTGCTGCTCGACGAACCGACGGCGGGGGTGGACCCTAAAGCCCGGCGTGACTTCTGGGAGCAGATTCATGATCTTGCCGGCCAGGGACTGACCTTTCTGATCACAACCCACTACATGGATGAAGCCGAACGCTGCGACCGGCTCGCATATCTCTCCTACGGAAACCTGCTGGCGAAGGGGAGCGCTGCAGAGGTCGTCGCGCAGGCCGGGCTGACAACCTGGTCGGTCAGCGGACCGGGCCTGCATGAACTGGCGCCACGGCTTCGCGAGCATCCCGATGTTCAACAGGCGGTGGCGTTCGGTGCCAGGCTGCATATCAGCGGCACCGATGCAGAGCGTCTTGAGCAGGCCATCGCCCCCTTCCGCACGGAGCCCTACTCATGGAGCAGAATCAATTCAGGGCTTGAAGACGTATTCATCCACCTGATGGGCAGTTCCAGGGACAATTTTCGGGAATGAGCACGCGAACGCCTTTTTCATTCGAGCGTTTCCGGGCAATCGCCGTCAAGGAATTCGTCCAGATGCGGCGGGACCGCCTTACCTTCGGCATGATCATCGGCATTCCGCTGATCCAGCTTATGCTCTTCGGCTTTGCCATCAATGGCGATCCCAAGCAACTCCCGACGGCGGTGCTGCTGGCCGACAGCAGCCCGTACGCCCGCACTGTTTTCTCCTCACTGAAGAACAGCGGCTATTTCAAATTCGTCCGCCAGCTTCAGAGCGAACAGGAAGCTGAAGAGGCATTGGCACGAGGGGACGTGCAGTTCGTGGTAACCATTCCGGAGAATTTCGGGCGCAGCCTGCTGCGCGGAGAACGACCTGCCATCCTGGTCGAGGCGGACGCTACCGACCCGTCAGCAACCGGCAATGCCATCGCTTCACTGCGGACGGTGCTGAATAATGCCCTGCTGCACGACTTTGTCGGGCCGCTGTCATTTCTGGCAGCCGGTGACGATCCTGTGCGGCTGACCGTCCATCCCCGCTACAATCCGGAAGGGGTGTCGCAGTTCAACATTGTGCCGGGATTGATGGGGGTGGTTCTGACCATGACCATGGTCATGATAACCGGTCTGGCAATAACCCGCGAACGGGAGCGGGGCACCATGGAAAACCTGCTTTCCATGCCGACCCGGCCGCTTGAGGTTCTGCTCGGAAAGATCACGCCCTACATACTGGTCGGCTATATTCAGGTGGGATTGATTCTGCTGGCGGCACGGTTCATCTTCCGCGTGCCGATGCTCGGCAGCATTCCGCTGGTTCTGCTGGTCGCACTGGTGTTCATCACGGCCAACCTTGCGGTGGGGATAATGTTCTCGACCCTGGCCCGCAATCAGCTTCAGGCCATGCAGATGACCTTCTTCTTCTTTCTGCCTTCCATTCTGCTGTCCGGATTCATGTTCCCGTTCCGCGGCATGCCGGTGTGGGCGCAGTCGATCGGTGAAGTTCTTCCTCTGACCCATTTTCTGCGGATTGTGCGGGGAATTCTGCTGAAGGGGAACGGTTTCGCCGAAGTGGCGCCGCAGCTGTGGCAGATAGCACTGTTTGCTGTTGTGGTGCTGGCTGTCGGTGTCAAACGATACCGGAAAACGCTGGACTAAGCGGCAGAATCCGATATGCCGAGCCGTCCGGCGACTTCGCGATACATCTGGAGTGCCGCTTCACTGAACTGGGCGAAGATAATCAGCTCCAGTTCCGGGTACAGTGCTGCCGCACTCTGAGCCGCCGACAGGGCAATGTTTGCCGCTTCTCGCATCGGATACCCGTAGACGCCGGCGCTGACGGCGGGGAAAGCGATGCTCTTCACTCCGTTTATGTGGGCGACTTCAAAGCAGCGGCGGTAGGCTGATGCCAGCAGTTCAGGTTCACCCCGGTCGCCCCCCTGCCAGACCGGACCCACCGTATGTATGACGTGGCGGGACGGCAGGTTGTACCCTTTGGTAATTTTAGCATCGCCGGTTTCGCACCCCCCAAGACTGGAGCATTCCTGCAGCAAATGAGGGCCGGCAGCCCGGTGGATAGCTCCGTCAACGCCCCCTCCCCCCAGCAGGGTATTGTTGGCGGCATTGACAATCGCATCGACGTCTAACGCCGTGATATCTGCTCTGATGATCCTGATTTCCGCCGGCATATTCCCTCGCTTCTCTGTCCGTGAACCCGCAATCAATGGTCGTGATACCCCATCACCACCAGTACGCAGCTCCCGTCGGCAATCACGTTGATCCCTTTTTCCCGGCAGAGCGCCACCGCATCCGGGTGCCCGGCGCCCGGCTGCATCCAGATGTTCCGTATCCCCTTTTCGATCGCCAGCGGAACAATCTGTGCGGTCAAAGCCGGTGGTGTGATCATCGAGATACTTTCGACATTCGCCGGCAGGCCGGAGACGGAAGAGACACACGCCACCCCTTCAATTTCGGCTTCGACCGGATTCACCGGGATGGCGCTCCTGCCGTTCTGAAGATAGCAGCGCAGCACCTTGTTGCCGAACTTGTCGCGGTTGGCGGACGCCCCTACGACGCCGAAGGCGGGGGATGCGAGAAATTTGCTGATCTGTTCGTCGATTGTCATAATCTCCTCCTGGAAACGGCGGCAGTTACTCCCGTACCTGTCCGTCGCCGTAGACGATGAATTTGGTGGTTGTCAGGTCCTCCAGCCCCATCGGACCGAAGGAGTGCAGCTTGGTGGTGGAGATGCCGATCTCGGCGCCCAGCCCCAGCTGGCCACCGTCGGAGAAGCGGGTCGAGGCGTTGACCAGCACGCAGGAAGAGTTGACCTCGCGGATAAAACGCTGGGCCCGGCCGTAGTCGCGGGTGATGATCGACTCGGTGTGCAGTGAACAGTAACGGTTGATATGGTCAATGGCAGCATCGAGATCGTCCACCACCCGGCAGGCCAGGATCAGTTCCAGATATTCGGCATGCCAATCCTCTTCTGTGGCGGCTCCGGCTGTCGGCGCATAACCCCTGAATTCCTCGTCACCCCGCAGTTCCACCCCCAGGGATGTGAGCGTGGCAGCTATGCGGGGAATGAATGCCGCAGCGGCATCTTTGTGGATCAGCAGGGTCTCCAGCGCGTTGCAGACACCGGGGCGCTGCACCTTGGAGTTGACTATGATCCGCTCCGCTGCATCGAAGTCGGCCCCCTCATCCACGAAGATGTGGCAGACCCCTTTGTAGTGTTTGATGACCGGGATGCGCGAGTTTTCGACCACGAAACGGATCAGGCTTTCTCCGCCGCGCGGAATGATCAGGTCGATGGACTCCTCCTGTTTGAGCATCTCCAGCACACCTTCACGCTCGGGAAACGGGATCAGGGAAAGCGCCGCAGGAGGAATACTCATCTCCACCAGCACTCCCTGCAGAATGGAGGCGATGGCACGGTTGGAATTGATGGCTTCGGAACCGCCCCGCAGGACGACGGCGTTGCCGGCCTTGAGGCAGAGTGCCGCCGCATCGGCGGTAACATTTGGACGTGATTCGTAGATGATGCCGATGGTGCCGAGCGGAATGCGCATCTTGCCGACCATCAGACCGTTGGGGCGCTTCTTCATCCCGGTGATTTCGCCTACCGGATCGGGGAGGGCAGCAACTTCGCGCATGGCATCGGCGATGCCGCGGATGCGCGTGCCGTCAAGCATCAGCCGGTCCTGCATGGCTGATGAAAGCCCTTTCTGACGGCCGGCTTCGAGGTCTTTGGCGTTTTCCGTTATCAATCCAGCGGAACCCTGTTCCAGGGCTCCAGCCATCTTCAGCAGCATGTCGTTTTTGACGCAGCTCTGCAGCTGAGCCATTACCAACGATGCCAGGCGAGCGTTGTGCGCTATGATTTCAATCTGTTCAGCAATGCTCATTATGCAGACTCCACATGTGGTATCGACCGACAGTAAAACGGGATAGTTTGGAGTCTACGTAAAAAAAGGCTTGGCGGCAAGACAAACCTGAAACTGATTACCGCCCGGCAGGGCAGAAATTTCTTTTTGGGATGTGTGGGGAGTGTTATAGTGCCGTCCGCTGTATGTCATCATCACCCTTGGAGGAAATTTTCGCATGTCCGATCTCCGCGTTCGCTTCGCACCCAGCCCGACCGGTTACCTGCACGTCGGCGGCGCCCGTACAGCCCTGTTCAACTGGCTGCTGGCCCGCAGGAAGGGTGGCACTTTCATTCTGCGCATCGAAGATACCGACGTGGAGCGTTCTACTAAAGAGTCCGTGGACGCCATTCTGCAGGGGATGGAGTGGCTCGGCCTGACCTGGGACGAAGGCCCCTTTTACCAGTCCGACTCGTTTCCTCTCTACAAGGAACATGTGCAGAAACTGCTCGATTCCGGCAAAGCCTACAAATGCTATTGCTCCGCTGAAGCGCTGGAAACCAGACGCAACCTGGCCCTGGAGGAGGGGCGCAAGCCGAAATACGACGGCACCTGCCGCACCGGAACCGGTCAGCCGGATGGGGGACAGTATGTCGTCCGCTTCCGTGCGCCGCAGGGGGGGGAAACATCCTTCAACGACCTGATCAAGGGGACCATTACCTTTCCCAACGACGAGCTCGACGACCTGATCATCCAGCGCAGCAACGGCACGCCGACCTACAATTTCTGCGTAGTCATTGATGACGCCACCATGCGCATCACCACCGTCATTCGCGGCGACGATCACGTTAATAACACCCCGCGCCAGATACAGCTTTATGAGGCGCTCGGCTTTGCTGTGCCCGAGTTTGCCCACGTCCCGATGATTCTGGGCAGTGACAAGGCACGCCTTTCCAAACGCCACGGCGCAACCAGTGTTATTGCCTACCGTGATATGGGATTCCTGCCGGAAGCTCTGAACAACTATCTGGTGCGCCTGGGGTGGAGCCACGGTGACGATGAAATCTTCAGCAGCGAAGAAATGATTGCTAAATTTGACATCGGCAGCGTCGGCCGCTCCGCATCGGTATTCAATACGGAAAAACTGCTCTGGCTGAACGCTCACCACATTAAGACCTGCGACCCCGAACGACTGGCGAAGCTACTGCTGCCGCACCTCAACAGGCGCGGAATCAATACTGCAGGTGGGCCGGATCTGAATGCGGTGGTCAGTACCCTGCAGGAACGGGCCCAGACCCTTGAGGAGATGGCAGACCGGGCGGTTTTCTATTTTGACGCCCCGCAGAGCTACGACGAAGCGGCGCTAGCAAAATTCGACAAACCACTGCTGGTCGGGGTATACGAAACGGTAGCAGACAAGTTATCAACTGCAAGTGTTGCAGACGCCGCAGCCTGCGACGGACTTTTCAAGGAAATCTGCGCAGAAAAGGGGTGGAAGATGCCCCAGGTCGGACAGCCGACCCGCATAGCGCTTTCCGGCGGCACTCAGGCACCCGGCATCGGAGAGATTGTAATGACATTGGGAGTTGAGGAGTCGGTAAAGCGAATCAGGTGCGCTCGGGAGTTCGTGGCGAAGATGGAATGACTGTCGTTACATAAGCCGAGTTACTTTTTCATCCATGATGCTTTGGTGCCGGGCCTGACTCCGTCTTCAAGAGTAGACTGTGTCAGACTGCCCGCTTCTGCCTGGATGCAGATAAAATACAGGTCTTCATCCCCGGCTTTCCACGCCCGTTCGC
>JBAXVE010000025.1:0-44907 GCA_037129245.1 Desulfuromonadales bacterium
TCCTTGTCCTCTGCAAGGGTATCCCCCGGAGAGACAGGCCCCTGAATTTGTTAGATGAGGGAGCGGCAGTTTCGGACGTATTATCAAGGACGGCTATTTCAGCCGGTGCATTGGTTCCTGCTCCCTCTTCTATTCAATCTTCGCCCAAATACTTTTCACTTTTAAACTCCGAAATTCCTTGTCGATCTGTAAGGTATGATAATCACGCCTTTAGCGGAGCGTCGGGATAATGCTGTACTCCACTACAGTAACAGTAACAGGTGATGGAAGTCGCTAAGTAATATACTCATTCCAGGTTACCCCCCTGTTCCACTCCCTACAACTCCCTACCACTCCCGTAAATGCCCACTGTGAGCACTCCTGGAAAGAAAGTTTAACTGTGCTCTGATATAGTAGTCAGCTCACAGTTGCCTTAACGGGACTCCTGCCAAAACTATATGTAACCCCAGGGGGTCAATTTTACATTTTACCAAGGTCCATCGGCTAACACCGGTGGGCCTTTTTTTCTTCTTTCCTGGCTGGCCAGCCAACTACACCAGGAAAGGAGAAGTATCATGGGAGTCAATGTATATGATGTAATCAACAGCAGGATAATGGAGCTATTGGAGAAGGGTACTGTCCCCTGGCGCAGAGGCTGGAATATATCCAGCTCCATGCCCAGGTCATTTGCCACCAGGAAAGAGTACAGGGGGATAAATGTATTCCTGCTGGCATCACTGCAATATTCGCAGCCGTGGTTCCTGACGTTCAACCAAATCCAGGAGCGTGGTGGTCATGTCAAACCAGGAGAAAAAGCCTGCCCGATTGTCTTTTGGAAATGGATTGATGGTAAAAATGTAGCTGATGTAGCTGATGCACATAAAGCTGCTGGTAAAATACCGCTGTTACGCTACTACAACGTATTCAATGTAGAGCAGACCGAAGGGATCACCTACCAGGAATTGTCTGATACCACCAACCAGGAGTTTACCCCCATTCAGGCTGCAGAGCAGATAATCTCTACCATGCCTGACAAACCCTTGATTCAGCATATGGGAAACAAGGCCAGTTACAACCCCGCATCAGATACCATAACACTCCCACCACAATCAGCATTTGTATCAGCAGAAGAATACTACTGCACTGCCTTCCATGAATTAACCCATTCCACAATGGCAGAACATCGCCTTAACAGAAAATCCACCATCCAAGTCCACCAATGGGGAGATGAACACTATTCCAAAGAGGAACTGGTAGCGGAAATGGGGGCTAGTTTCCTATGTGGTCATGCTGGTATCGAGCATACCACCCTGGAGAACAGTGCCGCCTATATCCAGGGATGGCTAAAAGCCCTGAAAAACGACAAGACCCTCCTTGTTCATGCAGCAGCTGCAGCACAAAAGGCCAGTGATTACATCCTCAATGTTACCCCCACAGAAGACACTCACCACTAGCCCATCAACTACACCAACTACATTACCTACACTGAAAAAGAGGCTTCCCCTGACAGGGAGGCCTCTTCTGCATTATGGAGGAACCAATGTCACCACTACCAGCACCTATCACAAGAAACCACAGCAGCCTGATCCTGGAACATGACAACCAGACCTACCATCTGAAAGCAGGCCTGAGAGACACCATCCACATCTTCACAGAAAACATCTGCATCTACGTCCTCATTATCAACCGGCCATTAGGCTACCTGGGCCTGGATGTCTACTATCCCAATGAGCCAGACCCCATTCACACCATATTCCTGCACTCGGACTACCAGATAACAGACTGCCTGGGAATCAGGTGGAAACAAATGTCACCGCTCACACTGGCAACCAGACTGTCAGACTACCTCATCTAGGAGAACACACCATGACCATAGATACCCTTTTCGGCATAGAGGAAATACCAACCAAATCCAGAACTATCAAATTCAAGCAGATCAAAGCCGTATATGAAACCCTGACCGTCAGGGAGGACATTACCGCCTATCTCAAAACAGGAACCAGGTACACAGCACCATCACAGGTATTTGATACCTTCAGTTTTCTGATGAAGGAGACCAAGGAGATGTTTGTAACCCTGCATCTGGATGGCAAGAACAGAATAATCTGTATGGACCTGGTAAGTATCGGCAGTCTGAACCAGAGTATTGTTCATCCTCGTGAAGTATTCAAAACTGCCTGCCTCTCAAATGCTGCTGCAATAATTCTGGTACACCAGCACCCTACCGGCGATTCAACACCCAGTTCAGAGGACATAGCCATCACCAAACGACTCAAGGAGGCGGGTGAGATCATGGGTATCAAGGTACTGGATCACATTATTGTGGGAGATGGCGAGTATATGAGCTTTGTGGAGAGGTGTCTTTTGTAGTTGACCTGAAAGCAAGTCCTGAAAGGGGTTGAGTGATAACCAAACCTTTCAGGGCTTGCCATTTCTAGTACAATAGACCCTCGATAAAAATTCAGGTGTTGCCTTGTGCTGCTTCCCCATTAATGGCAGCAGTCATGCAATGCCAAATGTCGGCATGAACCAATCAGTATTGATGATATGACAGGGCCTATTGTGACCACGACCAGCGTGGTATCACTTGCTACTACAGGCCGTTATGAGGTATATCGTGATGGAAATTGTCAGGAATGGATGTTGTAGGGAGTGGTAGGGAGTGATGCTTTAAGTTCGGTCTCTCAAGATCGATTTGCAAAAGGCCGCAAACCGATCATGAGAGATCCGAGTTATTGAAAAGCTGACGCATGAGTGTTGGAAGTATTATGAAATGGGGTGTTTTTTTGTGTAGTTTTATCTAGCTTACATCTCTTCTGATGTACCCTATATGTACCCTATGAACAAAACAGGCACTCACGATTTAACGTAAGTGCCTGGAATGTTTGGTGAGCCGCGTTGGGGTCGAACCAACG
Organism: Desulfuromonadales bacterium; assembly: GCA_037129245.1. Lineage (GTDB taxonomy): Bacteria > Desulfobacterota > Desulfuromonadia > Geobacterales > Pseudopelobacteraceae > JACRCG01. Next base: position 2,895 of record JBAXVE010000025.1, read on the forward strand.
ACCACCTGATTAAAAGTCAGGTGCTCTACCGACTGAGCTAGCGGCTCGGATGAATTGGCACAGTACAATACTAGCCGATTTGTGTCAATACTTCTTTTTGGATTGTGTCAATGACAATAATGTATCTAGTAACGAATTCAGCAGGTTAATTATCTGTGATTAGATGGCTGACTTATGAGGGGCCCCGATTCTAGAGCGGAAATTTCAATGGTGCTGCCCGCAATATCCCGCCGAAGGCTCACTCGTTTTATAGCTAAATCCCTTCCCACCCAAGTATTCCACCTCCCCGGACGACTTCAGCCCGAAGGTGCTCCCCCTCATTGACATTCAGAAGTTCGGCGAGCGCTTTGGTGAGGATTATTCTGCCATCATAAACATGGTCGCGATCGTGCTGTATGACACTGACCGGAACATGTTTGCTGACGCCGGAGGTTCGATTTGTCAGGGTAAGCTTTTTGAACGGCCCGGTGGAAAAAAAATTACTTACTTCCAAGGCTGTGTCGCGGTTGATGCTGGCATTTTCGGTCATTGACTCCCAGAATGTGCCGGCTGTCTTTTTCATGATTTCGCACTGCAGCAAGACACCCTTGGCATCTGACTCGGCCCGGTAGTTTGAGTACGCCGGTGCGGTTGCAGCAACTGGACGCGAACCCGTAACCGCCTGCGGTGGAAGTTGAACCTGGGGAGTGGCAGGCTGCGGGGGATTGACCAATTGCGGCTGTTCAACCGCGATTTTTTCGAGTTTCTTGATTGCCACATTGAGTGATATGAACAGCAGTTGGATGTTAACCGTCGGCTGGCATAGCACGACCATAAACATGCGCGGCAATGTTTTGATGATAATTCTGCCCAGTTCAAAGCGAATATCAAAGAGCTTCACCCCTCCGGTCACATCCTGCAGGCCGATGGTGTTGTCGAGGAGCAATTCGGCTGCACCTTTGAGTGTGCCTTTGTCAAAAAAACCGGGAAACGAATCGGCCAGAACGTTGCCCCGCTCGTCGGTCAGCATTCCACCCATGACCCCCGGCACCGTTGTCAATCCAAGCATGATCGATTGCATAGCCCCCCCTATTTCTGAGCCAAAACGCGACGGATTTCAGAGTCGAGCGCATTGATGTTGCTGCTTCCCTTGGCCGAAACACACAAATGGTGCCGTTTGGAGTCAAAAAGAAACAGGTGGTGCTCGCTACCATGAACCGTTGCTGACTTGAGGTCGCCTACACCGAACTGGGAACCTATGTGTCCGGCAAATATTGCCAGAAACAGGGCATTCGCCCCCAGAAGTTCAGCCTGATAGGAGGTGTCGTCGACGACCTGTCCCTCCTTTGTCATGATCAAGGCCTGTTCCACGTCTGTAATGGTGGAGAGTTTTTTATTAATGTCGCTCATGTCACCGCCTTCTCTGGAAGATGCCGCTTTGGCTTTCCGTGCAAGCTGAACAACCCGTTCCGCCTCGTCCTGGATGCGCAACCCTTCCAGGATCAAATAACTAAGGGATTGGTTGATTGTCCGACTGGTTGTCAAAATCTTGGGCTCACTTTTGAACGAACCACCCTTCCACCCCAGGATAACATAGAATGCATCTTCTCCGGTCAGTCCACCCTGTTCGGCGTGCACAACCTCACCATCGCGAAAAAAAATGACCCCGTCCATCTCATGATGGTTTACCGCCAGGCAGCCGGAATAACGGTTCGTACCCTTGAGCTGGATTATGTCGGCAAGCGACATTCCTGTAACCGCACCAACGAAACCACCATCGTCAAATTTGTAGGCTGGCTGCACTATTCATCCTCCATCAACACGTTTAGAAATGCACTACAACTGGATGCTGGCAGAGTATCTGCGAATTATGAAAACCCGTAAAATATCTTTTCAACCACACCTTCTTATTGTGACGCTACTACAAATAAATCTAAAATGCAAAACGATTTTTTATAATTAAACATGACACAACTTTATGTTATTATTGTCAAATATTTTAGCATGGGTATTGTCAATAATCGTACTTCTGCAAATATTGGAAGATCGGTTTTATTGCCGGCAGACACGTCGGCGAGTGGGTGCAATGTTGCATTAGCACTTGCATAATGGCTTATAAATCTGTTAAAAAGTTCGACCTCTTTATTTTTTGAATATAATTATGTGCTGAAAGGACATTGTTTGTCATGTTGAAGATATTTGATTACCTCTTTGGTATGTTTTCCAACGATCTGGCCATCGACCTCGGAACTGCCAACACCCTCGTCTACCTGAAGGGCAAGGGGATCGTCGTCCGTGAACCGTCGGTCGTGGCGGTGCAGAAACTCCCCAATGGTCAGCAGAAGGTCCTCAAGGTCGGCATGGAGGCCAAGCAGATGCTGGGGCGCACCCCCGGCTCGATTACCGCCATCCGCCCCATGAAAGACGGGGTCATCGCCGACTTTGATATCACTGAGGAGATGTTGCGCTATTTTATCCACAAGGTTCACAACCGCAAAACGCTGGTGCGTCCGCGAATCGTCATCTGCGTACCCTCCGGGATCACCCAGGTTGAAAAACGGGCCGTCAAGGAGTCTGCCGAATCGGCCGGCGCCCGTGAAGTCTATCTGATTGAGGAGCCGATGGCGGCTGCTATCGGGGCTGGCCTGCCGATAACCGAAGCATCGGGCAACATGATTGTCGACATCGGTGGCGGCACCACCGAAGTAGCGGTAATCTCGCTGGCAGGGATCGTCTTTGCCCAGTCCACCCGCATGGGGGGCGATAAGATGGACGAAGCCATCGTCCAGTATATTCGCAAAAAGTACAATCTTCAGATCGGTGAGCGGTGGGCAGAAAAAATCAAGATTGAAATTGGTGAAGCCTATCCGGGGCCTGAAACCCTCGAAATGGAGGTCAAAGGGCGTGATCTGGTGTCGGGCATTCCCAAGACAATCAAGGTTAACTCCGATGAAATCCGCGAGGCACTCAAGGAGGCGGTCAATTCGATTGTGGACACCGTTCGCATCTGCCTGGAGAAAACCCCTCCCGAACTGGCAGCTGATATCGTCGACCAGGGTATATTCCTTGCGGGCGGGGGCGCCCTGCTCCGTAACCTGGACCTGCTGCTGCGTGAAGTGACCAGGGTACCGGTGCTGATTGCCGAAAATCCTCTCGACTGCGTCTGTCTCGGTTCCGGCAAGGTTCTGGATGAGCTGAACCTGCTGCGCCGGGTGTCCGTATCGTCGTAACCCTGTCATCGGAATTGCCGTTGCTTGTGCCGGTTATACAGACCGGCCGGGAAGGTTTGAATCCGAAAGGCGTAAAACTGCCTGCTGCCCCGACGCCGTTGCGTCGGGGCAGTCAAATCCTCAGTTCTCTGTGTTGTCCCGTGTCAAACTTCTATGAACACTCCCACTGTTGACATAATTGTCCCGGTCTGGAATTATCCCTTCGAAACCCGAGCCTGTCTGGCGGCGATTCTCACTAATTCGCCCGATGCCCGTCTGATCATCGTCGACAACAACAGCAGTCGCGAAACTGAACTGATGCTGGAGGAATTCTCGGAGCCGTTGGGTGAACGGGGGCTGTTCATTAAGTCCCAGCGTAATGTCGGGCTTGTACCGGCGATTAATCTCGGGCTGGCGCGGTCGGACAGTGATTTTGCCGTCATTGTTCGTCCACAGGTGCTGGTCGGATCGGGCTGGCTGGATACATTGATTGAGGCGGCCGGCTCGGCCGGCGCAGGCGTCGTATCGCCGCTGTTCAACGGGGAGGGGGCTCCGCAACTCCCCCGTCTTACTCCCGGCTGCACGGTTATGGAGAGCTGCATAGTATCGTTTTCCGCACTGCTGCTGCGGGGAGAAACGCGGATAATGACCGGCATGTTCAATGAACAGCTGGACGGAGGAGATTGGTGTCTCAGGGAGTATGTGCGACGGGCTGCCGAGAAGGGGTATCGAACCTGCATTACCGCCCGCACCGTACTGCAGTGCGGGGCCGAGCCGTTTTTCGGCACTGCCGAGCGTCGGGCCGAAATCGTACAGAACAGCGCCGCCGCCTATCTGGAGCAATGGGGCGCTCCGCGGCACTACTGCGTCTATTTCGGCAGGGAGGCACAGGCAGGCGACCTGAGTGAAATCGTCGATGCCATTGTCGCGGGGGCGCGTACGGGAGACCGTTACACGCTGCTGCTGCATCACCGCCAGCACCGTGATTTCTGCAGACTGGGATGGAATGGTCTGCATACCGGCATTGATCTGATCGGCGTGTCGTTTCTCTTTCCCCAGCGCACTCTGGCGAAAAGGATAGAACGCATTTTTTCGTCCGATACCGATTGTATCGCCGTGCGGGGTACGGAGGGGGCTCTCTTCCCGGGGAGGGACGAAGCGATACCGATCGTCGGGTTGTTCGAAGGGCTGCGCAGCTGTCATGCTGCAATGGAAATGGTTCAATAAGTCAATATGGAACCGGAACAGGGGGTATCGCCATGATTGCTGAAATCACAACGCAACTGAAGTCGCACTGCGAGGTCATCGGGCATATTGAACGGGAGTTGAAACCGCTGATTGCCGAGGTTTCTCTGCTCTTGATTGAAACCTTCAAGCAGGGGGGGAAACTGCTGGTAATGGGAAATGGCGGATCGGCAGCCGACTCGCAGCACTTTGCCGCAGAAATTGTCAGCAGGTTCAGGCTCGAACGCTGCGGGCTGCCGGCCATGGCGCTATCCACCGATACGTCGATTCTGACCGCTATCGGCAATGACTATGGTTTCGAAATGGTTTTCCGCCGGCAGGTCGAGGCACTGGCTGTTCCCGGCGACATGGTTTTCGGCATTTCGACCAGCGGCAATTCCGCCAACGTGAAACACGCCCTTGAACTGGCCCGTGACAAAGGATGCCGTACCGTTGCTCTGCTCGGCAGGGACGGCGGGAGTATCAAGCACATGTGTGACCTGTCGCTGATCGTTCCGAGCAATGATACACCACGGGTCCAGGAAGGCCATATAACCATAATTCACATTATCTGTGACCTGGTCGAACAGACCATGTTTGCATGAGGCACGTAGCTGCGTCATCGGGGGGAGTCATGGACCGGAAGGCGATAGAGTCACTGTTTTCCCGTGCGGCGTCAATCCGCTGCCTGGTTATCGGTGATCTGATGCTGGATGAATACCTGTGGGGCAAGGCGGAGCGGATTTCCCCCGAGGCGCCGGTGCAGGTGGTTGATGTTCTGAAAGAGGAGCTGCGCCTGGGTGGAGCCGGCAATGTGGTCAACAATCTGGCTGCCCTGGGTGTTCAGGTAGCGGTCTGTTCGGTAGTCGGTGACGATGAAAACGGTTGGGCACTGCTGAAGGCCTTCGGGCGGCGCGACATTGCTATCGACGCGATTTTCCGCGATCCGCAGCGAAAAACCAGCCGCAAAACGCGCGTGGTGGCGGCGCACCAGCAGATCGTGCGGATTGATCGGGAGTCGCGCGAACCGCTGCCTGCCGAATTTGAACAGAGCGTCTGCCGATGGGTCCGTGACCATGCCGCTTCATTCAACGCGATAATTCTCTCCGACTATAACAAAGGAATATTGACTCCTGCTGTTATTGCTGCAACCGTTACGTCAGCAGCGGCAGCAAATGTGCCGGTGCTGGTGGATCCCAAGGGGACCGATTTCAGACGCTATGCCGGTGCCACTCTGCTGACACCCAACCGCAAGGAGGCCGAAGCTGCTTCCGGCATTGCAATTCGCGATACGGCTTCGCTGACCGAGGCAGCACAGGTCATCATGGATGCAGCCGACCTGCAGCACCTGCTGATTACCCGTAGTGAAGAGGGGATGTCGCTCTTTTCGAGAAATGGTGAGGTGGTGCATATCCCGACCGTGGCACGCGAGGTGTTTGATGTATCGGGTGCTGGAGACACGGTTCTGGCTGCTTTGGCCCTGGCTATTGCGGCCGGGTGTTCAATGGCTGAAGCGGCCGGACTGGCCAACAGCGCAGCTGGAATAGCTGTCGGCAAGCTGGGGACGTCAATTGTGACGCCGCAGGAAATCATCGCCGCACTGGCCCTCAGCCACCGGGACAGCGATTCAAAAATAAAGAACCTCGACACGCTGGCCGCCATTGTGAAAGCCGAGAAAGCTGCGGGGAAACGGATTGTTTTCACCAACGGTTGCTTTGACCTGCTGCATGCCGGACACGTCAAATACCTGCAGAAGGCCGCCGCTCTAGGAGATGTCCTTATTCTGGGGCTTAACAGCGATGCCTCGGTGCGCCGGCTGAAAGGCGAAAAGCGTCCGTTGATCTGTGAAGATGAGCGTGCTCATATCCTGGCAGCGCTGGACTGCATCGACTTCGTAGTCATATTCGACGAGGACACGCCGTTGGAATTGATTACTGCCTTCAAGCCGGATATTCTGGCTAAGGGGGGCGATTATTCGCTCGACGGCGTAGTCGGTCGCAACATCGTGGAGGCGGGTGGCGGACGGGTGGAACTTGTCACGTTTGTGGATGGAAAATCAACGACCAACATTATTGAAAAGGTGCTGGAGCTGTATTCGCAGGAGTGAGAGGCTCTAAGATCCGATGTTCCGGTCTGTTGCCGCCCTCGGCAGCGCCCAGCTGTTCCTGACCGCCAGCAGTCGGACGGTGATGACCGTCAGGGCGGCCAGCAGCAAGGCCCAGTTTCTGGGGAACGTGGTCAGATTGAGCAGATAGAGCAGTACCGCCCCTGCAATGCAGGCGGAGGCATACACTTCCCGCTGCAGCACCAGCGGCACCTGTGTGGAAAGTACATCTCTGATCATCCCTCCGGCAGTGGCCGTCATGACTCCCATCATCACCGACCCGAAGAAACCGATATGGAAATCAAGTGCCTTACCCGTACCAATGACGACGAACGTGCCAAGACCGATGGCGTCAAAATACTGCAGCGGATGCTGCAGGAACTCCATCTGGCGGTGGAAGACGAACACCAGCAGTGATACGGCGAGGGAAAGGTACAGGTAGGTTTCGTTTTTGAAGATGAACGGCGGAATATCACCCAAAAGGAGATCGCGTAGCGTTCCGCCGCCGTTTGCCGTTACCAGTCCCAGCAGCACGACCCCGAACAGATCCATATCGCGGCGGATAGCGGCCCATGCTCCTGATGCGGCAAATGCGGCCGTCCCCAGGAGATCGAGTGCATATAGCAGACTCATGGGACGGCCGACGTCTGCGAAGTACTACTGGATGCTGACCAGCTCGATTTCAAAAGTTACATCCTCGCCCGCCAGGGGGTGATTGGCATCAAAGGTTACCGACTCTTCCGTGGCTTCAAGCACGACAACGTCAAGTTCCTCATCGTCATCGTTTGAGAGCATCAGCTCTTCGCCAACTTCCGGAACCAGATCTTCAGGCAGCTCGCTGCGTGGAACGGTGAAAATCTTTTCCTTGTCATACTCGCCGAAAGCCTCTGCAGCCGGAATGTGGATCTTTTTCTTGTCGCCGGGGGACATGCCGACGATTGCTGCATCCACCTGGGGGAAAAGGATTTCTTCACCCAGTGTAAAGGTCATCGGGCCACTGGCGTGTGTTCCGCAGCCGCATTCGTCATCGGTGCAGTCGTCGCCGCACTCATCGTCATCACAGCCAAAGCCATCGAGCGTCGAATCGAATACGGTGCCGTCTTCCAATGTTCCGGTAAAATTGATCGTTACCACGTTCCCTTTTTCTGCCTGTGCCATTGTTACATTCCTTTTCTCAGGTTAAGTTGATTTTTGACAGGACAAAGTACGGGAGAGTTGGCCGTACGTCCAGCAATATTTTAGCTGAGCAAAAAAAGGTGGCACTGATCCGGAGTTTGCATGTACCATGTCCCCGCCATACCCTGAAAGGGGTGGGCGTAAAGTTAAGTGACACACTGCAGATACCTTTATGAGTAAATCCCTGATTATTTTTGCCAGAGAGCCGCGCCCCACCCGGGTCAAGACCCGTCTGGCGGCATCAATTGGCGACCAGGCAGCAGCCGGGTTGTACGAGAGGATGCTGCGGGATGTGTTGGAAAATGCCGGGCAGATGACAGGAGTGGTGTCTGTCACCTACTGGGCCTGTGAGGAAGAGCTGCTGCCGCTTCTGGCCGGCCGCTTCCGGTGCAATTCCCGCTGCCAGAGCACGGGGGACCTGGGACGGCGGATGAGGGTCGCGTTTGAGGAGATGTTCGGGGATGGTTACGAAACCTGCTGCATCATCGGCAGCGATGCACCGGATCTGCCATCTCGTTATATCCAGGAGGCTTTTGAAACACTTGCGGCAAACCGGGCTGATGTCGTGTTTGGCCCCGCGTCCGACGGCGGCTACTACCTGCTCGGCATGAAGCGCCTCTGGCCACAGTTGTTCGCGGAAATTCCCTGGAGCACGCCGCAGGTTCTTGAGCGGAGTCTGCAGGCCGCTGAAAAGGCCGGAGCACGGGTTCATCTGCTTCCCGTCTGGCACGACATCGATACGCTGGAAGACCTGCTGGCATATCGAGAGCGAACAGAATCACAAAACAGTATCGCACCGGGAGTTGCATGAAACCGTTACTTATCATCGCTGCAATGCCGATCGAAACGTCCCTGCTGGAAACAACCCTCATGCAGCCGCATAAGCAGAGGTGCGCCGGGTTTGATGTCGTTGAAGGAATGCTCGACACGTTGCGCGTGATTGTCTGCGCTGCCGGGGTCGGCAAGATAAACGCTGCTGCCGCTGCCGCTGTGATGATCGAGCGCTATCGACCGCGCCTGGTGATCAATGTCGGTTGTGCCGGTGCATACATCGGCAGCGGCCTGTCGGTGGGAAATTTAACGGTAGCCAGCGATGAGGTGCTGGCTGATGACGGCGTCATTGTTTCCGATGGGTGGAAGGATCTCCGCTCTATGGACTTACCATCCTTTGAACGTGGAGGCAGGCGGCATTTCAACAGCATCCCGCTCTCACGGCATGCGTCGGAAAAAGCCATGCAGTTGGCTGACTACTACGGGGTATTCCTGATGCGGGGACGCTTTGCCACCGTTTCGACCTGCAGTGGCACCCGTGAACGGGGAATGGAGCTCTCCCGGCGCTGGAACGCCATTGTGGAAAACATGGAGGGCGCCGCGATTGCGCTTGTCTGCCTGCGGTTCGGAGTTGACTGCCTTGAGATCCGCGGGATCAGCAACATGGTGGATGAGCGGGACATGGGTAAATGGCAGATCCCCCGGGCTGTCGAAGCGGCCCAGCGGTTCGTTCTCAAGTATCTGGAGGAGATGGAAAGACCGGACTCTGTTCCTGGGCAACGGCCAGCTTCAGTTCCGTAGCTCTCAGTGCACGTGGTACTACTGCCGTCCCCCGAAGATGGCTGTCCCGATTCGTACCAGCGTGGCACCTTCCTGGATGGCGGCTTCGAAGTCACCCGACATTCCCATGGAAAGCTCCTTCATCTCAACTCCGGCGATATTCTCCTGCCTGATCCTGTCCGCCAGTCGCCTCAGCTCCGCGAAAAAAGGGCGCGCCGCTTCCGGGTCATCGAAAAAGGGGGGCATGGTCATCAGCCCCTTTACTCTGATATTCGGCAGCAGGGAACATGCTTTTACCAGTTCGATCGCCCCCGCCTCGGTCGTCCCTGATTTGGTGGATTCGCCCGACACGTTGACCTGGATCAGCACGTCACAGACCTTACCGAATCTGCCCCATTGGCGGCTGATCTCCTCAGCCAGAGAAAGCCGGTCAACCGAGTGGATCAGTGATACTCCGCCGGCAATGTATTTGACCTTGTTGCTCTGCAGATGACCGATGAAATGCCATTCCACCGGTTCCCGCACTTCGGCCATTTTTACCGTCAGTTCCTGAACGTAGTTTTCGCCGAAAAGTACCTGCCCGGCATGGTACGCCGCCATGACATCAGCTGCCGGTCGGGTTTTTGATACCGCAACCAGTCTGACAGAACCGTGGTTGCGGCCGGCGCGCTCCGCAGTGGAACGGATATGCTCGGCAATGTGCTTCAGATTACCGGCAATCGGTATACGGCCGCTCATACTCTGAATTGCGACACGATATGCTTCAGTTCGTCTGCCATGTGCACCAGTTGACTGGCAGCGGCAGCGGTCTCTTTTGCTGAGCGTGACGTCTCCTGGACCACATCGGTGATCCGGTGAATATTCTGACTGATGCCGTCGGTGGTGGCAGTCTGCTCCTCAGCGGCAACGGCGATCTGTACAATCTGGCTACCGACATCCCGTACCTGCTGAAGAATCTCCTGCAGTGCCTGACCGGAACGCGTGGCGTCTTCTGTCCCGCTGCCAACCTCCCGAACCCCTTCCTCCATGGCGGTGACGGCACTTTTCATCTCTTTCTGGATGGCCGTTATCATTCTGGAAATTTCTTTCGTTGCACGGGTGGTCCGCTCCGCAAGCGCCCGCACTTCATCCGCAACGACTGCGAATCCCCGTCCCTGATCTCCGGCGCGGGCAGCTTCGATGGCTGCGTTCAGAGCCAGCAGATTGGTCTGATCGGCAATGTCTCCGATGGTGCCGACAATGTGGCCGATCTGCTCGGAACTTGTACTCAGCGTCTCAAGAACGGTGGCAACGTCTTTGACTTTGGTGGCTATGCGCGCAATGCTGGCGACAGCATGATTAACTATGTCGGCTCCGTTGGTGGCGGTGACGGCGGCCCGGTTGGCATTTTCGGCGGCAATGGTGCAGTTCTGGGCAATGTCAGCCGACGTGGCCGCCATCTGCTCCCCGGCGGTCGCCACTGAAATTGACTGCATGGCCACCATTTCGGTACCGGCGGCGATCCTGGCAGCAGTGCTGTTCATCTGGTTGGCAGCAGACGCAACATCGAATGAACTGGCCGATATCCTGGCAACGGTATCCTTAAGGTTGTCAAGCAGGGCGTTGAACGAGCGGGCCAGCGATCCGGTCTCGTCATCACGCTCAACAGTGAAACGACGCGTCAGATCCCCGCCGCCCCGGGCGATTTCCTTGAGGTTCATATCAACGTGCTTCAGCGGTTTTGTTATCCCGCGGCCGATGGAATAGGCCAGGCAGAGATTAAAAACAGCAAAAAGCAGATTCAGGGAAATCAGCACCCACTTGATAGAATTCACATCCTTTGCCACGTCATCAATGTAAATACCGCTGCCAAGTACCCATCCCCACGGCTCGAATTTTTTCACATACGAGAGCTTTGGGTAAAGTTCGGAGGTAACTCCACCTCCTGATTTCGGTTTTGGCCATTCATACTGCACAAATCCGTGGCCTGCCCGTTCAACAACTTCGTTAAAGGTGACGAAAAGATTTTTTCTGTCGACCTTCTGTACCGCTCCGGAACTGCCATCCCGTGAATTAATGGCCTTGTTGAACTTGGGATCGTCAAGCACCTTCCCGTCAAGAGCCGGCACCGTCGGATGCATCACCATCTTCGGTACCGGTTTAAGAAGATCGTTAATCCAGACATATTCGGTTTTTTCGTATCGCAAACGAGAAACATCCGCAGCCGCCTCCTTCTGCGCCTGTTCCAGCGAAAGCTTACCGGCTTTGACCTCTGCATCATGTACCTCCACGATCCCCATGGCCAATTCGACAATGTGGCGGGTTGCATCCTCTTTCTCCTTGATGATGCGTTTTTCAACGAGCGGCATCAGGTACGAGAACACGATCGTAAGCATGATCGCTGCACTGAAAACCGAAATGAACATGATCTTGCTCTGGATGCCCCAGTTTCTGAACCGTTTTATTTTCATGATGCTCTCCCGAACTGTTTTAGTCGATGGCCTGCATAGCTTGTAATGCTTCATACAGTTCCGTCATCGGCAGACCGACGACGTTGGTGTATGATCCGCTGATGGAGCGGACAAAATGCAACGCTCCCCCCTGAATGGCGTAGGCGCCGGCCTTATCCATCGGACAACCGCTGGCAACATATCGGGATATTTCGTTTTCGGTGAGCGGCTTGAAGGAAACCTCGGTGGTAACGCTGTTGTTGATGAGTGTTCCGAGTCTGGCATCGAGAACGGCAAAGCCGGTTATAACCTGGTGGCTGCGCCCTGAAAGAGACGTCAGCATGCGGCGGGCATCAGCCCCATCAGACGGTTTGCCGAGGATTACGCCATCGAGGACAACCACCGTGTCGGCACCGATAAAAAAACGACCGGTCGAAGCTGCCGCAACAGCGGATGCCTTTTCGCGGGAAAGGCGCAGAACGTGTGCTTCGGGCGTTTCGCCCGACAGGGCATCCTCGCAGATATCTGCCGGCACGACGACGAAGGCAATTCCGGCCAGCGACATCATTTCACTGCGACGGGGGGAAGCCGATGCAAGAACAATGGCCCCAGTCTCTCGCAACATCGTCACTTTTCTTCTGCCTTTTTGGCTTCTGCAACTTTCCTGGCGTACTCGGCGCGAATTTTCTGTTCTTCCTCCATTTCAGCAAAATGCTTTGCCCAGTCCTTTTTACGAACCATTTTCAGCAGGACGTAGCCGATCAGGATGGTGACACCCCAGAAAATGCCCATCCCTTCAGTATCGTCAGTGAAGCCGTACCAGAGCAGAAAGCATCCCGCCAGCAGTATCAGCGTCTCCATGGAGAAAATTTTCCCGATCAGCGATTTTTCCGGTTTTACTACCTCGTCCTGCGTCATATTACTCTTCCTTCCAGGGAAATATTTTTCCCGGATTCATGATGTTATTCGGATCAAGCGCTGTCTTGATGGCCTTCATGGCCCGTATCTGCTGCGGGGAGAGTTCAAGCTCTATGTAAGGTGCCTTGGAGAGTCCGACACCGTGCTCGCCCGACATGGTCCCGTTCAGGTCGAGGGCGGCCTGAAATACATCACGAATCGCTTCGTGGGCCTTTTCCTCCATGCCGGGGATTTCCTTGTCAATCATGATGTTGACGTGGATATTGCCATCGCCGGCATGACCGAAGTTGACGATCGGTATGTCGTACTTCTGCTGAATCTTTTCAATGGCACGGATGACGTCCGGCACCTTGCTGCGCGGCACGACAATGTCCTCATTGTACTTGGTGGGGTTGATGTCGCGCAGTGACGGCGAAACCAGCCGCCGTACCCGCCACAACTCTTCCGACTCGGCCGCATCTTTGGCTGCCCGGAACTGCACCAGGCCCAGCGGTTTGATCAGATCGTGAATCAGCGCTGCCTGTTTTTCGATCAGGTCACGGTCACCGTCCACCTCGATCAGCAACACCGCCCGTCCTTCGGGCGGAATCCCCAGACTGAAGCGCCGCTCGACGCACTGCAGCGTGGCGTAATCCATGAATTCAAGCGTCGTCGGGATGATCTTGTTGCCGATAATTGTAGAAACGGCCTTGGCCGCACCGTCGATAGAGTCGAAGATCGTCAGCATGGTTTTCTTGGCATCGGGAAAGGGGAGAATTTTGAAGATGATTTTGGTGATGACCCCCAGCGTCCCTTCGCTGCCGCAGAGCAGGCGGGTCATGTCGTAACCGACCACCGCCTTGTAGGTCTCCGTACCGGTGCGGATGATCTCGCCGGTCGGCAGCACCAGCTCCAGCCCCATCACAAAATCGCGCGTTACCCCGTATTTGACACAGCGCGGGCCGCCGGCATTCTCAGCCACGTTTCCGCCCAGGGTTGAGAATTTAAGCGATGCCGGATCGGGGGGGTAGAAAAACCCGAGTTTTTCCACCGCAATTTGAAATTGCTCTGTAACCACCCCCGGCTCAACCTCGGCGATCAGGTTTTCGGTGTCGATCCGCAGGATACGGTTCATGCGGGTCGTCACCAGAACAACTCCCCCCCCTTTTGGCAGGGAACCACCGGTAAAACCGCTGCCGGCTCCGCGCGGAAAAACCGGGAAGAGCTCGCTGTTGGCCAGTTTCACGATTGCTGCAACTTCATCGGTAGTGGCCGGATGCACCACGGCATCGGGCAGGAACTCCATCTGGGTGGCATCATAGCCGTAGCAGATCATATCCTGCCTGCTGACAGTGATGTTATCGGTACCGACAATGGCAGTCAGTTTTTCGATCAGATGCGTTGCAAGCATGGCCGTCCTTTCGCCTATTCAGTGAATGGGCTAGAATACATGATATGGAAGCAACTCCGCAAGGCAGTTTTGCCGTTACAAAAAACTCTGTTGCAAGCTGTTGTGAAACCATCTATTCTGCGCGCGCTGCACATATAAAAAAATCGGGAGGATAGTACTGACATGAAGCGTTTCACCGGAATCATCACCATGATAATCATGGCGGCGCTGCTCGTAACGCCGGCCATCGCCGCGCAGGATGCGAAAAAGGAAGGGGGCAAGAGTGTAACTACCGCCTCCGGCCTGAAATATGTTGACGTGGTTGTTGGCAAAGGGGCCGCACCGGTAGCCGGAAAACAGGTCAAGGTTCACTACACCGGAACACTGGAAAACGGGACCAAGTTCGACAGTTCGAGGGATCGCAACGAGCCGTTCTCATTCGTAATCGGCGTCGGTCAGGTCATTGCGGGATGGGACGAAGGGGTCATGAGCATGAAAGTCGGCGGAAAGCGCAAATTGACCATCCCTGCCAAACTTGGCTATGGCGCCAGGGGAGCCGGAGGAGTTATCCCGCCAAACGCAACCCTGTTGTTCGATGTGGAGCTGCTTGACGTTTCGAAATAGCACTTTTTGCAGATGAAATTTTCCGGAGACGGTCTGTCTGGGCGGACTGTCTCTTTGTTTTTCCACGTGAGTTTTCATGACAAACCTGATATCCGCCGAAGGGCATAAAAAACTGTGCGACGAGTATGATCGCCTCTGGAAGGTTGAGCGTCCTAAAGTCGTGCAGGGAGTCTCCGAGGCCGCTGCCGAAGGGGACCGTTCGGAAAATGCCGAGTACATTTACGGCAAGAAACGGTTGCGCGAAATTGACCGTGCCCTGAAGCACCTCGGGTCACGCCTCAAAGTGCTGCGAACGGCCGCCCCCCCTGCCAATCCTCAGGTGGTTTCTTTCGGCTGCTGGGTCAGCTACGAGGACGAATCGGGCGACGCCCGCTGTTACCAGTTGGTCGGCCCCGACGAGATTGATGTCAGCCTGGGGAAAATAAGTATCGACTCACCGGTCGGGCAGGCACTGCTGCATAAAAGGGTTGATGATGAAGTGAAAATCAGCCGACCGTCCGGTGAGATGTTTGTGTACATCATGGGTATATCTGGAATAAAACCGGCACGTGATACCGATTAGGATTTTTTGTTTACTCATCAGGTGAGTACGTTCGGGAGACAAGGAGAAATCAAATCATGCCGGTAAAGAAAATCGGAGAGTTGCTGGTTGAGAAAAAACTGATAACCGCCGAACAATTTGCCGAGGCGCTTGATATGCAGCGGCTAAGCCCGACCCAGCCGTTTGGTCAGCTGCTCTGCCAACTGGGATACCTGAAGGCTGTTGACTTGGACTTTGTTCTCGATCATAACGACAAGCGTCTCAAGCTGGGCGATATCCTCATTTCGCAGAACCTGATCAACGAAGAGCGCCTCAATAACGCGCTGATAGTCAGCAAATCGGAAGGTATCCCCCTGGGGAGAGCGCTCGTAAAGCAGCATCTTATCGATGAGGAGCAACTGGCGCGCGCCATCGCATCCCAGCATGATCTTAAGTTTGTCGACCTGCATGATGTGAGCTTCGATAAGGATGTGGCCAGATTCATAAACTCGTCATATGCCCAGCGTCACCGTCTGGTGCCAATCCGTTTCAGGGACAAATGCCTTACGGTTGCAATGGCGTACCCGCTCAGGCATGACGAGCTGGCTCAACTGGAGCTCTGGTGCAATAAAAAGCTTGTTCCGGTTATTGCCCGGGAGAGCGATATTCTGATCGCCCAGCAGAAATTATACAAGTTCCGCGGAACATTCGGCAGTGATGAGGTGAGCCTTGAAGTAGCAGACGACCAGGGGGGAGAGAGCGGTAAATCAAAATATGTAGGTAATTACATCAGCGCCGATGTCGACATGCTGGTCAAAAAACTGATCACGACCGGCATTCGGGACGAAGCCAGCGATATCCATCTTGAATCTACCGAACAGGGGATGCAGGTTCGCTACCGCATCGACGGGATTCTGCAGACGATTGATCTGGGTGCCGACGAGGCGTTGATCGGACCAAACGCCCGGCAGATACTTTCCAAGATAAAAATTATGTGTGACATGGACATCGCCGAGCGGCGCAGACCCCAGGACAGCAGCTTCAAGATGAAGGTTTCAAAAGGGGGGAACGTCAGGGGGGTTGATTTCCGGGTTTCTACCGTCCCAACTCAGTACGGTGAGAACATTACTATCAGGATTCTTGATAAACGGAGTGGTGTCATAACGCTGGAATCGCTCGGGTACACTTCTGAACACACGGCTGCTCTTTACCAGGCACTCGACAAGCCGACCGGTATTTTTCTGGTGACCGGCCCAACCGGTTCAGGCAAGTCGTCCACGCTGTATGCCATACTCTCGCGTCTCAACACTCCCGTCAGTAAAACTCTGACCATTGAGGACCCCATCGAATACGCCATCGACGGCATCACCCAGACCGAGGTGAACGAAGTCATCGGCAATTCCTTTGCCCGCCTGTTGCGGGCGTTCCTGCGACAGGATCCCGACAATATCATGGTCGGAGAAATTCGCGACCTTGAGACCGCTGCCATCTCCATGCGCGCTGCTCTTACCGGCCACACCGTGCTTTCGACTCTGCATACCAATGATGCGACCAGTGCCGTTACACGGCTTATCGACATGGGGGTTGAACCGAATCTGATCAGTACCACCCTGCGGTGCGTGCTGGCGCAGCGCCTGGTACGTCGCATCTGCAACGAATGCCGCTGCCACTACACCCCTGCTGCGGGTCTGCTGGCCGAATTTGGAATATCCTCTTCCGATTGCGGCATTGCATTCATCCAGGGGAGTGGCTGCCCGTCATGCAATTTCACCGGTTTCAGCGGTCGCCTGCCGATCGTCGAACTGTGGATTCCCACCCGCGACGAATTGCTGATGCTTAACAGGAAGCCGGACAACCAGGCACTACGAAAAACCGTATTTTCCCAGGCCAACCGGTTGACGATGATTGAAGACGGATTCCGGCGGGTGCAGGCCGGAGAGACGACTCTTGATGAACTGCTGCGGGTCGTTCCGTTTGAACAGATCGAAGCCGGCAGGGAGAAAATTGCCGGGCTGCTTTCAGCCCACTGAGGTAGTCTGCTCCCCGCACAGCAGCTCCCACACCGTAAGCTCAGCGACAGAGTGCTGGAATTTGCGGCGCGTTTCGCGGATCACGAAGGGGACGTCGCGCGGTTCTCCCAGCATCCTGAAGTGCGGCGCCAAAGTTGTTTTCAATCCGTTCAGACTCAAGACCGGTTCACCTGCTTCGCGGTAGCCTCCTAACCACTCCTCTTTTTTGGTAAATTCTTCCAGCCAGGTGTAAGGTGAAGTGAGCACCAGCAGGCCGCCTGGGTTCATCCGCTCGTGGATGGTAGTCAGAAAACGGCGCGGCGAGTAGAGCCGGTCAATCAGATTGGCTGCCAGCACCAGATCATAGCCTGTAAATTTCTCTGGAATGTTGCAGGCATCCGCCTGGTAGAAGTGTATCCGGTCGCGAATACCGCCCAGCCCAAGTTCCGCAAGCCCAATCTCATGAAAAGAAACCACCTCCCCCTCCTCCGGAAAGGCGTAGCGCAGATACCCCTCGTCGCGCATGCGGGTTGCCAGACGGAAAAATCGGGTGGAGAAATCCAGGCCGGTCACCTGGTCAAATCCTCCGCTGGCCAGCTCAAAGGCGGCCCGGCCGACTGAACATCCCAGATCGAGAGCGTGCCCCATGCTTCTCCCCTGCATCAGCTGGAGGCAGATACGGGCCGTGGTGACAGCAAAATTGGGCACGCCGAAATACTGCGGGCCGTAGTGGGCGTGGCAGTACTGGGACGCCAGAATGTCGCTTTCATACTGGTCGTCATGGATGACCACCGGTGAATTGTTCTCCACATAACGGAAGCCGGCGTGCTGGAAGAAGTGGCGGCGGAAGGCATAGCGGGAATCCCGTGTGGCTTCATTGCCGGTGGAGATCCAGGAGCCGCCTTTAATCAGGTTATGCCTGGTGTCAAAGGTCGGGGTGGAGAAATCGTCGTACCAGGGGTGGATGTCGAAACCATGGAATGGATAGATCGGGGTTTCGGTCCATTGCCAGACATTTCCCAGTATATCGTAGAAATCACCGGTTTTAAATCTGTCGATTGGACAGGACGACGAGCAGTACTCCAGGTTGATATTCCCGGGGGCCTTATCCCACCAGGGCTGGTCAGGAATGTCGCAGACATCCCGCAACCGGTTCCACTCGTCCTCGGTCGGCAGGCGGATTGGCGTGCCGGTTTTGGCTGTTTTCCAGGTGCAGAACGCCTTGGCCTCCAGATAGTTAACCTCCACGGGCCAGTCCCAAGGCATCTCAATTTCACTGGCCATGGTGCGCAGCCGCCACCCTTCATCGCTCATGATCCAGAACAGCGGATATTCAGCCCGTTTGAACTCCCGCCAGCGCCACCCCTCATCGTTCCACCATTTTTGCTCCGTGTAACCGTCGTCCTCTACAAATTCCAGATACTCCCGGTTGGAGGTCAGAAAGCGGGCGGCCCTGAAAGCGGGTACTACGGCTTCGTGATGGCCGTACTCGTTGTCCCAGCCGTACAGTGGATGGTCTTTGGTCTTGCCGAGGGTCACCGTTCCTCCGGAGACGTCCAGCAGCTGATTGGCCGGAGGTTCGCCGGACTCCCGGCAGATCTCCCACAAGGGGAGCTGGCGTACCTGATCGAAGGGAAGCTGACGGATCAGTACCGATGAAGTTTCAAGATGGATGCGCTGGTGCTCGATCCCCATCATGATGCCCCACCAGGGGGATTCCCAGGTAATCGGCAAGGTCAACGGCAGGGTACGGATCAAAGCGTCCACCAGTTCACGGGCCTTGTCGCGGTAGTCCTTGACCTGTTGACGGGTAGGCCAGTCATAGTGGGCTTCGTTGAGGTCATCCCAGGACATTTCATCGACCCCCACCGCAAACATGGATTCAAAGCGATGGTTGATGCGTCTGTCGATGACTTTGGCAATAGTCAGTTTGTTGATGTAGAAGGTGGCGGTGTGGCCAAAGTAGAAAATCAGAGGATGCCGCAACCGGTCGGCACGCAGGTAAAATGTGTCGTCGTAGCAGAGCGAGTCGTACAGATTTTCATCGATATCAAAGGTGGAATGGAAGTACTCCAGAATTTCGGCCCGTTTCTGCTGCGGGTCACCCTGGTTGAGGATGGTAGTACGGGTTTTACGGAGATCCATGTAGCTCCCCCTTCCAGCATTTCGTGTGCAAAACGTCAAACAGCCGCTTTCCTGATCAGGACAGACGGCTGTTTACTTTTGAGATCGCAGCTCAAAAAAACCGCTATAACAGACCGTTCAGCTCCCTGATTTCCACGCTGGCTTTGCCGCGCAGATCTTTGGCCCACTGGCTGAAGCGCTCTTCGGATTTTTTGCGGTAGACGGACTCCTCGATCTCGGCCTTGACTGCCTCGAACGGCTTGAGTTTGCCGCTGGCCCGCTCTTCGAGCTTGATTATGTGGAAACCGACCGGAGTGTACACCAGCTCGCTGACATCCCCCGGTTTCATGGCAACCATGGTATTTTCGAGTTCGGCCTGCATATCTCCCCGTTTGAAGCTTCCCAGATCGCCGCCATCCTTGCGGGCTGCAGGGTCCTCCGAATAGGTTTTGGCCAGTTCGCTGAAGTCCTTGCCGCCTTTGGCTTCGGCCAGTACCATCAGGGCGGTCGTCATGGTTTTCTTGATATCGTCGGCCGGAGATTTGTCGGTGATTCTGAAGAAAATGTGCCGGGCGCGGTAGGTCTCTTCGTCACTGTATTTAGCAGGGTTGGCGGTATACTGTTCGCGCATCTCAAATTCGCTCACATGGATTTTGGCCCGCACCTCCATGCTGATCAGCTTGAGCCGTTCAATCTGCTCCTGAAGCTGCGCGCGGTACTGATCAAATGAAAGCCCCTGGGTAGCCAGGGCGGCCACAAGCGCTTCCTGCGATGGCATATTGTTCTGTTTTTTTACGTCGTCAATCGCCTGTCGAATCTCCTCCTCGGTGACTTTGACATTCAGTTCGCGAATTTTTTGATCAACAAGTTTTTTCTCAACCAGACGGTCGAGCACCATCCTGCGGATCTGTTTCCGGCTTGCATCGTCCAGCACACCCTTCTTTTCCGCTTCCCGAATAACCGGCTGAGACTCCTTGACAACCTCATACCAGGTGATCAGTTCATCATTGACCACGGCAGTGATTGCATTGGCAAGCCTACCGGTTGAGGAAATGGTGATTGCCGGCTCGGCCTGGACAGCAACTACAGGTGCGGCAACCGAGGTTCCCTGTGTGACGGCAGGTTTCGTGGCTGCACATCCGGCGGCAAACAGTAGGGCTACAAATGTTGGTAGTATGACCGGCAGTCGCAGATTCATGATTATATTCACTCCGGTGAAGCGCTGGTCTGATCGGATAACGACCTAAAATTCCTATTTTTTCTCAACGGCTTTCGGTTTGGGAGCCTCGGCAGCGCCGCTCTTCTCAGCCGGCTTCGGCTCTTCCTTCTTCCCGCCGATAGTGCTTAGCACATCTTCCTTGACATTGATCTTGGCCGATTTTTTCAACTCTTCCTTGATTTTTTGAAAAACCTCCTGCTGTTTGGAGGGCATGATGGCCCCTTTGATCTGGTCCTTGACCTCTTCGAAGGGGCGGATGCCGGCAGCACGCTTGCCAGTCAGCTTGATGATATGAAAACCGAAGTCAGATTTTACGACGTCGGACACCTGTCCCTCTTTGAGCGCCATGGCAGCCTTTTCAAACGCCGGCACCATGCTCCCCTGACCGAACCAGCCCAGATCGCCACCTTTGGCTGCCGAAGAATCGGCAGAATGTTTCTTCGCCAGCTCCTCGAAATTGCCACCTGCCTTGATCTGGGCCAGAATTCCTTTGGCTTCCTTCTCATCCTTGAGAAGAATGTGGCTGGCTTTTATCTGTTCGCCGGTCTTGAACTTGTCCTTGTTCTGATCATAAAATTTCTTCATATCTTCATCAGAAACCTTTGATTCGGACTCAACCTTTTTTTTGAGGAACGTTTCTACGACCAGACGTTTTTTCAGATCCTGCAGCTTTTCTTCCAATTCCTGTCCCTTGTCGAGTCCATCCTTGGCTGCCTGTTGCAGAATCAGCTCGCGGATTACCATGGTATCAAGCATCTCTTTGCGCCCCTGGGGGGTATCAGCCATGGCTTTCAGGTATTCCGGCAGGTTCTTCAGTTCACGCTCGAAATCTCCGACCGTGATGCTGCCACTGTTTACCTCAGCCAGCACGGGGCCTTCTTTTTTTGCGTCACTTTTGGTTCCGTCGGCCTGTTTTCCCTGACAACCGAATAGTGCAGCCACACAGAAGGTGACTGCGACAAGTTTTAGCGAAGTAATGGATTTCACGTGCATCTCCTTTAATAGTGTCTAATTCTAATGGTCACAAACTTTGGAACCGTAGCATAGCAGGCACCCTGATGCAACATTATTCGATTACGCAAAAGCGGGCGGAATGTACATGCATCCCACCCGCTCAATCAACAGTAACCGCTGCCGGGATCAGTGCACGATCTTTAGCTTGGCTTGGCCGGCTTCTTCTTTACGGGTCGGCAGCATCCGATTCTGCTCATCCACAAACACCAGCTTGGGTTCATACGCGATCGCCTCGGCGTTTTCCATATTCACAAAACTGGCAATGATCACCAGGTCTCTGGGGGCCACCAGCCGCGCCGCAGCTCCGTTGAGACAGATAACTCCCGAACCGCGCTCACCTTCGATGGCGTAGGTTTCAAGTCGGCTGCCATTGGTAACATTCCAGACGGCAACCTTCTCATACGAGATGATGTCGGCCGCATCCATCAGGTCGCGATCAATGGTGACGCTCCCTTCGTAGTGCAGGTCGGCGCCGGTTACCGTGGCACGGTGGATCTTGCTTTTGAGCATGATTCTCTGCATGTTACAACTCCTCTCCCAATATGGTGTTATCGATCAGTCGTGTTGTTCCTGTTTTGACGGCAAGCGCAATCAGCGTGGCGGCTTCGGCAGTTTCCAGCTCATTCAGGGATGTTCCATCTCTGAAATCGACGTATTCAAGGTTCACGTCCGGCTCACGGCGTAAAATTTCCAATGCTTCCTCGCGCAGATTCGCCACCGCGGTCTCACCGCCGGCAAACGATGCCCGCACCGCCTGCAGTGCCCGGTAAAGACAGAGCGCGCTCTGCCGTTGCTCCGGCGTCAAATAGGCGTTGCGTGAACTCATGGCCAGTCCGTCCTCTTCCCTGACAATCGGCATGCCGACAATCTCGACCGGCTGGTTCAAATCGGCCACCATACGACGGATGACCGCCAGTTGCTGGAAATCCTTCTTCCCGAAAAAAGCGATGTCCGGCTGAACGATGTTGAACAGCTTTGTCACTACCGTGGCCACGCCGTCGAAATGCCCCGGTCTGTTGGCACCGCAGAGTGGCTGTGAAATATCACGCACTGATACGCCGGTCTGAAATTCTGGTGGATACATCTGCCCGACGGTTGGCGCAAAGACGACATCAACCCCGCAATCAGAGGCTATCTGACAGTCACGCTCCATATCCCGCGGGTAGCGGTCCAGGTCTTCGTTCCGCCCGAACTGAATCGGGTTGACAAAGATCGAGAGCGCCAGCAGATCTCCCCGTTTTCTTCCTTCCCGCAATAGTGAAGCGTGCCCTTCGTGGAGATACCCCATGGTGGGAACGAAGGCTATCCGCACCCCCTCCCTTCTCCTGGAGAGGGCCAGCTGCTGCATGTCGCCGACCGAAGCTATGATCTTCATGCCGCCCTCACGAAAAGGAGTGTTCATCCGTCGGAAAGCGTCCCGTCCGTACATCATCGACGTAGTCCCGCACGGCGGCAGAAATCAGCGGGGCCAGATCGGCGTAGCGTTTGACAAACTTGGGCGAATACTTTTCGCACAGTCCCAGAATGTCGTGAATTACCAGTACCTGTCCGTCGCAGGAAGGGCCGGCACCGATACCGATGGTCGGAATGGTCAGCTCTGCAGTTATCCGAGCAGCAAGCTCGGCCGGAATTCCCTCCAGCACGACGGAAAAAGCACCGGCCTCCTGTACTGCCAGGGCGTCAGCCATAATGCGCTCGGCCTGTTCGGCCCTTCCCTGTACCTTGTAGCCGCCCATGCGATGGAACGACTGCGGCGTCAACCCGATGTGCGCCATAACCGGAATGTCGATGGAGGAGACCGCCCGGATCACCGTGGCCATAGTGCTTCCGCCTTCGAGTTTGATTGCCTCGGCGCCCCCTTCCTTAATCATTCTTCCGCAGTTGCGGCAGGCTTCATCAATACCAGCCTGATAAGACATGAAGGGCATATCGGCAACCACCAGCGCCTGCGGTCCGGCTCGCCTGACCGCTTTTACATGGTAGATCATCTCGTCCATGGTAACCGGCAGGGTTGTGTCATGACCGGCAACCACGACGCCGGCCGAATCTCCCACCAGGATAATGTCGACGCCGCCGCCATCAATCAGCCGCGCAAAGGGAAAGTCGTAAGCCGTCAGTACGGTGACGCGCTCTCCGTTCTGTTTCATCCTGATGATACCTGGTATGGTTACTTTCTTGCGCATCAACCCCCCAAAAACAAAAAAACGCGCCGGAGCGCGTCATGAACGGTCAGAACACCACGCCATGTAGAGAGATGGATGATGCCTGCGGGTAATTACCCCTTCCGTCCCGGTTCGCTGCCGAATCCGTGCGGTATGTCCTGCGTCAGGTAAACTGCCGTTTGCTGATCAACTCCCAAAGGGTAGCCGTCATGGCAGGCGAACAAGCTATCAGAAACAATGAATTATATCCACAAAAATGTTCACAGTTCTACGGTGCCGGAAAAAGTACAGGGTTCTGTCAGGTCAGACTCTTCATAGACTCCAGCTGTTTGACCACTTCGGCGCTTTGAATACGGCGGGCTTCCATGTTGTCAAACATCTCGGTGACCATGACGCTGACTGATTCCACGGTGTTACTGATCAATTTGCCGTCACCTACCTGCCGAGACGTGGAATTAACCATTTCGTGGGTCATGTCCTTGATACTTTCGATCGAGCGGGCGATGCTTTTAGTAGCCTTGGCCTGGTCGGCCGAGGCGGCAAATATCTGCGATGTCATGGAGCTGATATCCTCCATGGAACGGGCAACCAGCTGCACACTTGAGACCTGCTCCTGGGTGGCCTGCTTGATCTGCTGGGTCATATCGAGCGAACAGGCTGATCGCTCGAAAATCGCCGTGAGTGACTCGCCGGTCGTGTGACCCAGTTCCACTCCGCGATGAACGAGATCCTTGGTTATTCTGATGTTGCTGGCGGCGGTCTTGGACTCGCTCATGATCTCTTCGATGATCGAGGTGATCTCGCCGGTGGAGTGGCCGGTCTGCAGCGACAGGTTGCGGATTTCATCGGCAACAACGCCGAAGCTCTTGCCGTATTCACCCGCCTGGGCAGCGATTATGGAGGCATTGAGGGCCAGCAGGTTGGTGCGTTTTGTGATGTCGTTGATCACGCTGACAATGTTCTCGATGCGTGAACTGTTTTCGGCCAGCCGCTGAATTGCGTCGAACGAAAGCCCCACGGAAGTTTTGATTTCATCCAGCGCAGCAACGGTTTCGGCAACGACGGAACGGCTGGCCTCGGCCTGCAACTTGACCTGATGCGACACCTCATGGGAAATGGCCGCGTTCTGCTCCACGTTACTGATGGCGCAGTTGATCTGATCCATTGCTGAAGCCGACTGCTGGACGATTCCCGCCAGATGGTCGAGGTTGCGCGTGACCTGCTCGATGGCAACTGAAATCTGATTGACGGCCGAACTTGTCTCGTCAACCGACGACATAACTCCTTCGGAGGCTGAGGCGATGATGGAGGTGCCATCGGCGACAGAATCAACACTCTCCTGCAGATTGCGTACATTGCGGGAATACTGCTCACGGCTCCCCAGCAGAAAGCGGAACGAACTCTCCATCTCGGTGGTCAGTGTGTCGATCGAAGACAGCAGATTGATGCGGGTCATGGCCGAAGCCACCTGATCCGCAAAGAGCATGATGGTATCGACGTCAGAGTCATTAAGCGCACGACGGCTGTTCTTGTTGTCGATGGCAAAGGCACCGATGGAGACATCCTTAACGACGATCGGACAGAGAATGAAACTCCGTGATCGAAGAGGAGCCAGATTGTTGTGTGGCGGCTTCAGGTGGTAATCAGCCGGGTAGTGGGAGATATCATCGACCAGATAGACTTTGCGCTCGACAAAGCATTTGTAGATGACGCCGATGCTCGGGTCAAGCGGCAGCACCACGTCGGAAGCGTCAAAGCCTTCGGTACCGGCCGTGGTAATAAAACGGAGTTGCCGCGATTCATCCGCCATCAGGATGTTGACCCGCTCGTAGCCCAGAACTTCGTGGAGTCCCTCTGCGCAGAGGACAAGGATCTCTTCCAGATTGAGCGACATCTGGATTTTGCTGCTGATCTGGTGGAAATTCTTGATATTCCGGTCCAGCACCTTGTAGCGGGTTTCAAAAACCTCTTTCTGCTGGGCAACTTCCTGATGCAGGATGTCCAGTTCGGCTGCCCGCGCATGCAGTTCGTCACCGTTCTTGCCGATCATGTATCCCAGTACGGCCAACACCACGGCAGTTCCGCCCCCCATGTAGTTGTAAAGTGCAAAATGCTCCGCATCCTTGACGATGTCCTGCAGCAGTTGAGTAAAAAATGTTTGCCGCGGGTCGTAGAAGAAGAGGAGGCGGATTGTAACCCAGCCGATCGGAGCGAGTACACCAAGCAGGAACCCGCCGATCATAAACAGCGTTGAGTGTTTTTTCATGATGCCATCCTTACGTACGTAACCTCATTTGGCAGCGGCAAGTTTTTCATCAATCGAGTGACAAATCTCTTCCATGACTTTGTCGGGATCGTCTAGATTGTACGAGACAATGTTTTTGAGATGCAAGTAGGATTCAAGTTCGAGCTTTTCGAAAACGAATGCAATGCCGTTTTCGGTGGCCCTCAGGACACGGCCGTTGCAGGACACGGTCACCAGCGGCATGCTTCCGGTCAGTTCAACTTCAATTTCGACATGCTCCCCCTCCGGCAGGCGCTCTTCAGTAACCAGGAACAGACCGGTCATGCTGAGATTTTCCACCCATCCGCGAAACGAGCGTTCCCCACTCCTGATCGTGGCTTCGACATTAAATTTCACGCGGGAAAATTTGCGGGTAGTCATCGTATCCTCTCCTTGCGCTGTCAACAAACAGGGATGATCAGGCTTTGCCTGCCGAGCCGAGCACCGCCTCATTCTTATGCTTGACCAGCTTGATCAGCTCCTTGCGTGCCTCGCCAAGGTATTTGCGGGGATCAAATTCCTTGGGATCCTTGGCGAAATATTCGCGGATCTTGGCGGTAACTGCCAGTCTGCCATCGGAATCGATATTTATTTTACAGACAGCGCTGGCAGCAGCACGGCGCAACTGATCTTCAGGAATTCCGACGGCACCGTCGAGCTTCCCACCGTACTGATTGATCAGGTCTACGTACTCCTGGACCACCGACGATGCCCCGTGCAGTACGATCGGAAAGCCGGGGATGCGTTTCTCACACTCCTCAAGGATGTCAAACCTGAGAGGCGGAACCGGTTGTCCGGCTTTAAATTTGTAGGCACCGTGGCTTGTTCCGATTGAAATGGCCAGTGAATCGACGCCGGTTTTTTTGACGAAGTCCTCTACCTCTTCCGGTTTGGTGTAGGTGGAATGTTCAGCGGAAACCTCATCCTCAATGCCGGCCAAAACGCCTAGTTCCGCTTCCACTGTTACGTCGAATTGATGGGCGTACTCGGCTACTTTTTTTGCTAATGCCACATTTTCTTCAAACGGCAGGTGCGAGCCGTCAATCATCACCGAGGAAAAGCCGCTATCGACACAGGATTTGCAGAGTTCGAACGAATCGCCGTGGTCGAGGTGCAGGCAGATGGGGATTGACGAGCCGGCTTCACGGGCCATCTGGACGGCTCCCATCGCCATGCAGCGGAGCATGGTTTCGTTGGCGTAGCTGCGGGCGCCTTTGGAAACTTGGATGATGACCGGAGAGTTAGTCTCAATGCAGGCGGTCACAATCGCCTGAAGCTGCTCAAGATTATTGAAGTTGTAAGCAGGGATGGCGTATTTGCCAGCCATTGCCCTGGCGAACATCTCTTTGGTATTAGTCAGTCCCAGTTCCCGGTAATGCACCTTGCTCTTCTCCATGGTACCCTCCTCAGATTGGTTTTTGAGTGTGGAGTCAGACGACGGCGGATTGTCAGTAAAACCTCATACACCACCAGTATAAATACCACGCACGCACACCATAATCAAGGTGTAAACATGACAGGTGCCACGGTTCTTCTTGATGCATCGCAACGGTATTCCAAAAGAGTACTTGTAAAACCTCTCCGTAAATTTGTTACTGACAAAGTCCGGTGTGTCAACCATACTATGCCCGAAAGCACCGCTTCAAGCCACAACAGGAGTCCCGTCCATGAATCCCAGAAAACCGAAATCAGTCAAGCTCCCTTCGCCGTCAGAGACAGAGGCCCTGTTGCGCAGAATGCGCGGCGAGGTTGATGGAAACAGCAACTACCGCACAAAGTCAATCCGGATTCACGGCCCGGTCTGTGCCAAATGCGGCCGTGAATTTGACGCCGCCAGCCTTAACCGGTTGACCGTTCATCACAGGGACGGCAATCATCACAACAATCCGTCCGATGGCAGTAACTGGGAAAACCTCTGCATTCATTGCCACGACGATGAACATTCACGAGGGGTGCTGGGCGAATATTTTTCGAACCCTACTTGAAGTTCTGATAGATCAGCCTGGCCACCAGCGCAAGAACCATTGTAATAAACACCGGCCTGATGAAGGCGGTGCCCCGCTTGATGACCAGTTTCGAACCGACCCGTGCACCGAGAAACTGCCCCGCCCCCATGACGAACCCCTCCAGAAAACGGACCTGTCCAACCGAGAGAAAGAAAATCAGCGCCACAAAATTACTGGTGAAGTTCATGACTTTGGTGGTAGCAGTGGCCCGCATCATGGAGTAACCGAGCATCATCATCAGCGCCATGGTCCAGAACGAGCCGGTACCAGGGCCGAAAAATCCGTCGTAGAAGCCGATTGACAGGCCGAAGAGAAAATAGAAAAGTCCCGGCTTCATCCTGGCATGGGAATCTTCCGCTCCGAGGCGGGGCGAAAGCAGCGTGTAGACTGCGATTGCCGCCAGCAGCCAGGGGATCAGTTTTTTCAGCAGCGATGCATCGAGAAGCTGGACCCCCCAGACCCCCAGGGCGGCACCGATGGCTGTCCAGATGATCCCGCTCCAGCAGTCGTTGATCTTGACTGTCCCCGCCTTCAGAAAATGGAGCATGGCGCTCCCCGATCCGAAAGAAGCCTGTAGTTTATTCGTCCCGAGCGCCACTTGCGGCGGCAGGCCGATACCCAATAGCACTGGTACCGTAATAAGTCCGCCGCCGCCGGCAATCGAGTCCACCAGGCCGGCCACGAAAGCCGCCAGAAAAAGGAGCAGCAGGGTGATTTCAGGAGTCACGGCAGTTTAAATCGCTTTTCGCCAGGCAAGGCGCTGTTCCAGCCAGCGGGAAAGGGAGGTAAAGGCATAGCAGAGGATGAAATAGACAAAGGCAATGAAAATAAAAATCTCAGTGGGGAACGCCATGGTGCGGTTGTTGATCTGGGTGGCCACGTGGGTAAGTTCGGACACCCCTACGATGAAGGCCAGTGAGGTGTCCTTGATGAGGGAGACAAACTGGTTGACGAAGGAAGGGATCATGTTGCGCAGCCCCTGGGGAAGCACGATGTAGAACATGACCTGCCAGGAGGTGAGCCCGGTGGAGATGCCGGCTTCGGTCTGTCCTTTGGGGATACCGTCGATTCCGGCCACCACGATACGGGACATGTAGGCCGAGGTGAACAGGGTCAGTGCCATGATGACAGTGTTGGTCTCTGCCATTTTGCCAAAGAGAGCCGGCATCAGGAAGTACATCCAGAAGATGACCATCAGCAGCGGCATGCCACGCACCAGGTTGATGAAGGCCAGCGCGGGATAGCGCACAGCGGCAAAGCGGGAGATGCTCAACAGTCCCAGAATCATGCCGCCGAAAAATGAGAGGATGCAGGAAACAACTGCCAGATAGAGCGTCAGGCCTACCCCCCCCAGCGGGCCGTGCGGAAAACGGCCGATCATGAAGTAGGTGAAATTGTCGCCGATGACCGAAAAGTTGAGGAACTGTTCCATATCAGGCGGCCTTGTGGACGTTGAGAACTTTTTCGTTATAAAGGTTGACCATTGCGGTTATGAGTACCGAAAGCACCAGGTAGACGACCGTGGCAGCAGTAAAGGCCTCAAAGCCTTTAAAAGTGTAGCTTTCAACCTGGCGGGCCTGATAAGTCATCTCCATGACGCCGATGGTCATGGCCAGCGACGAGTTCTTGGCCAGATTGAGGAATTGGTTCACCAGCGGTGGAATCGTGATGCGTACTGCCTGCGGCAGGATGATGTACTGCATGGAACGGAGATAGGAGAAACCGGCGCTACGGGCCGCCTCCAGCTGCTCCTTGGGAATCGAGAGTACCCCGGAGCGGATATCCTCGGCGATGAAGGCCGAGGTATAGATGGTCAGGGCGATGGCAGCGGCGGCAAACTCAAAATTGGTACTGACCAGCCAGTCATTGACAACCTGCGGCAGCACCTTGTACGAGCCGAAATACCAGAAAAAAATCTGTACCAGCAGGGGGGTATTGCGGAAAAACTCAAGGTAGACATGTGCAAACCAGCGAACCGGCCGATTGCCGGACATCCGCATGACGGCGATTACAAGGCCGAGCAGAAAAGCCATGATGATCGAAATCACCGAAATTTTGAGCGTCGTAATCAGGCCGGTGAGGAGCCAGTCAAAATATTTGCCGGACAGTATGATCGACCAGTCGAAGGTATACTTGAGCACGTACAGCCCTTTGTAAAAGCACGGCCCCCAGGGTGATAAACCCTGGAGGCCGAAGAATTATTTGTCAGCTGAAATTTTGAACGAACGCTGCAGGTTGTAGGGGCCAAACCACTTGGTGAAAATCTTGGCCGCTTCGCCACTCTTCTCCATCTCCAGGATGGTTTTGTTGACAAAATCAACGAAGTTTTTATCTCCTTTACGCATACCCAAGCCGTAGGGTTCGTCAGATATCTGCAGGTTTGGAATTTCAAACTTGCTCTTATCCGGTGCTTTGTCAAGAATTCCGATCAGGATTGATTCGTCGGTTGTGACAGCGTGGACTTTACCCTGCTCCAGAGCAAGAAGTGCCTGGGGATAGTCGTCAAAGGAAAGTACGGTCGAAGTAGGAATCGCTTTCTTGACATTCTGCTCGGAGGTGGAGCCCTTGGCGGTTCCAATTTTTTTCCCTTCCAGATCCTTCAGGCTCTTGACGCTCCCTTTCTTGGTGATGAACTTCTGCCCAGTGAAGAAATAGGTGTGACTGAAGTCGATAACCTTGGCGCGCTCGGCGTTCTTGGTCATGGTGGCGGCGATGATATCGATATGTCCTTCCTGCAGCTGCGGCATGCGGCTGGCGGAGGTTACCGGTTTCAGCTCGACTTTGACGCCCATCTTCTTCGCGATGGCATTGACGAAATCGATGTCGTAGCCGACGATTTGACGGGTTTTCTCGTCAACGTAACCGAAGGGGGGGAGCGAATCTTTGCAGCCGACGACCAGAACGCCCTTTTTCTTGGCATCGGCCAGCGTGTCTCCAGCCATTGCAATTTTGGCAGTAAGTGTCGCCAGTACCATGATCATGAACAGCGTTACCAGTTTTTTCATTGTGTTTCCTCCCTGTGAGTGATGGTGCGAATCAGTGCTGATTTTCATTCACCGTTTATGGACATTCGGCCTGCATCGGCGTCAAAAGCTGGCGGAGGAACTGCTGGGCCCGTTCATGTTTGGGGCGCAGGAAGAAGTCTTCAGGATGTGCCTCCTCCAGAACAATGCCGTCGGCCATGAAAGCGACCCGGTGAGCCACTTCCCGGGCAAAACCCATTTCGTGGGTGACGACAACCATAGTCATGCCGGAGAGTGCCAGATCCTTCATAACCGCCAGAACCTCACCGATCATTTCCGGATCGAGAGCTGACGTCGGCTCGTCAAACAGCATGATTCTGGGCTTCATGGCCAGCGCCCGGGCAATGGCCACCCGCTGTTGCTGGCCACCGGAAAGCTGCGAGGGATACGCATCACGCTTCACGGCCAGTCCTACCCGTTCCAGCAGCACCATCGCCTGTTCTTCAGCCTCTTTTTTAGCGATTTTACGGATTTTAATCGGAGCCAGAGTAATGTTGTTGATGACGGAGAGGTGCGGATAGAGATTGAACTGCTGGAATACGAAACCTACTTCGGCCCGCAGTTTGTTGATGTCAGTCTTCTTATCGGAGAGATCCATTCCATCGACAACCAGGGTACCCTGATCGATCGGCTCCAGCTGGTTGATGGTACGGATCAGGGTTGATTTTCCCGAGCCGGACGGCCCGCAGACTACCAGCACTTCGCCGGGCGTAACGTGCAGGTTGATGTCGTTAAGAACGTGGAGGCTTTTAAACCACTTGTGCACGCCCGTAAAGGTGATCATAGCAGGTACCCCATAGGTGTCCGAATCAGTAGAACCGTGTTTTCGTAATTACGCTGGCGCCTTAGTAGCATAAATCCGGCAACAAGGAAAGTATTTTCCGAATCTACGTATTGCCCGGAAGTGATACCGGCTTATTACGCCTGTCCGGCCGCCTGAGACTGTTCAAATGCCGCCCTGGCCTTGGCCAGCTCTTCAACCTCCAGCAGCTTATCCCCCATCCAGGCGTGGAAGGCGCGGGCATTGTCGTAACTCATTACCACGCCGGTATCGATATACCTCACCATACTGCTGGCCAGATCTTTCGGGTCCACCTCCGTTTCACGGCCGATAGCCCCTTCGGGTGTGATTTCATGAGTTATGGCATCGGGAAGCGGCTGGCGTTCAAGGTAAAAATTGATCACCATTTCGCCCCGGGGAGAAAACCCTCCCTGGGCACCGTTCACGTAACTCGGGTTATAGCCGTAGTTGAAAATGTACTTGAAGGTCAGTTCCGGTTTTTTGCTGCTCATCTGTTTGCTCTCCTTTGTGGGTCTGATTGATACCACCTTTCCTATCACACCTTGCGGTCACCTGGAAAATATTTTCTTGCCCCGGGCACAATCATGTACTATAAAAAGACCAATAAAGTCTTTTATAAGGGGATAATTTTGATTATGAGACAGCTCCTCAATATCTTTTTTCTTATTCTGGCTGCTGCGCTCTGGGCAGGCGCTGCCGCTGCTGCTGCAGAGTCGACCGGTGCTGTTCTGTTCGATCAGGGGCATAACCAGCGATTCGTCATCGAAGATGCCGGTGAGCTGCAACTTTCGAAGTTTGCCGACATCATCCGTTCAATAGGGGGCATTGCGTCATCAACTACGGCGCCACTGAGTGACGAGCTGCTTAAGGGGGTGACGGCGCTGATTATCTCAGGACCGTTTGAAGCTCTGAAATCCGGAGAAATCGAAGCGGTGATTCGCTTTCTGGAACGTGGCGGACGGCTGGCGGCAATGCTCCATATCGGTCCACCCCTGGCCCCCCTTCTCTCCCGTCTGGATGTGGACCATTCAAACCTTGTACTGCACGAGCGGCGTAATGTTATCGACAGCGACATCAATTTCCGCGTAACCGATTTGACAGCTTCGCCGCTCTTCGACGGTCTGCAGCGGTTTTCGCTGTACGGGGCATGGGGATTAAACGGCGGAAAGAGCGGGATCTCACTGGCCCGGACATCTCCCGACACCTGGGTTGATATGGATGGTAACGGGGTCATATCGAAGGGCGACATCGTCGGTGCGTTTGATGTCGTCGTTACCGGATCAGCCGGTACAGGGAAATTCGTGATTTTCGGTGATGACGCCATCTTCCAGAACCGCTATCTTGATGAGGACAACAGCAGGCTGGCAGGCAATCTCGCCGGGTGGCTCCTGGGCCGCTGATTGTCTTGAGAACTCTTGACAAAGCCGGTAGTCACCTGTACAAGGGCGAAAATTCTATCAAGGGGAGCAAACCATGAAAAAAAGCATTTCAATTGTCACACTGTTTGTGCTGTCGCTCATACTGTCTGCGACTGTTGTCTGTGCTGTGGATGTGAAGGAAAAAGCCGGTGCACCTAACGCAAAGGGTGCAGCAAAGGCATCTACTGACAAGTCCAAGATTGCAGCTCCGGACGCAAAAGCTGCTGTGCCGGATGCCAGGGCAAAGCCTGCTGAAGGAAAGCCGGCGGCCAAGGGTGGCCTGGTCGACATTAACAGTGCAAGCGAGGCTGAACTGAAAGCGATTCCTGGTATCGGCGATGCCTACGCAGCCAAGATCATCGCCGGCCGCCCCTATGCCAACAAGGCCCAGCTCAAATCGCGCAAAATTCTCGACGGGACCCTCTACGAAAAGGTTAAGGACCAACTGATCGCCAAGCAGCCGAAAAAATAGTTCTTCTCCACAGCGTATTGCACCTAAGCACGGGGCGCCCGAACGGCGCCCCGTTTCTGTTGGTGCGAAACCGGGTAAAACTTGACTTTTTTGCGAAATATCTGCTATTTGTGTCAGCTTAATCTGTAGTCAAGGAGTAGTGATGAAGCCGCTTTTTTTGAACCCACCCACCTTCGAGGACTTTGACGGCGGCGCCGGTGCCCGCTACCAGGCGTCCCGTGAAGTGACATCCTTCTGGTATCCGACGTGGCTCTGTTTTCCGGCCGGTATGATTGAGGGGAGCCGGGTCGTTGATGCGCCGGTGCAGAAATTCGGCATGGAAGATTGTCTCGCCATCGCCATGGATTACGACATGGTGGTGATGTACACCTCCACCCCGACACTACGGATAGATATCGAGACGGCTCGCCAGATAAAAGGTGTCAAGCCTTCCATCATCACGGTGCTGACCGGCCCGCACGTAACCGTCCTGCCTGAAGAATCGCTACGGGCTGGCAAGGGGATTATTGACATCGTCTGCCGCGGCGAGTTTGACTATTCCACCAAAGAGCTCTGCGAAGGACGGGAGTGGGAGCGGGTGGCCGGCATCAACTTCGTCAGGGATGGCAAAATCGTGAGCACGCCAGACCGGCCACCGATCACTGACCTGGACGCACTTCCTTTCGTGGCACCGATCTACAAGCGCGATCTACCGATCAAGGAGTACGTGATCCCCCATTTCAAAAATCCCTACGTGTCGATCTATTCGAGTCGCGGTTGCCCATCGCACTGCATCTACTGCCTCTGGCCACAGACATTTTCGGGCCGTACCATGCGGGTCCGTTCACCGCAGAACGTCTTTGAGGAAATTTCGTGGATTGTCGGAAACATCCCGGAAATGCGCGAATTATCCTTTGACGATGATACCTTCACCGCCAACCGGACCCACGCCCGCGAGGTCGCCAACCTGATCAAGCCGCTCGGCATATCCTGGACAATCAACGCCCGCGCCAATACTGACTTCGATACGCTGAAAGTAATGCGCGAAGCCGGGTTGCGCCACGTGGTGGTAGGTTTTGAAAGCGGCAATGATCAGATTCTTAAAAACATCAAAAAGGGGGTCACGACGGCTCAGGCATTCAAATTCTCCGCCGACTGCAAAAAACTGGGGCTCTCCATTCATGGCGCATTCATCATGGGACTGCCGGGTGAAACCAGGGAAACCATCAGTCAGACCATCGAATTTGCTAAAAAACTTGACCTCAATTCGATCCAGGCTTCGCTGGCTTCCCCCTATCCCGGTACCGAGTTCTACGCTCTCTGCAAACAGAACGGCTGGATTTCCTCAGATGATTTCATCGATGCCAGCGGTCATCAGAAATGCGTGATCAACTACCCGAACCTCTCCAATGCAGAAATCTTCAACTCTGTCGAAGAATTCTATAACAAATTCTATTTCCGACCCAAATACATCGCCCGCAGCATCGGCCGGATGATCATCGATTCCGACGAACGGAAGAAGCTGCTCAAAGAGGGGAAACAGTATCTGCAGTACATGCGCAAACGTAAAGACTCCTGCCCGGATTGCACGTGACCGGATGAGAGGCGTCATCATCACCGCCGACGATTTCGGGCTGTCACCGGGCGTCAACCGGGCGGTGGAAAAGGCGTGGCGGGACGGCATCCTGACATGTGCTTCGATCATGCCGGCTGGTGATGGTTTCGATGAGGCAGTTGCCATTGCCAGGCGTAATCCGGGGCTGCAGGTGGGTCTTCACCTGACGCTGCTGCAGGGCGTAAGCGTGCTTCCCCCTTCAAGCATCCCGGAACTGGTGAACGGAGCCGGCAGATTCAGCGACAATCCGGTATCAACCGGCATGCGTTATTTTTTCGACCGGGGGCTTTACTGCCAGCTCAAGCGGGAGATAGAAGCCCAAATCGTCCGTGTCCTAGAAGCCGGAATTCCTTTGAGCCACATTGACGGGCATCTGAACATCCATCTTCATCCGACTGTCTTCAGGATTCTGGCGGAATTGATGCCACGCTACGGTATCAGTAGCTTCCGTCTTTCGCGTGAGCGATTGCGCCATAATCTCGAATTTGACCGGGAACGCCTGACGGGCAAGGCGCTGGAACGGGTTATCTTCGGTGGACTGGCCGACAATGCCCGTCCACAGCTCGAATCTCTGGGGATCCACTATACCGGTGAAGTCAAAGGGGTACTCAACTCCGGACGGATGACTGAAAGCTACCTGCTCAACATACTTGATGGGCTGCAGGACGGAATAACGGAAATCTATTTCCACCCCGGTATCCTGCCGGACGAGGAAATCACGCGGAGGATGCCGGATTACCGTCACGCTGAGGAACTGGCCGCGCTTGTCAGTCCGAAAGTCGGAGAACGGCTTAAAGAGTTGCGTATCAACGTGCAGAACTACCGCGGAGAGGGCAAATGCTGAAAACCGTACTGGTCATGCTGGTGGCAATTACCGCCGGAGCTATTGGCGACATCTTCCTGACGCAGGGGATGAAGAGCTCAGGAGACCTGTCGGCCATGGGTGTGCGGCAGATTTTCGACACCGTGCTCAAGGCGCTGACCAACTGGCGACTGGTGCTGGGGACGGCCATGCAGGCGGTCTATTTTGGCTTGTGGCTGGCGGTGCTGTCGTGGGAGGATCTATCGGTGGCCCTGCCGATGCAGGCGATCAGCTACATCGTGGTGGCCTTTTTGGCACAGTGGTACCTGGGGGAAAATGTCAGCCAGATGCGCTGGGCCGGTATCTGTCTGATCTGTGTCGGAGTGGCGCTGGTAACTCGCAGCAGTGTAAATTAATATCGGAGGGTGAGCATGCTCAACGTACGCACAATTGCTTTTATCGGCGGAGGTAACATGGCTGAAGCAATCATAAACGGGTTGCAGCTCGATGCTTCCGGCATCGATATCTGCGTTGCCGAGATCAGCGCGGAACGGCGCAGCCAGATCGCCCAACGTTTTCCCGGTGTGCAGATCGTCGAAGATGCCGCCGAGGCGGCCGGCAAGGGGGATATTGTCATCCTGGCGGTCAAACCCCAGCAGGCTGCCGGTGTACTCGATCAACTGGAGCGTGCCATCACTCCCGACAAACTGGTCATATCGATTATGGCCGGCATTCCCAGCGCAAAAATTGAGCTGAACCTGGCGACCGGCTGCCGGGTGGTGCGTGCTATGCCGAACACCCCTGCCCTGATCGGTGCAGGTGCCACGGCCGTTTCCTGCGGGCACAAGGCCACCGCCGCTGACCTCGACGTGGCGCTGCAGCTCTTTTCGCTTACCGGCAGTGCAATCAGCGTCGACGAAAAACAGATGGATGCGGTCACCGCCCTTTCGGGCAGCGGCCCGGGGTATGTATTCACTTTCATTGAGGCCCTGGCCGACGCCGGTGTCAAGTGCGGCCTGCCGCGCGATGTGGCGGCGCAGCTGGCAACCCAGACGGTTTTGGGCGCTGCACGCATGGTCGCTGAGACCGGCGAGCATCCTGCCGTGTTGAAAGAGCGGGTTACGTCACCCGGCGGTACAACCATTGCAGGACTGCATGCGCTTGAAATCGGCTGTTTTCGCGGAACCATCATGAACGGCGTCGAAGCGGCCTGTAACAGATCCAGGGAACTGGCGGGGAAATAGTTACCGGGGA
This sequence comes from Desulfuromonadales bacterium, assembly GCA_037129245.1. Classification (GTDB taxonomy): domain Bacteria; phylum Desulfobacterota; class Desulfuromonadia; order Geobacterales; family Pseudopelobacteraceae; genus JACRCG01. The sequence goes on from JBAXVE010000025.1 coordinate 40,181, forward strand.
AGCCACGCCGGGTCGCCTGATTCAGGGGCTGTTGCCCCTAAATAAAGGTCTCCATGTTCAACCAGTACAACCGCGATGATATTATCGACCGGGCGCGGGCGGCCTTTATCGGCATGGCGGTCGGTGATGCGCTGGGCGCGACGGTTGAATTCATGACCACACCTGAAATCACGGCAAAATACGGCACGTTCAAGGAAATTATCGGGGGCGGCTGGCTGCGGCTCAAGCCGGGGCAGGTGACCGACGACACGGAGATGGCGCTTTGTATCGCCCGGGCGATCGTTAAGAGCCAGGGGTGGTCACAGGAAGCGGTGGCGTACAACTTTGCCGCCTGGCTCAAATCGCGCCCGGTGGACTGTGGCGATACCTGCCGCAAGGGGATCCGTTCCTACATGCTGCACGGTACGCTGGAAGCGCCCCCCAACGAGTGGGATGCCGGTAACGGTGCGGCCATGCGCATTCTTCCTGCGGCCCTCTTTTCGCTCCCTGATGGCGAACTGCTCAAGAAATACGCCGTCGAACAGGCCCACATTACCCACAACAATCCGGTCTCTGACGCCGCCTGCATCTGTCTCGGTCAAGTGCTGCACCTGGCGCTCTGCGGAGCGGAGAAAAGCCGCCTGCGCAGGCAGGTGGACGGCCTGGTGGCCCACGTTCCGACGTTTTGCTTCGACCCGTACCGCGGCCTGGCAACCGGTTATGTCGTCGATACGATGCAGACGGTGTTTCACTGGTTTTTCCGGGGAAAAAGCTTCGAGGAGTGCCTGGTGGGTACCGTGAATCAGGGGGGGGATGCTGATACCACCGGCGCTATCTGCGGCATGCTGGCCGGGGCCTATTACGGTTCAGAAGCGATACCGAAACGATGGCTGAAGAAAATGGATGGCAAAGTCATTACCGAAATTGAAATGCTGGCTGAAAAGCTGGTATCAGCCAGCCCGCTGGGAAGAACGCTGTAGCTCACATCGTATGTGAAAGCAGGTTATGCCGCCTTTAAAATCCCGTCTGCCACCTGCCTCAGGCTCTTACGTCTGTCCATAGCCAGCTTCTGCATGGCTCGGTAGGCTTCCGCCTCTGAAAGGCGGTTCTCATCCATCAGCCTCCCTTTGGCTTTTTCAATCAATTTGCGGTTCTCAATCACTTCACGCAGATCTTCTATCTTTTCCTTCAGCTCTTCCACTTCTTCCACGTGATGAAGTGCCATTTCAATGGTTGGTAACAGATCCTGCTTGCGCAGCGGTTTGGTTAAAAATGCGGCAACACCGCTCTCAACTGCCCGTTTTAAAGTCGTGCTGTCAATAACACCGGTCAGGAGTACAATCGGAATCTTCAACTTTTTTCTGATCTCGGCAGCTGTGGTGATTCCATCCATTTTCGGCATGGACGCATCCAGGATGGCCATGTCGGGAAAGCTCGCAAAAGCCATATCCACAGCACTCTTCCCGTCGACGCACTCCAGAATTCGATCAAATCCCAACTCAATCAGCATACTCTTCAGGTTCGTACGAACACTCGGTTCGTTGTCACACACCAGTATGGTTTTTGTCATGCCAGGCATCCTCCACAGACTTCAGTTAGCATGAGGTGTGCCATCGCCCATTGCAGCTTTTATCTGTGTGATGCGGGGGGATTTTAGGCAGTTTGCATATTAATCAGGCAGCAATCGGTTTTTTTTGTGCCTAATACGGGTGTCATTCATATCGTAAAATAATATAACAATATAATATTATTGAATAAACATCTATTGGCACGCTCCATGTAAAAGAGTCGCCAGGAACCGTCGGACAAAGCACTCATTCGAAAACACTCTACAGAACGTTCGGCGCTCATCACGGCAACGTTCAAAATCAAAGGTGAAAAGGAGAGGAAAGATGAAAATTGCAAAGATTCTGGCAGCGGCAGGTTTGGCAGTGACTCTGGCATGTGGTTCGGCAATGGCGACACCTTCGACGCAGATCTGGATCCCTTCAACAGACGTCAAAGGGCTGAAAGAAGTTAACATCAGCATTGACAACTACATCCGCTTCTCCAGCGCATCCGACGCTGGTCCCAATTATTATGACCTGGGCGTGACAACCGGTCTGCTGCCATTTGAGAACTTCAAGCTCGAAGCCGGGATTGATTACTTCACCGATGGCGTGAGCGGCAGCCTGGCTTCCAAGCACCCGCTGCTCTTCAACTTCAAAGCCGGCATTCCGGAAGATGCCTTCGGCATCAAGGGACTTCCTGCCGTCGCAGCTGGTATGTTCGGCATTGGAACCTATGACAACGGAGCAGGCGACAACACCATGCAGAATATCGTCTACGGCCTCGTTGCCAAAACCTTTCCGGTAATCGGGCGTATATCGGTCGGCGGCTACAACGGAGCAGAAAAGAACCTCGGCAAGAAAATTAACAACGGCGTTCTGGCCTCCTGGGATCGTACCATGTCTGAGATATCTGACAAACTCTGGCTGGCAGTCGACTACATGGGCGGCAACAATTACAACGGCGGCTTATCGCTCGGTGGCTCCTGGGCCTTCTCCAAGCAGGTTTCCCTTCTTGTCGGCATGAATGTATGGAACCCTGGCCAGAGCACGCTTACCGGCGGCAAGCCGTCCTTCACTACCCAGCTCGACATCAATCTCCCCTAGCTGTCCCTCCTTCAATTCGGGGGTGGGCGCCACCCATCCCCGCCTTTTTCAAGGAGTTCATCCATAAATTGAGTACACAAGGAGGCAGGTGCAATGAAACTCATCGAAGCGATCATAAAACCTTTCAAACTTGATGAAGTAAAAGATGCCCTCAACGAGATCGGCATTGAAGGTATTACTGTCAGCGAAGTAAAAGGATTCGGGCGTCAAAAGGGGCATACGGAACTGTACCGTGGTGCAGAATATGTCGTCGACTTCATCCCCAAAATCAAAATGGAGATCGCTGTCAGCGACGACTTGGTCAACAAGGTTGTAGAAACAATTCAGAACACCGCCAAAACCGGCCGCATCGGTGACGGCAAGATTTTCATCATCCCGCTGGAGGAAGCTGTCAGGATCAGGACCGGCGAGCAGGGTGCCGACGCTATCTAGCAGCCACGCGATAACCAACATCAAAGGGGGAAATCATGAAACTTAAACTCTATCTTGCAGCACTAATGCTTATACTCATGGCCGGTCTGATTCCGGTTGCCGCCATGGCCGAAGAAAAGAAAGACGCGGCACCGGCCGCAACTGCCCCTGCGGCGACGTTGGCAGCCCCTGCTGCAGATGCTGCAAAACCGGTTGAAGCAGCAAAACCTGCCGATGCGGCTGCTCCGGCTGCAGCACCCGGCGCACCGGCAACACCACCGGATGTCAAGCCGGTGCTCAATACCGGCGACACCGCCTGGATGCTGGTATCATCAGCTCTGGTGCTACTGATGATCCCTGGTCTGGCACTGTTCTACGGCGGTATGGTCCGTCAGAAAAACGTCCTCTCCACCATGATGCACTCACTGGTGGCCATGGGCATCGTCGGTGTACAGTGGGCCATCATCGGCTACTCGCTCTCATTTGGCCCCGACATGGCAAAGATGGGGCTAATCGGCGACTTCAGCAAGATGATGCTGAACGGCCTGATCATCATGAAAGATGCCGCCAGTGGCACGGTTGAATATGCCCTGTTCCAGAACTACACCAAAGAACCGGGAGCCATTCCAGAACTGGTCTTTGCCATGTATCAGGCCATGTTCGCCATGATTACCGTGGCCCTGATCTCCGGCGCCATGGCCGAGCGTGTCAAGTTCTCCGCATATTGTGTGTTCGTGCTGCTCTGGACCACTCTCGTGTATGACCCGCTGGCTCACTGGGTCTGGATGACCGATGGCTGGCTGTTCAAAAAAGGCGCCCTCGACTTCGCCGGCGGCACCGTTGTTCACCTTTCCTCAGGTATCTCGGCTCTGGCATTTCTGATGTTCCTCGGCAAGCGTCACGGTTATCCGACCGAGCGCATGGCTCCCCACAACCTGCCATTGACCCTGCTGGGCGTCGGCCTGCTCTGGTTCGGCTGGTTCGGCTTCAATGCCGGCTCTGCAATCGTTGGCCCCAACACCTCTGACGCAGCCGGCGGATTGGCTGGCCTGGCTTTCACCACCACTACCATCGCCCCGGCAGCTGCCGGCCTGTCCTGGATGATCGCCGAATGGCTCCATTCCGGTAAACCATCTGCCCTCGGTTTCGGGTCCGGCGTTGTCGCCGGTCTGGTCGTGATCACCCCGGCTGCCGGTTTTGTGCAGCCCGGCGCCGCCCTGCTGATGGGCGTTGCCGCTGGCCTGATCTGCTACGGCGGCATCCTGCTCAAAGCCAAGCTGAAATATGACGACTCCCTTGATGCCTTCGGTGTTCACGGTATCGGCGGAACCTTTGGAGCAATTATCACCGGCGTTTTTGCAACAGTCGGCGCTACCGGTCTGCTGGCCGGCAATGCCAAGCAGCTCATGATCCAGCTGATCGCTGTACTGGCCGCCGGTGGATATGCTTTCATCGTTACCTTGGTCATCACATTCATCCTCGACAAGACAATCGGTCTGCGGGTTGATAAAGAAGACGAAATCATGGGCCTTGACCAGACGCAGCACTCGGAAAGCGGCTATAATATGTAATAAAATCTCATTTGAGAGACATTTTGAATGGTTTTGAAACAACATGAAGTAGTTATTTAAAACAGATATTTACAGCTTGATATCGTGCCTATTAGCCGCTAATCTTTAGGAA
>JBAXVE010000026.1:0-40516 GCA_037129245.1 Desulfuromonadales bacterium
AGCGCCAGCCTTACAAGCTGGATGTCACAGGTTCGATCCCTGTTTCGCCCACCAAAGATAACAGCCACTTACATTGATTTGTAGGTGGCTGTTTTGATTTTAAATCATTACATTCATACTTTATTCATACTTTTATTTTGTCTGTCGTGTAATAAAATGACCGCCCCCGATATTATCAAGAGCGGCCTTCCCATTACCGGTGCAGGTTTGGTGAGTATGACGCTGCTGGAATGGAACGGAGGGGATACCCGGCATGTGCAGCCTTATCGCACATCTCCGGGAGGGTGTTCGAGGAAGAGCGGAAGAAGGTCTTTATGGTACGTGCAATGGATATGGTCAACGACAGGTTCGGCGACTTTACCGTGACATATGGCAGTCTGCTTGGAAATGATGATGAGAAAGGGAGTCATGTCATCTCCCCGGCTTGGAAGCCAGAGGGGATCAGGAACGTAGCGGTTCAGTAAGCTTTGGTGGTAACCACACGAATTTCTATACGGTCTGCCATCCGCCCGCTCTCTTTTCCATACCAAACATTTTTACTGCACGTAACACCACTCCGCGACATGTGTCGCGGAGTGGATGCCTTACACGAGCAGATGCTTTAGATAATTTTTGAAATAGCATGGCGTGATTCACCCAAATTGTTTGTAGAAAGTTTTTTATCCATGACGTTGTTCCCCATCTCAGAGAAAAACCCTGTAATCAACATTTAACACTTCCGCCAGTTTCTTAGCCACCTTGCCTACAGGGCGTTTGCCGTTCTCCATCTCGCTGATATGATGCTGTGCTACGCCGATCCGCTCGGCAAGCTGCTTTTGCGTCAGCCCTTCCTTGCCACGTCCGCCACGGATACATACATCGGCACGATTAGTAACGAGTTCCGGCGAAAGCTCTTCTGGTGTGTAGAGTGAATCAGTCATAGTTACGCTGCCAGTTTTAACGTCGTTTCTATCTCGTTCCACGGCACACACACTCGTTTTAAATCGTCTCGCTCAATCAATCCAACTAGCTCAAGGGTCTTTACATCCTCATGGACATTTGCATAGCTGCGTTGTAGTAGTTTCGCAAGGGCATTCACACTCATAGCACCGGAACTATGGAGCGTTTCAAGGAGAACAAGCCGCTTTGGGGTAATGTAACGCAATAGAGTTTTGAAATCGTGGAAGTACACCCTTTCTATCGGCTGCTCCGGGAAAACGCCCTCGTCGATCTGCTGCGCAAACTCTATTGATTCTTTCATCGACTCATCTAAGCTTTTTATAGCAACCTTAAAGTCTCTCATTTTGTCACTCCTTCTTCATCAAGTGCCTGCGTAACATCCCGAGCAAAATCAATCATCAACGTCTTGACGCTTTGGAAGAGATACGAACAGGTTTGCTCTCTAAAATGCTTGTGATCACCTTTGCCGCGCTCATTGTCGTAACGGACAAGGCACACACCATCATCACGACCAAAATACAATCGATATTTGAAAAGGTGGCGGCAACCGATAACTGGATTGTTAAGTCGCCAAATAATTATTTCACGGATATATCCGTCAACATTAGCCTTTTGTTTGAATATCAGCTCAGCTTTCATGCACTGCCGTCCTTATAGTGTAAAATACTATAATACGATATTAAGGTCAATGTGATTTATGCCGCTTTACGGGTAATCGACACAACATTATCTTTCTTCTGGGACTCAGTGACAATGGATAGTAGTTTGCGCTCCCATGCTTCACCCGCTCAATTTTTGTACTCATATTGTGCCCCCTATGCCACGCCAGCAAGAAATGAATCATTCATTTTGGAGAGTACGCCCTTAACGTGCTGCTCTGACAAGTGGCTGTACCGTTGAACCATGCTCAATGTTTTGTGTCCTAACACCTCTGCAATCTCTGCCAGTGTCGCGCCGTTCATCGCCAAATATGATGCGCATGTATGCCGCAGGTCGTGGAAGTGGAAGTTTTCAAGACCGGCTTTATGAACAGCACTTTCCCACGCTTCGCGGATAATAAGTGGTTTAGCATCTTTCCCGGATTTACTGGCGCCGGGAAACACAAGCGGTGTGTCGATGCGCCTTACCTTTGAGTGTTCTTTCAATAATTCATACGCCCTGTCGACAAGTGGTACTGCTCTGGTTTCACCGTTCTTGGTATCGCGCAGAACAACCCGTTTCCGTTGTGGATCAAGTTCAACGTCGCGCCATTCAAGCCCCATTATCTCACCCTGTCGGGCGCCGGTGGATAACGCCAGCAGGACAATCAAATACAGATGCTTGTTCTTGGTAGTTTTGCATGCAGCAAGCAACCTGTTCCGCTCATCCTCTGAAAGATAGCGAGTCCGCCCCCTCGGTTCCTTCATCTTGTGGACTTTGGCGAGCGGGTTATCATCGCACCAACCGAGGTCGGTAACAGCATAGGAATACATCTGGCTAAACGCTGCCAGGTAACGGTTGACGGTGGCTTCGCTGCGTAGCTTTATGTTCCCTGCTTTGTCGGTGGTATACGGCACCGTGGAGAGCTTTGTTTTACATTCGGTAATCATCGGGCCGCTAATGTCGGCGAGGCTGTAACATCCAAGTTCTGACTTCCACCATTCCAACTGAGTACCACGATCTTCTTTTCCGGCGAGTTTCAGGTATCCATCGGACTTGGTGTATTTGTCGATCAGGTCTTTAAGAGTATGCTTTTTGGCCTCAACTGTCTTGAAGTGCCGTCCGTCACGAATGGCGCTTTCGGTATCGCCAGCCCAAAACTCCGCTTTCTTCTTACTGGTGAAGCTGGCGGTCTGGGTCGGGTATCCTTTCATCCGCACGACTGCTTTATATGTGGATCCCTTCTTTCCTTCAACCTTTACGATGGTAGCCATACCGTCACCTCCTGGTGGTCTTGAACGCTGATAAGAAGGCTACAGTAATCCGCAGTAAATGTCAACAACAGATATATAGTCTGCTGATTATAAACATTAAACAACTGTAAAATAACAATAAATTATTGTATTATTTATTTTTGGTACATTATTGGTACACGGAGCGTGATTTTTGGTTATGGATCGGGGTTGTTTTTATGGCATTACGGGGGGATGTACTGCAAGGTTATGGCGGGTCACTGTACCAAAACTGTACCAAATTGTTTTTAGGCAATAAAAAGGCTTCACCGGAAAAACCCGTAAAGCCTTTATTTATCTATGGTACCGAAGGTCGGACTCGAACCAACATGAGCTTGCGCTCGGCAGATTTTGAGTCTGCTGTGTCTACCATTTCACCACTCCGGCATCGAGGAGAATATAGTTCAGGCGTTTCCGGTCGTCAAGGCTTATTGAAACCAGCAGAAAAAAATGATGTCAGAAAAAAATGATTGACTTGATCGGTATTACCATTACATTTACGCATCACAATAATTCAGGAGGTGGAACAATGTTCAAAAATAGTACGATTGGTAGAAGTCTTGCTGTTTTGGGGCTCATGGCTGCTGCAACGGGGATTGCGTTTGCGACTGCCAGCAGCGGACCGGCAGTTTCTCCGGATGAGGCACTTCAGAAGCTGATGGATGGCAACAAGCGATATGTAGAGAACCAGATGACCGCAGCACAGACGAGTGATGCGGTAACGCGCACCAGTCTTGCCAAATCGCAGAAGCCGTATGCGATCATTCTTACCTGCTCAGATTCCCGATTACCGCCCGAGATCGTCTTCGACAAGGGACTCGGTGAGATTTTCGTCGTGCGGGTAGCCGGCAATATTCCTGATCCGGTGGTTCTTGGCAGTATTGAGTACGCCGCTGAGCATCTCGGCTCGCCGCTGATAATGGTGCTGGGGCACGAGCGCTGCGGTGCGGTTGCTGCAACGGTGGCGTCGAAAGGGAAAACAACCGGCAGCCCGAATATTGACGCAATCGTCAAAACGATTGAACCGAGTATCAAGAATGCCGCCAAGGATTGCGATGGTTGCAAGGGAGAGGCGAAGTGTGGCGAAACCAAAAAAGATGCGTTCGTGGAATGTGTCGTAGATGCCAATGTCAGGACTGTTGCCGCCAGTCTGACAAAAAAATCAAAAATTCTTGAGCATATGGTGGCAGCGAAGAAAGTAAAAATAGTAGCAGCAAAATATGACCTTGATGATGGAACCGTTACACTTTTCAAGTAATTCTCATCACACAGGCAGCAGGGTTGACAGAAAACTATCGTTACTGATAGACTGACAATCAAGTACTGTTTACGGAACATTGATTTTCAAAAGCCCCGGAACCTCGCTGGGGCTTTTTTTGTATGTACTTCACTATAAACGCGGAAAAAAGGAGTTTCATGAAGTTTCAGGATTTCCAGTTTCACTCTGATGTGGCCGAAGGCGCCAGGGCCGCAGGCTATTCTATCCCAACCCCCATCCAGCAGCAGGCTGTCCCGGTAGTCATGCAGGGTCGCGATGTAATCGGTCTGGCCCAGACCGGCACGGGAAAAACCGCCGCCTTTGCCCTGCCGATCCTGCACCGTCTCGCAAGCGGACCACGGGGAAGGGTGCGCGCGCTGATCATTGCCCCCACCAGGGAACTTGCTGAACAGATCAACGAGTCGTTTCTCATGCTCGGACGGCAGACCCGATTGAAGAGCATTACCGTGTACGGCGGTGTGGGCATTAACCCGCAGATAGAGCGACTGAAGCGCGGAGTTGAAATTGTCGTTGCCTGCCCGGGGCGCCTTTTGGACCACATCAGCCAGGGAACCGTTGACCTTTCCCATCTCGAAGTGCTGGTACTGGATGAGGCCGACCGTATGTTCGACATGGGGTTTCTGCCGGATATCCGCCGCATCCTTGCACAACTGCCACCCAGACGGCAGACGCTGCTCTTTTCGGCTACCATGCCTCCGGATATCCGTGTTCTTGCTAATGAGGTGCTGACCGATCCGGCCACTGTACAGGCGGGCACTATCGCCCCACCGGTCACGGTCAGCCATGCGCTCTATCCAGTGCCGCAACACCTGAAAACCGCGCTTCTGCTGGAACTGCTGCGACACCTGGATACGGAATCCGTACTGATCTTTACCCGCACCAAGCACCGCGCCAAACGGCTGGGGGAGCAGCTGGACAAATCGGGTTATACCGCTGCCTCATTGCAGGGCAATCTTTCCCAGAATCGCCGTCAGGCGGCACTGGACGGGTTTCGGGATGGCAGTTTCCAGATACTGGTTGCAACCGACATTGCTGCCCGCGGCATTGACGTGTCCCAGATATCCCACGTCATCAACTACGACATTCCCGATACGCCCGAAGCCTACATTCACCGCATCGGCCGAACCGGGCGGGCCGCGCGAAGCGGCGATGCCTTTACCATGGTGAGCGATGAAGACAGCATTATGGTACGCACTATAGAGAAAAAACTGGAAACAACATTGGAGCGGCGGACTCTGGAAGGCTTTGACTATACGATACCGGCTCCGAACAAAGACCAGGAGTTTGCCCGTCCTCCGCGACAGCCGCAGCAACGGAAAAAACAGCCTGCAGCCAAACTTGCCGCCCCGGAAGCATCTCCACAGAATCCGGACAGGCAGAAAAGAACTTCAGCACAGCAAAAAAACGCTCATGGCCGTCCGTTACCGGCATCGGCTCCTGCATCACGGCACCCGAAACGGGCGCCGCGGGCTCGCTGATTTTTCGTGAGGGACTGATGGCGAAGGTTAGTTGAGGAGATTTGAAAAAATGAACATCGAACCTGCCAGTATCGAGTCGGCCAATAATATTTCGCTGCTCAAGACTCTGAATATACGCCTGGTAGAGATTGGTGAGACTCATGCCATCATGGAAGTGGAGGTAAGCGAGATTCATCGGAACTACTTCGGAGGAGCGCATGGCGGCCTGATCGCGACACTCGTCGATACGGTCTCCTTTTTTCCGAGACCGCTGCTCCCCTCCGGCAGGGCGTGTACGACGACCAATCTGAACGTCAATTATGTTCGCCCGGCGTCAATGGGCGAAAAGCTGACCGCCCAATCAGAAATAGTACACCTCGGAAAACGAACCGCAACGGTAAACGTCAAAATTCACGATTCACACGGCAGGCTGATTGCCCATGGCACAACATCACTGATGTTCCTGCAGTAGCAGAATTGCTCAAAAACCGGCGGCAGTGACCATTGGAATTAAGGCTGACAGTGGTCCCAGGGAGAGCACCTTATTGTCAGAAAGGGGCCCCAGGTAGTAAAGGCTCCCGTTTGAAGTCACAATATAGGAATTATTACCGGGGTAGTTGCGGTAATAATATTCCGATATGGTGGCTGACGGTTGCCCGGCTGGGGAAAAAAACTGAGGAAATTTTGCCTCAAGAAAGTTGAAAAGTCTGTCCGAAAGCCTGTCCGCATCGGGAGAGGGCGAGAGTACGGTTGCGGAGTTTACCAGCACCAGATTGGATTTTGCAATAGAACCTGTGAAATTAATCAGCGGGAAATCCGTGAGTGGAAGGGTTCCTGTCTGCAGCTTGAAGCTGACGGCCTGTGTCTGCAGCTTTGCGATTGCATCCACGATATCCATGCCGTTACCGATAACCATCCCGAATACTGTGAAGCCTCCATTCTGATTGTCAAGGTTTGCCGAATTGTTGCCGAGATTGAAAAACCACTCCGTTGTGGCACTGTCCGGGTTGCCGCCGACCTTAGCCATGGCAACAGTGCCGCGCAGATTTGACCTGTCAGCGCTGAACTCATTCTTAACAGGTTCTCCAGCGGGTACTTTTAGAATGTTCAACGAATTGTCCAGAGCATATCCCCCCCCCTGAACGACAAAGCCGGGCACACTACGATGTATGAACGTGTTGTTATATGCACCACTTTTCAGATACTTGAGAAAATTTGCCACCGTCTGTGGCGCTGCGTTATCGAACAGCATGATGTCGATATTTCCCAGTACCGTCTGCAGGCGCACCGTAGTCGCCTGGGCAGCGGTTGGGATGAGCAGGAGAAGGCAGATAAACATTTGAACCAGTAATGCTGACATGGAACGCAGGGACATGACAGGTACCTCTCTTTATGACAGTGTAATGCCTCTTTTCTATCACCAGTGGCATGGCTTTTGCCAGAAAAAATAATCATACACCCCCGTCTGGTCAGAATTTCAGCAGCAGATACGCCATATCTGGAAGGCCCAATCCGGATGTGTCTTGCAAAACGACTCAATTTAGAGTATCGTTTCGACCCTTAACCTGAATACCTGCCTGACATCAATTGCCGTAGCCAGGGTGTAACGTACAAAGGATAACTTCAGGATTCTCTTGAAAAGGCCGCTTACCATGAAAATGAGAAAATCGCCCGTGAAACAGGGACTCTACGACCCCCGTTTTGAGCATGATGCCTGCGGTGTTGGTTTTGTTGCCAATATTAAAGGCAGGAAGTCCCACGAAATAGTCAGCCAGGCGCTCGAAATCCTTGTTAACCTCGATCACCGTGGGGCTTGCGGTTGCGAGCCGAATACCGGTGACGGTGCCGGCATTCTGATGCAAGTTCCGGATAGCTTCCTTCGTTCCGCCTGCGCGCCTCTTGGCATTGAATTGCCCGAGCAGTTCCACTACGGCGTCGGCATGGTGTTCACCTCGCCACAGGCTACTGAACGCAACGCTGCCCGTCATATCCTGGGAAAAATCCTTGCGGAAGAGGGAGTTGAGCTGATCGGCTGGCGCAACGTACCGACCGATAACTCTTCACTTGGAGAGACCGCCCGTGAAGGGGAGCCGCTGGTACGCCAGCTGTTTCTCAAGCGCCCCGCCACCTGCGCTGATGAGCAGGCCTTCAACCGCAAGCTCTACATCATCAATCAGCGGGCCACCAACGAAATCCGCCGTGCCGGCGTTGATGAACACTGGTACGTCAGCAGCCTCTCCACCCGTACTATCGTCTACAAGGGTATGCTGATGCCGGTGCAGGTGGACCTCTACTTCCCCGAACTGCGCGACCCACTGATGGAAAGCGCCATTGCGCTGGTGCATTCACGCTTCTCCACCAACACCTTCCCCAGCTGGGATCGGGCTCACCCCTACCATTTCCTGGCTCATAACGGTGAAATCAATACCCTGCGCGGCAATGTCAACTGGATGAATGCCCGTCAGAGCCTGTTTTCCAGCAGCCTGTTCGGTGATGACATTGGTAAGATCATGCCGGTCATCAACACCAGAGGGTCGGATTCGGCCATGTTTGACAACTGCCTCGAACTGCTGGTGCTGGGGGGGCGTTCTCTCCCGCATGCCGTGATGATGATGGTGCCGGAGCCGTGGGAAAACCATACCAGCCTGAGCGATGAGAAACGGGCATTCTACGAGTATCATTCCTGTCTGATGGAACCGTGGGATGGCCCTGCTGCCATAACGTTCACCGACGGACGCAGTATCGGAGCGGTGCTTGACCGCAACGGGCTCCGTCCGTCCCGCTTCTACGTCACCAGTGATGATCTGGTTGTTCTGGCCTCGGAAGCGGGCGTACTGAAGATAGCGCCTGAGCGGATCCTGCGGAAGGGACGGCTTCAGCCGGGGCAGATGTTCCTGGTGGACACCGAGCAGGGACGAATTGTGCCGGATGAAGAGATCAAGCGGGAACTGGCATCAGCCAACCCTTACGGCCGCTGGCTGAAAGAGCATCACGTCACACTGGAGGAGCTGCCGGCAGCTCCCGATCAATCGCATCCGGATCATGCAACTATTACCAGTCGCCAGCAGGCGTTCGGTTACACGTTCGAGGATCAGCTGGTCGTTCTCGGGCCGATGGCACGGGAAGGTGTTCAGCCACTCGGTTCCATGGGGACCGATACTCCTCTGGCGGTATTATCCAGCCAGCCCCAGCTTATTTACAACTACTTCAAGCAGCTGTTTGCACAGGTCACTAATCCCCCGATTGACCCGATCCGCGAGGAGATTGTCACCTCGACGGTCACTTTGATCGGATCAGAGGCCAACCTGCTGGAGCCGACTGCTGAAAGTGCCCGTATGATCAGGCTGGAACACCCGCTGCTCAGTAATCAGGAGCTGGGTAAGCTGCGGAGTATCGCTCGTCCCGGTTTTAAAGCGGTTACGCTTTCGCTGCTGTTTCCTGCTGCATCGGGAAGCGACGGCATGGTTAAGGGGCTTGACGGGCTGTTTGCAGCTGCCGATGTTGCTGTGAATGCCGGTTGCAATATCCTGATACTATCGGACCGGGGAGTTGATCGGAATAACGCAGCCATACCGGCCTTGCTGGCATCATCCGGGCTCCATCACCATCTGGTCGGCAGCGGCACACGCACGCGGGTTTCGCTGGTACTCGAATCGGGTGAGCCGCGGGAGGTGCATCATTTTGCCGTGCTCCTTGGGTACGGCATCAATGCCGTCAATCCCTACCTGGCTTTTGAGACCCTGGAAGACATGATACTGCAGGGGATGCTGCCGGAAATTGACTACAAAAAAGCGGTCAAAAACTACATCAAGGCCTCCATCAAAGGGGTTGTCAAAACCATGGCCAAGATGGGCATCTCCACCGTGCAGAGTTACCGTGGCGCCCAGATATTTGAAGCGGTCGGGCTTCATCATTCGGTCATCGACCGCTATTTCACCTGGACACCGTCGCGTATCGGGGGGACCGACATCACCGGTATTGCCCGCGAGCTGCTTGAACGGCACGCCAGTGCCTTTCCGAAGCGGGTGGCTCCGGAAAATACGCTTCCTGCCGGTGGGGTTTACCAGTGGCGCAAAGAGGGCGAAGAGCACCAGTACAATCCACTGACCATAACGTCGCTCCAGAAGGCGACCCGTACCGGTGACTACCGGGAATTCAAGGAATTTTCAAAACTGATCGACCAGCAGAGCAATCGCCATTACACCCTGCGCGGGCTGCTGGAATTTAAGGACAGCATGCCGTCGGTACCGCTTGATGAGGTCGAGCCGGTGGAAACGATCATGAAGCGTTTCAAAACAGGCGCCATGTCGTACGGGTCGATCAGCAAGGAGGCTCACGAAGCGCTGGCCATCGCCATGAACCGCATCGGTGGCAGATCCAACACCGGTGAAGGTGGAGAGGACCCGGAACGCTTTACCTGGACCAACGAGCAGGGGGATTCAAAAAACAGCGTCATCAAGCAGGTGGCCTCGGGACGTTTCGGCGTAACCAGCCATTATCTGGCCAACGCCGGCGAACTGCAGATCAAGATGGCCCAGGGGGCTAAACCGGGCGAAGGGGGCGAGCTTCCCGGCCACAAGGTCTACCCCTGGATCGCCAGGACCCGTCATACCACACCGGGGGTTGGCCTGGTTTCGCCGCCGCCGCATCACGACATCTATTCCATCGAGGATCTGGCCGAGTTGATCCATGATCTGAAAAATGCCAACCGGCGCGCCCGTATCAGTGTCAAGCTGGTGTCCGAGGTGGGGGTCGGCACAATCGCCGCAGGCGTTGCCAAGGCTCATGCTGACGTTGTTCTGATCAGCGGCTACGATGGTGGTACCGGAGCTTCGCCAATTTCGAGCATCAAGCACGCCGGCCTGCCGTGGGAACTTGGTCTGGCCGAGACGCACCAGACCCTGCTGTTGAACAATCTGCGCAGCCGGATCATCATCGAGGCTGACGGCCAGCTGAAGACCGGCCGCGACGTCGCCATCGCCGCCCTGCTGGGGGCCGAGGAATTCGGCTTTGCCACCGCTCCGCTGGTTACACTGGGCTGTGTGATGATGCGGGTCTGCCACAGCAACACCTGTCCAACCGGCGTGGCCACACAGGATCCGCAGCTGCGCAAGAATTTCAGCGGCAAGCCGGAGTACGTGGTCAATTTCATGCGCTTCGTAGCCCAGGAACTGCGAGAGATCATGGCACAGCTTGGTTTCCGCACCCTCAACGAGATGGTTGGCCGCTGCGACGTGCTGGAACCGAAAAAGGCCATCGAGCACTGGAAAGCCCAGGGGCTTGACTTCACGAATATACTGCATCAACCGAAGGTAGCGCTCAACGTCGGCCGCTACTGCACCGAACAGCAGGACCACGGCCTTGATAAATCTATCGACATGACCAGGCTGCTGGAGATCTGCCGGCCGGCCATAGAACGTGGTGAAAAGGTTCATGCCGCATTGCCGGTCACTAACGTTGACCGTGTCGTCGGCACCATAGTCGGCAATGAAATAACCCGCAATCATGGTGCTGACGGACTTCCTGACGAAACGGTGAATCTGACTTTCAGCGGTTCGGCCGGGCAGAGCTTTGGTGCATTCATTCCCCGCGGCATGACCCTCCAATTATCCGGTGATGCCAACGATTATCTGGGTAAAGGGCTTTCCGGCGGCACTATCGTTGTCTACCCGCCGGAAGGTTCTACTTTTAAAGCCGAAGAAAATATTATTGCCGGTAACGTGGCTTTTTACGGCGCTACCAGTGGTACGGCCTACATCTGCGGCATGGCTGGTGAGCGTTTCTGTGTCAGGAACTCAGGCGTCAATGCCGTTGTTGAAGGGGTCGGCGATCATGGCTGCGAATACATGACCGGCGGCAGCGTAGCTGTCCTCGGGGGCACCGGGCGTAACTTCGCAGCTGGCATGAGCGGCGGTGTTGCATACGTCTTTGACGAACTGGGTGATTTTGCCAGCCGCTGCAACACCGAAATGGTCGGCCTGGAACATCTTGATGAGTCTGATGCCCTCGCGCTCAAGACCATGATTAGCGAGCATGCCACCCGAACCGGCAGCGCACGGGCGCAGATGCTGCTGAACGACTGGCAGACAAGCGTCACACGTTTCGTCAAGGTCATGCCGATGGACTACAAACGGGTTCTCCAGGCGCTTGAGCGGGCAAAGGCCGCCGGTCTGAGCGGTGAGGATGCTTTGGCTGCAGCTTTTGAAGAGAATTCTCATATTGCAGGGCATTAGAACTTAAGTTCCTTCTCCCTGGGGGAGAAGGTGGCCGAAGGCCGGATGAGGGGATAGCGATACTGCAATCCGCTTTTCCCCCTCACCCGAGCCCTCTCCCTCATGGAGAGGGGACTTTACATTTTTTACAGGGAAACGATCATGGGAAAACCGACAGGATTCATGGAATATAAGCGTGAGGTACCGGCAGACCGGGCTCCGCTGGAGAGAATCAACGACTGGAATGAATTTCACCTGCACATGCCGGATGATGAGCTGCGCACCCAGGGAGCCCGCTGCATGGATTGCGGCGTGCCATTCTGCCACAGTGGCGTTCTTATCAGCGGTATGGCCAGCGGTTGTCCGATCAACAACCTGATCCCGGAGTGGAACGACCTGATTTATCGGAACCTCTGGCCCCAGGCGCTTGAGCGTCTGCTTAAAACCAACAACTTCCCCGAATTTACCGGCCGGGTCTGCCCGGCTCCCTGCGAGGGTTCCTGCACGCTGGCCAGCATCGATCCGGCGGTGACAATTAAAAACATAGAGGTCAGCATCATCGACCGTGCCTTCGAACAGGGGTGGATTACCCCCAAGCCCCCTGCTACCCGCAGTGGAAAGAACGTTGCGGTCGTCGGTTCCGGTCCGGCCGGGCTCTCCGCTGCCGCGCAGCTCAACAGGGCGGGGCACAGTGTGACGGTTTTCGAGCGGGCTGACCAACCGGGGGGACTTTTGATGTACGGCATCCCCAATATGAAACTCGACAAGCGCGGCGTCGTTCTGCGCCGCATCGAGCTGATGAAGGCAGAAGGTATCACGTTTGTCTGCAACACCGAAATCGGTGGAAGTGAGCACCCGGCGGAAACGTTACTCGGTGAGTTCGACGCCGTCATTATGGCAACCGGGGCAACTCTGCCGCGCGACCTGCCGATAGAAGGGCGCGCTTTGAACGGAATTCATTTTGCGATGGAGTTTCTGACCGCCAACACCAAAGCTCTCTTGAACGGGAGCAATGACTATAGTGCGGCCAAAGGGAAAGATGTCGTAATCATCGGAGGCGGCGACACCGGCACCGACTGCGTCGGAACCTCACTGCGCCACGGCTGCCGCAGCGTTACCCAGCTGGAGATCATGCCCGGTTCGCCTGTCGAGCGCGCTGCCGACAATCCCTGGCCGGAATGGCCCAAAACGCTTAAAGTTGATTACGGCCAGGAAGAGGCGGCGGCGAAATTCGGCGCCGATCCCCGGGTCTACCTGACCACCGCGACACGCTTTGAAGGGGATACGCAGGGTGCTGTAACGGCTGTTCACACCGTTGAAGTTGCCTGGCAGAAAAATGAAAAGGGTCAATTTATCCCCCAGTCGGTCCCCGGTACTGAGCAGGTTCGGCCGGCCCAGCTGGTGCTGCTGGCCATGGGGTTTATGGGGCCGGAACAGCCGCTGATCGACTCACTCGGTCTTGATCGTGATCCGCGCAGCAACATCAGAGCCGAATTTGGAAAGTATGTCACCAACGTTCCCGGCATTTTTGCAGCCGGTGATTGCCGGCGCGGACAGAGCCTGGTGGTCTGGGCTTTCAACGAGGGACGCGGTGCCGCACGAGAGTGCGACCGCTATTTAATGGGAACCAGTGAACTGCCGTAAAATCAGGAGAACATCATGGAACTTATCGGAAATGCGCTGACGCTGAGCGAGCTGGTTGCCTACAACGAAGGATCAATCGTCAGTAAGACGCTGATTGATAAGAAAGTCGGTACGGTGACGATGTTTTCCTTCGGTGCCGGCCAGGGGTTGAGCGAGCATACCGTTCCCTACGACGCCTTTGTGCAGATCGTCGACGGCGAGGCAGAGGTGACCATCAACGGTGAGCCGCACCTGGTTACTGCCGGCCAGATTATTATCATGCCTGCCACCATCCCCCATGAGCTCAAGGCGGTTAAGCCGTTTAAAATGCTGCTGGTCATGATCAGGTCCTGAACATGTCGGCCACAACCGCCGTACTGCTGCTCCAGATGGGCGGGCCCGATTCGCTGGCAGCCATCGAGCCCTTCCTGTACAACCTCTTTTCTGACCGGGACATCATCAGTATCGGTCCCGCGCTGCTTCAACCGTTCATCGCCCGTCAGATCGCCCGCCGCCGTGCAAAAAAAGTCACTGAGTACTACCGGAAGATCGGTGGCAAATCGCCGATCCGCGAACTGACCGAACAGCAGGCGCTCTCGCTGCAACAGGCACTCGGTGAAAATTTCCGCTGCTTCGTTGCGATGCGCTACTCGCAGCCTGATACTGCCTCAGCGCTGGCTACCATCTCCCGCGAAGGGATTGCATCGCTGATAGTCCTTTCGCTTTATCCGCACTATTCCCGTGCAACCACAGGTTCAAGCATCAACCAGCTGGAACGTGATCTGAAAAAAACTGCTGCCCCCCTGAAGGTCTCATACATCCGACAGTTCTACGACCACCCCTCCTATATTTCATCGCTGGCCGGAAAAATTGAGAATGGTCTTGCCGCTTTCTCAGACCGCTCCTCCGTGCAACTGGTCTTTTCGGCCCACGGGTTGCCGCAGTCGTTCATCGATTCGGGTGATCCCTACCTCGACCACATCCAGGCAACTGTTCGGCTTGTAATGGAACGCTTCAGAGATATTTCACACCATCTTGCCTTCCAGTCCCGTGCCGGTCCGGTCAAGTGGCTGGAGCCATCCACTGAAACGAAAATAGCCGAACTGGCGGGTGCAGGCTGCAAACAGCTGTTGATGGTGCCGCTTTCTTTTGTCTCCGATCACATCGAAACACTCTATGAGATCGACATTCAGTACCGGGAAGAGGCGAACGCGCTCGGAATCAAAGATTTCAGGCGCACGGAGGCCCTTAACAGCTCTCCCGAATTTATCTCCTGTCTTGCTGAACTGGTACGGAGCTGTACGGGCTGACGTTGATTTTGCCCGCAGCTTGTCGTATAGTTCGCCACACAAATTTTACGGAGGGTATCATGATTACAAAAATGTTGAGTGCCGTTGCCGTATTCCTTTTGACGACTGGTTTAGCCTGCGCGGAAGTGAAATCCAAGAACCCGGTCGTTACAATGGAGACCAGTCTCGGAGTCATCAAAATCGAGCTTTTCGAAAAGGAAGCGCCGGTCAGCGTCAAGAACTTTCTCGACTACGCAAAAAGCGACTTTTATGCCGGTACCATTTTCCACCGCGTGATTCCCGGTTTTATGGCCCAGGGTGGCGGATTCACCCCGGACCGCAAGCAGAAGACGGTCAATGCCCCCATTAAAAACGAAGCGTCGAATGGCCTGAAAAACGACCGCGGCACGCTTTCGATGGCGCGCACCACTGACCCGAACAGTGCCACCTCACAGTTTTTCATCAACGTCACCAACAACGACATGCTTAACCGTCCCAACCCCGACGGGGCCGGGTATTCGGTCTTCGGCAAGGTAATCGAAGGGATGGAAGTGGTTGATAAAATCGTTTCCGTCAAGACACAGAACATCAACATTGTATTCCAGAATGTCCCTGTGGATCCTGTAATTATCAAATCAGTCAAGGTTGCGAAATAGGGGGAACCATGTCATTGGCCGAAGAGCTTGTCAGCTGGACCCACGAGCAGAAATGCCGCAAGGCGGTCGCATCACTGGAGAAGAACGGCTTTGCGGCCCAATTCTGTCCCACACCCGCTGCTGCTGCGGAATATATCATCGAATCTGCCGCTGATGCCGACTCGATCGGTTTCGGCGGTTCAATGTCGGTTGTATCTCTGGGTGTTGAACAGATTCTGCGCGAACAGGGAAAGCGGATCCTCAATCATGCTTCTCCGGAATTTTCCCGTGATGAAAAAATGGAGATCATGCGTCAACAGCTGACCTGCGACCTGTTTCTGTCCGGCTGCAATGCTCTGACATTGAACGGCGAATTGGTAAATATTGACGCTACCGGAAACCGCGTCGCAGCCATGTTCTTCGGCCCCCGCCGGGTGATCGTCGTTGCCGGCCGCAATAAGCTGGTTGACGGCACGACCCACGATGCCATCAACCGGGTCAGAAACTGGGCAACTCCCCCTAACTCAAAACGTCTCAATTTCAACACTCCCTGCTGCACGACCGGTTTCTGCAGCAACTGCAACTCCCCCGACCGGCTCTGCCGCGTAACCACTATCATCGACCGTAGGCCGCGCTTTACTGACCTCCGCGTGCTGGTCGTCAACGCCGACATGGGTTTTTAGCATGCCGTTCCGGAAAGCGGTTTTTCAGCATTTCTCTGGCGGACGTTTTCATTATTGATGGCATTCCGCAATGAAACCATTTCTGCGAGCAATCCTTGATTTCCTCTCTCCGCCGCTCTGCCACGTCTGCCGCGCATTCATACCGGATGCCGGCGAACTCCACATCTGCCCGGCCTGCCGTGAACAGCTGACGCCGGTAATCACGCCCCTCTGCAGTGTCTGCGGTATCCCTTTTGACGGAAGCGGGCAGGATCATGTCTGCGGTGCATGCCTTACTGACCGTCCCCACTTCGACTCTGCCCGCGCCCCGCTGCTGTACGAAGGGAGCGTCCGCAACCTGATTCACTCTTTCAAATACGACCGACGTACCCATCTGCGCCGGCCGCTGGCCCTGCTGATAATCGAACATCTCGGGACGTTCCTGAATGCTGGTCGCTTCGATATGATCATCCCGGTTCCCCTGCACCGCTCCCGGCTGCGTAGTCGCGGATTCAATCAGGCCATACTCCTCGGATCACTGCTGGCAGAGCGACTTTCACTGCCGATGCCGGTGAACCTGCTGGACAGAATCAGGAAAACCGAGCAGCAAGTCGATCTGACAGCCGCTCAGCGACGTCAGAATGTCAAAGGGGCCTTTGCTGTCATCGTTCCGGAGCGTGTCAGGGAGAAACGGATCATTCTTCTGGATGATGTCATGACCACTGGCAGTACCGTAGACGAGTGTGCGCTGGAGCTCAAAAAATCCGGCTCAGTCGGCGTGTCGGTCGTCACAATTGCCCGTGCCGACCGTTAGTCGCCAGACTTTGCTGCATTTCGGTTTTTTATTGACAGGCTCCTCCTGATTCAGTAATCATCGCCTCACCTTAACCGCCAGCCGGAGGAATCCCATGCGTCTGTCCACAAAAAGTAGGTATGGTCTGCGGGCAATGTTTGACATCGCCTACAACTGTGATACGGAAACCGCTCAGATCCAGGACATTTCTCGACGCCAGCGGATTTCTCCCCGCTATCTGGAGCAAATCTTTCAGAATCTTAAACGTGCCCGGCTGCTCACCAGCAAGCGCGGACCCCAGGGGGGGTATTCTCTGGCACGCCCGGCGGATCAGATTACCGTTCTTGAAATTCTGAATGCAACGGAACAGGACGTTCTTCTGGTTGATTGTGCCGGCGTGACACCGAAAAAGCTGCGGAGAAAGACTGCGGAATGCCCCTTCGAGGGGAAGTGTGTCACCCAGACGGTGTGGGAGGAGGCTAATACGCTGCTGAACGGCCTTTTCGGGGGAATGACGCTGCAGACCCTCTGCGAACGGGCCCGTGACATGGGATTGTCTCCTGAAGAAGACCCTGTCGGCGTATAATGGTGCGGTTTTTTATTGAGATTGAACCAGGCAGACGTTTCAAGTATGCAGGTCAAGAATCATAGCGTTTTCGTCGCAGTCGGGGAATTTGGGGCACTTGATGCAATCCCCCCATACCTTGTGCGGCAGTTCCGATTTATCTACCAGACGGAAGCCGTGCTTGGCAAAAAAATCCGGTTTGTAGGTCAGGCAGAATATCCGCCGTAAGCCGATCTCCCGCGCCTCAGCAATACATGCCTGCACAAGTTGACTGCCAATCCCCTTACGCCCGGCCTCTTCTGCCACTGCCACTGATCGGACTTCAGCCAGATCATCCCAGACGACATGCAGAGCTGCAGCTCCCACCAGGCGGTCATTCTCCGTTATGACATAGAAATCCCGTAACGATTCATACAGTTCGGAAAGCGACCGCGACAGCATATCGCCACGGTTGGCGAAGGTCATCAACAGCTTCTGGATATCTTTAACGTCACTGATCCGCGCTTTTCTGATCATGTATGCTCCTTCTCCGAGGCTATTCCTACCCTGACCGACTGTGGTTTGAGCACCCTGATCAGCTCCGCGGGTTTGATCCCGACCAGATAGCCGCGCTTACCGCCATTTATATAGATTTTTTCTAGTTCCGCAATTGTTGCTTCCATATAGACCGGCATCTGCTTCCGCGTCCCGAAGGGGGAGGTTCCCCCGACCAGATAGCCGCTATGCCTGCCTGCGGTATCTGGTGTGCAGGGGACGATCTGTTTTACCGAAATAATACGGGCCAGTTCCTTCGTTGAGACCTGCATGTCGCCATGCATCAGCACCACGAGCGGCTGACGGTTTTCATCCTCCATCACCAGCGTCTTAATGACGCTATGCTCGTCAACTCCCAGTTCACGAGAAGAGACCGCCGTGCCCCCCTTTTCTTCATAATTGTACAGGTGATCACTGAAGGTCACTCCGGCGGCGCGCAACACACGTACGGCAGCCGTAACCGGTGTCTTTTCCCGCGCCATCTCAGCAGATCCTCGGCAGCTGTTCCCCGGCCAGCATTTCGACCGAGCGCAGACCGCCAATCGAGGTTTCCATCTGCACGCGGCCGGCCGGAGCGTTCTCAACCCTGCCGATAATGGCGGCATTTCCCCCCAGCGGGTGGCGTTTGGCTGCCGAAAGTGCTGCTTCCGCCGCCTCCGCCGCCACAAAAGCCAGCAATTTCCCCTCATTTGCCACAAAGAGCGGATCAAGTCCAAGGATCGAGCAGACACCCCGCACAGCAGGATTTACCGGCAGTGCCTCTTCAAACAGGGTAATGGCAACTCCCGACTGCAGGGCGATTTCTTTAACTGTGGTTGCCACTCCGCCGCGGGTCGGGTCGCGCAGAACATGCAGCGCATCGCCGACAGCGGCTGTAATGTCTGATACCAGGCCGAACAGCGCGGCGGAGTCACTGGCAATGTCGGTGCCAACCTCCAATCCTTCACGCCCCGCCATGACGGCAATGCCGTGGTCACCGATCGTGCCGCTGACGATCACCGCATCACCCGGTTGTGCGTTGCCACCGTGGATGGGAAAGTCATGTTCCAGTACGCCGATGCCGGAAGTTGAAATAAACAGTTTGTCGGCCTTACCGCGCGGCACAACCTTGGTGTCGCCGGTAACGATCGTCACACCTGCCGCATCAGCGGCCCGCCGCATATCCGTTAGGATAGCGGCTAATTCAGCCTTGCTGAATCCCTCTTCAATGATCAGCCCGACACTCAGCCAGAGCGGGCGGGCGCCCATCATCGCCAGATCGTTGACCGTGCCGTGAACCGCCAGGCTGCCGATTGTTCCACCGGCGAATACCAGCGGATCAACGACGAACGTATCGGTAGTGAATGCCAGACGACCGCAGACCTGCTCCAGCAGGGCGGCATCGTTCTGGCCTGCCGACGGTGTGCCGCTGACCAGGGGGATGATAAGCTCATCAAGCAACTGGTGGGAAAGGCGGCCACCGCTACCGTGGCCGAGAAGAATCAGGTCATTGTTCACTTTGCGCAACCATTCTGATTTTTTTGGCACGTTACCATAGATTCCGGGCGATGTCACGGCAGCTTTTTCTGTTCACTTCCCGGGGCGGTTCGTGGTAAACAGTATGGTCTGACGGACTTAAACAGGAGGAATTACAAATGACTGAATATCGGCCGATGCAGCAGTTGCCTGAAACAGCGGGGTACAAGCCGGGTGATGTACTGGTTCTGGTTGGTGAGCTTTTCGGCCGCGGATATGCCAATGGCCTGATCGAGGAGGCCAAACGGATTGGCATGACCGTCATCGGCACCACCGTGGGGCGGCGCGATAGTGACGGCTCGCTGCGGCCGTTGAATGCCGGCGAACTGGCGGATGCAGAAGCTCTTCTGGGGGGAAGTATCATCAACATACCGCTTGAAGCGGGCTTTGACATGGAGAGTGTTGACGGCACTCCTTCGATAGCAGAACAGCTGAAGAAGGCGCGCCCCGATGATTTTGCCACCATCAGCTTTCCTGACGGTTTTGTTGAAAAGGCCCGTGCGGCCGGAACGGCCCGCTTTCGCGCTGCAATCTCGCAGCTGACAGGCGAGCTGGCATCCCGCATCCCGGCCGGTTCAAACGTTCTCATGGCCCACACCATGGCAGGAGGCATACCCCGTGCCAGGGTATTTATGCCACTCCTGAACCGCGTATTCAAAGGAACCGGCGACAAATATCTCTCTTCGGGAGAATTCTGGAAGAGCAACCTGGGGCGTCTGTGTGAGGTCAGCTTCAACGAGGTCACCGCCGACACCTTCCGCTACCTGATCGAAGAAACTGAACCGCTTCGCCGGCGCGCAACGGCAGGCGGGGCACGGGTCTGCTACACCGCCTACGGTTATCATGGCACCGGGGTGCTGGTAGGTGGGGACTACCGCTGGCAATCCTATACCCCCTACGTGCAGGGAATTGCCAAGATGCGGCTGGAAGACATCGCCGGCGAGGCATCTGCACAGGGTGTTACCGCCACAGTTTTCAACTGCCCCGAAATTCAGACCAACTCCAGCGCCCTGTTCCTGGGTGTCGAAATATCGCTCTATCCACTGTTGACCTCAATCCGGCGCGAAGTTGGCACTGCGGGTGCCGAGCCGGTTTTCGCCCGCTGTCAGGCCATGCTCAAAGAGGGTGAAACAGTGGAGCGCCTGCTGGAACGGGCAGATGACTACCTCGCTTCACCGCTGCTGCAGCAGATGGTTGACTTTGCAAGCTGGCCACAGCACAACAGCCGCGAGCAGGCCGAACTGATGCTGGCCAGTTCAGCGGAACTGATGGGGATGCACGCAGATCAGAAAGAGCTGATCTGTGCCGAGTTATCGAGAATTGTTTTTCTCTCCACCGGCAGACTGATGGTTCATGGTTCCTGGAACCCCGCCGCCCATGCTGTCTGGCTCAATCACGACATTATCGGCCGACTGCTGGCGGATCAGCGTGGCACGGGGATCATCTGACTCCCGGCGCGGTAATAATTACTACGATTAAAGGACACGCCCGTATGATATCGTTCAAAAAGACAACTGCAGCCCTGCTCCTTACATTAGCCGCCATGACTGCGGGGTGTGCGGCGCCGAACCTCAACAAACCCTCGGATGTGCTCTTCAAGGAAGGGGAGCAATATTATCAGAGAAAAAACTATGAAGATGCCATCGCCCAGTGGAAAAAAGTCAAGGAGAGCTATCAATCGCCCGAGCTGACCACCCTGGCGGAGATCAACATAGCCGACGCCTATTTCCTCAATAAGGACTACATCGAAGCCGCTGCCGAATATGATAATTTCCGTAAACTGCACCCGAATCATCCCCAGGCGGATTTTGCCCTCTATCGGCAGGGGTTAAGCCATTACAACCAGATCAACAGCATCGACACCGACCAGACTCCGCTTAAAAACTCACTGCAGTTTTTCGAGTCCTATCTCAAGCTTTATCCGACCGGTGCCCATCGTACCGATGTGCAGGAAAAAATCCGCGATTGCCGTGATAAACAGCTGCAGTATGAAATCTACGTGGGTCGCTTCTATCTCACAACTAAAGCCTATAAAGCAGCCATCAGCCGGTTTGAAAGTGCGCTGCTCCAGTTTTCCGAGCAGTCGCGGAAGGATGAAGTGCTCTACCTGCTGGGCAGGTCGTATCTGGAAGATGGCCAGAAGTCAAAGGGGCGAGAATACTTCGGACGCCTGGCAAAAGAATTTCCCGACAGTACTTTTATTTCCAGTGCCAACCGGTCAATGGACTCGTTCTTCTGATGGCGGAGCTGTGATCGATGTTGGGGTATGATCCGACAATTCTGGCGCTGCTGATCGTCGTATCCTATCTGGTGGGGTCGATACCGACTGGACTTCTCCTGGGCAAAGTGTACGGAGTCGACGTTCGCAAGGAGGGGAGCGGTAACATCGGTGCCACCAATCTCTACCGTACGGTCGGTAGAAAGGTCGGCGCTGCGACCCTGCTGGGGGACTGTCTTAAGGGGCTGTTGCCGGTGCTGCTGGTCAAACATGGAGGATTTGCTCCTGACTTTGCCGTGTGGGTAGGGCTGGCTGCTTTCTGCGGACATGTGTTTTCACTGTTTCTGAAGTTCAAAGGGGGGAAGGGGGTTGCAACCGCTCTTGGTGTATTCCTGGGACTGTCCCCGCTGGCGGTACTGCCCGCTGTTGTGGTTTTCGTTCTGCTTATGGCGGTCTGGCGCTACGTTTCGCTTGGTTCAATCGGCGCATCACTTTCAATGCCGGTTTCGGCCGCACTCATCTATAAAAGCGGGAGCCTGACCCTGGCTACCCTGCTGATTGCAGTGATTATTGTTGTCCGCCACTATGAAAACATACAGCGTCTGATTGACGGGAGTGAGAGCAGGTTCAAGGCATAATTCCATTTCCACACCAAAGTTCAATCCTCATCGATTACAATCCTCTCTTCGGTAATTTATCTTTAATTTCAACGGTATCAGTATTTTGATCCTGCAGCTGGGTTGCCTTCGTCGGCAGCTGGATGCAGAACTGCGTGCCGCTTTCCGGAGAGCTGGTGACGGTAATCGAACCGTGGTGTTCTTCGATGATGCGGTGGGTAATCGACAGACCTAACCCGGTGCCGGCTCCCTTGCGGGTAAAGAACGGTTCAAAGAGCAGCGGCAGGTCTTCGTCACTGATGCCCGGACCGGTATCGTGGACGGTGATTGTCATGGTATGGTCGCGATGCCACGCCGATATGGTGATGACGCCGCCGTCAGTGAGGGCTTCGAGTGAATTTTTGACGATGTTGATCAGGGCCTGCTTCATTTTTTCCGGGTCGAAGCTGAATGCGGGGAACTCTTCGAGTCGGGCATCCAGGCGGACACCCTGCTTTTCTGCCGGTCTGCGCATCATCAGCAGTATGTCGTTGATCAGAAGCTGCAGGTCACTCTCTATGAAGTTCGCTCTCAGCGGAGCAGAAAAATTAAGCAGAGCGGTGATCAGCCGTTCCACCCGCTCGATTTCAGCCATCGCCCTGGCAAGCATTCCCTGTTCCTCGCTGCTGAAGGCCTGCTTGTCGTGCAGATCATCAAGCAGCAGGGAAATGCCGGTGAGCGGGTTGCGAACTTCGTGGGCGATTCCGGCAGAAAGTTTTCCTAATGAAGCCAGCCGGTCGAGGCGCACCATCTCCTCCCGCAGTTTTTCCCGTTCAGTTTCGTTGCGGATGGTGACGGTGATGCCGAGGCAGGCATCATCGCCGTTGGGAAACAGACCGATGTCATAGTGCGTCATCTCTCCGCCACCAGGGATCGTCAAAGGTTCACGACCGTAACCATTTTGGACGGCAAGCGAGTGTGCGATTCTTTCCGACACGACCGGCCAGCCTGAGAAAATGCTGCGGTAATCGGTGCCGACGTGAATTTCCCCGCCAAGCATTTCGCGTCCGATCCCGTTAATAGAGGTCAGGGTGCCCGCCGGGGAAAATGTGAGAATGGCGCTCGAAATACTTTCCAGTACCGAAGTTTTAAAATTGCGTTCGTCAAGGATCTCTTTCCGGGAGCGTTTAAGTTCGTCCAGGGTCGCAAGGAGATTAAGTTTTCGGGCGTCGAGCTCGTCGGCCATCATGTTGAACGTACTGGCCAGGTTGCCGATCTCATCGGCCGACGCTACTGCGACCCGGGTGCCGGCATCGCCTCTGGCAAGCCGTTGAGCGCCTTCGGTCAACTGGAGCAGGGGGTGCGTGATGTTTCGTGAGAGTACCCAGGCAGTAACCGCTGCAAGTACCGCCGTCAGGAGCAGGATGGCGGCGCTCTGGTTGCGATGGGCCCCGAGCTGTTGATTTATCAGGCGGCTCCCCTTGCGGGCTGCGTCATGGAATTGATCGACCTGAAAGCCGATGGTTATGCCGCCGAAAATTCCGTGCCTGCCGTAATCGCTGCTGTCGTACAGTATCGGAGCAAAAGCCATGATTTTTTTGGCGCCGCCAACATTGGTGATGTCGACAAAACCACCCTTCTTCTGCCGTACCTCGGCGGCGACCCTGGGGTAATTGGGGTGGATGAATCCGGCATGATCAAGATTGAAGGGGATTCTGCCGCTGTTTATGTCGGCCGGGCTTGATTCGCTGCTGTAGGGAGGTACCAGCTTACCGGCGGCATCAAGGCCACGGATATCCCAATATTTCGGATGGGTAATGATCCAGCCTTCATCGTCAAAGATAAACGCATAGTTGCCGCTTTTGTATGAGGGGAAAATAGTCAGAAAATTGTGGCCGGGGTCAATGTGCTGCGAGAATTCCATCAGGTGCCGGTGGTCAAGCGACAGCACAATCATGCCGTTGAACTCCCCACGATTATCAAACAGGGCCGACGCGAAGCGAATGACGCCGCGGTAGGATTTTCCTCCGTAGGCCATATCCGGTTCTAAGGCGCCGGCCAGCTGCTCCTGCTTGGAAACGTGCAGCCCGGTCAGATGAGCAACATACAGCTTGCCCGGTTGATTTCTGACGCGACTGAAGTAATCCTCGCAGCGAAACTCGGTATCGGCTGGATTGGCGACGTTTCTCAGCTCCCGTTGCGGCAGTACCGACCCATCTTTGATGACGAGCTGCTCCTGCCCCTGTTTATCAATAACGGCAATACTGCGGTACAACGGGGCCATTTCCCGGCTTTCGTCAGGTACGGCGGCACTCCCCGACCGTTCCCACACCTCACCGCGCCTGCTGTCATAAAAATTAAGCAGCATCTGTTGATCATGCCGGGTTCGGGCCAGAAACAGCAGGTCGCTTTCACACTGCTTTAAAAAGTCGGTAATGCTTTCGGCAACCTGGCGGGCACGCATCTGCAGGGATTCCGAGGCCTGACGATCGGACGTTTCGGCAATTTCCGCGGTGAGTTTAAAGCTGGTTGATTCGAGGTTGTAAAACAGTATCAGCGATGACGTCAGAAGCGGCAGGATTGAAAGCAGCAGTGTGAACACGAGAATTTTTTTGAACAGCGTCAGGCGGGTCATGGCGTCTCCGCGAAGTGCAATCCCGATCTGCAATCTTGAATTGTAAATGAGTGATTACAATGTTACCTTCTGCGCGGTCAAGCCATATTTGCGAGTGGGGCGGTTATGGGGTATAGAAACCTTCAGGAGTGTGCTGTCGATCTGGAGCGGCGCGGTATGCTGGTACGCATTGATCAGCCTCTGGATGCTCGTCTGGAAGTTGGTGCACTGCAGCGTCGAGTCTACCGGGCGGGTGGTCCGGCGCTGCTTTTTACGAATGTAGCCGGCTCCTCATTTCCACTGCTGGGAAATCTTTTCGGCACCATCGAAAGAACCCGTTTTCTGTTTCGGGACACGATAGACGATATCCGCCGTCTGGTTGAGCTGAAAATCAACCCGTTTTCGTTCCTCAAAAATCCGCTTGATGCTCTCAAAGCCCCTTTGGCTGCTATCAACCTGCTTCCACAGACCGTCCGGTCAGCTCCGGTTCTTTCCTGTCGTACATCTCTTTCATCCCTGCCTCAGGTTGTATCATGGCCTGATGACGGGGGAGCATTCATAACCCTGCCGCAGGTTTACAGCGAAAGCCTGCTGAGCCCCGGTTTCAGCAGGTCGAACCTCGGAATGTACCGCATCCAGATATCAGGAAACAATTATGTCAAGGACAGCCAGGCGGGTCTGCACTACCAGATTCACCGCGGCATCGGGGCGCATCATGCCGAAGCGATTACGCGGGGAGAGCCGCTCAGGGTCAACATATTTATCGGCGGGCCGCCGGCGATGGCAGTCGCTGCGGTTATGCCGCTGCCGGAAGGGATGCCGGAGATTTCATTCGCCGGGCTGCTGGGGGGGAACCGCATCCGGATGACTCATCTTCCGGGGCAACTGCCGGTGTCTTCCGATGCTGATTTCTGTATCTGCGGCGTGGTGCATCCGGGCAAAACTCTCCCGGAAGGGCCGTTCGGCGACCATCTCGGTTACTACAGCCTGGCTCACGGGTTTCCGTATATCGACGTAGAGGCTGTGTATCATAGGCACGATGCCATCTTTCCCTTCACAACCGTAGGGCGCCCACCTCAGGAGGATACCAGTTTCGGTGCTTTTATCCACGAACTGACCGGACCGCTGATCCCGACGGTGGTGGCCGGCGTAAAGGAAGTCCATGCCGTTGATGCGGCCGGTGTTCATCCGCTGCTGCTGGCGATAGCCCTTGAGCGCTACGTCCCGTACTCTGATGTGCGCAAGCCGCAGGAACTCTTGACGACTGCCAACGCCATTCTGGGGCAGGGGCAGCTTTCGCTGGCAAAATATCTGATTATATCGGCCCACGAAGATGCTCCGCAGCTTCATACCCACGATATCGCCGGTTTTTTACGGCATATTCTTGAACGCGTCGACTGGCGCTGTCACATTCACTTCCAGACCGCCACCACGGTAGATACACTGGACTACAGCGGCAGTGCGCTCAACGAAGGTTCCAAGACGGTTATCGCCGTCGCCGGCCCGCCCAGAAATGATCTGGCTTCAGAGGTTCCGGCTGGACTTGAGCTTCCGGAGGGTTACGGCCCTGTATCGGTCTGCCTCCCCGGCGTACTGGCTGTTCAGGGGCCGCGGTCACAGCAGGGGAGGGGAGCGAGCGATCCACTGATTGCAGAGTTCTGTTGCAGCTGTAGCGGAGAAAAGCGTCTCACCGGCTTCCCTCTGATCGTGATCTGTGATGACAGCAATTTTGCTGCTGCGTCGCTCGACAATTTCCTCTGGGTGACGTTCACCCGCTCGAACCCTGCGACTGACATCTACGGTATCGACGAGATACAGCTCGGTAAACACTGGGGGTGCCGCGGTTCGCTGGTCGTTGATGCCCGCATCAAACCGTTCCATGCCCCGCCGCTTGAAGAGGATCCTGCGGTGGAAAAGAAAATCGATTCTCTGGCCGCCAAGGGGTCTCCGCTCCATGGTTTGTACTGAATTATTTATTGAGACACTGTTTTGAAATAGTTGACAAATTGGATTGACTTTGACCTTTTCAACGTGCTAGACGTAAGTCAATAAAACTGAATAAATAGTTTTATTTAATCTAATTAGCGCACGGAGGGAGTTATGTTTAAAAAAGAAATTCTTGTATTATCTCTTGCTCTATCAGCCGGTTGTTTTGTCTCCAGTGCTCAGGCGTCCGGAGAAGCTTTTGAGCTGGTTTCCCGCAATCCGGTTAATAATGTGGTAAGTGCAGGGCGCTATGCTGCTGTCTCTGCTGATGGTAGATATATTGCGTTTGAGGGTTCTTCGGCTGACTTGGTCTCCCCCAGTCTTGGAAGCGGCACGTTGCAACAGATTTTTCTTTTTGACCGCCGGTTGAACAAAACGGAAGCTATCAGTATTGATAACAGCGGTAAACCTGCAACCAAAGAGCCTGGATATCCTGTTATTTCCGGTGATGGTTGCAAAGTTGCGTTTGTAAATAGTCTAAATATTTTTGTTCGTGACCGGTGCGCCCAGCCACCGGTGACCATCAGAGTCGGCGAGTCTATTTCCACAAATAACGGATACAATTCTCACAGAAATCCGGATATTTCCGCTGACGGGCGCTACGTTGCGTTCGAGGACAGCGAAAACATCTATCTCCATGATATCGCTGCCAACTCCACCATATTGATCAGCGCTGATACTTCCGGAGCCAAGGCAGGAGGGCGCCAGCCGGCCATCAGTGCCGACGGCTCGCGCATAGCATTCTGGTCAGACAGCAGCAAACTGGTCAGTGGTGATACAAACGGGTTATGGGATATCTTCTTATGGGATCGTACTACGAAAAAAATAACCCGAGTCTCAACATCGGCAGCCGGCACCGCACGCAAAACTGATCCGGGTATCGGTATCAGCACCATCGTACCACCGGCCATTTCCGGAAACGGGCGCTATGTGGCATTTGCATCGTCATCGAGCCATTTGACCGGATCAAGCAACGAGAAGATACAACTTATTATCAAGGATATTCAAACGGGGGAGATCAAGATCGCCAGCTCCAGTTCCAGTGGAGTTATAGGCAATGATGACTTTGGTTACAGCGAAAGGCCCTCGCTATCATCTGACGGCCAATGGGTACTTTTCACAACCACATCCAAGAACATAGTCTCCGGAGCCGTAAATTCCAATTATCTTGCGCTGTATAACAATTTTACCGGTAAAACTACCGGCATTCGTCATGATATAAGTGACCGCTTTGGTGCAAGCTACCGACCCGTAATGTCATCCGACGGCCGCTATGTGGTCGTTAATTATGGCGAGAAGCTTGATCCCCGTTTTGAAGACACCGGTTTCTTTTTACATGACCGGGTCGCCCGTTGCCTGTTCGACGGTTTCGAAGACGCTGTGCCCGCATATTTATCACCATCACGGCAGACCACCAACATAGCCTGGTTGCCGCCGCACGTCGTATACCGCCACTATTCCGGTACTAAGTCATATATGGCGATAGTGAATGACAATGACAATCTTTACTACATCGGGGCTAACGGGCAGCCACTGTCACTCGGTCCGGTAAACAACTGGCTTACGAGTTCAGGTGATAAGAGTGCTCCCGTTCACTTCAACTGTCCGTAGCATGTAACGGGTTGCATGTGATCGGCTCCCAACAAATTTACTCCGGAGAAAACGAACTATGGCCATAGCCATGAAGATAGCAAGCCACATATCCAGGTCATCCTGGATACGAAGGATGTTTGAAGAGGGTGAACGGCTGCGGCAGGAGTTCGGCGCGGATAAAATTTATGATTTTACTCTCGGAAACCCCGATGTGGAGCCTCCGGCTGCCTTTGGTCGGGAGCTGCTCCGGCTGGCCGAGAGCCCTTTGCCCGGCATGCACCGTTACATGAACAACGCCGGTTATCCCGAAACCCGTGCTGCTGTAGCCGATAAACTTTCGCGCGATTCGGGTGTAAATGTCACCGCAGACCATGTCATCATGACCTGCGGTGCCGGCGGCGGCCTTAATGTTGTCTTCAAGACGATTCTCAACCCTGGCGAAGAAGTAATCATTCTGGCGCCATTTTTTGTCGAATACAAATTCTACATCGACAATCATGGCGGAGTGCCGGTAGAAGTGTGGACCGATCGTGCAACGTTTCAGCTCGATGTTCAGGCTATTGAAAAGGCGACCACACCCAGGACACGGGCCATTCTGATCTGCTCACCCAATAATCCGACCGGAGTTGTGTATCCGGCGGAGAGCCTCAAAAAACTCGGTGTACTGCTCAAGAAAATTCATAATGACAGTGGTCACCTGATTTACGTCGTTTCCGATGAACCCTATGCCCGCATCGTTTATGACGGACTCCATGTGCCGGCAATTTTTTCACTGGTGGAAAGCTCAGTGATTGTTACTTCGCACAGCAAGGATCTGGCGCTGCCGGGAGAGCGGATCGGCTACCTGGCGGCCAACCCGCGAATGGCAACTGTTTCCCAGTTCATGGAAGGCGCCGTTTTCAGCAACCGCGTGCTCGGGTTTGTCAATGCACCGGCATTGATGCAGCGGCTGGTGGCCAGGCTGCAGGACGAATCGGTTGATGTTGCCGAATATCAGGCCAAGCGAGACCTGCTTGTCGATTCACTTACGGCAATGGGATTCAGAATGGTCAGGCCGGATGGTGCCTTTTACCTGTTCCCGCAGTCGCCCATTGCTGATGATGTCGAGTTTGTCAAAATGGCCCAGAAACATCATATTCTGCTTGTGCCGGGTGCCGGTTTCGGAGCACCGGGATATTTCAGAATTGCCTATTGTGTTGATAAGGGGATGATTGAGCGCAGCCTGCCTGCCTGGCGCGAGCTGGCCCGGGAAGCGGGCCTTGCGGGATAGATGGACAGAACCCGTGAATACTGGATGAAGCAGGCTGTTGCTGAAGCGAAAAAAGCTGAAGCGAAATGCGAAGTACCGATCGGTTGCGTCATCGTGCAGGATGGCCGGATAATCTCCCGGGGGCATAATCTGCGGGAATCCTCTCAGGATCCGACGGCCCACGCCGAGCTGATAGCCATACGAAAAGCCGCCAGGAAACTTGGTTCCTGGCGGCTTTTGCGTACGGTGCTCTATGTGACCCTCGAACCGTGCAACATGTGCATGGGCGCCATCATACTGGCCCGGATTCCGACGGTGGTCTTCGGCAGCTTCGACCCGAAAGGCGGGGCGGCCGGTTCGCTGTTTGATCTCTCATCTGACTCACGGCTCAACCATCGCGTCGAACTTGTACCGCAGGTCATGGAGCGAGAGTGCTCCGAACTGCTAAGCACTTTTTTTTCATCGCTCAGAAAGCGTAAGCGGGGTGAGATTTCTTAGCCGGCCAGGCCGAAGGTTTCGTGCATCACGCGAACGGCCAGTTCGGTATATTTCTCATCAATGACGACAGAGATTTTAATCTCCGAAGTCGAAATCATCTGAATGTTGATACTGTTTTTCGACAGTGCACTGAACATCTGGGTTGCCACACCGGCGTGGCTGCGCATGCCGAGTCCGACGATTGAAATTTTGCTGATATTTTCGTCAGAAATAACCTGTTTGGCATGAACTTCTTTGGCTGATTCGTTGGTAATCAGCAGTGCCTGCTTCAAATCAGCCTTGGTTACGGTAAATGTGAAGTCGGTCAGTCCGTCATTGCTCACATTCTGAACGATCATGTCAACCGAAATGGCGGCATCTGAAAGAGGCGTAAGAATCTTGGCTGCAATCCCCGGCTTGTCCGGTACGCCCATCACCGCAATCTTTGCTTCGTTTTTATCGTATGCAACCCCTGAAACCAGAATCCCTTCCATATCCGTATCCTCCCTGGTAACCATGGTACCGGTGTTTTCATTGAGACTCGAGCGGACATGTACGTCCACGTTATATTTTTTGGCGAACTCCACCGAGCGTATCTGCAGAACCTTGGCACCGAGACTGGCAAGTTCCAGCATTTCGTCATAGGAAATCTTTTCTATCTTGCGGGCTTCCTTGCAGATATTGGGGTCGGTTGTGTAGACACCGTCAACATCAGTGTAAATCTCACACACCTCAGCTTTCAATGCCGCAGCAATGGCGACCGCCGAGGTGTCTGAACCACCGCGCCCCAGTGTCGTGACGTTGCCGTCTGCATCGACACCCTGGAAGCCTGCAAGCACAACAATTGTTCCCTCTTTGAGGTCGGAACGGATATTCTTGTCATCAATGCTCTCGATGCGTGCTTTTGTGGCAGTAGTATCGGTGACGATCGGAACCTGCCACCCCTGATACGATTTGGCCTTGTAACCCTGAGACTTTAGGTACATGGCGAGCAGGCCGATTGTTACCTGTTCGCCGGTTGCCACCAGTACGTCGTATTCTCGCCCGTCCGGAATTTCACACATATCGTTGGCGAGGGCGACAAGTTTATTGGTTTCGCCCGACATGGCTGAGACGACGACGATGACATCATTTCCTGCGTCATATGTCTTGATGATCCGCTTGGCAACATTTTTGATGCGATCGGTTGTCCCGACCGAGGTGCCGCCGTATTTTTGAACTACCAGCGCCATACTGCTCTCCTTGGAAAAATGGTGTTGAAGACACACACAATAGCTGTGTCCTATAGCAGATAACCTTATGTCAGGTCAAAGTTTTTTTTGCCGGTACACGTTTGCAAGCCGATTGAGAGCAGAATCGCACAAATCGCCCGCTGCACTGAAGCTTAACAACCGTTTGTCATTTTCTCCGCAGTATTCGAACAGTATGGTCAATCGTTCGGCCGGCAGCAGTTCCGCAAGCCGCTCCGACCATTCGACAATACAAATGCCTGCGCCATAAAAGTACTCTTCGAAGCCAAGTTCAACAACATCGTCGTCACCGGAAAGTCGGTAAAAGTCGAAGTGGTAAACCGGCACGCTTCCAGGGTAGCAGTTCATGATGGCGTAGGTCGGGCTTGCCACGCGATGCGAGCTTTCAGGTGCAACTGCAGCAACCACTCCGCGAGCGAAGCATGTTTTGCCGCATCCCAGATCACCCTGAAGAGCAATGAAAGTGCCGGCCGGAAGCGTGCTGCCTACTAGAAAACCAAGCTGTTCAGTCTCATGCGGCGAGTCTGAATACAGGCGAAGCACGGAGGGACTACCGGTTCATGCTGCGGATGATGTCGATGCGCGACACCATGCCGATCAGTTTTTTCCCATCTACAACAGGGAGGGCATGCAACTTTTCGCTGCTCATGATTTCTGCCGCCATGCTGACCGGGTCGGTTGCTGTAACCGTAATAACGTCAGCGGAGGCAAGTTCGGCCGCCGTCTGCGCGGTGATCCTGCGCAGATCTTTTTCAAGACTCTGCTCGCTTTCCAGAGGAATGACCCAGTCAAACAGCGAGATCACCGTCGGAATATGCAGCGGGCGCCCCTGTTCGACTAGGTCGGATGCGGTAACGATTCCGGTAACGTTTCCTTCATCATCAATCACCGGAAGGCTACCGAAGTGTTGCTTGTCGAAAATCCCCGCAATTTCCCGCACAGTGGTTGAACTCTTCACGGTAATCACGTCCTTTGTCATTATATCGGCAACTGTAAGCATGGTTCTCTCCTCCGGTTAAAACTCGTCGAGTGACGGAATGTTTGACAGCAGGGTGTTTTTTGAAAGTTTATTGTAGGCGTAGGGCAGCATTTCCTGTACGTCACTGGCGCTTATTCCAATTTCGCCCTTTTCGGCTGCGACCAGGTCTGCCGCGTATCCATGAATGAACACTCCCAGACGGCAGGCGTTCCAGGCAGTGTACCCTTGTCCCAGGAGGGAGGTAATGATCCCGGTCAGAACATCTCCCATTCCTCCGGTGGCCATTCCGGGATTGCCGCTGCTGTTAATTGCCGCCCTCCCTTCCGGTGAAGCGATTATGGTGCGTGCCCCTTTGAGAACCACATAGACACCGTAGGTCCTGGCAAATTCCTGCGCTACCGAGATGCGAATCGCCTCCATGTCGGGAATCGAAGTACCCAGCAGACGGGACATTTCACCGGGATGAGGTGTAAGAATGACCGTTTTTGATTTTTTTCTGTGCAGAACGGTAACGTCTGAGGCGAGGGCATTCAGGCCGTCGGCATCGATAACCAGCGGGAGATCGATTGTTTCGAGCAGCGTGTGCACCAGAGCAAAGGTTCCCGGCCTCCTGTCGAGTCCCGGGCCCAGCGCCACAGCATCTCTGGTCGG
The DNA here is from genome assembly GCA_037129245.1 of Desulfuromonadales bacterium. GTDB lineage: Bacteria > Desulfobacterota > Desulfuromonadia > Geobacterales > Pseudopelobacteraceae > JACRCG01. The sequence continues at coordinate 33,048 of JBAXVE010000026.1, forward strand.
CAGCAGTTTTTCAATAACGGGAAATGCGCTGCTGGACAGGTAGCCGCTGCCTGAATCCGGAAGGGGTACGGTCATGGCCTCGGTGGTCTTGATTTCAAGGATATTGTGGATGCTTTCGGCAACTGCCAGTGTCACCAGTCCCGATCCGGCCCGGACTGCACTGTTTGCCGCAAGAGCCGCCGCTCCGGTTTTGCCGGTCGATCCGGCAATGATCAGGCAGTGTCCGAATGTCCCCTTGTGCGAGAGCTTGTCGCGTCGCTGCAGTACGGGACGGATTGCTTCGTCATTGACGTAGTCATATCCGGGGGTGTGCTTCATCAGTTCCTGGGGGATGCCGATGTCGGCAACGACCAGTCGACCGGTGTGTTCGGCGCCCGGATAGAGAACATGACCGAGCTTGGCAAACGCGAAGGTAACGGTAATATACGCCCTGACTGCTTCCCCGAGTACGCGGCCGGTGGTGCCGTGAACGCCGGACGGAATATCAACCGCTATGGCCGGCCGGCCGGACTCGTTGATCAAATCAATGGCCTCCCGGTAGATGCCGGTAACATCACTGCGCAGACCGGTGCCGAGCAACGCGTCGACAATCACATCAGCGAAATAGATCTCCTCAAGATGTAGAGCCGAAAGCTGCCCTTCGTGAGTGCAGAAATTGATGATTGTGGTAGGGAGCCTTTCCAGGTTGGTAGCGGCATCACCCTTTATTGTGTCGGGCTCCGCGAGGATGAATACCTTGACGCTCCACCCCTTCTGGAGAAGGAGCCGGGCGATGACGTAACCATCCCCCCCGTTGCTCCCCTTGCCTGCCATCACAACTGCGCGACCCTTCAGGCCGAATTCGACGATGATTTCATCAACACAGGCCCGCCCGGCGTTTTCCATGAGCGTCAATCCGGAGATGTCGGTCTCTTCAATGGTCCGTCTGTCAATGTCCTGCATGGTATGTGAGGTAACAACTTTCATGGTTTCTCCAGTACGACCATCGCCAGTGCTCTTCCACCGTCATGAGAAAGCGAGAGATGAATGGTGGTGATGTCTTGTTCCAGGCAGATTTTTGAAGCCCTTCCAGCCAGGCGCAGGTTGGGTTTGCCAGCCTGATCATTAAAAACTTCCATGTCCTGCCAGGTAATGCCATCTCTCAATCCGGTGCCCAGCGCTTTTAAAAAAGACTCCTTGGCGGCAAAACGTGCAGCATAACTGGCGGCACTGTTCTTTCTCGATTTGCAGACAGTGCGTTCTTGTACAGTGAATATACGTTGCAGCAGAGCATTGTTGTTCTCATCGATAAACCGCTGGAAGCGTTTTATTTCAACAATATCTGTACCGATGCCGTAGATCACGCTTTACAGCCCAAATATGAAAAATATTTTCCGCTACCCTGGCTCATGCGTACTTGATCAGTTCCACCATGTCCCTGACGGCCCGGTCCAGTCCCACCAGCATGGCGCGGGAAATTATAGAGTGACCGATGTTGTACTCCTCGATCCCTCCCAGCGCAGCAATTGCCTTGATATTTACATAGTTGAGCCCGTGTCCGGCATTGACTCCCAATCCGACTTTGCGGGCCAGTTTGATGGCGGTATCGATATGTTCGAGCTCACGTTCCCTGTCACTCCAGAGCGTGGCATCAGCGTAGGCACCGGTGTGTATCTCAATATAGTCAGCGGCGCATTTGCAGGCGGCCTTGATCTGCTCCTGACTGGGATCGACAAACAGGCTGACCACAATTCCGCCGTCTTTAAGCCGCTTGGTCGTATCGGCAATCAACTTGGCGTTCAGGATAACATCCAATCCCCCTTCGGTGGTCAGTTCCTGCCGCTTCTCCGGTACCAGCGTGATCTGATCCGGTTTCAAACGGAGTGCAATCCGAACCATTTCCTGGGTGGCGGCCATTTCCAGATTGAGTCTGGTTTTTACGGTGCTGCGCAGGATTTCAAGATCACGATCCTGGATGTGACGCCGGTCTTCACGAAGATGGATGGTAATCCCTTCGGCTCCGGCAAGTTCACCAATTGCGGCTGCTGTCACCGGATCAGGCTCAACTCCGCCACGCGCCTGCCGGACGGTGGCAATATGATCGACATTAAGCCCCAGTTTTGCCATAACTCATTTCTCCCCGATGTGCAGTTTCACCAGATCGCAGATTTCGTTGGCCCACGTGGTGATTTCATACATGTCCTGACCTTCGATCATAACCCTGAGCAGCGGCTCGGTACCCGAGTAGCGGATCAGCACACGCCCCTCGTTGCCAAGATTTGATTCGACATCCTGCACCCTGGCAGCGATTGCCGGTATTGCCATGATGTCCTTGCGTTCGCGCACCCTGGTATTAACCAGTACCTGTGGAAGTGCTATCATGATTTCTGCCAGTTCGGACAGTGTTTTCCCTTCACGCCGCATCACGGCCAGCAGTTGCAGTGCTGAGAGAATGCCGTCGCCGGTAGTACTGGAATCGAGAAAAATCATATGGCCGGATTGTTCGCCACCCAGGTTATAACCCCCTTTGCGCATCTCCTCCACCACGTAGCGGTCACCAACGGCGGTCTTTATAATTTTGCCCCCCGCTTTTCTGAGAGCAATATCGAGTCCCATGTTGCTCATGACAGTGGCGATCAGGGTCTTCCTCTTCAGGATTTTCCGTTTAAGCATATCGGTGGCACAGATGGCCATGATGTGATCACCGTCGACTTCGTTACCGAATTCATCACAGACGATGACCCGGTCGGCATCACCGTCAAGGGCGATACCAATGTCGGCACGATGCTGCTTGACCGCCTCGCTGATTACCGACGGGCAGGTGGAGCCGCATCCGGCGTTGATATTGGTTCCGTTCGGTTTAACCCCCAGAGCGATTACCTCAGCCCCCAACTCTTCAAACACGGCCGGAGCGACCTTGTAAGCGGCACCGTTGGCGCAGTCCAGGACTATTTTGAGCCCCGATAAATCCATCTCTTGAGGAAAGGTATTTTTCAGGAAAACAATGTAGCGACCGGCGGCATCTTCGATGCGGAAGGCTTTGCCAACTTCGGTGGCGGTGGGGCGTAGCGTATCAATTTTGTTCGATTCAATCAGCTTTTCAATTTTCAGTTCAATCTGGTCAGGGAGTTTAAATCCGTCGGCAGAGAAAAATTTTATGCCGTTGTCCTGAAAGGCGTTATGCGATGCAGAGATGACGACACCGGCATCAGCCCGCATGGAGGAGGTAATGTTGGCGATGCCGGGGGTTGGCAACGGACCCACCAGCAGCACATCAACCCCCATGGAGCAGATCCCCGCAACCAGGGCGTTTTCCAGCATATAGCCAGACAAGCGGGTATCCTTTCCGATGACAATACGGTGGCGGCGTTTGCTGGAACTCTTGAATATGTAGGCGGCTGCCCGCCCCAGCTGCATGGCGGTTTCGACGGTCATGGGATAGACGTTCGCCATGCCTCTGACACCATCGGTTCCAAACAGTTTTTTCATGACGCACTCTCCTGAAGTAAACTCAGTGTTCCGGTTACGATGGTTGTCTCGGAGCCCGACGCCCTTCTATTGCCTTGCGTGAAAGGCGCCGAATCTCGGTCGGGTCGGCATCGTAGGTTATTTTCCCCTCATGGACGATCGAAATTTTACCGGTTTCCTCAGAAACCACCAGAACAAGGACGTCGGTCTGTTCCGAAATGCCGAGGGCGGCGCGATGGCGGGTGCCGAAGCTTTTCGAAATGTCCGGGTTCTGGGAAAGTGGCAGAATACAGCCGGCGCTGATGATCTTGTCGCGCTGCAGTATGACGGCACCGTCATGAATCGGCGAATAAGGGAGAAAAATTGAATTCAGCAATTCACTGGTCACTTTGGCGTCTATTTCGGTACCGACCTGGATCAGGTGATCAATTGACATTTGGCGGATGATGACAATCAGCGCACCAATTCTTCGGTCAGCCAGCTCGTGAAGCCCCCTGATCAGTTCGTCAACGGAATGGGCTGATTCGGCTGCGTCCATGTTTTCGGCCCGGCGCTTGCCGAGGGAAAAAAACAGGCGCTTGATATCGCTCTGAAAAATAACTGCCAGAATAAACGGCATGGATGAGAGCAGCATCTGAAACAGAGTTGCGGTTGAGCTCAGGCCGAATGCTCTGCAGACCGTCTGTCCGGCGATAAGTATGAGCAGCAGCAGCGCTATGCGAAGTGAAATTTCTCGTTTGATCAGCAGGAAACAGCAACAGATCAGCGTGGCAACCAGAAGGTTGTCGAACAGTTCGAGCAGGGTGAGGTTGTTGAAAAAGTGTGGCATTGCTTCCTTCCGGGGTCAGCCGCTTCCATGTCAACATTGTACGACTGCAGATGCCATATCAACGACGTCCCGCATGGCGCGTACATCGTGTACGCGGAGAATCCCGGCCCCGTTGGCCACTGCCAGTGCCACCGTGGCTGCGGTGCCAAACAACCGGTCATCGGCATTATCACGCCCCAGGACTTTTCCGATGAACGATTTGCGGGAGGAGCCGCAAAGAATCGGAAACCCAAGGCTTTTGAGTTCAGGGAGCCGCCGGAGAAGTTCAAGGTTACCGGAGCAATCCTTTCCAAAACCGATGCCCGGGTCTACCGCTATCCGATCCGCCGAAATCCCGCACTGCACGGCTTGAGCTACCGAACTCCGAAGGCCTGAACATACTTCCGACATCAGATCGATATATGCGGTGTTCTGCTGCATGCTGACCGGAACGCCCCGGGTGTGCATCACGACGACACCGGCCCGGCTCGTGGCGACAACGGCCGCCATTTCAGAATCAAAGGTGAGTCCGCTGATATCGTTGATGATGTCCGCCCCCGCTGCGAGTACCCGACGGGCAACACCGCTCTTCCAGGTGTCGACAGATATGGCACATCCTGCGTTGCCGGAAAGATGCTCCAGTACGGGCATTATCCGGGCGAGTTCCTCTTCTTCGGAGACCGGTTGTGATCCGGGACGACTGCTTTCACCACCGATGTCGATGATGTCAGCGCCTTCATCCTCCATGATGCGCGCGTGCTCGATGGCCCGGACCGGGTCGCAGAAGCGACCACCGTCCGAAAACGAATCCGGCGTCATATTGAGAATGCCCATGATCAAGGGGCGCTGCAGCGAAAGTTCATGCCGGGCGACACGCCATACGGTTGGGGGAGTGTCTATCGTTGAGAGCAGGGATATCAATTCGGCCGACAATTCAGAAAGGGCAAACGGCTGACCGGTAAGTTTATGGCAGAGCCGCTGAAGCTGCTTTTTGGTGCCGATCAGTATGCAGTCGGTTGCATCTACGCTGCAGGATACCGTACCGCGGGCGACGGCAGCATCTCCTCCGCATGACAGCATTTCCTGTTTGAGTATGTTGGCGTGATGACAACCAAGCTGTTGAACAAGAATGCAGCGGGTGCCCATTTTTGGGGCCATTTCCGCAATTCCGCCAGGGTCTACGGCTACGCGCCGTAATTCGCGAACGGCATGTTCGTGCGTTTCGATCTGCAGAATACGCGGAGAAAAACGCCCCACCTCATCAAGCCTGGATATCAGTACGTGGCTGTTCTACCGGAGGCGGCTGCGGTGCTTCGGGAAGCTTGCCTTCTGCGAGCAGCTGATCAACTTCCACTCCGGTCAGGTTTTCTTTCTCGATCAGGCATTCTGCAAGAACGTGAAGCTTCTGGACATTGTCGTGCAGCAGCGACAGGGCTCGCTCGTATGATTCGTCGACAATCCGCTTGATTTCGTCGTCAATATGCTCGGCAGTCTGCTCGCTGTAGTTTTTGTGCATGGCCATTTCCCGGCCGAGGAAAATTGAGTCGTCCTTTTTGCCGAAAGAGAGCGGCCCCATTCTGTCGCTCATACCCCAGTCACACACCATCTTTCTGGCCATTTCAGTGGCCTGTTCAATGTCATTGCCGGCACCGGTGGTGAAGGTGTCGAAAATCAGTTTTTCAGCGGCACGCCCTCCCATCAGTACCGCAATACGGGCCAGCAGAGCCTCGCGTGAGTAGCTGTGCTTGTCCTCGATGGGGAGTTGCATGGTTACGCCCAGGGCCCGTCCTCGCGGAATGATTGAAACCTTATGAATCGGGTCGGTGCCGGGGACTAGTTTTGCAACCAGCGTGTGACCCGCTTCATGGTAGGCGGTGTTCTTTTTCTCGACATCAGAGATCACCATGCTGCGCCGCTCGACACCCATCAGAACCTTGTCCTTTGCGCTGTCAAAATCGCTCGGTTCGGCAACGGTCTTGTTTAAACGGGCTGCAAGCAGGGCAGCCTCATTGACCAGATTAGCCAGATCAGCACCAGAAAAGCCGGGGGTTCCACGGGCAATTACACCCAGGTCAACGGTTTCCGCCAGAGGCACTTTCTTGGCGTGAACCTTGAGGATCATCTCGCGTCCTTTGACATCCGGTCGGGGGACCACCACCTGCCGGTCAAAACGGCCGGGACGCAGCAGAGCCGGGTCCAGCACGTCGGGGCGGTTGGTGGCTGCGATGAGGATAACCCCCTCGTTTGATTCAAATCCGTCCATCTCGACCAGCAGCTGATTGAGGGTCTGTTCCCGCTCGTCGTGTCCACCACCCATGCCGGCTCCGCGATGGCGGCCGACGGCGTCGATTTCGTCGATGAAAATGATGCAGGGAGCATTTTTCTTGCCCTGCAGAAACAGGTCGCGCACACGGCTGGCGCCAACTCCGACGAACATCTCAACAAAATCCGAACCGGAGATTGAAAAGAAGGGAACACCGGCTTCACCGGCTACTGCGCGGGCCAACAGGGTCTTTCCGGTACCGGGGGGGCCGACCAGCAGAACTCCCTTGGGGATTTTTCCACCAAGAGCAGTAAATTTTTTCGGTTCCTTCAGAAATGCGATAATTTCATTCAGCTCTTCCTTGGCCTCCTCAATGCCGGCTACATCCTCAAAGGTCATCTTCCCCTGGGATTCGGTCAGCAGTTTGGCACGGCTTTTTCCGAAGGACATGGCCTTGCCGCCCCCCATCTGCATCTGCCGCATGAAGAATATCCATACTCCAACCAGCAGTATCAGCGGGAACCAGGAGATGAATATTGAAAACCAGGAAAATTTTTCCTCTTCAGGCTTGGCACTGATGGAAACCTTTTTTTCAAGCAGCTTTTTGGTCAGGTCGGCATCGGAATAAGGCTTGTAGGTGTGAAACTCCTTGCCGTCAAACTTTCCGCTGATGTCATTACCCTGAATAACGACGGCGGTGATTTTCCCGGCCTCTACCTGTGTCATGAAGTCGCTGAAATTCAGTTTTTCAGCTGTCGGGCGAGGCTTGTTGAACATGTTGAACAGCAATATCATCATGAGGCTGATGACCAGCCAAAGCGACAGATTCTTGTAGAACTGGTTCAAGATTGACCCCCGTGGTAGCGTGTGTACCGATGCGTTGAAAATTTCGTAAGGCTAACACACCCCTGTATCAGATGACAAGTGCAAACGATATGTCGTAATTACCTG
>JBAXVE010000027.1:0-38925 GCA_037129245.1 Desulfuromonadales bacterium
TTTTTGGCAGTGCAAAATTTTCAAAGAACACTACAGAAGTCTAAAGTTCAGTTTTGAATATATAAGTTGCCGAAAATATGCTGAAAATAGAAATTTAATAACTGCATGAATCATATCTTCTTCCTGAAAACCGCCTTTGCCGGTCGACCAATCAGAAGGCCATCCGTTGTCCCTGCATCTATTGCCTTTCGATATATGCCACACGATTTGTCAAAAGCCTCCGCAATAATATCCATTTCCGGCTGTTGATGCGACCAGGTAGGATAGAGCAGCCCCTGAAAGAGAACACCGCGAGCTATCATTTCCTGCATCATCAACGTACGGAATGCGTCATCCGGTGTACCGGCGGCACTACGGCACACCAGCGCCATCAAACAGGGGTAACCAAGCAACTGCAACGAGTCAGTAAGACCATGGCTGGATAAAATCTGGCCAAGCCTCTGCTTTAAGGCATCCCCTCTTTCCCAGTTACTCTCAATCATGTTGTGTTGAGTAAACGCCTTGATAGTGGCAATCATTGCAGCAAGGCCAATAGTCTCTGCTCCATGTGTTGTGGAGATAAGAAAAAGTTTGTCGTCACCTTCTCTTCTAATACCGCCAAGTTCCATAATCTCAGCCCTGCCTGTCAAGGCACAACAGGAAAATCCGTTGGCAATTCCCTTACCCCAGGTGGAAATATCCGGCTTGACACCAAAATAATTCTGAGCTCCTTTTAAACCCCATTTAAAACCGGAAATCATTTCATCAAGGATAAAGACAACACCGTGCTTTTTGCAGAGATCAGCAACATTTTGTAAAAAACTGTCTTTGGGGGGATCGAATTTTACCGGCTCCATAATTAGACAGGCTACATCATGATCCGGATTTGTAAAAAGCGCCTCAACCGAAGCGATGTCGTTATAGCTGAAACCGACTGTCAGAGCGCGAGTTACTTCTGGAATCCCCCGGTCACAGGGGGTGGTTGAGATAAACCAGTCATCATAACTGAAAAAATTATGTTCCCGGCACAACGCCACCCTGTTGCGACCGGTATAAGCGCGTGACAACTTGACGGCCGCCGTGGTCACGGTAGAGCCGTTTTTGGCGAACTTCACCATGTCTCCGGATTGAACTGTTTCAAGAAACAACTTTGCCGCTTCCAGCTCAAGAGAGGCTGGGCGCTGAAAATTGGTGCCTCTGTATGCGGCCTCACATACCGCCTGTGCTACAGGTTCGTGGCCGTGTCCGATACAGACTGATGTCAACCCCATGCTGCAATCTATGTATTCGTTACCATCCGGATCCCAGACATGGGCACCTTTACCATGGGTGATTGCAGCTGGAGAGTTATAGGGGAACTGATCGTCACCTTTGGAGTATGTGTGTGCGCCGCCAGGTATCAAATCATGTATATGTGCGGAATATTCTCGAGATCTTTTAAAGTTAGTTATTGTTTTCATGAAGCGGTTCCTTATCACCCGAAATTATTGCATCGTTAAGCAAAGATGAAGCATATCCCTCGTTACGTTTTATGGTTGAGTTTAATGTTCGCAGATCAGGCCGCTTTTCCAGCAATTCCAAAATATCTGATGTGACAAATTTCGGATTTCTGGGATAAAGGGTCTCGTAAATCCTCGTAACTAAATCAAAATCAGCAGGCTCGTCAACTGTCCAGCGCAATCCGGACAAATCAACAGCGCTCTTCATACAACCGATCCTGAATCTTTCGGGCTGCCGGTGGATAAATGGTGTAACATGTTCGCGCTGTGAAGGTAGCGTAGCTTCTCTCCAAGCCTCTTCAAGACATGAAAACCGAAATATTTCGACATCCAGACCATCAGGGTAGCTTGGTTCGAGACAATTGCAGCCGTAATCATAGCTGCCAGCGAGAAAATAAGTAATTACTGCATCGATTAAATCAGGGTCCGCAAGCGGGCAATCACCTGTCAGGCGGACAACGTAATCCGGTCGGTAAGGAAGTGCCGCCTGATAGAACCGATCAAGCACGTCATTGAGATTTCCACGAAAACATTCAATACCTTCCTGGGCACAGACTTCCGCCAGTCGATCATCCGAAGCGTCACTACTTGTAGCCAGAATAAGCCTGTCAAGCTGCCTGATCCTTTTAAGGCGCTCAATCTGTCGGAGGATCATTGGTTTTCCCAATAGAGGGCGAATCACTTTTTCAGGCAGACGCGAGGAAGAAACCCGAGCCTGCAATATGCCCAGTATCACGGAAAACTCCACTTCGCAGGATTTAAAATCTCTTCGTTATCTAAAGCAAACGCCGAAAAATCAACCTCCGGCAAAGGTCCAGCGTTCTGGCAGATTTCACTTAGCTGCTGATGATTGTTTACACCACATACGATGACGTCAATTTCATCAAGGGTGGCAAGAAAACCAAGCGCCGCACGAACGGGCGTAATACCTTGCACTCGAATAAATTCATGATAATCCCGTAGGTGCTTCCGGGTAGATGCAAAATAATCCGGAACTGTTTCCGGCGACATCAAAAGCAGACCTTGCAAGAAAGCCGATCTGACATGAATTTCTATGCCACGGGACTTTAGTGCTGTTAGCTGGCCACCCACCAGCAGGCGCTGGTCAAGAATATTCATGGGGAGTTGAACAAGATCAATCTCGTAACGGTTCAAAATTGCATCAACCTGCTCTGCCGTATAAATTGAGACTCCGATTTTTGTTATTTGCCCTCTTTTTTTCAGAGTTTCCAAACGCTCCATAAGTCTTTCGCCGCTTTCTGCCAGCAGGTCGTCAACGTTATGGCACATCAGACCGTACACAGCGGAGCAGTGCAGTTTTTCCAAGGAAGTGATGAAGACTCTTTCCAACCTGTCTGCATCTGATTCAGTAATCCGATTAGAATCAATCCGTATCGTTTTGGTAACAATCTTAAAGCCATGGTCAGGTGGTAATGATCTGCCCAGGACATCCTCGCAGTTGCCATATAACGCTGCTGTGTCAATCACATCAACATGATATTCTTTAGCAACATCCAGTATCCTGGCAACTTCTGCGGATGTAGTTTGTCCACCTTGGTTTGAAACACCGTAATCCAGGCCAAACTGCACCGTCCCGAGGCCTATTTTCACCGTAAAACCTTTTGGATAGCAGAGATTACATATTCCTGGTCATCGTCCTTCAAACCATGAAACAAAGGAATACTGATAGCCTCCCGATAGTATTGTTCTGCCTCCGGACAGTACCCCGCCTTAAATCCCAACCGCTGAAAATAGGGCTGAGAGTGTACAGGAATATAGTGCAGGTTGACACCGATACCTGCCTCTCTCAATGCTTCAAAGACACCCAGATGCGTCATCTTTGTCTCTTCCAACGTAAGCCTGATAACATAAAGATGATATGAGGAATAAGTGTCGGGGTGCTGCCACGGCAAGGTCAGCGGTAAATTGGCAAAAGCCTCGTCATAACGCTTTGCCAGAATATGACGATGACGCACAAATTCATCAAGACGTGATAGTTGGCTGGCACCAAGCGCTGCTTGTATATCGGTCGTGCGGTAGTTGAACCCCAGTTCGATCTGCTGATAATACCAGGGACCATGACTCTCGCCCCGCATCAAATCCGGGTCTCGAGTGATCCCGTGGCTGCGAAGTCTAACCAATTTATCATACAGAACCTCACTGTTTGTCAGTACCATGCCCCCTTCGCCTGTAGTGACAATCTTGACCGGGTGAAAGCTGAAAACGGTCATATCGGAGTTAACACAACTTCCGATAGCCTGTTTCCGGTATCTGCCTCCTATCGCATGGGATGCGTCCTCAATCACGCTGAAACCGTATTTTTGCGACAACTCGTGAATCCGATCCATCTCACACGACTGACCTGCAAAGTGGACGGGGATAACCACCTTGGGAACACTCCCGTTGCTGCGAGCTTCCTCCAGCTTTTTTGCTAATGCATCAACACTCATGTTGTATGTCTGCGGGTCGATATCAACAAAATCAACAGCTGCCCCGCAATACAGACCACAGTTGGCGGATGCAACAAACGTGTTGGGAGTGGTCCAGAGTGAATCACCTGGACCGAGTCCTGCTGCGAGACAGGAGATATGCAAGGCAGACGTCGCGCTGTTAACCGCCACGGCAAACCGTGCTCCGCAATAATCTGCAACAGCCCGTTCAAATCGCTCAACGGCCGGCCCCTGGGTTAACCAATCGGAGCGAAGGACATCTATTACTGCCAGAATATCTGCTTCCGAAATTGACTGACGGCCGTATGGAATTGTTGGTTTATTACTCATCGCTCTTTATTTAAACTACAAAATCTGGGTCTACATGCATTTTAATCAACTCTCTGATTTTTTCCACGGTAAGCCACGAGGTGTTTGTTCCACTGTTATACTTGAATCCGTCTTTACAAGGAAACCCACCAAAAGTGTTTGCATACTCATCAACATCCCACCATTTGAGGGATGGAAGGATTACAAAAAAGTTTTTAAATTCCAGCGTATTCAGAGCATCTGTCTCTGTAATCATCTCTTCATGCAGCTTTTCCCCTGGTCTGATACCTATAATCTCCTTGCGACAAGCTGGAGCAATTGCTTCTGCTACGTCAACAATACGGTAACTTGGGATTTTGGGGACATAAATTTCTCCTCCCCACATTTGTTCAATCGCCATTAAAACCAAGTCTACCCCTTCTTCCAGGGTGATGTTAAAGCGAGTCATCCTTTCATCGGTGATCGGAATAACAGCTTCACTGCGTTTATTCAGGAAAAAAGGAATAACGCTACCCCGGCTTCCCATCACATTCCCATATCGAACAACAGAAAATTTCAGGTCGCGCTTGCCACGATAGTGATTTGCCGCCACAAACAATTTATCGGAGCAGAGTTTGGTCGCACCGTATAAGTTTATAGGAGCTGCTGCCTTATCGGTACTGAGAGCCACAACACGCTTAACTCCAGTTTTAATCGCTGCCTCAATGACGTTCTGGGCTCCAAGAACATTTGTTTTGATGGCCTCAAAAGGATTATACTCGCACGTTGGCACTTGCTTCAGGGCAGCGGCGTGTACAACAATATCTATTCCCTCAAATGCCCTGCACAAACGATCCATATCACGGACGTCACCGATGAAATAACGTAACTGATCAAATTGGCCAGACGATTTTCCAGCCCTTTCATATTGAGTTGCAGAAAATCTCTGAGACATTTCATATTGCTTCAACTCGTCGCGAGAGTAGACCACCAGACGCTCAATTTGTGGGTATTTCGTCAAAATGGTTTCAACAAATTTTTTCCCGAAAGAGCCAGTTCCACCTGTAATGAGTATTGATTTTCCGTTTAGCATGTCAGCTCCTCGTTTCCGCGATGATATCACTACGGGCATTGCATTTCCTGCACTCCCTGGATCAAAGTTAGATATTTCGGGTACATAGTGCTAATTCTATTGCCGAACCGGTGTATTCACCGTTGCGCACACATGAGCTAGAAAGCGCTCTGATTCTCGAAGCATCTCAGCCACATCGTGAAGATCATCATGAAGCACGGCATATCGGCCTTCAACCGCGTACGGCGATAATTCCGTCAGCTTCTCCATAAAGAGAGGAAGCGCAATCCCATGTTCCTGCGCACAAGTTCAATCTTGTCTGGCTTTCAGAATAAAGACATCGTATTGTTTAAGGAAAGCCCCTTTATCCATAAATGACTCTCCCGTAATTGGACGCGGCATGATGCACCGAATTGACTTGATTTCGGTAAAAGTAGAATTCTTCCTGGGAAGCCACAATTATGTCAAACGATTTACCCAATCCCCTTAACAACTTACGGGCATCATTTATTTCTTTTATCTTTGATGACACTGCTCTTTTCACCAGTAATAAATCTATATCGCTCTCATTGTCAGCCGTTCCCATTGCCTGACTCCCAAACAAATACATTTTTATCGGCTGGACATTTTGCAGTCGGGTAACAATCTCTTCAAGCAAGTTATTGTCTATCATTTTCCAGCCTCCAACTGTTGGGAAAGGATGTGCTTTTTGGACTGGTTTTCGACGTTGAAGACGACTGAGACTTCATAACACTTGTTATCAGCTCCAGCAGGCGGACATATTCAGGCAGACGCTGCCATATTGATTCAGCCATCTCCTGTCGATAGATATGGCTGAGTTGATTTCTGTCATTGATCGACCGGATAAACAGTTCGTATGTTCCATAATCGCAGTAACCTGCTTCTACAAATGCTTTAGCAACGGACTTGGGAGTAACCGCATCAATACCATCGACCTCAAAAAGAAACACCTGGACTGTTTTCCATAGCAGCTCAGACGTGAACTCGAACTTTTGAATCTGCCCGGATTTGATATTGTCGGCCACAAGTTCGGGAAACAATGCCGGTTCAAGCGTTAACGCATCACGAAAATTAGACAGCGCTGCTTCCAGATCGCTCAGTTTGCGTGTGAGCTTTGTTTCCATATAATTACCTCTTGCATGGCAATTTCCCTGAATTCGTCGGAGGTCGTATCAAAATTCACCAGATCAACATGGTGCGGAATTACGCTCTCATCCAGCTCTGACAGTAGCAAATCTCTGGTAGTAGTAAATTGGGATTCACTTAAACCTGTAAAGCCGATATCAATATCAGAGCTTCTGCGATGAGCACCGCTTGCCCGTGAACCAAACAGTAAAATAGTGCAATCGAGATCAGCTGTTACTCGAAGCACCAGATCCCGCATCAGGTTCAGGTATTTCAGTTCAACAATAGTATCCTGGTTGAATTGCGGCATTTTGCTGGTTCCTGAAAACGTCACTCATGACAGCTCATCACAGTATTTTATAAAGCTGCTCCGTTTTGAATACGCAGATGCGTAATCGTTTATGTCAGTGAACACCAGCCACAAAAACCCGTCCCCCTGCCACTCCCAGACTGTCAAGTTCCTGTGCAAGCTCAGTTCTTCGTTTCAGCGAAGTTATCACCACAGGCACATGCAGTTCCTGCACTCCCTGGGTCAAAGAAACGACCGGCAATCCGAAGAAAGAATCCTCGTGCAGCTCGTTGTCCATGACAATCTTCAACGCAAGCCCGGTTTCCTGCAGTGACAGATAGGCTACTTCGGCCACTTCATCCACGCCGCAGAAGGCGACCTCACGAACGCCGGACGCTTCCAGTCGGTGGAACAATTCGCGATAATCCTGACGTGCCACCGTGTACAGGCTGGTAAAGTAACTGAAGTGCTGGTAGGCAAGCCGGCTCTTTTCGGCAAGCCCCTGCGGCGTGAGCAGATAGGCGTAACGGTTGCTGGGGAAATTTTTGACCCGGATGAAGCCCTTGGCAACAAAGTTCTTGATGTAAGAGTTCACCAGGCCGAGGGCAATTCCTAGTCGGCTGGCCAGTTCACGCTGGGAGAGCGGCTGATCGTCAACCATTTCGGTCAGCATCTGAAAGGCTTTGAGGTCATCTATCGGTATGTCGCGCTGTTCGTTCATATTGTGAACAATAAACCATCTGGGTCGGGAAAGGCAAGAAGTTTGTTCATGTGATGAACGACATGGTCGCAGAGCTCCATTGTGCCGGCATTTGACATGAAAACCTCATTGCTGGAAGGAACAGATTTTCAGCGTTGTGCGGCGGAAAATTCCATCTCCAGAGCATTGGCCCGCAAGGGAGAGATGCTTCGCAAGCGGTTGACGCTATCACGTGCTAACTTCATGTTGCCGGTTTCAAAGGCCGTGAGCCCCAGGTTATACAACGCATCAACATCCCGGGGAGCATTGTCAACAGCGGTACGAAAGCTCTCCAGCGCTTCGTTCAGCCTACCCATGCGATACAGAACAACTCCCAGATTGTAATGAGCCGTAGCCATCCCAGGGTGAATTTTCAGAGCCTGTTTCAGAAGGCTTTCAGCAACGCCAAACTCCATTTGCGACTCATAGACGACCGCCAGGTTGAGATACAGCTTCTGATAGCCAGGATCCACATAGATGCCACGTTTATAGATCTCTATCGCTCTGGCCTTATCACCTTGCATATCGTAGAGAGTCCCGAGATTGTCAAAAATTTTTCCATAGTTGGGGTGAATACCCATCGCAGTCAGTAACAGTTTTTCAGCTTCGCCATAGCGCTGCTTTTCAATGTAGTGGCGCGACAGTTCAATATAGGCCCGCACGTTTCCGGGTGCCTTTTTGAGATTGTCTTCGGAAAATGCAACCGGGTCTGCCCACAAGGCGTTACGTTGCAACGTTAATAGACAGTAGCATACCAGTAGAGAAATAACGGCACATCTGCGAGGTGTCGGCCACGGGAGGCATCTGAACGCGCTGATTATTACGACAGAAAAACCAAACATGGGGATGTACAGACGGTGTTCAAAAACTGCATCGAGAGGAATAAATGAGGACTCAACTGCCAGTGCGGCGAAGAACCAACAGATTGCAAATGATACATTTTGTGCACGTTCCTTCAGCAGGAATGCAGTGGCAAGTAAAGTAAGAATGCCTCCGCCTGCAGCGACAGTCTGCAACGATATCAACTGCTGGACAATCGGATAGTTGTAGTCTAGCGTCTGCCCGATCGGCAGAATCAGCAGGCGCAGGTATATCCACATTACTTTCCACTCGGTGACAAAATAATGGAGTGGTGAAATTTTTCCAGCTGCAGCGATCTGATGCAGCGGTACTCCCCGCATCAGAGGGGCAATCAGAACCGTATAGGCGATAACAAAGGGCGGGATGATAAATGGTGACAGATAAAGAGCACTCTCTTTTCTGCGCCAGTTTTGTTCCTTATCGAGAAAATATCTGCCGAACAGGTACAGGCCGAAGGGCAGAAAGGCGGTATTCTGCTTGGTGGCTACCGCCAGGGCACAGAACAGAATCATCGCGACGTACCAGGAAGCATGACGCAGTGTCAGGATGCGGTGGTCGTCAGCCAGCACGTCTCTGGCCCTGACGAAACAGTAGATGCATGAGAACGCACACAGAGCTGAAAGCGAGGTCATCCGCTGCACGATGTACGTCACTGCCTGGGTCTGCAGCGGGTGGGCGGCAAAAACAAGCGCCCCGGCCAGTGCCCACCATTTTTCTCCGGAGGTCACCCGTTTCAGCAGGGCATAGACGACGATTGAGGCGGCAACATGAATCAGATTATTGATCAGGTGATAGCCGAAAAGAACATCGCCGTGCAATGCGTAGTTGATTGCGAAGGACAGAATGGCAGGACCACGCGGGGTCAGCAAGGTATGTAAGGGGTTGGAAAGTGTGAAAACGGAACGGTTTCCAGTGATATTTTGATAATCGTCGAAATACCAGGGGACAGCGTAATTGTTAGCGTAGATCAGCAGGCAGACTATCGTGATGATAGCTGCGGCGCACAGATCAAAATATTGTTCGATAAATTTCTTACGGTTCATCAGGAAATGCATTTTTCTGCGGGTGCTTCAGCCGGTCAAGCTCTTCGCGAAGCAGTGCGTTTTCCTGCACAAGATTTTTTATCACATCAGAATGTTTTGAAATTCTGAACGAAAACTGCATTGCTATCAGCACCAAAAACACGTTGGCGCAGATGAAAAGGGTCGTCGTCGGCAGGCCGGCTCCAATCAGGTTGGTGATCGACACCAGCAGGTCATATTTCAGCACCAGCACAAACATCAGCACGCTGGTTGTGAGCCACAAGACCGAATACTCTTCATGAAGCCGCCGTGTCCTCACCATATTGACTGTGAACACAAATACCAGTACACAAACCAGCAGCGAAAACACCTGTTGCTTGAACGGCATGGATTCTACCTCCCCGGGTGCGGCTCCGTTCTGGAACGAAATAGTGTTACCATCATCGAAAGCATCATTTTAAAAACGTAATACAGTGGCTTCATGCCGCTGTGCATCGATTTTCCATCCGCCCGGGCAAACATCCGTACCGGCACTTCACAGATACTGAAGCCGGACAGCCCCAGCACCAGTAACACATCAGCATCGGGGTAATCGCAGGGGAACGAATCTCCGATGAAGAAAGCCACAACTTTAGCATTAAAAGCCTGAAAGCCAGTGGTGGGGTCACTGATGGCCTGACCGATCAATCGCGATAACAGAAAGCTGAAAAAAAACATCCCCGCACGGCGGCTGAAAGAGGGGCGGTAGCTCCCTGCGTCGAGAAAGCGGGAACCCAGTGCCAGGTCAGCGGTTCCGTCAACAACCGGTTGCAGCAGCTGTGAAATGTATGAAGGGTCATGCTGGCCGTCGCCGTCGATCTGCACTACGAATTCATAACCCCGCGAGTATGCGTACTTGTAGCCGGTCTGGATGGCGACCCCGTATCCCATGTTACGGATATGCGATACGACTACAGCACCGGCTGCAGATGCACGACTGGCGGTCTCATCACACGAACCGTCATTAACTACAAGTATGTCGGGCCTCCCTGGCATGGCGTTCTGAATGCCGACGATCACCTGGGCGATAGCCCGTTCTTCGTTGTATGCAGGTATGATAACCAGGATATCTGACATGCGTGCCTCTTCGAGGTGATTACAGCAGGTAATTGCCGATTCATGCAGCAGTGAGACCGGCCAACCGTGCATGCCCGCGATACTAGCACAGTAAGCTCGTCACGACAAAACTTAAAACCTTTCCGGATACCTTTCTGTCAGCTCATTCATACGGGAGTTACTCCGTCGTAACGGCGTAATGCTCTTGACAAAGAACCGCTGAACAGCTAGAACTGCAGAGAAAATCAATGAGTTGCAATACTGGACGTGCAGGATTTACGGAGCTGGGACATGCCCCCCAAAAAACGAATCGGTGACATAATGATTGATCAGGGGCTGATTACCCAGGAACAACTGGATATCGGCATCCAGGAACAGAAAAGAAGCGGAGAACTGCTCGGCTCGATTCTTTTCACGCTCGGTTTCGTAAGTCAGAAAGATCTGTTCAAGCTTCTCACCATCTCGACTGCGACCCAGGAAGAGAATGAGCTGGATAAGATTAACGCCAATATTCCGCTCGAAATTGAAAATCTCGTCAAGCAGAGCAGCTCCCTCTTCCAACGCGACGGTTCAATCGGCAAAAAAGAGCTCGATTCGGCCTATTCGCCCCTGGTTAACCTGGTCGAAAAAATAATTATCGACGGAGTCCAGCGCGGCGCAACCGATGTTCATATCAACCCCGACATCAAAGGGGTCCGTATACGCTACCGTATTGACGGTGTACTGCAGCACAGCATGTTTCTCCCCAATGAGCTGTTGAACCCGATCGTATCCCGCTTTAAAATCATGGGTCAGATGAATATCGCCGAATCGCGCATACCCCAGGATGGCAGTGCGGAATTCGACTACCGGCAGCGAAAACTGGACCTTCGCATATCCACATTTCCGGTTCTGGGCGGGGAGAATGTCGTCATCAGGGTACTGGACAAAAACCAGCTGCGCATCGGTCTGGAAAATCTCGGATTTTTTGATGAGGACATTGAAAAGCTGAACGCCTCGATCCAATTGCCCTTCGGTATGATTCTGGTGACCGGCCCGACCGGTTCCGGTAAAACAACGACACTCTACTCCTGCCTTTCGATCATCAACACCGTCAGCCGCAACATCTGCACCCTGGAGGATCCGGTCGAATATCAGCTCCCCCTGGCACGACAGTCTCAGATCAACGTCAAGGCCGGGTTGACCTTTGCCACCGGCCTGCGCTCCCTGCTGCGGCAGGATCCTGATGTCATACTTGTCGGTGAGATGCGCGACGCCGAGACCGCAGAACTTGCCATTCGCGCATCCCTGACCGGTCATCTGGTGTTCAGTACCATCCACACCAACGATGCCATTTCAAGTATTGCCCGCATCATCGACATCGGGATCGATCCATTCCTGATTTCCACAACCATTGATTCAATCGTGGCTCAGCGCCTGGTGCGCTCGCTCTGTGAAGAGTGTAAGGAGCCTGTCCCCGGTTTCAGTCCCCTCTATTCAAAAATCGGGGCCGATCCGTCCTCCTGTACTCTCTACCGTCCCAAAGGGTGCCCGGCCTGCGACAATAACGGCTTTAAAGGGCGTTCGGTTATCTATGAAATCCTGCAGATAACCCCCAAAATTCGTGAGATGATCAACGTCAAGGCCAGCCTGGAAGACATCCGGCGACATGCGATTGAGGAGGGTTTCCGCGAGATGCACGAGGTCGCCCTGATGAAAGTGAAGCTCGGTATAACCACGCTGGAAGAAGTCAGTCATGCAACCAGGTTTGATTTCTGATGGCCACGTTCAACTATCGGGCTGTTGATGCCGAATCCAACATGCGTGAGGGGACGATAACTGCCCGTAACAGCGACCACCTGGAAACGATTCTTGCACAACAGGGGATGACGCTGATTGATGCCGAAGGTGGTGGCCGTGGTGGTTTTTCCTTTGGCAATTTTAACGCTCTCCGGCTGAATGACAAAAGCCTGCTGGACTTCTCCTATCTGCTCAAGCTGGTCATAAACTCTGGTATTCCGCTGTTGAGCGGTATTGATACCCTGATGAAAAGCAACACCAATCGCCACATCGGACATGCTGCGCAGCTGGTTCGCCACGGGGTTGACTCCGGAATGGCACTTTCGGAGGTGATGCATTCGGCTCCGCGGCTCTTCCCGCCGTTCTACGTTCAGATGATCCATGCCGGCGAGGCTTCCGGTACCCTGGATGGAAGTCTTGAGTTTCTCGTCAACTACCTCACCTGGCAGCTGGACTTCAAAAAGAGCGTCAGATCCAGCCTGACCTATCCGATTACGGTGCTCTCCGTTCTCGGGACGTTGATGTTCATAATTTTTACGTTTGTCTTCCCGAAGATGCTCAAAAGTTTGACCAACATGGGCGCAACGCTCCCGTTGCCGACCAAAATCATGATTGCTATATCCGGGTTCCTGAAGAGTTATTATCTGATCGTTATCGGCATTGTAATCGCTGCCGTTATCCTGATAAAAGTAATGAAACGGACGCCGCAGGGGAAGTATGTCATTGACGCTTTTCTGCTGAAAGTGCCGCTGGTTGGCATGTTGATCGTAAAAATAAATATGTCCCGCTACTTTAAAATTGTGGCGACTCTGCACGCCTCCGGCATATCGGCTGACAAGACCTTTGCCATTGGTGCCGATGTTATCGGCAACGCTGTTATCTCGGAAAGTATGGCTTCCATCGCCAGAACGATCGTCACCGGCGAGAGCATTTCCGATGCCATGCGCCGCACCGGCTTCGTCCAGCCGCTGGTTGTGGATATGATGTCGATTGCCGAAAAAACCGGAACGCTGGAGAGCACCCTTAACCGGGCCAGTGATATTCTTGACAAGGAAGTGCCGGAAACGATAAAAAAGGTCTTTGCATACGTTGAACCGTTGACAATGGTGGCGCTGGGGGGCATGGTGCTTCTGTTGCTGCTGGCGGTGTTCCTGCCAATTTACAAGTCGGTCGGCCAGGTGAAGCTGCGATGAAAACAAAAGCCTTTACGCTGATTGAAGTTCTGGTTACGATGGCGATCATTTCCATCCTGGCTGGAATGCTGGTCCCGGCGGTCTGGAAATTCTGGGAAAGCGAGGAGATTGCCACCACCAAACAGCGGCTGCTTGATCTGAAGTTGGCATGTGTCGGCGATCGTTCGTTGATACAGGACGGAGTAAGAAGAAGCTACGGTTTCGTCGGCGATAACGGTGAACTCCCCTTTGGAAATTCGACGTCAGTGGGCGGTCTGAAATACCTTGGCGACCTGTCGACCACCGGCTATCCCCAGAGGAGTATCAGCGGCTACATGAAGGGTGGTTTCGACCCTTCCACCTATCTGGTTGATGCATGGGGCAATCCCTTCAGGTATATTTCTTATTCGGTGGTGGGGTCAAACAACCGCCAGGTACTTGCCTGGATCGTCAGCAGCGGCCCCAACCAGAAGTTCGAGTATACCGATCCGTTGCCGATTGATAGTACAACCAAACTGCCGTACTTAGAGCTTAAATCTGGCTCTGATGACATCTGGATAGCAATCGAGCAGAAGGAAACAACCCCGACCGACCGGCTGCGCGGCAAGATTGCGGTCGATATCAGGACGGCCAAAAAAGTCAGTTTCAGTTCTGACGCTGAACTGACTTACCGCGACCCCAACGGTTCAAACGGCATAACGAGCGGCGATAAAACTGCCTGCAGACAGTTCAGCTACTCAGGGGCGGCGACTACCTCATGGTTTGCCGTTTACACGTCCACCCATCGGCAGAAGCTGCCGATAGGCAGGATAGACTACCGGACGAACATCTACAGCGATACGAACTGCAGTAGCGGGAATCTGGTCAGCAAGCTTGATGCGTGGTACTTTATCCATGACGACGTCAAAGAGATGCTGTTGAATTTCCCGACATTTTATTTTAGTGGACCATAATGAATTCTCTGATCGTCGACATACGTGAAACCGTTGTACGTGCCGTTGTCTGCATCAACGACATTCCGGGATACCACCGCACCTTCCCGTTCAAGGGGCCTGAAGGGGAGGGGGGCTTGCTGACGCATCCGGAAGGCGCCTTGACCCTGCCGGAGATCCTGGCCGCCATCCGCAAGGAGTGCGGTTCCACTATCGACGAAGCTAACCTGATCCTGCCGGCACGTGACGTGACCTTGACTCAGGAGACAACTCCCAGAGTATCCGTTGAGGATGCCGAAAAAATTATCAGACGCAAAATTTCCGGTCAGACGAATGAGGAATTCCCTCCATTTTCCATACTCCCTTCTACCGTCGACCAGAAAACCCAGCACTGGAACGTCCTCCATGTGCCGACCGCCACTCTGAAGCAGTATATCAAGCTGTTCAGCGGGGCCCGTCTTAAGTTGAAGAATATCACCGCACCGCTCAACGCGATTGATGACTCTTTCCGGAGCATCAGGGAGTCAATATTCAACGCCCACGCGGTGTTCGATATTGTCGGCGGGTATGTGGACGCCTGTTTCATCTCCTCAGACGGTGTTATTCGTACAGAATGCCTGCCGTATCTGAAGGACGTCTCCACGGCCGGTCATGAACCGACTGACGAAAAGGCGTTGAAGCACCGCTTGTTCCATATCATCGACACCATTTTCCGGATACATTCCCATTTTCAGATTGATAATAAAAACATCCCGGTACAGCTGGCCTGGGTCTGCGGCGATATTCACGGATTGGATGATATTGCCGAGGCCGTCAAGGAGGCTATGTCGATTGAGGTTGCCATTGCCCCGGCCATGCCGACCGGTATGCCCGATGAAAGCGGTTACGTACCCCTGATAGGATTCATGGCTGCTCTGCAGAATGGCACGGCAACTACGTACACTCCTGCCGCTTTTCTGAAACGCTTTCCGCTCCATAAAACCTACGGCATTGCAATTTATGCGCTGACCGGCTTGTTGGCTATTTTCACGGTCGCGGTTACTGAGACGGAATATCGCAGGCTGAAGGCCCGTTCCAAATCTGCTACCGCGCAGTCAGGTAAGCCCTCAAGTGCTGCAGTCGGGTACGCCAAACTTCAGGACAGTTTGAAAAAACTGATTGCCCCGCAGTTTATTTTCTACCATTTTTTCCGTGACCTGGCCAACAACCTGCCGAATGGTGTATTTTTGGACAATCTGGAATACCATTTTAAAGATGACAAGGGCGTTCTTGAAGCCACAGCCCGCTTTCCCGTCAACGCAAGAACATCGAAAACAGCCCTGTTGAGCCGGCTTAACACCATGTTCAACCGTCCGCCGGCGGTGAAAAAAATCGCCGAACCGAAAATGACGGTCGACACCGTCAACACTCAACGTCAACAGAAGATTACCTTTACCAGTGAGGTTGTACCGCTTGACACGAAAAAATAAGCTCACCATACTGGTCATCTACTTGATATGCCTGTGTATTATTATGCTGGCCTATCGCATTGATCGCACCAAAAAAATGAAGCGGTTACGGGCAGCCATTGCCCAGGTTGAAGCGGACCGGGACCGGGTGCGTGCCGTTGAAGCCGAAGTTGACCGGCTTTCCCGCTTGATTCCTGTCGAGGCAGGTGTGCCTGCATTTGTTGAAGAGCTGTACAGGTGCGCCAAAGAGTCCGGTTTGAGGCTGCATGAAGTCGTAACCGAAACGGATAAGGAGAAGAAACCGGTTGCGACACGGTCAGGAACTGCAGTTGAAATAGAGGCGGTTTCTACCCACCGCTTGAAAATATCCGCAGCCGGAAGCTTCAGGCAGCTTTCAGAATATGTGCGCCGCGTTCAGAATATCGAGCGTTTCAACCGCATAACCGACTTTAAAATGTCTCCCGACGGCGGACAGGTCAAGGGGGCCTTTACCGTTGAGCTCTTTTCGCTGCCGGTGAAACGATGACTATGAAAACAGTATTCCGCATACTGCTGCAGTTTGCACTTCTGATGACGCTCTGTGAAGCGGCGACGGCAGCCAGAACCGCACCCAAGTCTGCTGAGCCACAGACGTCAGAGCTTTCGCGTCCGGTTGTTCCGGCAGATCATGTCTCCTGGCGGCGGGATCCGTTTATAGAAAAACAGAAGGCCTTCAAGCGCCGTGTCATAAAACCTGAATACATGGAGAGTTATGTCAATCTGCAGGGCATCATGCAGGCCGACTCAACCTACCATGTCCTGATCAACGGCGAGACTGTCAAAGCGGGCGAAACAGTTGACGGCATCACCATCGAAAGTGTCAGCCGTTATCAGGTTGTGGTTCGGGATCAGGCTGGAACGAGAACCTACGATATACACCAGGGTACTATTACGCGAGGAAAGCAATGAAACGAATCGGAACCTCCGCACTCATACTGGCACTTCTATCAGCCGGCTGCGTCAATCCTTCGATAACTCGCTATCAGGATTCTGCCGTCACCTCGCGAGCCGCACGTGAAAAACCGTCTCCGGCTCCGCAGCCGCCGCTCAGGAAAGAGCCGGTGGAAATGTATCGCGAGGCCGACTCCGGGAAACGTTACTCGCTGGTGCTGAAGGACGCTGAGCTGCAGGACGTGCTGACACTGCTTTCACGCGAGAGCAATCTTACCATCGTTGCAGAAAAGGGGATTGACGGGCGCGTTACCGTGAATCTGAACAACCGCAAACTGGGTGAAGTGCTCTACGCCGTACTGAAACCGCTCGGGTATTCGGCCAGCGTTGAAAACGGCGTCATCCTGATCGGCCAGCCGGTGCTCGTTACGCGCTCATTTCCGATAAACTACGTAAAAGACACCCGCAGCTCTACCAGCACCACTTCCGCTTCGGTTTTCTCAGGTGGGGGAAACAGCTCCAACTCGTCATCCGGCACCACCACGGTAGTCAGTAGCGGTTCAAGCGGCAGTAGCGGAGGTGGCGGCGGAGGGTCAGTATCAATAACAACCACCGGTACGGCCGATTTCTGGCCTGCACTGGAAAGCGCACTGGAAGTCCTTATTTTCGGTAATACCGGGGAAGGAAAACGTACCGGCAGCGGGTTTATTCGGGGTGACGTGGAGAAGTTCAACGTCACCGAAAGCGAATCCTCCAGTGGTGGCAGGAAAAACAAGTCTGACAGCAATCAGGCCAACGACAACGCTAACGCACGGAAAGACGGCGAAACCGATTCCAGCTCCAGCGGTGAGAAACGGGCCACATCCAGTCGTTCAGGATCGGCAGACACCTCCAGCACACACACCAAAAACGACAAGTCGGCGCACGGCCGTTCCCAGGAAAACAACTCCTCATCACAGGCCAATCAAAGCATCAGCTATGAACGCAAAGAGATGAAAGCCCGGCGGCAGCTGATCGTGAATGAAATGGCCGGTATGGTGCAGGTTACCGATTATGCCGACAACATCGATAAGGTGGCGGCGTTCCTTTCCGACATTGAGCTGGCGGTCAAACGCCAGGTGCTGATCCAGGCGCATATCATCGAAGTAACCCTGAATGACGGTTTTTCACTCGGCCTTGACTGGCAGCAGGTATTCCGGTCGGCCGGATCAACCTTCACCATTGGTCAGGCGCTCTCTCCCGTACCGAACAGCAATGTGTTCAAGCTTGGTTGGGAGGGGCTCAACAGCGCCGGCAACTTCAGCGTTATTCTGGACGCCATGAAGGATCAGGGGCAGGTAAAGATGCTCTCCAGCCCCAAAATTTCGGCGATGAACAACCAGAAGGCGGTCATCAAACTGACAACCAAGCAGGTGTCCTGGTACACGAAGACCACCACAACCGGCACAGCATCGTCTGTAACCACAACCGATAATGTTCCGCAAATTGACGAAGTCGGAATTTTTCTGGACGTGACGCCGCAGGTTTCGCGGGAAGGCACCGTCACCATGCAGGTCCATCCCAGCGTATCCGAGGTCAAGCAGCTGTCGACCTCACCGGACGGCAAGAGCAATAAACCGGTCATCGAAGTGCGGGAAATTGATACCATGGTTGATGCCAAGAGCGGTGAAACGGTCATCATCGCCGGTTTGATTGCCGACAAGCTGCGGGAATCGAAGCAGAGCGTCCCGTTCCTTGTGATATTCCCTACGCAGGCGCTCTCTTTTCGCGCAGTGTGTCGGAGCGGACAAAAACCGAGCTGGTCATCATGCTGACGCCCTATTTCCTCAACGAAAAAAGTATCGAAGAGATCCGCCGGGAGCATGAGCTGCGCATGCAGAACATGAGCGGGGATTTCCACCTGATCAACAATCTTGGCAGTATGGTGACGGAAAAATCCTCCCGCGACGCTATCACCGGAAACAAACTCCAGCCGATCAGGACAGCGCCCCAGAAAGAGGAGCCGCCGGTCGTCGCACCGCCACCGAAAACCTCGGAACGCGCTTCACCTGCTGCGGCAGTAACTGTGACTCCCGAGCCAGAGGCACCGGTACGGCAGGCCCCGCAAAAAACCGCCGAACAAGCGCCGAAGCAGGCTGTGGTGGTCTCACCACAGCCGGAGGCTGTCCAGCAGCTTGAGGTGCAGAAGGTTGAGATTGCGCGGCTTGAAGAGGAGGTTCGTGCCACCCGGGAGCGGCTCAGGCAGGAACAGCAGGAAAATGACCGGCTTGCCGAGGAGAGGCGGCGGGCCGACGCAACGGTAAGATCGTCATCTGCGCCGACGGTCGATGCGCCCGCGGTTGATATGTCGCCTGTGAACCCAGCCGGCCGGCAGCCGGCCGTAACTGCCCGACTGCAGACGAAGAGTGCCACCGGAGACCGCGAAGAAGCCCTCTACCGCAGTGCGGTTACCTCCTACAAAGTCGGTGACTGCATCGCCAGCATCAAAGCCTTCGAATCCTTCCTCAAGCTTTACCCCCAATCCCCCTTTTCGCAGGACGCCGAGTACTATCGCAAGGACTGCGCTGATCGTCAAAACCCAAAATAGCTGAAACCTGATTCAAAAGCCGGTTCGAGAAATAGCTCTACAAATCATCACCGGTCGTTGTCAGCACCAGTTTCCCATGCTTGACCCCTTTAACGCTGATTAACTCATCGGCAATCTGCCGTACCTGTGCGACCGTGCCGCGAATCACCAGCACCTCAAGACAGTTATGGGCATCAAGGTGGACGTGCAGCGCCGAGACTATCTGGTGATGATGTGAATGCTGGTGGTCGGTCAGCTTTTCGGAAAGTTCGCGGACGTGGTGGTTGTAAACCAGCGTCACGGTGCCGACAGCAGCCTGTTCGTCAAGGGCACATTGTTCCTCGACAAGCGATGATCTGATCAGGTCGCGGATAGCCTCGGAGCGGTTCATGTAGCGTTTCTGCTCAATCAGACGATCGAAGCTCTGCAGCAGCGTATCGTCCAGTGAAATGCCGAATCTGACGGTAGTTCCCACGGTGTGAGCCCCCCTGAACACTGATCGCCAGGGCAGCCGGAAGCTGCCGGCGCTCAACTGTTGATTTTCTGGTAATCTTCCGGTGTGTTGATGTTGCTGAATGAGGTGAAGTGAGGGTCCAGCTGCGCAATCCTTCCTCGCGGCACAAGCCGGGTCGAGGCCAGTTCAAGAAACGATAGAATACGTCGTTCGCCATTCTGCAGCATTTTCTCCATCTTGGGGAGGCAGCTTCTGCTGTAGACAGAGTGCAGAGGCTCCAGACCGCCCGGCGTTTCCGGAATGATTACGTCCAGATCGGCGGAAATGCTGCAGAGCTCGCGGATCAGCGTGGCATCAAGCGCCGGCATGTCGCAGGCGGTCACAAAGGCCCGTCCTGCGCTGCAGTGGGTCAAGCCGGCATGAATCCCCCCCAGAGGCCCCAGACCGGCGTGAATGTCCTTTATTTTCAGGCACGGGATAAAATCATACTCGTCGGGATCATTGGTGACCAGTATCACTTCATCGAATAACTCCGCCACCCGGTCGTACACCGTTTCAATAATCCGCCTGTTCCCCACAGTGAGCAGAGCTTTGTTGGTCCCCATGCGGCGCGATTCTCCTCCCGCAAGAATGATGGCGGCTACGCCGGGGATTCTGCCGACGGCAACATCCAGCAGACGTTCCGGACAGGCGGCAATGCGGAAGCTCTCACCGCGCACATAGCCGAGCAGTCCGATGCCGGCCTCCCGGCAGATTCGTAGCGCCATGTCGGTGGGTGAGGTGCGTGATGCAATCAGGGCAACCCCCAGAGAGGCGGCCTTGGCGGCCATTTCTGCCGAAACCCGGCCGGAGGTGAGCAGCATTGTTCCCGCCAGATCCCGTCCGGACAGCAGCGCCTGGCCTGCCAGGCGGTCGATGGTATTATGTCTGCCGAGATCTTCGGCATGAAAAATAATGGACTTTCCGTCGCTGACGGCCGCCGAATGGATGCCGCCATGATTCTCGTAACGTTTCGACAGCCGCCCCATTTCGCGCATCATGGCAAATACAGCGGTGGCGGGGAACCTGGCTTCAGGGGATGCCGTACGCAGCGGGCCAGCATTGAGTGAGAAGCTGATGCCGGTGCCGCAGCCGGAGGTCAGCACCGGCGTCAATTTTTCCGGGATTTCTCCTCTGATGCGGACATTGGCCTCGCCCGACTGGTCGCAGACACCCAGCACCTGAACATCGCCGACTTCACGCACAAAACCCTGGGTGCGCAGAAATCCGGCCACCAGAAACCCAAGCTCGTGGGGGGATGCCACCAGCGTAGCAATTTCACGCCCGTTAACCGTCAGCTTGACGGGCTGTTCTACAGGCAGCTCGTCATGCACCTCGGAAATGGCTCCTTTATCGTACTTGATCATATCGTCGTTACCAACCCAACGGAGGAAGTTTCAACTTCTCTTTGCTACTTGCCACGCTCAAAGCCCTCTTTCGATGCCAGCAGGTCGAGGTGGATCGTCAGCAGATCCTCGACATCCAGCGGAACATCGCCACCCCCCTTGCGGGAATCCCTTGTTTTGATATAACGGCTGCAGGCACGGCAGGTATCGACTCTGGTGCTTCCTTCACCGGCGGTAAAGTACGAGAGTTTTTCGGGATCTTCACAGCCGCACGACGGGCATTTCAAGCGTTTGAACGGCCAGAGAAACGAGCAGGTTGAACAGACCAGCACCCGACGCCCCTCCTCACCGCTCAATTCGGCCATGGCCGGGCGGGAACCGCAGACCGGGCAGATGTTCTCCTGCCAGTCAGGAAACATCTCCGGCTGCAGATTTTTTGAGAAACGTTCCAGCGCTGCTTTGAGCGGGATTTCAAAAATGTACTCGACCAGAGGTGGTGGGACACCAAGCTTTGCAGCAGATTCATCAAGCGGCCCCCGCCGGCGCTCCAGTAGTGCCGCTATCATCTGCTGCAGGTCAATCTCACCGGCGGAAAGCGCCCGCCTGATCGCTTCCAGCGCATCGTCACCGGCTTTGCCCTGCTGCTCCAACAGCGCGATGATTCCCATAAAGAAATCCGTCAGCAACGGAGTATCGACCAGGATG
Organism: Desulfuromonadales bacterium; assembly: GCA_037129245.1. Classification (GTDB taxonomy): domain Bacteria; phylum Desulfobacterota; class Desulfuromonadia; order Geobacterales; family Pseudopelobacteraceae; genus JACRCG01. The sequence goes on from JBAXVE010000027.1 coordinate 21,812, forward strand.
CGTGCCGGGGAAAGCAGCGGAAAACCATTTTCACGCGCACCCTGGTCAATCCCGGCAGCATCCACCGTAATGCCGATTTCACCACCACGATTGCCGATATAACCGAAAAGTGCAATAAAGAGCGGCGTAATTGCCGCATATTCCGGCGTTGCCTCTGCAGCACGCTGCAAGGCGGCACATTTCTGATCACACGTATTCACACTCACTCCTCGTCCGCTCGTCTGCCGATATCATACCACTGCAGTCCGGTGCCTACATGACAAATAACATCCTGTTATCACGTAAAATTTTACGGTTAATTAGCACGTCGGCCTGTTTTTAACAACTAAAATTCCCCACACTCGGGAAGCTGCTTTTTCCTGTCATCACACCGCTGTGCGGACCTCTATAAAAATCGACGGATTCACTGGCACCCTGTTCTGAATATATGCTATACATCGTCATGCAGAATCAGATTGCGCCTTCACTCGTGATGTCCTTCTGAATCCAGCCTGCATGGAACTGCCAATGCCTGATAACACTCCCCATCTGAGCAGCACCGTTTCCTACGACTCGTACATACAGCGCATGTATGCTGCGGTTTTGCTGATAATCGTGTTCATCATCATGCTGGCTTTTTACTTCCTGAGCCAAAGTCGTATCCAGAGTGTTGCACTTGCCGAAGCCAGAACCAGAAACCTTTCGCAGGTGCTGGCGCAAAACGTCGGCGGGACGATTGATAAAATCAACCTGGTTCTGCTCACATCTGCCGACAGCATTGAGAAGCAGCTCGCCACTGCCAGCCTTGAACGCCTGCCGCTTGAACCGTTCCTGATCCGGGAGCACCACTACGTTCCGGAACTCAATCGTATGCTGGTCGTAAATTCAGTCGGCGAAATCATTGCCGGCAGCGGAAAGAATTTCCCCCGGGCAAACGTTGTCAATCGGGACTATTTCATTGCGCTGCGTGACAACCCCGATCTGAAGCTGGCTATCAGCAAACCGGTAGCCGGTGTCATCGACGGAAAATGGATTCAGGTATATGCCCGCAGAATCAGCGGGCCTGACGGTTCCTTTGCCGGTGTAATCACTGGTTCACTCAGCCTGGATCATTTTATTAATGATTTCAGTGTCATAAAAATGGGTGAATTCGGATCCATCACCCTGCGCGACAAAGATCTGGCGGTTATTGCCCGCTATCCCGTTCCCAGTGAGGCAGGGAGTTCCGTTGGAAAATCGATTGTAGCCGGAGAATTCAAGGAACTGATTGCCTCGGGGAAAACCAGTGCCACCTACCGGGCTATATACCCGGTTGACAACATCGAGCGGGTCTACACCTACTACAAAATTGCCGACTATCCGCTCTATATCAATGTCGGCATGGCGACCAGGGACGCTCTGGCCCCCTGGCAGCGGCAGGTCAGGTGGGTGGCGGGACTGACGTCGACATTCATTTTGCTGATCTGCTTTGCTGCCTGGGCGATGGTCAAAAAATGGCAGCTCGATGAACAGGCGGATAGACAGAAACTGATTAACGAGAAACGTCTCCGCAGTATCGTTTCTATTCTGCAGTATCGTGCCGACAGCATTCAGGAGTTTCTGGACCATGCGCTCAACGAGGCTATCAAGCTGACTGACAGCAGGATCGGCTACATCTATTTTTACCTCGAAGAGAGCCGGCAGTTCGTCCTGAACAGCTGGTCAAACGACGTCATGAAAGAATGCTCCGTCGTCAACCCGCAGACCTGTTACGAACTGGACAAAACAGGGATATGGGGCGAGGCGGTTCGCCAGAGAAAGCCGATAATCCTGAACGACTTCGATGCAGCCAACCCGCTCAAGAAGGGGTATCCGGAGGGGCATGTCCATCTGCGCAGGTTCATGACCGTGCCGGTTTTCAAGGATGACACTATCGTGGCGGTCGTCGGTGCTGCCAATAAGGAAAGCGACTACGACGAAACCGATGTACTGCAGCTTACCCTGCTGATGGACGTGGTCTGGAAGTTCGTAGAAAACCGGCGGGGCGAGGAGGAGCGCCGGCACCTCTTTGATATTCTCGAAAGCAGTATGAATGAAATCTACGTATTTGACGCCGAAACCCTCCGGTTCACCTATGTCAATCACGGTGCCCTGAGCAATCTTCAGTACTCGTTTGAACAAATCACCTCCATGACGCCGGTTGACATCAAGCCGGAGATGACGGAAACCTCGTTCCGCGGCATTGTTCAGCCGTTGCTTGACAACCGGACTGACAAACTGACCTTTGAAACAGATCATCGCCGGGCTGACGGCACATGTTATCCGGTCGAGGTCAACCTGCAACTGGGTGAGTCAGGGAGCCGGCGTGTTTTCCTGGCGGTCATCAACGATATCACTGATCGAAAGCAGGCTGAGGTCAATAAGGCACATCTGCTTGAGCAGCTCCATCAATCCCAGAAACTTGAATCAGTCGGCCGACTGGCCGGCGGGGTTGCCCATGATTTTAACAATAAGCTGATGGTCATCTGCGGCAATACGGAACTTGCCGCCATGGAACTGGATGAGGGCAACGACCCCGGAAAACTGCGTGAACATTTAGAGGAGATCAGTCGGGCTGCGGAGCATTCCCGCGAGATAACGGCCCAGCTGCTGGCTTTTTCCAGAAAGCAGATCGTCATCCCCCGCATACTGAATGCAAACCAGGTCATTGCAGATGCCCAAAAGACCCTGACCCGCCTGATTGGGGAACATATCAGCTGCATCTTCAAACCTGCTGAAAATCTGTGGAACATTGAAATAGATCCCGTCCAGATTGACCAGATCGTCATGAACATGGCCGTCAATGCCCGGGATGCCATGCCGGACGGAGGCGCTTTCACCATTGAAACGGGAAATGTGACTTGTACGGCGGATCAGGCTCTAGCTGGGGGAAACTGTTCGCCCGGTGACTACGTCCGCATAGAGTTCAGGGACAGTGGCATCGGGATGGAAAAAGAGACGGTCAAAAACATTTTTGAGCCGTTTTTTACCACAAAAGAACCGGGCAAGGGGACCGGGCTTGGTCTGTCAACCAGCTACGGCATAATCAGCCAGAATAAGGGCTTCATCGAAGTTGACAGCACGCCCGGGTGTGGCACCGTTTTCACGGTCTACTTCCCGCGCCGGGATGCACCGCCAGATTCCGCTATCAAAACGGTTTCCGGCGATATGTCGGGATGCGGCACGATCCTTGTGGTTGAAGATGAAGAGCCGGTGCGCAAAATTTCATCGATGTTTCTGCGGAAATTCGGCTACACGGTCTATGAAGCCGAAGGCCCGGCCCGGGCGTTGGAAATCGCATCCGATACTACCCTGAAGCTCGATCTGCTGATGACCGACGTGGTGATGCCGGAGATGAACGGCAGGACAATGGCCGAGATAATCAGAAGATCACGACCTGGGATAAAGGTTCTTTTTGTTTCCGGCCATGCCCCCGAACAGATTGCGCTGGACATTTCTGCGTTTGGCAATAATTATATTGAGAAGCCATATAGCATGGAGAAACTGGGAGAACGTCTGAAACAGATGCTGAACAGCGCGCAGGAGGTTTAGATGGCACGGATACTGGTAATTGATGACGATGTGCAGGTGCTCAAGGTACTGGTGTCGTACCTGGAAAAATCGCGGCATGAAGTTACAGCAGCCTCAAACGGAAAGGTCGGTATCGACCTGTTGACACACCGGCAGTTTGATCTTGTCATCACCGACATCATCATGCCCGAAAAAGACGGGATCGAAGTGCTGCTCTGGCTGAGGACGATGCCGAACCGTCCAAAGATAATTGCCATTTCCGGCGGTTCCGCATCACTCGACCAGGAATATCTGTTGAGATTATCCAAGGACATTGCAGCTGACAAAGAGCTGCAGAAACCGGTTGATCTTGTGACACTGACGAATGCGGTCAGGGAGGTGCTGGGCACCGGCGAGTAGAATCTGGTATGTCCCCGGAAGAACTGTCACGCATGGCGCAGGACTGACTGCTGGATAAGCGCCTCGGCCGGTATGCCGAGTTTGTCATGCAGCTTACGAATCATGGCAAGAGTAAGACCTCGCTTGTGATTGAAAATCTCTGAAACCCTCGCACGACTGCCCAGCAGCGGCTCCAGTTCTCGGCGTGTAATGCCCCGGCTTTCCATCCAGTATGTGATCGCCTCAACCGGGTCCGGGGCGGGAATGGCATAGTTTTTTTGTTCAAATGCCTCCACCAGGGTGGTTAATACATCCAGTCGGTCTCCTTCGGGTGTATCCGGCGTCGCATTGAACAGCCGTTCAATCTCTGTCAGGGCTTCCTGATAGTCATCACTGTTTTTTATCGGTTTGATTTTCATAAGCACTCTCTCCACCCTACACCGTTGTCGAGTCAATCCGGTCATATTCGCGGTGGCTACCAACAAACCTGATATAGACAATACCGAAGTGGTAGTTGACCGCCACAACCAGGCGATAATGGTTTCCCTTAATGTTGAAAACAATACGATTGTTTGCGATAACACTGGCGTTACGGTACACCGACTTGATATCAGCCGGTGACTGCCACGTAGCATATCGAACATCCTCATACCATGCCTGCAACGGTTGACGGGTATCAGGATGCTCCTCCCAAAATTCGCGCAACGTCTTCAAGGCGATGATTCTCATATCCCAACAAATATCATGTTACCATAATGGGATCAATTACAAAGCAACAGGGAGAGATAAAAAAACAGGACAGATATTCTCTAAACCAGCTTGTTCTGTAAAAAATAATTGGCCAGCGCAACATTGCTGGTGAGTCAGAGTTTCTCAAGCAAACGGGTACGATGAGTACTGACGGGAAGGAGCAGAACAGCCTGAATACATTCCGTTGACAAAAAACTCAGCTGTGGCATAAAAAGCCATAATCTGATTAAGAGGAAAACGTGGGAGACGCACAACCAGTCTTGAGTTATCGGCGTGACCTGCCGAATGGCGACACAATACAGGTGGTGGTCTGGTTGTTGTCAGAACCGGCCCGCACGACAGGAGGTATCTTATGGACAGGGATTTCAAGGTGAAGATTGAGACAGAAGAGGACTTTTTTGCCGACCTGATTGCACAGGCAGAAAAGATTGACAATGGTGTAATTCCAAAAAATACCGTTGAACGGGTATCCTTCCCCGACCTGGAGACCTTTTACCGCTACTGCACTCCCAAGCGTCTTCAGTTGTTGCAGGAACTCCACAAGGTTGGCAGCATCAGCATTAACGCCCTTGCCAAGCATCTCCACCGTCACTACAAAAATGTATTCCAGGACGTAAAAACACTGGAGACTGCCGGTCTGGTGGAAAAGACAGAGACGGGTAAATACTGCGTGCCGTGGGATGAATTTACCGCAACGGTGCGGTTGGCTTCGTAGATACTATTTTTAAAGGCTGCTCCACCGGGGTGGCCTTTTTCTATTCCAAAATGACCACTTCAATCACTTTTTCTTCTCAGCTTGAGACACCTCACAAAAAATTAGCGCCAATCTATGTTTATGTTTTGCAAAAGTCAAAAAACTGTCTTTCCGGTAGGCTTTTGGCCGGAATCCGGTTTGTAACCACCTGAATATCTGGGACCCGGATAGATAATTTCCGGGATGACAACCTTTTTGCAAGTGGCTCGATATTTACGGGGAAAACTTCATATTCTCAACAAGTTTTATCTGCTCTTCAGCACAGTGCGGACAGATACCGTGGCTGAACATCGCCTCTGAATGACTGCTGATATAAGCCTCTAACTGTTGCCAGGTTTGCTGGTCATCCCGGATCTTTTTGCAGTACATGCAGATCGGGATAATACCCTCCAGATGTTTGACCTGTGCCAGCGCCGCTTCAAGCTTTTCATTCATTTGTTTATGCAGATCCAGTTGATCCTTCAAAAGCAGATGATTGCGCACCCGTTGCCTGAGCAGTAAGTGTTGTACCGGCTTTTTCAGATAATCAATACCACCAACTTCAAGCCCTTTAAGTTCGGCATCACTGGTATCCAGGGACGTCAGAAAGATCACTGGAACGTCTGCAACTGCCGCATCGGACTTTATCATGCTGCATACTTCATATCCGTTTATTTCAGGCATCATCACGTCGAGAAGAATCAAGTCTGGTTTATGAACCTTAAGCTGGTCGATGGCGTCGTGACCATTCAGTGCCGACATGATGTCATACTCGTCTTTAAGTAAAGATGTCAGGATCATTATATTACCCGGATCATCATCCACAACCAGTATTGTGTGCCGTTTATTCACCGTGAACCCCTCTATTGAACAGAGCCGCACCCAAAACTCTTTTCATCGTTGCCATACCAGCATTCATGTTTCACCTTGTCTACGCCAGCAGGTTAACGATCACCTGCTGCAGTTTCTTGAATTCAATCGGTTTTGCCAGATAATCATCCATGCCGGCGGCGATGCATGTTGCGCGGCTTTCAGGAAGTGCGTTGGCGGTCAGGGCTATGATGTTGGCATGACGCCCGCTGCCCGCCTCGTTTGCCCGTATTGCACCGGTCGCCAGATAGCCGTTCATTACCGGCATTGAGCAATCCATGAAAATCACATCGAATGGCGTGGCGGTAGCCAAATCGACGGCCTCTTTACCGTTTTCCGCCAACAGGCAGTCATAGCCCATCTGTTCCAGCATGGTTGAAATCACCTTGCGATTAATCGGATCATCGTCCACCAGCAGTATCCTCAGAGACGAATCCTCTCCGGAAGAACGGGGTTGGTTATTGTTCGGCAAGAGTTCATTTTCCCCAGCTACATCGACAAGCGGCAGCGGCAGAATGACCCAGAAAGTTGAACCTGTTCCCTCAACACTTTCAGCGCCACACGTTCCCCCCATCATTTCAACCAGATGCTTGCTGATAGCCAGTCCCAGCCCGGTGCCATGAGCCCGGACGGAGTCTGGTTTTACCAGTTGACTGAATCTATGAAACAGGAGTGACAAATCCTCCGATGATATGCCGATGCCGGTATCGATAACACTGATCTTGATGTTCACCAGGGAGTTATCCCGTGAAAAACAGGCTACGTTGATGGTCACCCTGCCGGTTTGGGTAAATTTGATGGCATTGCTGAGCAGATTGAGCACAACCTGGCGAATACGCCCGGCATCACCATGAACGTGATTCGGCGTCGTATCAGGATACTCGACAATACATTCCAAACCCTTTTCGTCGGCCTTGCTTTTGAGCAATTCCACAACCCCGGCAACAGTATCCTTGAGTGAAAAGTCGGTCGGTCTGATAGTGAGCTTGCCAGCTTCTATTTTTGAAAACTCCATAATATCATTAATGATATTAAGTAGCAGTTGAGAGGAGTCATGGATAATATTGACATATTCCCGATGGACGGGGGATAGTTCACTTTCCAACAGGACACTGGACATACCCAGCACTCCATTCATGGGGGTACGAATTTCATGGCTCATGGAGGCCAGAAATTCACTCTTGGCGCGATTGGCAGCTTCGGCGGCCTCTTTGGCCTTGAGAAGTTCCTCTTCGCTGCGAATCCGTTCGGTCATGCGCCAGACAGAATCCATCAGCAGTGTGAGTTGGAGTATGTCGGTCTGGGTATAATCTCTTTCTTTGTTGGCGACCGCCGCAACAGCAACGATTCTGTCGTTGTCGATCAGAGGAATGGAAAGGAAGCGGGTCAGCGGCACGTGCCCTTCGGGATACCCCTTCTTGAGTTGATGAGGCGCTTCAAAATCATTCAGCATGATTGGCTTGCGCTGGCGGACAACCTCTCCCCAAATTCCGGTTTTGTCAAGCTCATAGCAGGTCTGCGGATTTTGAACAGTACACTCTTTCATGACATCATGAGACCAGCTGTTCAGAATGAATTCGCGGGCATCTTCATTGTAGTAATAAATGTACCCGATCTTGCTGTGGGTAAGCTTAATTGCCTCCTCCAAGGCAAAATCAAGCAGTTCCTGTATGTTTTTCGACGTGCTTTGAGATACCCTGACAAGACTTTCGAGCCGTTCCTGATGGAGTTTCATCTCTAGTTCAACCTTCTTGCGTTCCTGTATTTCATACTGCAAATCGTTGGTGCGCTCCTCTACCTTCTGCTCCAACTCCTCATTGAGGCGAAGCACCTTCAATTCAGCCGTTTTTACAGTAGTAATATCGGTGAAGGTTATGACCACGCCCTCTATCTGGCCGGTTTCAGTGCGAAACGGCATGATCCGTTTGAGCAGCCATGTATTATCGCGGGTTTCCTCCTCGGAGTCGATGGCGATACCGTTTGCCAGCACCCGGTTGATATCGGCCAGCATCAATTCCTGCTGAGAAAGGTGGTAGGCGATATGGTCGATGGGACGCCCGATATCCTGCGGCAGGAGTTTGAAGAACGATTCGATGGCCGGGTTGAACTTGCGGATACGGAGCTGACGATCGAGAAACACGGTGCCGATGTCGGTGCTGGCCAGCAGGTTTTCGTGATCATTGTTGAGCTGTTTCAGTTCAATATTTTTACGCTCAAACTCCGAATTGACCGAGTAGAGCTCTTCGTTAACCGAATGCAGTTCTTCGTTGGTGCTCTGCAGCTCTTCGTTGGAAGCCAGCAGCTCCTCGTTGGTGGCCTGCAGTTCCTCATTGCTTGTCTGCAGTTCCTCAACCGTGGTCTGAAGATTCTCCCTGGTCGATTGCAGTTCCATCTCCAGATCGGCAACATGCTGGCGGAAGTGATTTTCCACATCAAAGCTGATGGCAACAGTATTTTCATCGGTCGCTTCCGCCGGGAGGAGATGCTCCAACGGTCGTACCCGCTCGAAATAGACATGATAATGGGTGGTGTGGCTCTTTTCGTCGGGGAGCGGCGCCACGTTCAGATCGATCAGGAACTCATGCTCTCCCTTGCGGATCCGCACATTGCGGGTGACGATGAACTGGCGGGTCGAATCTGCCCGTTGCAGAGAAGTACTGAGGGCGATGTGCAGGTTATCCTCGGCCAGGGCAAGTATACTGTTTTCCGCACGCCCCTCCGGCATTTTCAGATACTCGGCCACGTTGCCGAAGTAATGGACGATGTTGCGGTTTTCGTCAATCAGGACGCCGGGAGGCATATGTCGGCGCAGCAGAGTATCGTAATCGGCCAGCACCTGACGGTCGATGGAGACCGTACGGTTGCTGCCGGGCTGGAACACGGTGATCGGAGTATTGGGATTCCGCTGCTCCATACGGTTAGAATCAAGGTTCAGCGCCAGCTTGAGATCGCGGATTTTACGAAACATTTTGTGCTGGTTGGCGATGACCTCAAACTCACCGACAAACGGCCCCAGTCCCTCACTGCTCCCCAGAAAGAGAATGCAATCCTTCTTGAGGGCAAAGTGGAAAAGGGAAATGACCCGCTCCTGCACATCGGTCTGAAAGTAGATCAGCAGGTTGCGGCAGCAGACCAGATCCAGCCGGGTAAAGGGGGGATCGCTGAGCAGATTGTGCGGAGCAAAGACCACCATTTTGCGAAGCTCGGAAGTAACCCGGAACAGGTCGTTCCCCTCCTTCTTGAAAAAGCGGTCCATCCGCTCCGGTCCCACGTTGGTCAGCTTGGCCCGGTCGTAGACCCCTTGTGAGGCGACATCGAGCGAGGTTTTATGGACATCGGTGGCAAACACGGTGATCTTGCCCATGAAGCCGAGTTCATCGGCTTTCTCGGACAGCAGGATCGCAAGCGAGTATGCCTCTTCTCCGGTGGCGCAGGCTGCCGACCAGACGCGCAGATCCTCTCCCCGCTGCAGGTTGGCGAACAGGCGGGGAATAACCTCCTGCTCCAGAAACTGGAAGGCCTGCTTGTCGCGGAAAAACTCCGTGACGCCGATCAGCAGGTCTTTGTAGAGCAGTTCCAGTTCCCCCTGATCGCCGGAGACGATGGCGGCATAATCGGACACTTCCGGAATCTGGCGAAACTCCATGCGCCGCCGGATGCGTCGGCCGACTGTGGAACCTTTGTACTTGGAAAAGTCAAGATTGTAACTGCGTCGCAGCAGCGCAAATATCCCGGCAAACTCCCCCTCATCCTCAAACACTTCCAGTTCGTGATTCATCCTTGAGCGCACCGAAAGCGGGCTGATGGCATATTCCACCAGAATGCGCGGTATCCGGTCTGGCGCCAGGATAAAATCACAGACGCTCGTGGCGATGGCGTTGCGCGGCATACCGTCGAACTGTGCCGATTCGGGTGACTGGACAACCACCAGGCCGCCGTTTTTATTGATGGAGACGATACCGCGCGAACCATCGGAACCGGTTCCTGAAAGGACAACCCCGACAGCGCGGTCACCGACATCGGTGGCCAGCGAATTGAAAAATATGTCGATGGGGAGTTCGATCTGCGGACTGATTGTCCGCTCCGTAAGATAGAGATGCTCCTGGCTGACCGTCATGTGGGTCTTGGGCGGTATCAGGTAGATGCTGTTGGGCTGCAGTTCGATACCGGTCGTAACACGATAGATCGGCATGGACGTATGGCGCGCCAGCAGGTCATCCATCAGGCTCTTGAAGTCGGGTGAGAGGTGCTGAATAACCACAAAGGCCATGCCGGTATCAGGCGGCATATTGTCAAAAAACTGCTCCAGCGCACTCAATCCGCCGGCAGAGGCACCAATGCCGACAATGTGAGATGGTTTCGTTTCCGTTGAAGGTGCTGTCATAACCGACTCCTTATTATCTTTCATACCCTATCGATGCACTGGTTCTTGACAGCCGTCATTTCTGGAATTTTGAGCAGAAACGCATCGACCAGTTGAGGGTCTAAATGCGTTTCCCGGCAGCGCTCGATTTCTGCAACCGCCTCGGACACCGGCCAGGCTTTTTTGTAGGGACGTTCACTGGTCAAGGCGTCGAACACATCGGCGATTGCTACAATTCTGCCGTTTAGCGGGATTCTCTGTGCCGCGAGCCCATGTGGATAGCCTGTGCCATCCCAACGTTCGTGATGAGTCAACGCCACAACAGCCGCCGCTTTCAATAAGGGATTATTATGACTACCGATTATCTTGTGTCCGATTTCGCAGTGTGTGTGGATAATCTGCCACTCCTCCTCGTCCAGCTTGCCAGGCTTGAAGAGAATGCCGTCCGGTATGCCGATCTTGCCGACATCGTGCAAGGCAGCAGCGTTGAACAACAGATCGGATTCGTTTTCAGGAAAACCGGCAGCGTCTGCAATGATACGGGAATAGTGACAGACCCTGATTACATGCTGGCCGGTCTCGTTATCGCGGTACTCACCGGCGCTGCCGAGACGATGAAGTATTTCCAGTTGGGTGGTGTTCAATTCGGCCGTACGCTCCTGAACGAGTTTTTCCAGAGCACGGTTCTGATCATAGAGGGCCAGGTGCGTTTTAACCCGTGCCCGTACGATCGGTGCCCGGATCGGCTTGGTGATATAATCGACCGCACCGCAGGCAAACCCCATGGATTCGTCTTTAATCTCGCCACGGGCGGTGACGAATATTACCGGAATGGCACGAGTCAGGGGGTGATCTTTAAGCCGTTGGCAGGTTTCAAATCCGTCCATATCAGGCATCATCACATCCAGAAGGATCAGATCAAGCGGCATCGAAAGACATATATCAAGTGCCTGTTGTCCGCTGGTTGCCACTTTGATGATATAGTCATTCATCAGCGCTGCGTTAAGCAGGCTGATATTTTGCGGAGTATCGTCAACAATAAGAATGGTTGCTGGGTGAGAAGTTGCTTTCATAGGAACTTTTACTCCGGATCGGTATTTATTTATAGTTTATGCAGGCCGTATCAAGCGCAGCGGATCCGGCGGTGCTGATTAATCTTCAAGCTCAATCCCATGTTTATCTGCCAGTGCCAGCAGCTCCGCGTGGGCGGCGCTCAACGCGAAGTTTTTGAGATATTTCTTGATCCGCCCGATATCCTTCTCCGGCAGGCCGTTCAGCTCTGTCTGAAAATCATCAAGGTATCGTTCCGCTCTACCGTCATTGTCTTGAATATAGCGCTGCAGCTGTTTCAAAATCGGCGTAACAACCAGCAGATCGACCGTGGCGGACGGTTTAATGCCATCTGGGGGTGCAGCAGACAGATAGCTGTTTATCTCCATTACCAACCGTCGTAATTCGGCGGCAAAACGGTCGAGAATGGCCGCGCTGCTTGCAGGAGAACCATCGAGCAGGATGGCATTTTCCAGTTCCAGCCCCAGTTTCTCAAGCTCCTCTGCGCCCAGAGTACCGGCAATTCCTTTAATAGTATGGGCTTGCCGGGCAGCCGATTCACTGTCTCCCTCACTCAAAGCCTTTTCTATTGCGCTTGCCGCTGTGGTTTGATTTTCAACAAACGAATCCATGACCCACCGGTACAAATTTCTGTTGCCGTCCATACGGGATAAGGCATCGGCTACGTTCAGCCCGCTAATAATCGGTAGTGCCAGCCCATCATCGGTTACGTCGGCATGTTTTTGATGGAGGTTTACGCTTGACTCCTGCTGACCAAGGAAAAACCTCATAACCTGCAGCAAGGTGCGGGCTTCAATCGGCTTGGCTATATGAGCGTCTATGCCGGCTTTGAGGATTTTCTGCCGCTCTTCCTCCATGGCATGAGCCGTCATGGCGATGACAGGGAGGGAGGCAAAGCGGCTATCATCCCTGATTATCCGCGTGGCTTCATAGCCGTTCATAACCGGCATCTGAATATCCATCAGCACCAGATCGTACATAACAGTGCCTCCGGTAATCATCGTTACGGCCTCTTCACCGTTCTCGGCCACATCAATGGCGACGCCGGTGTCTTTCAGCAGCTCCATCGCCAGTTGCCGGTTGATCTCGTTGTCTTCTACCAACAGCACGCGAGAGCCTGAAAAATCAAAGGACGGTAGCTCATCATCGGTGATCATAGCGCATGTATGAGTGCACTGCTCCATATCGTGTTCCTGACAGAGGCCGAACCAGGCGGTAAAGCTGAAGGTGCTTCCCTCTCCCGGCGTGCTTTCGCACCAGATTTCACCACCCATATTCTCCGCCAGCTGCTTTGAAATCGACAGTCCCAGCCCGGTGCCGCCAAAGCGGCGGGTGTTGCTGCCATCGGCCTGGGTGAACGGTTGGAAAAGTTTACTGATCTGTTCCGCAGTGATGCCGATGCCGGTGTCGCGAACGGAAAATTTAAGCAGAATCCGCGATTCTTCCTGTTCCAGCAGCGTGGTTTCAAACCGGATCTCACCATGCTCAGTGAACTTGACGGCATTGTTCAGAAGATTAACGATAATCTGACTCAGTCGGTGCGGGTCTCCGACCAGGCAGTCAGATGTTTCAGGCGGGGTCTCGATGTACAAATTCAAGCCCTTATCCCGAGCCTTTTGCCGCACCATACTGGACGCATTATCAACAATAATGTTCAGTCTGAATGGAGTCTGTTCCAGTTTCAACTGACCCGCCTCATTTTTTGAGAAATCGAGGATGTCGTTAATAATGTTAAGCAGCAGTTCACCGGCGGTATGTATTTTGCCGACAAAATCCTGCAACCGAGGAGGCATGGGATTCTTGAGCGCCAAAGCGGAAAAACCGATAATCGCGTTCAGGGGCGTGCGGATTTCATGACTCATGTTGGCCAGAAACTCCCCCTTGGCGCGGCCGGCTTGTTCTACGACTATCATAGCTTCTTTCAGTTCATCATTTTTATGCTTCAACTGATCAGAATAGTCTTTCAGCTGAACTTCCGTCTGCTTAAATCCAGTGATATCCCAGTTTGTGCCAATCATGCGCAGTGGGCGACCTGAATTGCCCCGTTGCACATTGGCTGCAGCGCGGATAAAATGAACTGAACCGTCCGGCCATACCACCCTGAATTCGGTATCATATTGCCGTTTACCCTGCAGGGCCAGCTCAACTTCCCGGTCGCAGCGCTGCAGATCATCCGGATGAATTCCCATTCTCCAGGTGTCGTAGGCGCCGGTGAACTCTTCCGGGCTGACTCCATAGAGGTGGAACATCTGCTTATCCCATACCAGGCTGTTATTGACGAGATCGTACTCCCATACCCCGATTCCCCCGATTTTGGTTGCCAGAACCAGCCGTTCTTTTGCCAGGCCGGCCGCATCGCGTGCGTTCAGCAGATCTTCCATCAGTTCTCGCTGCTCAGTGATGTCATCCTTGATAGCTACAAAATGGGTGACGGTGCCATCTTCATCCCGGATGGGAGAAATAGAGGCGTGCTCCCAGTGGATTTCTCCGTTCTTCTTCTGGTTGCATAAGTCGCCCCGCCAGGTATTCCCTGCCAGAATAGTCTCCCACAGATCCTGGTACAACAGTTTCGGCTGGTTGTCAGCTTTCAAAATACGGGGATTCTGTCCGATCGCTTCTTCTGGCTGATAACCTGAAATTTCGGTGAATCTCGGATTGACGTATTCAATATTACCGAGCTTATCCGTGATAACAATAGATACCGGGCTGTTCTCAACTGCCGTTGAAAGCTGCAGTAGCTTTTCCCTGTTTTCTTCCGCTTCGTGTCGTCGCTCATTAAGTTCTACATTGATGACAGTAAGTTCATAGTTTGTTCCTTCAAGTTCTCTGGTTCTTTCTGCTACCAGTCGTTCAAGTTCCTTATTTTGATCTCGGATGATTTTTTCGGCCATTTTCTGTGCGGTGATGTCGGCAAAACTCGCTAGGCTTGCCCAGACATGGCCCTGATCGTCGGCTATCGGAGAGCCGTATACCTCCAGGTGGATTTGGGTCCCGTCGGGGCGCTCTATCACCATGTCATCAACATGGGATGCCTCGCCGTTTATTGCCAGTACAATTGGCATCTCTTCGGGCGGATATGGTGCATGGGTGCCGGCCTTAAAAGCCTTGTAGACTTCCGAAAGATTGTTCCTGGTTGCATCGGGGAGAATCCCCCGTCCCAGAAGATCACGTGCGGCATCATTTGCCACCAGCGGCTTTCCGGATGGTGCCTCCACCATGAAAACGCCCACGCTGAGGTTTTTCAGCAGCGAGGCGAACATAGAAATCTGGCGTTTGAGAGCCTCCTCGCTTTGTAGCAACTGTCTGAGATGACTATGCTCGGTAATATTCTGAAGACAGAGCAGCAGGCGGGGGTTGCTGGCAGAATCAACGCGAACGGTGGACCCCAGCAGCGTAAAACTCTGCCGGTTTCCGTCGCGATCAATGGTAAAGTCGTGCTCCTCGTACTGATGTGTGTTTCCGGTCTTAAAGGTGTCATCAATGGTCTGCATCAGGGAGCAATTGAGGCAGTTCAGCCCGTAACCGCAGCCGCGCGGATCATCTTGAGCATTGACGCAGCCGAACACCCCGCAGGCATGTCCCCCTTCAAGGCCTTCCTGGGAAATTCCGGTAAAATCGGTGAAAGCCTGGTTAGCATAGATAATACACCCGTCGGGATTCACCAGACACATCATCACCGGTGCGTTGTCGTAGATTGCCTGCAACTCTGCCTGGCTGACAGCCAGTGATTCTTCGATTGTCTTACGTATCGTGATGTCACGGTTGCAGGCCCGGCGACCCAGGGATGCACCCTGTTCGTCAAAAATCTCCTGGCAGACATGGGCAATCCAGCGCTCTTCACCGCTGCTGGTATGGATGCGAAAATCCATGATCTGACAATTCGCCGGCTCCAGGCCATTGGGGCCAAAGTCAAGATGGTGTATGAATCTGTCACGGTCATCCGGATGTATCATTCTGTTCAACAGGTCGGGGTCCTGCCGGAACTGCTCTGCCGTATAGCCGCTGATACGTTCGCAGGAGGGGGAACAGTAAAAGATTATCCCGTCTACAGCTTTCCAGTATTCCCAATCGTAGGTATGGGCAGCCACAGCACGGAATTTCTCATCACTCTCCCTGAGAGATTTGACTGTCCGCCTGCTCCACCAGTTATAGATGCCCAGCCCAGTGGCAAGAACCAGCAATGCACAGAAGAGGGTTACCCACAAGGCCTGTGTTTTGAGCGGTTCATATATCTCGTCCAGCTCGATTTTTGCAACCAGGGACCAGGGAGAACCGGCAATAGTTTTGGTTGCAGCCAGGACAGGAGCGTTATTGTAGTCTTTGCCTTCAAAAACCGCGTCATGACCGAGAACAGCCCGAACCCCCGGCATCTCTTTCCGTGCCAGCGGCATACGTAGTGAAAGTGCTGTATCTGGTTTATTCCGGGCATCACTAAGAAAAAGAGCATCATCGCCATTTCGTTCCAGCAGGATTGTTTCGGCTGATTTACTGGCAGTCGGCCACTTGTAAATCAAGGGATACAGGAATTTGTTTGGATCGACATCCAGCACCAGTACGGCGAGAGGCTTGAACTGGTTTCCAACCGAATGCCCGACCGGAACCACCAGATTCAGGTGGATGTAACCAGAGTCTTCATCCCGATGAAAATCGGAAAAATATACTTGAGACTTATGGACAGACTGCTCAACCAGATTTTGTGACATGAGATCAAGCTGGGTGCCGGCGTCATGAACTGCCACCAGCATTCTGCCATCAACCCCGTAAAGTGCTACACTCCGGTAGTCGTAGCCGGTACGCAGGCTTTCAATCCAGATTTTGAATTCTTCCAGAATAACCGGGGAGCGTGATCCTTCCAGATAATCCCTGAGACGGTCGGCAAGCAGGGGGTTATGCTGTATGGAGAGCCCATCACCCAGGCGCTCTTTGCGCCACTGGACGATCTGGTCTTCCTTGAAGATGGCTATAGTTCTAAGCTCGGCTGTTTTTTCAGCCAGAATGAGTTGCCTGACATTGCGGAAGTAGCCATAACCGATTACGCAGATTACTAAGGCTATTGCGAGAAAAGCCAGTATATGGCTGCGTTTGATCGCTCCGCTATTGTTTGTTACGTGATGTCTCATTTTAATTACCCTGCAATTCCAGCCAGTCAATCGCCGCAATTGCATCAAGCAGGCGCGGAAAATCGTTTGCCAGGCGCTCCTGCCAGTCATTCTGGTCTCCGAGTGTGCCATTTTTAGAAGCATCCTCGATCTGCCGGGCCAGCGCCTCATACTGCCGGGCTCCGATGTTGGAACACATCCCTTTGATTTTGTGGGCATACTGCTGAACGTCGGCGGGTGAACCGTCAGCAAGTGCCCTCAGCAGATTTAGACATAATGTCCGCCAGTAGAATAAAAAAAAGGACTCGCCCCTTGCTAACGT
>JBAXVE010000028.1:0-38567 GCA_037129245.1 Desulfuromonadales bacterium
ACAGTATATAAAAGCGCAATAATTATTTGAGCAATCAGTAGGTTATGACGACGTAAAGTAAACAGTAGGGGGCGGCTGTTTATTCTTCGTTACTGAAATCGGTATTAAACTCAGGGTCGTCGGTAAAGTTGTCCTGTTCATTTAGAACGTCATCGTAATCTATGGATACCGCGTTTAAATCGTTGAAATCTTGTGTGCCGTTTTGAAACTCTTTGTACCTGTTCAGCATACGCTGGTAGTCAGGTTCCTCCATATATGTCGGTATCGCTTTGGAGGTAAGTAGCAGATCAATAATGGTTGGAATGGAAGTTTTGCTATCGAACTCGATAAACGGTTCTTTTTCCACACCGTCTATCTTCATGGTTTTGGTTTTTTTCGCTGTAGTAGCTGGCGTTGTGAACCAGTCTTTTGCTGGTTTTTTAGATTTTTGTTTTTGTTTTTCTTCTTTTTCCTCATGCAATTCATTCCATGCGTCGTCAAAACCACTGGCAAAGGCTTTCGTTCTTTGACATTCGGATAAAGTGCCGGAAACGTTCTGTTGCACTGTAAACGGCATCACGTTTTTAAAACTATCCAGATATGCAGTTATGTCACTGGGCGGGGGTGAGCCTGCGGAGTTGAGATGTTTCACAATATCCTCGGCACATTTCCTCCCGGCAAAATAATACGTAGCGTCCAGGCTGTTGGGGTTGATGTTGGTGGCTGGGTCGATATATGGAAACACGGGAGCTAATAGGCTCTCGGGAAGATCGCGTCGATTAAACCGTCCGCGTAGGGCACGGAGGATATGAAAATCCATAGCAGTGTCGAGCGGCTGAGTTTTAAATAACGTGAATTGGTATTGTTTACCGTCCCATTCGAAAGGCTCTGTGGTTGGGTTGATTGGAAGGTGTTTCATGTCGAACGACATATCGGCTTTGACGTTTGGCATGATCTGCTTGGATGGCACGATATCAGTTGAAATAGGCAGTTTCTGAGCCAGTTTTTGAGCTTCTCTAACTTTTTTGAGTTTCACGGAATATTTTTTATCGGCATAGCCTTTCTGCAACGCATTCAAGAAGTCACCGATGGGGTCGAGAGATTTTTTCCTGTCAACTTGGACGCCCATCGCTGCCATTTTTTGAAGCATATCTCTGCGGGTGGGCGGCCCGATTTCAGCAAATTTTCTGTTCATGTCAATGAGGGTTGGTGGGCCTACGAACACGTTGTCCACTGTTGGAGTTTTTCTGCCGACAAGTAGATAACCTCTCGTTTTCAGGAACAGTGAGCTGCTTCCGGAAGCTTCGCAACCGATAAAATCTTTATTGAAGCCGCCAGCTTTTAGCGTTTTCTGAACTTGGTCGCATAGGTCTCCGTCATTGATTACCAATTTTTCCCGTGACACCGGCGTAATGAAACCGTCCGTTGTGATGCCGTAACAGTCATTGTGTTGCAGCAGTTCGCCGACGGTAGCCCGACAGAATCCGGTTATGTAGCTTGCCAACGGGTAACAGGTCATTGAAGAGCTGTTGACGTGTACGTCGATGTTGTGTTTTTTGAGTGCTGTTGCTGATTTTTTCACGCCTTGAGCGGTCTTACCGTAGAAGAAGTTTAAAATATTTTTATAGAACAATTTGTCTGATTCGTTGCTGTCTTTGCGAAGTATCAGTAGCTTGAGTATTTCACCGGAGAGCCAGCGAGAGGGAAGTTTCTCGAACTCAATGACTCTATGAACGATTATTTTATCAAGCAGGCCATTATGGCGAGCTACCCAGAATTCAGGCATGGTCAGGTTTGATTTACCACTTTTAGGATAGATGATGCCGTCAGAGTTAAAATTTATTCGCACACCGGGAAGTGATTCGGCCTCGTCAATGCGTACCGGGAAAATTGGTTTGCCTTTATCGTTAAAGCGGAAGGAACATTCGATGCCGACTACCTGAAACGGGCCATCCATGTACAATTCGTCCAGTCGCTGTTCTGCGGCACTGCCAGTGGTGATACGCACTTTACCAAAATTATAGTCTGGAAGCATGACAACGGAAGTCAGGTATGCGGAGTGCAGATCGAGGTAATGTGCCTCTCCTTGTGGGCCGACGGTCAACACGTCGTTCCGGCCACCGTGGTAGAAGTGCACGAAAGCCTTGTGGATAAGGGTCATATCGTTGCCGACATAGCCGAGGTACTTCTTCCATGTCTTGTCGTAGCGGCTTTTGTATAACTCGCGGAAAAACTGGCTGCTGTAGCCGGGCATGCGCATTTGCTCTTTGGCTGTAGGGTGTTGCATGCATGTTTTGTATTTATGAAAGAAGTAAAGATGCGTTTCAGCCGTGATAACCGAGTCGATAATGGCGTATTCGCAGAAAGTGAGCGGATTGGTTATGAGGAAATCTGCCATCTGTTCGATAGCACCATCAGGAAGCTTTATCTTGGGGATACCTATAGTTTTACCAAGTGTTTCCAAGCTACCGGCTTGCAATTTCTGTGAGTCTCCGAATTCCAGGTTGATGACATGCTCTTTCGCTTTTGCCTTTGACGGTTTCCCGGTTTTGGTTTTGGTTGGCTTAAACTCACATTCGCGTAAAGTGGTGAAGCCGTACCACTCGTCATTGTTTTCGTTGATGAGATTGCTGAAAAGATCCTTCGCAGTTTTCACACCTGCCTTGGCTTTCGGCGGTGATGGGATCATCCAGCCGCTCTCATACACTGAGTAATGGGCATATACCTTGATCGTTTTCAGGATATCGGGGTCTTTGATATCTGGAACTACACCATCTATGAAAGACACGAAATCAGCTTGTGTGATGCGCAGGGTGGTCAGAAAAATAAAGCCGAAGCGGATACCCTGGAAATTAAAGTACCATTGATGGGAAACGCAGTGCGGTGTTTTGGAATTGACTAATTTATCCGGTTCGGGGTAGTAACCGCCGTCATTATAAGACTGAGTTTCAATGTCGTAACCGATCAGCCACGTAGTGTTAGTGGTCTGAAACTCAGGCAGGGTAATCCACGCAGCTGATAGATCAAACGGCACTGAAAGTGTTTCACCGGATGCCGATAGAGTTGATTGGGGTACTTCAGCCGATTTGATCGTGTTGCCTTCATGCGTGAGTGTGTAGACGCGGATTAATGGCATTGGGCCGTTTTGCGCGAGTTGTTTTTCGTCCTTGTAGATATCACCGACAAGCACGCCCAGTTTGCGGAACAGGTTAGCCTTGTGAATTGGTTTCTCTTGAGTTGCTGAGGGTACGTCGGAGTTGTCGTCATTATCTGTTGACTCAGACGCAGAATATACAGCGAGTTCATGGCTGGCAAGTTTCGGGTATTTTGCGGAGTCAATTGGCATAGTCAGAATCTATCCGTCAGGTTATGTGCTGTCAATGTTTATCGTACCGGCCCGCTAGCGCCCGCCGGTTAATCGGATTCTGGAATCTGGATTCTGAATCTGAACCGGAATCAGCACCAGAAACATAATCGAATACGGAGTCTGGAAGGATCGTTAATGCCCTGCCAGGGCCGGAAAAATGAGGCACTTTTCCGTCCCGAGGTTTTAGCCGGAGACTGAAGGCCCGATCCACCTTTTATATACATCCTGTGGCAGGGCATTTACGATCCGGGTTCCGATAGTCGCGCTGGCGCGGTCTGGCGCCTGCCGGTATGCTCATCGGTTATAATCATAAACTCTCGGCACAACTCCTTTGAGTACATATACGAGAACAGGGCGCGCGCGGTCCCGATTATGAACCGGATTCTATAAGGGACCGGGCAGGCGCGTGATAAGGCCTTATTTATTCAAAAATATTTTATTTCCATCCTCAAAGCTCCCAGATTGTCCCAGAAGCGATTGATAGTTTTTATTTATGGAATCATATTCGTAACGAATTATTTTTGTCTCCAGTGAGATTCTGTGAATCCGGGTTATTCAACATTGCACCTTATCTGGTCTTGCAGTGATGATTACAGCGGTTTTTGTCGTCGCCAGTCAAAGTGGAACAGGGCGACGACCGCCTCAAGATTGCCTGATGGAAGTTACGGCCAATATTCAGGTGGGTTGGCGCACGTCAGGTGTTATCTGCCACAGGTTTTCGTGGTGGCACCATACCAAGAAAACCGGTGGTAGATTACGCCGTGCGCCTCTCGTGCCTGCTGGCACAGCTGGCACGGTTCCAGCCTTCAACGAAGTTTCCAATGTTTTTTTTCAGCTGCAGAAATGATTCAACGATATTCCGGTATGCCACCATTGTCACTTTTCCAGGGACAATGGGTAAAGGTGCCAGAATTTGCAGCTTTTCCTTACCACAGCCTATACATCATCTTTATCGATTCCAATAACGCCCAGGCGATATTCATGAAGATTCAGGGATGCAAAACAGAAAGCGGTAATTCATCTCAGTTCATCGGCTATCTGATGAGGATAGGCGAAACAGGCCTTATTTGCGTATCTGAAATCATGAAAGACGTAACATTTCAGCAGGATCTTGGAAAATTGCAGAAACAGCAGAAGGACGATTTTATTTCCCAATTTGGTGGCAAATTGGAGTGGTGGCAAAACCGACAGCTGACGGAAAATGATTCTCCAAAAGTGCATGCTAACAGAGCTAGGGTTTTGGCTCGTGCTGCTATGATTGATGATACAGGGCCAAAACGTAAAATACACCGAACGCCAGATCATACGCGAGTTCAGGAGGTGGTGCATTCAATTTCTCTGACTCAAAAGTTTCATCAAACAGCTGGTGGCAGTAGCGGCAAGGAGTTTCTCGAACCATTGCCAAAAGCGCTGTTAACTGATCCAGACGGGGCAGAGAAAATCAAGGTGGCGGTTCTTGCTGTCAGAGATTGTTTTCCAGCGACTCTACCTGTTGTCCTCACGGTTCATTTTGATAAGAGCGGCCAGAATCCACATATTCAGGGGTGGATATCTGAAAAAGCATGGAATATTGAGGCCGGAGGCTGGGACAAACCACACGAATTGCTGGACACGGCGGCAGGACTTAAAAAACTGTGGGTGGAAGTTGCGGAAGCTGTCAAGGGTGCCACCGGTGCATCATTCAACCGTGGCAAAGTTGATGACCCATTACGCCCGAAACGAACGGTCTTTCATCTACGAACTGCATACTGGATGCAGCAGTATAAACATTCCACTCTGATAAAAGGCGACTTTTTGCATTTGGAGCAAAATCCGAAAGCGAGGGAAGCTGCACGGCAATTGATCGAGCAGGTGAAATATGACGAGAATAAACTTGTGGTGGAAACAAAGGCGGTACGGTTCAGCGATACTCTTTCCAGCGCAGAGGAAATAACGGCACTGTTCAAGACGCAGGCAGGGGTTATGACAAAGCGGAAATCTGCACCGTCCATTACATCATCAGCCAAGGACGTAGCGGAGGCTATGGCAAAGATTACACCAGTTAAGAGTAAAACCTCATCAATTAACGAAATCGCTGCTGCTATGAAGCATTGCGCCTATGTTAGTCAGAAAGCCAAATCATCGAGGGTATAGGAGATAATATGCTGACGCCGTTTTTGTTCGATCCAACTTCAACAAAATCAGTTGAAGAGCAAGTTGACTATAATGACAGGCTCAACGCAGAAAAACCGCATCGTACACGGAACATGAGTGCATTTCTCGACGATGAAGAGATTGATCTTTTCCAAGCTGGTTTTGATTCATTACCGGTGGAGGAAAAACCGATTGCTATATGGCGCAGTTGCTTTGAGGTCATCACACGGGCTTTAGTGTTTGATGAGGATTTTTCGCCGGAAGCAGCCGCTGAATTCATTACCAGCGGATGTGGCAGCGAGCGAGACATGCTACCGTGCATTCGTGAAAAGATTTCTGTCAGCAGCCAGGCTCCGATACAAATTATGCTGGAAACTGCGTCCGACCTGTATTACACGCTCACAAAAAAGATATTTGTAATCAGTATGGAACTGCATCAATTGGACTACCGCTCGATTTTTCCGCAAAGGGTTTGTGCGCATAATTCTGCACTTGTCCTGAAAAGGTTGAAAGACCCGCAGTACACGCCTAGTGCGGAAGAACGGAAAACGTATTTTCAGGAAAATAAGGAGCAGTCGTTCGCTATCATCAATTCTATGTCGATTTGGGAAATTGCTGATTTAGTGCCGCTTGAATCGATGCAGGTTCTACAAAATGCCGGTCGATACAGTCTTCTGAAACAGGTTTACACCGATGACACGCCGACAAATGCACTAACAACGAAGGCAGGAGCGGTTAAATCAGAGTTGAGGGGGAAAGTTCTATGAGTCGCATTGACGATCCGATATTCAGAGCGTTCAGACGCTACCAGGATTTATCGCTTGAGATTGCCGGTGAATGTGACAGCCTTTTAGCAGAGCAGCAGGAGGTGGCATTTTTCGCGGATCAACTGAGGGTCTTTCTGGCGGATCTTCGGAAAATGTTTTCATCGGTGGGAACAACTGAATCAGGGCATGATATTACGATAACGGCGGCAGAATTTTCAAAACTTACCGCTGATCTGGCAAAAATAGAATCAGCGGTAGGGCGTGAGGATCGATACGAAGCACCTATTCCAATGCAGAGGCCGCAAGGATTAGGGTTGTCTTTGCTGGCGAGGAAAGCGGTGGTGGAGCGTTAAGGTAATGCGGGAATAAAAATGGCGCTATATCCTCAAGAACATCCAGTCTTTAAGGTGAAGGCGCTTGAACTCAAACCTTTGGTAGAAATTTACGAGTTTGTCATGGGCAGGTTGCAAGGCAATATAATGTACCGGAAGTCGCGTATCAACCTCACGTGCAATAAGAACTGCAACGTCAAGTAGATGTTCGGATACTTTGCGATGGTCAAGTTCAGCGTATTGGGTTTTACGGTAAGGAAGAGAAGTAAAAAGATAGTCTATGACAACGCACGGCATTGAAATTGTACTGGCAAGGGAAAGAGCTATGAAACCGTAAACCGTATCTATTTCATTGGTCAATAGATAGATACGGCTTTTGTTGTCGATAGCCAATTTTGCAATTTTACGCACGTACTGGCGTTCGTGGTCATCTGCAAACTGAAGTTTATTAAGAAAAGGTTGCGGGCGGAGAAAACTTTCAGCAGGTGAGGTGACGCTAAAAACCACAGGTAGCACCGTCAACAATTTTCAATGGTGGCAGATGTGCAAGCCTGCTCTGTGTTTTCACGCTCGGCTTCAGATTCAAGAGCAGTTCCCTGTCTTCCTTAGAAAGACGTTGAGGGGGACGTGCGCCCAGAATGAATTTGGTCTTGGAATCTTTTTTTATGTCAGCTTTTGTGGCGACCATTTTGTTGCCTCCGTTTACTGGCTCAATACTAGCTCAATAGATAGGAACTGGCAATACCATAATAATAATGCCGGATCACAGAAGCGACCGAGCGAATGGTAAAAATATACCGTTATGATTTAAAATAAAATAAAAAAAACCGGGCATCCCTTTTGTTCACCAGGGGTGTCCGGTTTCGGTTTGGTTAGTTGCCTATGTATCGCCCTTTTGAGGAAACCCAGGGGGTAATCAGAGTGTCATCTACAGTTCACATTCCGCGATCTATGTTTTTCGTTTCTCAGCAGCATAACGTTGTGTAGCAGATTTCAATGCTTCTGTAGTGATGACTAAAAACGGATCTTTAGCTTCACGGCGCATTCGACGTATCACTGCGGCTTGCGGTAATGTTCCAACTGTCCAAGGTTTCACAAACGACGCTGTCCACTGTTCCACGCACGACGGTAAAACACCTAATTTCAAGTTATCAATTCCGATTTTCAATATCTCGTGCTGATGCGCAACGGAATATGTACCGAAAGTTTCTTTAGCATGCGCATGGCCGAGTAACTCACCAACGACTATCTCATCATATTGAGTTTGTTTGTAAGAATTTGAAAACGTATGCCGGAAACTGTGGAATACCAATGATTCCGATGTGAGATTAATACGATTGAGGAATTTGCTGAACCAAGGCGAAACCCTAAGCGAATATCGATTAAAACCGCCCTTTTTACGAGGTGTCCGAACTAATTCGGGGAACAGTCGGATCTCGCCTTCACTACGCAGTTCTTGCATATATTCGAACAGACCTAAATCGATTAACACTGGATGGATTGGAACTGATCTTACGCTGGCCTTATTCTTCAATTTCTTTTCGAGCTTAGTGTTGATATTAAATACCCACACACCGTGAGGGCATTCAATGTCATCCAGATGTAATTGACAAATTTCGTCTAATCGCAGCCCGCTATAGGCAGCAATTAACGGCGTAAAAAACTGATGCGGTTCAAACCGGGATCTAAGAGATTTATGCGGTGTGTGGTGCTGCGTAAACATTTCATCATGGAAGATAGTATCTAACTGAGCAGTCGTGAAGGGTAAGCGCGGAGCTGCGTCATCCACGGTTGATAATTGCTGATCCGCGAAAGGATTTGTCAAAGTTCGATCCTGAGTAAAGCACCATTCCCAGAGAGCTTCAAATTGGGTGATGTAACTATTCAGCGTCGATATTTTTGGAAACTTAATTTCCTCATATTCCTTGCCTAATTTCTGTAATTTGAGCATTTCACAGACGCGTTTTTCGGTTATTGGCACACATTCAGAAAGTGAAAGACCTCTATATATCTTTGTATGTTTACGAAGTAATGGTGTTTGTCGTAACACACCGATAAACTTAGCGGCTTCATCGCGGCTTATAGTTGACATAGCAACATCACCGAAGTAGTCGATAAGCAGATCTAGAATGGTCCGTAAATTTTGATGACTGTCGAAAGTTAATTCGCCTTTTCCCTTTTTTTCAGCGCAATAGCTGATGATGCGTCCCTGAAGTGTTAATTGTTGAGGAGGTTCCGCAGCAACCGGAGGTGACTGACGCAAATCGGGAATAACTGGAGGCGAAGAAGCAATTTGACGATGACCTGGATATAGCAACATATGCTCTTCAACCGTCATTTCGCGTTCCTGATAAGGTCGCCCATGCCGGTCAATAAGATCACGTACGATTATTTCCGACATACCGGGCAATACAGGTTTCTTACGCCAAGTCATTGATACACCCCGCATTGATGAGAACAATTGCTCAATTCCAAGCATTAAAAGTTGCGCGGCTTTTATAGCATGAGTGCGGTTATAAGTTGAAAGTGATTTTTTGATTTCACGCTTGCCAAGACGAGCCCGAAGATCTTTAGGTACAGATACACGCAGATAATATCCAAAAGGTGTGATTAACAAATGTTCAGCCACTGGCGACCTCAATGTTGTACTAGAGTTGTACCAGTAGAAAAACCGACCGTCGGAATATTTTATAAAACTATTTCAATATTATATACTTACGTTTATGCTCGCCAACTCAAAACGATTTCATCTGCAAATGTTTTTGGACTGATGACGGATATTTTTGTGCTGAGGAGGAAATGATGGCATACGACAAAGCTCTTGAGCAGAGAATTGACGGACTGATCGCCGCCTGGATCGGGATTGAGAAGAAAAAAATGTTCGGCGGAATCTGCTACCAGGCCGGCGGCAACATCTGCTTCGGCATCTGGCAGGAGTATCTGATCATCCGCTGCGGGCAGGAGGCCGCGCCGTTGCAGCTTCAGCGGGAGCACGTGCGGCCGTTCGACGTTACCGGAAGGCCGATGAGGGGGTGGCTGATGGTTGCAGCTCAGGGATATGCAGCCGAGCCTGATGTAACGGGCTGGCTCTGCATGGGATACGACTTTGCCAGGACAATGCCGGAAAAATAAGGGGAAAATATGACACAGTCACAACTCATCCGATCCGTCTGCCCCTACGATTGCCCCGATGCCTGCGGCCTGCTGGTGCAGGTGGAAGAAGGCCGCGCCGTGCGGGTAACCGGCGATCCCGATCACCCCAGCACCCGCGGCGTGCTCTGCCCCAAAATGAACAGCTATGAACGGACCGTCCACTCCCCCCGCCGCCTGACGACACCGCTCCAGCGAACGGGAAGCAAAGGGGCAGGCACATTCGAGCCACTGT
Organism: Desulfuromonadales bacterium; assembly: GCA_037129245.1. GTDB lineage: Bacteria > Desulfobacterota > Desulfuromonadia > Geobacterales > Pseudopelobacteraceae > JACRCG01. The sequence goes on from JBAXVE010000028.1 coordinate 9,964, forward strand.
CATGGAATGAGGCGATTGGAGAAATCTGTTCCCGCTGGATGAAGCTGACGGGGAAATTCGGGGCCGAGTCGATCCTTCCCTACTCCTACGCCGGCACCATGGGATTGCTGCAGCGCAACGCCGGCCATGCATTTTTCAACCGGCTGGGTGCATCCCGCCTGGAGCGCACCATCTGCTCCCCGGCCAAGGACGCCGGCTGGAAGGCAGTCATGGGGGACACGCACGCCATTGATCCGACTGGTATCAGAGAGAGTGACCTGGTGATCCTGTGGGGTATCAATGCCGCCGCCACCAGTATTCACGCCATGAACGACGCCCGGGAGGCCCAGCGGCGCGGGGCGCGTCTGTGGGCAATCGACACCTACCGCACCCCCACCTGCCACGCAGCGGATGAGGTATTCCTGGTCCGCCCCGGCGGTGACGGCGCCCTGGTGCTCGGTATGCTGAACGTCATTGAACGAGAGGGGCTGCTTGACCGTGAGTTCATTGCTGCCAACGTGCTCGGCTTTGATCAGCTGACGCAACGGATTCTGCCGGACTGCTCTCCGGCGCAGATGACAGATATCTGCGGTCTGCCGCCTGCAACCATCGAACGGATGGCGCGGGAGTATGCCCGGGCACGGGCTCCCTTCATCCGGCTGGGAAGCGGTCTGACCCGCTACGGCAACGGCGCCATGACCGTCCGGACTATCAGCTGCCTGCCTGCGGCCGTCGGCGCCTGGGCGAAAGCCGGGGGCGGACTGTTTCCCGGCACCGCAACCGGCCCGGCTTTTCCGCTACAAGCCGTGACCCGGGAGGATTTCCTGGCGGGCACGCCGCGCCTGGTCAGTATGAACCAGCTCGGGCAGGCCCTCACCGGACTGAACGATCCACCGGTGATGTCGCTGTACGTCTATCACTCCAATCCGGCCGCCATCGCCCCCGACCAGAATGCCGTCATTCGCGGCCTGGAGCGGGAAGACCTCTTTACCGTCGTGCATGAACGCTTCATGACTGATACCGCCCGTTACGCCGACATCATTCTTCCTGCAACCAGTTCGCTTGAGCACCCCGACTTGTACCGCAGCTACGGCTGCTATCACGCCCAGCGCTGCGCTGCCGCCCTCCCGCCGCACGGGGAGAGCAAGAGCAACTGGGACGTATTTCGACAACTCGCCAAAGGTCTGGGGTGGAATGAGCCGTTCTTCGATCAGAGCGATGAACAACTGATCGAGCTGCTGATTTCCGCCGAAACCAAATGGCGCACCCCTGACATCAACGACCTGTTGCGGCGGGGAGAGCCGGTCGTGCTGACACCTCCGGCTGACCGGCAAAACCAGTGGCTGACCAGATCGGGTAAGATCGAAATCATGAATGACCGGGAGCCAGAGCCGCTGCCACGCCTGCTGCCAACCCATGCCGCGCAGGATGGCTTCCCGTTGCGCCTGCAGCCGGCCACTACACCCTTTGCGCTCAACTCCAGCTTCTACGAGCAGGATGGACTCCGCTTCCGTCAGCAGTGCATGGTGCTGATGATGAACCCTGCCGATGCTGAGGCACGCGGTTTGGTTGACGGACAACCGGTGACTGCATTCAACCAGCTGGGAGAGGTCACTTTCAGATTGGAGGTGACCGAGCGGGTGCCATCGGGGACAGTGGTGAGCGAAGGGGTCTGGTGGCGCGAATTCATCCCCGGCGACCGGGGGGTCAACGCGCTGACGTCGCAGCGGCTGACCGACGGCGGCCGCGGAAGCACGCTGTATGATGTGGCGGTGGAGGTCAAACAACAGTAACCGTTTGAGGAGTCATCCTTATTCGACGGCACTTAGCTATTCGCCGAAAATAATATGGTTATGGCAAAATAAGCATGAGTGACTGCATTAGAATACAGCGGAGATGCAGTCTATAAAGTCTTTCAGAAGAGGATCTTCAGGGATCGTTCGCTTCACGAGCAGAGTCCGCTGCTGCGTGTGACGGAACAGGGGGAGATGGTGTTCTTTGAGGACGCCACTTTGTATCTGATGCTTGACGAGCGAACGGGATACGAAGGTAATGCCGCTCCCTTCGCAGACGGTGCTGATGATCAGGTGCAGGTCGTCGCAGACGATTGTACGGGCGAACTCATTTGAGTTTCTGTCGTTGTTGAGCATATTGTAGGCCAGCAGTTTGGTGGAGCAGCACCCCTCTTTCCGCATGTAAATGTCGAAGGTGATCAGATGGTCGATGCTTACGTTGCTCTCATCGATACCGAGCGAAGGTGAGCTGACAAAGACCACCTCATCATCCGGTAGCGGCATGATCTCGAAACCGCTGAAATCAAACTCTTCGAAGTGTTCGATCACCCCCGCCTGATAGCCGCCCTCACGCAGTCCTTCGATAACCTTGTCCGGAACTTCAAAAGAAAAATTCATCTCGGACACCGTTGAGTGGGAAAGCATGAACACCTTCATTATCTCCGGAAGATAGGCAATCCCGAACGCGGGACTGCAGCCGAAACCAACACCTTTTCGTTTTTCAAGCCCCCGCAGATCCAGCAACAGCTCCTTTTCGAGATCGAGCATCCGGTGCGCTTTTTCCATGAGAATCCGCCCCGCCTCGGTCGGCACCAGAACAGGCCCACTCCGGTCGATCAGCGGATAGCCGTACTCCTCTTCCAGATGCTGGATCCGACGGGAAACGGCGGATTGGGTCACGCAGAGGACATCGGCGGCTTTTGAAAAACTGCCGGTAGCTATTGACGCAACAAACGCTTGTAAATGTGCTGGTTTCATGTGTGCTTTCCTGATAGCAAGAGTGTATGCGTTAATCGCATAGCCCTATGAATTTATTTCGTTTTTCATATAATTACAACTGGACTATAGTTTAAATAGCAGTCGGTGGCAAGAAATCATGTCTATTCAACAGGAGATATCCTTTGAGGTGGGAATTATGAACTGGTCATGGAAACAGGCTCTTATGGTAATCGGGGCAACAGCAGGGGGAGGCGCATTGGCGCTTATCACCTGTGGAGCCGCGGCACCTGCTGTAGGTGCTATGCTTGGTGGTGCAATGGGACTTTCAGGAACAGCGGGAGGCTCAGCCGGGCTCGCAGCCCTGGGTGGTGGGATAATAGCCGGTGGCGGTGCTGTGGTCGCAGGTGGGACAGCAGCCGGTGCCATGCTTGGTGGTGCAACGGGTCATGCCGGATCTGCTGCGGGAGCTGGAGGTATAGCAGCTTTGGGGGCGAAGCATGCGTCAGTCAGCGGTATTGGCTCAACAGAAAAAATAGCCGCCGGTGCCAAGATGTCAGAAAAGACGGGGGTGGCTGGTAGCTCATTGACAAAATGTTCCGTTCCTGTTGAACGAAGCGGCTTTGAAAGCCTCCAGACAATAGCGACAAACCTGACAAGTGAAATTAACGGATTGAAGAAAGCATTCGATACTACATCCGGTAAAAACGGACAGAATCGTGAAGCCATCGGCCAGGAGATAGCTGCAAAGGAGGCAAAATTGAACATGATCGTTGAAGTTATGCGCAGTTGATGATTCGTCGTTGCATACTTCCGGTTTGTCACAGGGCCATGCGCAAAACGCATGGCCCTATGAATTTAATTCGTTTTTCAAATAGTTGCGTCAGGTCTATAGTTCGATACAGTTTCTGAGGTACACAAAAATTGAGCTGAGTAGAGAGGAGATGCCGGTGCTTGATATTACCATCGCCAGGATTACCCACGTGGAGTGGGTCCATCAACTTGAAATGATCCTACAGAAGAGTACGACTACGGTCAATCTCCCATCCTATCACGATTGCGACTTGGGGATCTGGCTCTACGGAGAAGGTTTGCGGGTGTACAAAGGCATCCCCGAAATCGAGATGCTCGAGAAATACCATAAGATATTTCACATTTCGGCTGACAGCGTCGTCGAGTGGCACAACGGCCCCAAATTCAGTTCTCAGAAGGCTGCCCAGGTTCAGGCCGACTTCAATGATACCCTCGCTATGAGTAAGGAGATCGTCTATTACCTGACCATGCTCGAATTCAAGATCCTGCAGAAATATCAGGAGTCTCTGGCCAGTGCACCCAGCGGGCTGAAAAACATGATCAACAACCCCTGGCAGACGCTCAAGTCGGTAATCGGTGAAAAAAGCAGCCGGTTGGATGTGGCGAAAGTGTCGTTGGATCTCCTCAAACGGGACATCGACAAGAATCATGTCCGCGAGTTCCTCAACAGCGATGCGAATAAAGATTAGGTTCAGGAATGAAGGCCTTACTATCTTTTGCAGTTTTTCTGGCGTTTCTGGTGATAATTTTCTTTGATCAGAACAATGTCCACGTTCCGATGAAGATAATCGTCGGAAGACCGATGGGGATGCGACTCAGCCTGATAATTCTGGCAAGCATGGGTGTCGGCATGGCAATGGCGTCTGCCGGATTTTTAGCCGTTAGAGTTTTCATCCGCAGCAGAAAAGAGAGGGATTAAGCTCTTTGTCAGCCTGCGGTTCAACTGAATACCGGGAATGCGGCACGTGTGCGAAGAGAGTAGGCTGGTTCGCCGTCTACGCAAATCTGGCATTGACGGTATTCAAAGCGTTTATCGGCTACATCAGCGGCAGTCGCGCCATACTGGTCGACTCGCTGTTCTCGTTCAAGGACTTCGTCACCTCGCTGATCGTGGTAGCCGGTATCCGGATGTCCGGCAAACCGGCCGACGACAGCCATCCCTACGGCTACGGCAAGATAGAATTCGTGGCGATGCTGCTGATGAGCATCTTCCTGATAATCGCGTCGGGCTTCCTGTTCATTCATTCCATCAAAGGGGTCTGGACGAGCTATCAGGGGCATGATGCCGCCCCGAAGTTCATAGCGTTCTGGGCGGCGCTCATTTCGGTGGTTGCCAACTACAAAATATCGACCTACCTGCAGTGCGTCGGCGAGCGGCTCAAGAGTCCCGCCATCCTGGCCAATGCCAAGCACAGCCACTCGGATGCCATTTCATCCATCCTGGTCGCCGGAGGCGTGCTGGGGGCCAAATTCGGTCTGCTCTTTCTGGATCCGCTGGTGGCGATCGTAGAAACCATCGACCTGATGATGTTGAGCCTGGTGATGTTCAAGGATTCCCTGAACGGCCTGTTCGATGCTCAGGTACATAACGATGTGGTGGCCAGGATCGAATCGACCGCCCGTCTTGTGCCGGGCGTGCGGAGAGTGTCGAAAGTTTCGGCCCGTCAGACCGGCCAGACAGTCTGGGTCGACATTACCATTCGCGTAGACCATCACGCCAGTCATGAAGAAGGGTACATCATCGGCCTGCATGTCAAGGAGAGCCTGCGCCGGGCACTGAAAAACGTATCAGGAGTCCATCTGACTATTGAGCCGTACATGGTATGAAGTTAGGGAGGAATAACATTTGATCCGTCATCCGGAAGAATTGAGTGAGATATGCGGAATTCTGTCGATGCTGCTGTTCGTGACAGCCAACGCGTATTACCCGACCCGACTGATCGCCAACAGGTTCAAGCCCTGGTCGCGGGAGACGCAGCTGTTTTTCAGAAAGTATCTCGATATTCACATGTACCTCAACCTGCTGGCACTGGTAACGCTCTCCCTGCATGGGCATTACGCTCCTGCCCACGAGCGTAACATCATTCTCTCGGCCGCATTTGCTGTTACGGTCTGGCTGGTTTTTGCGGGTGTACTGATGCGCTACAACGTTTTCCACAGCATGAAAAAACAGATGCGGCTTATTCACACCCAGCAGACACTCTTTGTAGTCTGGATTGTCCTGATTCTTCTGGGACATTCTATCGGGTAGGCCGCCCGGAAATCACAACCGCAGACTGAACACACTGATGGAGGCCGCATGAGTCAACGTATTGATACCAGCAACGTCTTATATTTTGCAAAAGTCATCGCCAGAAACAGCGGCAAACTGCTCGACAGATCGGTCGATTTCTACAACAGCCTGCTGCAGCTTGACCCTGATACGGAAAAACAGATTCACCTTGAAATGGGTGCCCGGCACGAACGGAACGGGCAGTATCAGGATGCCATTCATGCGTACGACAAAATTCTCTCCTCCGAGCCTGACAATGTCGCAGTGCTTTTAAGGATCGCCAAGCTCCACACCCGGCTCTGTCAGCTTGGCAGGTCACTGGAAATCCTGAAAAAGATCACGGCGCTCGACAATACCAATGCCGAAGCTTTTTACCTGCTTGGATCGGCTCACTTCTCGGTGGATGAGTCCGATGAATCCCTGACCGCGCTGAACCGGGCAATTGCCCTGCATCCCGGCAATGCCGAGGCGTACTACAAACTGGGCCTGATTCATGATGCCATGTTCAGCCTGGACTTATCCATCGAGGCCTATCACAACGCCATTACGTTCAAACCTGATTTCGTCAAGGCCTACCAGAGTCTCGGATTTGCCTACGAAGCCAAAGGGATGCGGGATGAAGCGGTAAAATACTTCAGAAAATCGCTGGAGCTGTCGGAGCAGAACTGGTGAATATAGGTGAGTAGCCGCATTATCGGAATTTAGTATATGCAAGGAGCATACATGTTAAGCATCGTTTTTGGACTCATCGCGATCTGCCTCGGATTGTGGGGCGCCATAACTTACTGGTGGTACATGATCGACCTGCTGATTGCCGTCCTGCCGCTGGTTCTGATCTTCAGCGGTGTTGTTGCCCTGATTGCCGGTATCAGGAACACCGGCATCAAAACCTCTTTCAAAGGCAGCAGAGAGCCGAAAGAGAGCGACGTGGCCGAACATCAGACACAAAAAAAAGACGAATAGGAGCAGCTGAAACGTGTCAGACACCAATCCCGATATCAGCGGTACCAGCACTCAGCAGCCTCTGCAGAAATATTCCCAGAATTACAAACCGTGGATCTGGACGCTGGTGGTGATGGCCGCCATCAGCACCGTCTGGGCGGTCTATGAAGGTTTTCAGAAAGATGGATATTTCAGTACTACGTTTAATACGGAAGAGCGCACATCTCCCAAGGCGTTCGACTCCAGAAAGTTTGCCATACAATCGGCCATGGTACCGGAGCAGGTCAAAGGGCTGCAAACATCCCATCATACGATAATCGACAGCGTCCGTCCGGCGGTCATAACCATCGATGTTTTCGGTACTTCACCGGCGGCAGCCGGTATCAATGCACCTGATGTGCGGCAGGGAGAAGTCCCGGTAGCGAGAGTAGGCTCAGGATTTATCATCGAACCGCGCGGTTACGTGCTGAGCAACTACCACGTGATTGCCGGTGCCGAATCGCTGAAAGCCACAGTTTACGGGCCTGGTGGTGCCCTGCAGTACCCGATCAAGCTGGTCAAGGCCGACATTCGCTCCGACCTGGCGCTGCTGCGCATCCAGGGGCCCGGACCGTTTCCCTTCGCGACGCTGGGTGACTCGGACGCCGCCCGAACCGGTGACATGATCCTGTCGCTGGGCAACCCCTTTGGCTTCGATCAGACTGTCACCTCCGGTATGATCAGCAGCCGCAACCGGACGCTCAAAATCGACAACGTGGTCTACGAAAACCTGATCCAGACCGATTCCCCCATCAACCGCGGCAGCAGCGGCGGACCGCTGGTCAACGTCAGGGGTGAAGTGATCGGCGTCAACACTGCCATCTTCGCTCCCACCGGCGTCTTCAACGGCATCGGTTTCGCCATTCCGATCAACCAGGCCTCAGAACTGGTTGGCGGAGTCGTCGACTTCAACAACACCATGCCCGACGTTCCTGCCGGTCAGCTGGCCGCCTGGGCCCGTTGCGGCAGACAGATCGGCAACACATTCCGCCAAGCGGACGGTCAGGTGATCACCCCGCCCCACCCTTACCGGGGAGCCTGCGTTGACTGCCATCCACAGCTGTTTGGTCAGACGGGGCCGGGAAGCGGTCAGGGGTCGGTAGGGCAAGGACTGGGACGTGGCAACGGTCAGCGGAACGGTTTCCGTAACAGTGCGCCTGCCAATCAGATCGGCCTGAGAAACGGTACCGGCCCCGGTTGTCTTCCGGTGGCTGGCACGGTGGCAGCGACTGATCCGTACCTCGGTATTGAACTTGTCGAGGTAGATGCTGTGATCGCCCGCCAATTCAATATGGTGCACCCCGAAGGCGTACTTGTAAATAATGTGCGTACGGGAGGTCCGGCTGAGGCATCAGGGCTTCAGCGGGGAGACATCATCATCCGGGTTGTAGGGCGGAAAATTCAGAATATCAATGACCTCAATCAGATACTTGCAGGACAGAAGATCGGCAGCAATATAGAGCTGGTGGTTTTGCGAAACGGTTCCCGGCAGACGGTCAAAGTCAAAGCCGGTGAAGTTCCTTTCGTAACGTCACCGGTGCCGCAGGTACGGCAGGCAGCGGAATTCGAGTGGCTGGGCGGGGAGATGACTCCTCTCAGCCCGGCGCTGACTCCGTATCTGAAAAATGGTGTGTATGTGGCTGAAAGCGGCGGAATATTATTAATGGCCGGCTTGAAAACCGGTGACGTCATCGTCGGAATTGACGGTAAACAGGTAGCTGATATGAACACATTTATCCGGTTGACCAAAACAGTGAATGCGAAACGTGGCTTCATGCTGGATGTCGTCCGTGCCGGGAATCCGCTGTATATCACTGTAAAAAGCTGATTTTTGCCGGTTTGACGGAAGCAGAGAAATATATTCATTCCAGTAGTAGAACCAGAGCACGCACATAATTTGAAAAGGAGATGACTATGATTCCGAATTGTCCGAATGTTGTTGGCAGTGCAAAAGCGGTGGCGTGGGGTAAAGGTGCGGGAGCAGGTGCTGGTTATGGTGCCGGTGGCGGGTTTGGAGCAGGTGCAGGATGTGGAGCCGGTGGCGGATCCGGTATGGGAATGGGGTTTCACGCCATGGCCGGCGGATGCAAGGCCGCCTGCGGTGCGGTATTAGGACATGGGCTGCTGCCGTTGGCGCTGGTTGCCGCTGTCGGGTACCTGGGGTACAAGGTCTATAAGATGTCAAGCTGCGATTGCCAAAGCGGGCAAATTAAGACGGTTTAAAAATATCTGCTTGCCGTAGAAAAAAGTAAAATCAAGGCAGTCGAAGATAACTGCCGCAATCTCGCCTGTATGGAGGAATGTATGAGAACCAAAATGGTGCGTATGTTAATACTTTCGGCTGTATTTGCTACCGTGGCAGGCCCGCTGACGGCACGTGCTGCCGAAGATGATTTACAGAAAAAAGTTGATCAGTTGGTCAAGGAGGTTCAGGAACTCAAAAGCCAGGTTAAAAAAACTGACGATAAGTCGCTGGGCAAATGGTTGACTATTAACGGCGAATACCGTTTCAGGGTCGATTCGCTTCACGGGGAGACGGTTGCTTACAGTAGCGCGCTCGGAACAATGAAGAGCATGGTAGGCGATTTTCTGACCGGTCCGAATGCTGCAGCAATATCAGGGCCGAACGGTTTTGCCAGCTATGCGCTGATGTCCGAGTCTGGCAAACTATTTTCTCCGACCCAGTTCAGTACCATCCTGGGCACTTATATGCCCAACGCCATGTACGGCGGTTTTACCAGCAATGCCTTTCTGACTCAATTCAACACCATACTAAGTGCCGGTCAGCCGGGTGTTGCCGGTGCTTTGAGCGGCAGCGCTCTGACGGCCCAGCAGGCCGGAATTCTGAATACTCTCACGAGCTATGGTGTGATGGACAAGGTCTTTGCAATGCCGGCTTCTGCCAACATCAAAATGGGGGGCGTTCAGGTGCCAGGTGCAACGCTCGGTGCCCAGTGGAACAATATGATGACGGGTCTTGCCGGCAGGGGGCTCAATCCTGCTCAAGTGACACAGCTGGCGCAACAGATGCTGCTGCAGGGTTTTCTTGGAGCTGGTTCCCCCTACCTGACACCCAACCAGATTGCTGCCTACAAACCGAAAAACGAAACTCTCTACACCAACAAATTTGGTCTTAATCTCTCTGTCAAGGCAACCCAGGATATTACGGTGAATGCCAAGCTCGATATGTACAAGGCCTTTGGTTCGCAAAGTGATGCGGCAGTTACTGGCAATTATTTTGCCGATCGCGTCGGAGTTTTCGACGGCACATTAGGTCACGTTGCCAACGACAGTCTGTTGAATGTTGATCGTGCCTACGCCACCTGGAGCAATATTGCCGAGCAGCCGCTGTGGTTTTCTGTCGGACGTCGTCCTTCAACCAACGGGGCTCCCAGCAACCTGCGGCTCAACAGGGAACGTCCTGGCAATGGCGGCACACCGGCACTGCTGGTTGATTACGCTTTTGACGGTATGACCATCGGTTATGCGCCCGACATTGATGCACTGCCGGGCGCCTACGCAAAGATTTGTTATGGTCGCGGCTTTGACAGCGGGCTTAAAACATCCGGTAACAGCATCAAGGATACCGATATGCTGGGCATTGCCGTTATTCCGGTTGATACTGATCCTCTGCGGGTTTGGCTGCAATGGAATCGCGGCTTCAATATTTTCGATTTCCCGGTCATGAACAACACCCTCTTCGGTAATACCGCCCCAGCCACCAACCTTGGCGACATTGACTGGTACGGCGCCGGTGTCATGAGCACACTCAAAAATATCGGTCCCGGCAAACTTAACCTCTTCACCGATTTCGGCATCAGTGTGTCCCACCCTAACAATAACGTTTCCACCAACGCCGGGTTCCAGGGGCTGATGACAGGTCAGTTCTTCGCCCAGGAAGCGCCAAGCAGCAAGACCGGCTGGGCTGTGTACGCCGGCGTGCGCTATGACCTCCCCTCACGGACCAAGCTTGGTTTTGAATTCAATCATGGCTCTCGTGACTGGATCACTTTCGCGCCAGCCGCCGACGACATGTGGACCAGCAAGGTTGGTACTCGTGGCAACGTCTATGAACCCTATATCATCCAGGAACTAAATCTCAAACCGGTTTCATCCTATTTCTCCAAGGCCTTTTTCAAGCTGGGTTACCAGTATTACGACTTTGAATACACCGGTAGCAACAACTGGGTCGGTTCACCGCAGAAAATTTCCTCCATCCAGTCCACTGACTTGATGCTGCTGGCACCGCTCAAGGAAGCACATAATATTTATGGAACCCTTGAGGTTCATTTCTAAGCACTTCAGTAGTTTGTTTGTACAGCATAAGCGTACATAAACAGGGGGGATCAACATGCGTAAGATTGGTATTTCAGTGATCGTGGCTGCTCTATCTACCCTGTCAGTCATATCGACAGTGCAGGCGGCAACCGATCATGCAACGCTTGTCAAAGGGCCGTTCAAAAGTGGTGAGCAGGTAACCAAAGTCTGCCTCGAATGCCATAGCAAGCAGGCCGGTGATTTCATGAGAACAACCCATTGGACCTGGAAAGGGACGCCGAATCACATCAAGGGAATGGAGAACGATACGAAAGAATACGGCAAGGCCAATATGACTAACGCCGTCTGCACCTCGATAGAAGGCGGTCCTGACGGCGTGGTGCATGAGCAGTGCGGTAAATGCCATGCCGGTTACGGGTGGACGCGTACCAATTTCGATTTCAGTGACAAGGGCAAGGTTGACTGTCTGGTCTGCCATGCTCAGAAAGGGAACTACTCACGAGCAATCGGCAGCACGGTTGATTATAAAGCCATGGAAAAAGGGATCATGAACCTTGATCTGGCTGCCCAGAGCGTTACCGCTCCAACCCGAAAAAACTGCGGTTATTGTCACTTCTACGGTGGCGGCGGTGATGCTGTCAAATCGCCGGGACTTGACTCAACGCTTGAAAAGACCACCAAAAAACTGGATGTCCATATGGGTACGAAGGTCAGCGGCGGCAATGACATGAGTTGTCAGGCCTGTCACACCACACAAGAACACAAGATAGCCGGCGCATCCAGCATGACCGCCCATTATGACGCCCGCGTACGCTGTGAAGATTGCCACAGCGGCAGCAAAGCGCCTCATCAGAAGTCTAAAAATGGCGCTCTTATCTCCCGGCATGCAGCTTCGGTAGCCTGCCAGACATGTCATATCCCTTTCTATGCCCGCTCACAGGCGACCAGAATGTCGTGGCTGTGGTCGGAGGCCGGTAAGGATCTCAAATCAGAGGAGCAATTTGACAAGGAAACCTACGAGAAAAAAATGGGGCGCTTTACGTGGGGCATGAACGAAAAACCAGTATATGCCTGGTATAACGGAAAAATTGAACGCTACATGAAAGGGCAGGTTATCAAAGATCCGTCTAAACCGGTCGTAGTCACAAAACCGGCCGGTAACATCCGCGATGCCACAGCAAAGATATACCCCTACAAGCTGTTTAGCGGGGATCTACCCATGGATTCAAAGTACAAATATTTGAATATCACCCAGCAATACAAGTCGTTCTGGGTGGATTTCAACTGGGACAAGGCTCTGCAGGGGGGAGCGCTTGGTTCGGGACTGCCGTACAGCGGTAGCTATCAATTCGTCAAGACACAGTCCTATTTTTCAATCAATCATGAAGTAGCACCGCGGGAAGAAGCGCTACAGTGCGGTGAGTGTCATCTGGGCGAAGCACGCATGGATTGGAAGGCGCTCGGTTACAAGGGAGATCCGATGCAATCCGGTGGGCGATTTTCGAAAAACAATCTGAAAAAGGCTGTCAAACGTTAACAAAGGAGCACGCTATGAAAAGAACTACTTCAATATTTGTCGTACTGGTACTGATGTTCGTGTCGTTTGCCCTGGGTATTTCTGATGCCCGTGCCGAAGAGGTGAAAATGGTCGGCACCATCAGTAAAATTGAGCTGGCCGCCGATGGCAAGGCAGCAACCGCCATCCTCAAGGACACTAAATCGGGCGAATCGGTCACCATCATTGTCACTGACGAACTTACCCTTGATAAATTCAAGGACAAACGAATTGTCGAAGGGGATGAGATCCGTTGTAAGTTTGAAAAAGAGGGTGACAAAAACAACAGCAAACTGTTCCGCAAGACAGCCGGTTGCTGAGGCTGACCGGAGCACACGGCGCATCCTGATACATGGAGCGGCCCTTGACAGAGAAACGAGGAAACATACATGCATACCATCATCACACTATTCATTGCGGCCTTACTGGCCATCGCCACAACTTCATCCCCAGCTTTGGCCGGACCTGATCATGCGGAATTTGTCAAGGGTCCCTTCAAGGATGGCCCGGATGTTACCAAAGTCTGTATCGGCTGCCACGATAAGCAGGCTAACGATTTTATGAAGACAACCCATTGGAAATGGAAAGGTACCCCCAACCACGTCAAGGGGATGGAGAAAAGTACCAAAGAGTACGGCAAGGCCAATATGCTGAACGCCTTCTGCACCTCCATCGAGGGGGGCGCAGACGGTCTGGTGCATGAGGCTTGCGGAAAGTGTCATGCCGGTTACGGCTGGACCCGTACCAATTTTGACTTCAGTGATAAAAGTAAGATGGATTGCCTGATCTGTCATGCCCAGAAAGGTAATTACCAGCGGGCCTCGACCGGATGCAGCGTTGACATGAAATCGATGGAAAAAGGTGTCATGAATCTTGAGCAGGCGGCGCAAAGTGTCGGCGTACCCACACGCAAAAACTGCGGCTATTGCCACTTTTTTGGAGGCGGTGCCGATGCAGTCAAATCGCCCGGCATTGATTCCCTGATGGAAAAAACCGATAAAAAACATGATGTCCATATGGGCAGTAAAGCCAGCGGCGGTCAGGACATGAGCTGCCAGTCCTGCCACAAGACCAGTGATCATAAAATATCAGGTGCTTCCAGCATGATGGCCCATTATGAAGGGCATGTCCGTTGCGAGGATTGCCACAGCGGTGCAAAAGCACCGCATCAGAAATCAAAAAACGGGCATATATTGAACCGGCATGCGGCTTCTGTTGCCTGTCAAAGTTGCCATATTCCGACTTTTTCCCGTGGTCAGGCCACCAAGATGGCTTGGTACTGGTCCGATACCGGCAAGAATCTCACATCAGAAGAGCAGTTTGATAAAGAGACCTTTGAAAAACGAAAAGGTACGTTCAAGTGGGATATGAATGTTACGCCGGTCTACGCCTGGTACAACGGGTCCATTGAGCGTTACATGAAAGGGCAAGTCATAAAGGATCCGTCCAAACCAGTTTTCATGACAAAACCCGCTGGAAGTATCAAGGATAAGGGCGCCAAAATTTACCCCTATAAACTGTTTCAAGGTGATCAACCGATGGACTCCACGTTCAAGTACCTGAATGTGTTTCAGCAGTACAAATCATTGTGGCTTGATTTCAACTGGGACAAGGCGCTTATTGAAGGTGCCAAGGGCGCGGAACTGCCGTATGGTGGGAAATATCAATTTGTGAAAACGGTATCCTATCTGTCGGCCAGCCACGAAGTGGCACCCAAAGAAGACGTTGTACAGTGCGGCGAATGCCATTTGGGCGGTACACGCATGGATTGGAAGACGCTAGGGTACAATGGTGACCCTATGGCCCTCGGAGGAAGGTTCAAGTCATCACAAAAAAAATAGTGCGCAGACTTGTGAGCTAGTCAATAAATTTGTGCTCAATCTAAAAGGAGAAATTGCATGGTGAAAAAACTCGTTGGAATGTTGGCAGTTGCAGGGTTGGTGGTCAGTCTGTCAGGTTCTTTGTATGCCGGGTGCAATCAGGGAACGGGGGGCGACTGCGGCAACTGCCTGAAGCCTGCCACCATGACTGACCCGATGAAAAAATTCCAGGCCGACACCATAGACTTACGGCAGGAAATGATGATGAAGCGTTTTGAACTGCAGCGTGAGAATCTCAAGCCTGTACAGAATGAGAACAAGGTAAAACTGTTGCAATCAGAAATAAAAAGTCTCCAGGTCAGAATTCAGGATATTCGTCAGAAAAGCGGCTTGCCGACTGACAAATGCGATGGCGAGTGTGATTTTGGTACTCGCAGGGGTGACTGTAAAAAAGCAGGTGATTGCAAGGCTACCGTGGGCAATAGAAAAGAATAAACCAATCGTTCACCTGGTATGTGCAACTTGCACAAGCCTGAGTGCAGAATCTGCACGATATAGACGGCTCAAACTTGGGAAATCTCAGAAAATATGCCGTAATTACAGTGCACTGCATCGTTGGCATACAACCTGATACCTGACAGAGTGAAGTTACCTGACGAGGTAGCAAACATCTCTCGAAGGAGGAACAGGAAATGAAGAAACGGATCAGCACCATCGCAGCAGTGGCAGGATTATCGGTCATCATAAGCGCAACAAGCCTGATTGCGGCGGGAAGAGGTAATGGGGGCGCAAATGGCGGTAACGGCAGCCAGAGCGGAACGTGTATCAGTCAGCCGGGCACTACGACTGCTCGTCCGGCAAATTCCCAGCGGCGGGACGGCACCTTTCTAACAACTGGTGTCACTGCCAACGGTTCAACCGTACGCCCGATAAACGGCAATGGCCCACAGGATGGATCGCACCTGAACACCCCACCAGTAACAACGCCCGTACCAGCAAAGTAGTATTTGCTCTTCTGCCCCGGCAGGGCCGAACTGCCGGGGCACGGAATGGATGTGGATATGAAGCTGGTATTCTTTTCGATCATAGCACTTTGCCTCTGGAGTGAAGGGGCTTTGGCCTTTTGGGGAAGCGAATCGACAGACGCTGCAAGCGGCCTCAATGTGGCAACAGGTTTTGACGTAAACACGATCGCCACCGTTGCCGGAACGGTAAAAACACTGCCAGAACGAAAGGGGCAGGACCAACACGCCGTCATGTTGCTATCCGCTCCGCAAGGCACCGTTACGGTTGTGCTGGGGCCGTGGTGGTACTGGGAAAAGCAGGCTATTTCTGTGACCAATAATCAGGGGGTCAGCGTTACCGGTTCACTGGCACAGGGCAAAGACGGCACATTCTACCTGTTTGCACAAAAGATCGAGAACCGCAATACCGGTGAAGCTGTCATACTCCGCTCGGAATCTGGTAAGCCGCTCTGGTCACAGAGCGGGGGGAGTAATCTCAACGGGAACCATTCCCCCGAAGGTACCGCTCCCCGTTCGGGTGCAGGCAATCGCGGCAGTGGCGCACGAGGGGGCAGACGATGAGATGGAGATCTCTGCGTTTTTGCAGTGTGCTGCTGACGGTTGTCTTCGCGTTCAATGCTGCTCGTCAAGGGTGCCACAGCACCCTCAGACTACTCGAGCAACCTTCTGGAAGTTCGCGCTCGCCTGATCTGGGCTTTAACCGGTTCAACTTCGCTTGACCTGTACGGTTCCCGTGGAATTGCTGACAGCAGCCCGGAATACGGTGGTGGCATCACGATCGTTTACTCGTTTTAAACATGCCCAAAACATCGCTTCTCTTCATAGGCATATCATTCTGCTTTACCCTGCTGGTTGCCTGGTTTGCCTGGTCTGCTTTTAAGGCTGCTGCTCCTCTTGCGGTCGAAAATTTACGTGGCACCGGCTTGTCAATTTCCGCAGCAATCGAGCAGCTTGCGGTTTCCGATCCTTCATTACGTTCCCTGACGCGCTATACGACGACAGATATCGCCTACTTTACCTTGGTTGACCGTCAGGGCACGGTCCATTTTCATACAAATCAGAGTCTTATTGGCAAGCCCTATCCCGATCATGCCCAAACCGTTTTTCCCGGGAAAATGTCTGAACGGCGGGAACGTCTCGGCACCGGAGAGGAAGTCTATCTTCTACGTACCAGAGTTCATACCGGCTCTGATGAGTACCTCCTTGTTCTGGCGCTCCACACCTATCGCGCTGACAAGGTCATACGCAGCGCAAAAGCGGGCATAACGGTAGTGTCTGTTTTGACAACCTCACTATGGTGTCTGATTCTGTTAGTTTCTGTCATGCAGCTAAGGGAAAAACGTCACCGGGTAGAAATGTTACGACGCAAAGAACTGGTACGACTTGGAGAAATGTCTGCCGTAATGGCCCACGAAATCAGAAACCCGCTGTCCGGTATCAAAGGGTTTGCCCAGTTGGTTGAAATTACTGATAGTATTGATAAGGCGCATCAGTATGCCGGAAAAATTGTTGTCCAGTCTCTCAGGATGGAAACACTTGTCAATGACCTCCTCGTTTTTGCCCGCGACGACCCGGGGGAGCGTGAAACCATCGATCTGACCTCCATTGTTCAGGAGTGCGCCGTCCTGTTGCATACGGAAGCGGCGGGCCAGAATGTCACAATAGCGGTTAATGCTCCGCCTCTGGTGATGGTCAGTATGGTCGTTGACCGGATGATTCAGATGCTGTTGAATCTTATGAAAAACGGTATTCAGGCCATGCCGGACGGTGGCAGCCTCGTAGTCAGTCTGCATCAGAAAAACAGCTCCGTTAGAATCAGCATCAAAGACAGTGGAACCGGCATTTCTCCGGAACAGTTCGAACATATCTTCGAACCGTTTTGGACCAGCAAAACACAGGGGACCGGTCTGGGACTTGCCCTTTGCCGCAAAGTGGTGGAGGAGCATGGCGGGAACCTGAGGGTTGAAAGCAGCTTCGGCCTGGGAGCCGAATTCATTGCCGTAATACCGTTGAACCAAAGGGAAGTGTTTTCATGACGTCGGCTACCATACTGATTGTTGAGGATGATGTGGTCTTTCGCGAATTGCTTGCCACCATCCTTGATGAAGCGGGATACACCGTTTCGACAGCTGTCGACGGCGGTGATGGTCTGCGCCGCATCCAGCGTGAACAATTTGATCTGGTACTGTGTGATCTGAAAATGCCGGTGCGGAACGGTCTTGAGCTCTTCCGGGCAACACGCAGTGAACCAGCCCGCCCATTATTCATCTTCATAACAGCATTCGGCCGGGTCGAAGAGGCTGTTGCTGCCATCAAGGGAGGGGCGTTCGATTTTCTGACCAAACCCCTCAAGGATCCGGCAAGTCTGCTGGCCGTCGTACAGAAGGCGCTTGAACAGGTTGAACTCGGACGGCTGACGGTCTCTCTTCAGGAGATCGAGAAGGCGGGACTCCCCCCGGAAAAGCTGATTTTTGCCGGCAATGTGATGGATAGTGTCAGAAGGATGGTGCAGGATGTGGCGCGAACGACCGCCACAGTTCTTTTGCACGGAGAGAGTGGAACAGGCAAGGAACTGATTGCACGAATGATACACCTGGCAAGTCCCCGCACGTCGGCGCCGTTCATCCCGCTCAACTGCGCCGCAATTCCGGAGAACCTCCTTGAAAGCGAACTGTTCGGTCATGAGCGTGGCGCCTTTACCGGTGCGACACAAGCAAGGCGCGGTAAATTTGAGCTGGCGCAAGGTGGCACCATTTTCCTGGATGAAATCGGTGAATTGCCTGTACTACTGCAAGTAAAACTGTTGCGGGTACTACAGGAGCGAGTATTCGAGCGATTGGGGGGAACACTCCAGATAAAGGTGGATGTGCGGGTGATTGCAGCCTCCAACCGAAACCTTGCCCGGGAAGTCAGTGAGAAGCGCTTCCGCGAAGACCTCTTCTACCGGTTGAATGTATTCCCGATCAATCTGCCGCCACTCCGTGAACGGATTGATGCTATTCCAGCCCTTGTCCGTCATTTCTGTGCGCGATTTTCTACCTCCTCAGGGTTCAGGCGTCCTGTCGGCATCTCTGATGATGCACTGAAAATTCTGCGAAATCACTCCTGGCCCGGGAATGTGAGAGAGCTGCAGAATATTATCGAACGTGGCGTAATACTTGCCAAAGGTGAAATAACTCCGGCAGAACTGCCGCCGGAATTGCTCGAACATAATCCGTCTACAGATAACTCCGAAGGAATACTGAAACACCGGGAGAAGGATGCTATTGAAGAGGTACTTCAGAGGTTTAAAGGGAATCGGAGACAGACCGCCGAAGTTTTGGGGATTTCCCTGAGAACATTGCAGTACCGTCTTAAAGAGCTTGGTTTACTGATTAAGGAGGAGTGAGTTTTTTTCAGGAAACCCTCATGTCTGTTTCTTTTGATAGAATTCTGTCATTGGATCTGTTACCCGCAGCTATTTGAAATGGTGGTACGGTGTCTGTCGACGTCGTTTCAGTGCCTTTTTTCCCTTGATTTCTGAGATGTTATTGTGATAATTATGCATACTGTATACAATTGTCGGTAGCATTTTTGTCTAATAATTGCAGGCACTTAACCCCCTGAGTCCCCTCAGGGTTGGTTGTGGGAGGTTTGTGTGGCACAGGTCGTCTTTTCTACATGGGGCGGTGAGGTCGTCGATAACAGGAATGTTTCTGGAGAACCGCACGCGGTTAGTTACCGGCTGCCGGTAGCATTTGACGGTGAGCGGCCGCTGAGGGCATTCATGGGGTGGGACGGCATCATCCTGTTCGATAAGTACGTTGATGTACCGGCCATGACGGCCGAATATATGAAGCGCGTGCAGACGCTCTACTGCTGCGGCCGCTGCACACCGGGAAAAAAAGGGACAAAGGTGCTGATGGACCTGTTCCGCAACGTGCTGGAGCGCAAGGCCAGCGAGGCAGACCTGGATGCGGTCGGCGAACTGGCAGAGCTGCTGAAAAACTGCAAATGCACCCTCTGCCAGAGCGCAACGGTGCCGGTATTTGATGCAGTCAAGCATTTCCGTGCTGATTTCCAGTCGTACATCAACGAGGCCTGTGGGCCGAATACAGAGCCGGCCACATTTATCCATAAAATAACCGCTCCCTGCATGGACAAATGCCCGTCCCACATCGATATTCCTAAATACATCGAAGAGATCAAAAATTACCAGTATGGCGAGGCATTGGCCACCATCCGCGAAAATATGCCGATGCCGGCCGTGTGTGGCCGGGTCTGTCCGCATCCCTGTGAAACGGCCTGCCGCCGCAAGAACGTGGATGATGCAATCAATATCATGGTGTTGAAGCGCACCGCCTCCGACTACGAATGGCAGCACAACCTGACTCCCCCTCTGCAGCCCAAACCACCCAAAGACAAGAAGGTAGCCATTGTAGGTGCCGGTCCTGCTGGTCTGGCCTGTGCCTACTATCTGGGACTGGAAGGCTATAAGTCGACCATCTTCGAGGCGCTGCCCGAGGGCTATGGCGGCGGCATGATTGCCGTCGGCATCCCCGCCTACCGTATGCCGCGTCACATCCTGCAGCGTGACGTAGACATCATCGAATCGGTCGGCTCCGAGATCAAATACAACATGCGGGTCGGCAAGGATATCACCCTGCCGGAGTTGAAGCAGCAGTACGATGCCGTGTTTCTGGCGCCCGGTGCCCACCGCTCCAAACCAATGGGCGTTGAGGGTGAGGATAAGGGCTATAAGGGCTTTCTCTCCGGAGGAATTGATTTTCTGCGGGAGGCCTACCTGGGAAAACCGACCGGCATGGGTAAAAAGGTCTGCGTAGTCGGCGGCGGAAATACCGCCATCGACTGTGTCCGGGTTGCGCTACGGGAAGGCGCGGAGGAATCGATCCTGCTCTATCGCCGTTCCCGCAAGGAGATGCCGGCGGATGTGTGGGAGGTTGACGGTGCTGACGAGGAAGGTGTCAGATTCGAGTTCCAGGTGCTGCCGACCAAAATTGTGGTGGATGACACTGAACAGGTAATTGGCGTCGAGTGCGTCCGTATGGCCATGGGTGAGCCGGATGCTTCCGGCCGCCGTCGTCCCGAACCGGTGCCGGGTAGTGAGTTTATTGTCGAATGTGACACGGTTATTCCGGCCATCGGCCAGGATCCTGATTTGAGTTTCATCCCCCCTGACATGGGCATCGACATCACCAAGTGGAATACGGTCGTCACAAAATATCTGCCGCTCAAGGATTCCGCCGGTAAAGATCTTAAGGACGGAATGGGCAACATGCTCTCCCGCTCGCTGATTACCGACTGTGACGGCGTGTTTGCCGGCGGTGACGCTGAAATCGGCCCGCTGACGGTTGTAGCCTGTATCGGCAATGCCCATCGCGCTGCCCTGGTCATCCAGCGTTGGCTCGAAGAGGGAAAAGCCTATCTGAGCGAGCAGGATATTTTCGATGACCTCCTGTCCTACCTGGGGGTCTACGACAAGAACGAAAAAGTTGCCTGGCTGGACTCCAGCGACCGGGCTAACCAGAAAGAGGTTCATGGCCGGGCGCGGGCTGCCAAAGGAAATTACCGCGAAGTCGAACTGGGTTTCAGTGACAGCACGGCGCAGATCGAGGCTGACCGCTGCCTGAGATGCTATCGCATGGCGATGGTAGCGGTGTAGGTTACTATATCGATGATTTCAAGATTGATGGAGATATAACGGCATGGCACACACAGAGCCCAGTGAAACGAAGACGACTGCAACACTGACTATTGACGGCAGGCAGGTAACTGTGCCTGCTGGTACCACCATACTGGATGCCGCTGCGCAGCTGGAGATCAAAATCCCGACGCTCTGCTGGCTGAAGAAAGTTTCCACTACCGGCGCCTGTCGCATCTGCGTTGTTGAAGTGGAAGGGGTCGAACGCCCCATGACCGCCTGCAATACCCCGGTTAAAGACGGCATCAGTGTGACGACGACGTCGCCGAAGTTGGAACAGATTCGCCGCAGCACCCTGGAGCTGATGCTGGTCAACCATCCGCTGGACTGCCCGATCTGCGACGCCGCCGGTGAATGTGATCTGCAGGACACCTGCTACAGCCTCAAAGTGGATAAGAACAAATTTGGTGCTGATCTCGAGCGCCTGCCGATTCGCTACGACTGGAAACTGCTGGAAAGCGACCCCAACCGCTGCATTCTCTGTGAAAAATGCGTCAAAGTCTGCCGCGAAATCGTCGGCCGGGAAGCGATCGAGATCGTTGACCGGGGCGACCGCACCATCATCGATACCATTAGCGGAGAACCGCTGGATTGCGATTTCTGCGGTAATTGTATCGCCGCCTGTCCCACCGGCACCCTGATCAGCAAACCATTCAAATTTCGCGGCCGCCCCTGGTCGTTCGAGGTCACGGAGAGCGTCTGCGCCTTCTGCTCCTCCGGCTGCCAGATTGAGTATCACTCCGCCAACGGCTGTGTGGAGCGGGTTACCAGCTCCGATGAGAGCTTCAGTCGTGGCAACCTCTGTATCAACGGCCGTTTCGGCTATGCGGCTTTCAACGCCTCCGGGAGGCTTGTGACACCGCTGGTCAAGGATGGCAGCGGCGTCCAGCAGAAAACCGGTTGGGACACAGCTCTGGCAGTGGTTGCCGGGAAGCTGCGGAACATAGTTGCCACCGGCGGCGGCAGCGCTGTGGCCGGCATCGGTTCCCCCCGCGTGACCAACGAGGAAAACTATTTATTCCAGAAGTTCTTCCGGGCAGCGCTCGGCAGCAACAACATCGATTCCGAAGCCCGGCTTGGTTATCTGCCGTCCCAGATAGTTCAGTGGGAGCAGCTGGGCTGCAGCGGCGGCACCCACAGCATGGACGCCATCGAAAAGGCCCGTGTCGTTATCGTTCTCGGTGCTGACCTCAAGGCCGAATCGGCGGGTTTTGCCTATCGTGTCATCCAGGCAGTCACCAAAAACGACGCCAGGCTGGTACTGGCACACAGCCGTGCAACCTCGTTGAACAAATTTGCCAATGCGTTCCTGCAGTATCGGCCGGGGAGCGAGGCCTGGCTGACAGCGGGTCTTGCCAAGGCGGTGCTGACTGAGAATCTGTCAGTCACCGGAACAGCAGGTGTTACGGGATGTAATGATTTGAAATTATCGCTCGATGCACTGTCGTTCGAACAAATTACCGAAATCAGCGGCATCAGTGAAACGGAGCTGTGCGAAGCTGCCCGCATGATAGGGCAGGAAGGGAATGTAGCACTCATCTACGGCACTGAAATAATCCGTTCCGCCGACATGGCCGCTGCAGTTGGCGGGGCCATTGATCTCGCACTGCTGACCGGTTCAGCCGACGGGGCGGGAGTTTATCCGCTGGATGAAAAGAACAACACCCAGGGAATGCTGGACATGGGTGTCTGTCCGGAATATCTCCCCGGCTACCACACCTATGACCACGCGGCGGCAACGTTCGGAGGGGCATGGAAATGTACTGTTCCCGCAATTGCCGGGAAAAATCTGTTCCAGATCTTAGATGGCATTGAATCGGGAGAAATCAAAGCCCTCTACGTCATGGGGAGTGATCCGCTCCACTTCATGCCCGACCGCAATCGTATTCTCAACGCCCTGAAAAAGCTTGATCTGCTGGTGGTGCAGGATGTTTTTGCCACTGAAACCGCCGCGCTGGCCCATGTGGTACTTCCTGCTGCGACGGCGGCAGAAAAAAGCGGTTCGTTCACTTCCATCGACAACCGGGTGCAATGTTTCAGTGCCGCAGTCAAACCGGCTGGCACCGCCCGCAATGACGGCGAAATAATTGCGGCTCTCCATGCCATGATCGTTCCGGGAGCAGCACCGCTGACTGCCGAAGTGCTGCACCGCGAAATAACCTCACTGACAGGGCTCTACAGCGAGTCCTGCGATCATGACGGCTGCCGCATGGGAAGAACCAAAAACCGTCGCGACACCTCGCGATGTGTGCCGATTGCGCCCCTTCAGCCTGCAGCAGTAATAACGGGGCGCACATTCATGCTCACAGTTGGCCCGTTGCTGCACCATAATGGCAGTATGACGACCCGCTCGGAAAACAACCTGCTGGCTTCGGGTGAGGCGTTCGTGGCACTCTCGGGTGCGGACGCTACAGCAGCCGGAGTGAATGACGGAGACGCGGTCACGGTAACATCAGACCTCGGTTCGGTAACTCTCAAGGCACGTATCTCGGACTGCCAACTGCCCGGATCTCTCTTTGTTCCGGCCCATTTCCGGGGAACGGGCATAACCACCCTGATGAATTCATCTTCATTTCCACAAAGGGTATCATTGGCGAAAAACTGATCGGTGCCCGAAGATGAAAAGACTTTTGATACTGCTGTTTCTGTCGTTTCTATTCGCTTCCTGTACCACAGTGGCACCCCTCCCCCCGGTTGTTCCGGCGGAAAGTCCGGCCACGTCACGCCTGCTCTACCCCTATGAGTCGTCTCAATCGTGTAAGGGGTGCCATGCCGAAATCCATTTGCAGTACGACGAGTCAATGCATGCCAAAGCGTTCAGCGACCCCGCTTTTACCGCCCAGTATTTCCGGGAGGTAGTTCCACGGGCGCAGAAAGACAAATCCTTTGTGCCGATCGCCCGCAGATGCATTGCCTGCCATGCCCCGGCGGTGTTCATGAATTACACCGGTCTGGTCTCCACACCCGAACAGGCAGCCCGATACGAAACCGGCGTAACCTGTGACTTCTGCCACACGCTGAGCGGCTATGCGGCCAACGGGGATTATCTCCAGAACCCTTCCGGCAAGAAGCAGGGGCCGCTTCAATCGGTTTCTACCCACCACGCTGAATATTCCGGTTTTTTGCAGGTCGGCGACTACTGCGGCAACTGCCACAATGCCACCAACCATTTCGGGTTGGATGTAAAATCGACCTATTACGAGTGGCGTGAAAGCAGGTTTGGCAACGATGGTTTCCCCTGCCAGGATTGCCACATGAATAAAAACGGGTTTCTGCGCAAGGGGGTCGCTGAATTTGAAAGCGGCACCGCGGCATATATCAATATCGGTTCACATCGCAAAGAAACTGCCGTGCATGACAAGCTCTACACCCATCTGTTTCCCGGAGCCCACAGCATCAGCCAGATTGAGGACGCCCTGCTGCTTGACTTCCGTGTTGGAGTCCGCAAGGCGGATGCACAGGGAAAGTTCCGCTTTGATCTGCATGTCAGCAATGAGCGTACCGGGCATAAAATGCCTTCCGGCAGTTCCGATCTCCGCTTCTTGTGGTTGGAAGTTATTGCCGAAACCGAGGATGGCACGCGGCTTCCGGTTCATCTCTACAGCGGCAGAACCCGTGGTGCTTCGGATTATTCGGTTGCCGGGGCAAACCGTGATGACGAGGCGATCCTCGGCTCGGATGTTCCCGGAGGCTCTCGGCTGTACCGATCGGTATTTGTGAACGCTGCCGGTCGTCAGACCCTTTTCAACTATGATGCGGTCAAAAATCCTTTTGACAATCGTCTGAACGCTGGAGAAGTCCGCAACGAGCAGTATGAAATTCAGCTTCCCAAAGGTTTTTCGGGCCACGTTACTCTGACCGCTACACTCAACTATCGCGGGGCTCCGAGCTCCTTCAGCAGGCGGCAGCAGATTCCCGATTTCAAACCGGTTGCCATAGCCAAGCGTCAGAAGAAAATCACAATTTCTGCGGGCGCTCCTACAGTGCCTGTAAAGTGACACTCCGATCGTTGCCGATGTTTGAGAAAACAGGTGACGAAGAATGAGCAGAGATTTCAACCGGCGCACCAAAGAACTTCTCAGCTCGGAAATACACCTTTCCCCCCGTTCGCGTGTCGGCCAGCTGAGTTTCTGCCTGGTTTCCCCCACCCACTACCGGACCGGCATGAGCAGTCTCGGTTTCCAGACGGTCTACGGCCTGTTGAATGATTCTCCCGATATCAAATGTGAACGGGCATTCCTTCCCGAACGCGATGAGATAACAGAATACGAACGCAGCCGTGCGACGTTGTCATCGTTTGAGTCGCAGCGCCCCCTTGCCGATTTTGACGTTGTTGCCTTTTCAACCTCCTTCGAGCCGGACTACCTCCAGATTCCCCTGATGCTCTCCCTGGCTGGAATCCCCCGGTTTTCCTCAGAGCGCGGAGAGACTCATCCCCTGATTATCGCAGGAGGCGCCGCTTTTTTTATCAATCCGGAACCGGTAGCCGATTTTATGGACGCCATCTGCATCGGCGAAGGGGAAGTGATCGTCCCCCGGATAGTTGCACTGCTGCTGTCACCAGACAATCAGGGGCGCCACGGATTGTTGAACGCCTTGTGCAGGGTGCCGGGAGTGTATGTCCCCTCACGTTATTCCCCCATTTATGACGGAG
Source organism: Desulfuromonadales bacterium (assembly GCA_037129245.1). Lineage (GTDB taxonomy): Bacteria > Desulfobacterota > Desulfuromonadia > Geobacterales > Pseudopelobacteraceae > JACRCG01. Next base: position 35,771 of record JBAXVE010000028.1, read on the forward strand.
AACAGCTGACAGGATTTGAGGTGCGTGACGGTGCGCCGCTGCCGGTAGCCCGCGTTTCAGCCTGCCTCGACCGGCACCCGCCGGCGGCATCCCGGATTTTGACGGATCAGACCGAATTTGGCGACATGTTCCTGATTGAAGTCAGCCGTGGCTGCCCGCGTGGCTGCCGTTTCTGCAGCTCCGGCTTTATCTACGGCGCCTTCCGCCAGCAGTCGTTTGATCGTATAGCCGGGTTGGTTGACACAGGGCTGGCCTATCGCCGGAAAATCGGCCTGGTGGGTGCGGCAGTGTCGGATCACGCCGAAATCGGCCGCCTCTGCCGCTATATTGTGGCGAAAGGCGCCACAGTATCCGTTTCATCCCTGCGCATCGACCGGATCGATGAGGATATGCTGGATGCCCTGATCACCAGCGGTCACAAGACCATTTCACTAGCACCCGAAGGAGGCTCTCAGCGCCTGCGTGACCTGATCCGGAAAAACCTTACTGAGACTCAGATTCTGGATGCCTGTGACATGCTGATTTCCCGCGATATCCTCAATCTTAAACTGTACGTGATTATCGGGCTGCCAACGGAAACCGATCACGATCTCGACGAACTTGTCAGAATGGTTGAAACCATTCGTCTGCGGATGATTGAGCGGGGTCGTGCAAACAAGCGGCTGGGTGAGCTCACTCTGTCAGTCAACCCCTTCATCCCGAAGCCGTTCACCCCGTTCCAATGGTGCGGCATGGAACATCTACCGTCGCTGGAGCGTAAGGTCAGGGTATTGCAGACCAGACTGCGACCGTTGTCGAACGTGAAGCTCAAGGTCGAGAGTCTGCGGGAATCCTACCTGCAGGCGCTGCTGTCGCGGGGGGATCGCCGCCTGGCTCTGCTGCTGTCGGCCATGGCTGACGGGGCAAACCTGAAAAAAGCGGCCCGTCTCAGTGACATTGATACTGACCGGTATGTTTACCGCTCGATTCCCCTGGACACTATTCTTCCCTGGAGCATCATCGATACCGCTGATATGGGCATGCTGCGGCGCGAGCAAGAAAATGCATTTGCGGAGTGCGGGCAGACAACATGAAAAACTGCGCACTGTGTGCCAAAGAATTTGACGAGACCGCAGTTCTCACCGGTTACGCCGAGGCGGGGGAATGGCTGGCGGGAGAAGTGTGGCACGATGAAGGAGACCTCTGCCCGCTCTGCCTGGAAAACCGTGCCAGGCTGGCCATGATGTATCTGCATGAGCATAATACCTGATACCTGATTCTATGTGGTGTGGAAGGAGAGCATACGCATCAAAACTTAAAATAAATTGACAATAAAACAGGAATATTCTAGAAAGATACACATTTGAATACGGAACATTTTTCTACTTCTTTGCAACAAATTGCGCTTACGTGTGTCGGTGACAGCGGCAAAGGGGGAGCCATGATAGAAACAGCAACAATAATCGATGCGCTCCACTACATCCTCAGCAGGGTTAAAAAATCCGGCAAGATCAAGCTGATCAAGCTCATCTACCTTGCCGACAAATATCATCTGTTACGGTACGGACGCACCGTGACCAATGATGATTATTATGCAATGGAACGTGGACCGGTTGGAACAACCGTGAAAGACGTGCTTTCTTTGGATAAGGAGATGCTTGCCAAAGAATACAACTATATCTCCAGGCTGATTGGGAAGGTTGGTAACAACTATGTTGCAAACTCCATCAATCACCTCCAATATGACCACCTATCCGACACAGACAAGGAAGCGCTTGATTTTGTCATTGTCACATTTGGTAATAAAACGGGTGCCCAACTAACCACCTATACCCATAAGTACCCGGAATGGGCGCAACATGAGCATCTGTTCAAGGGTAAAGCTATCCGTCGTGTGCGTATCGAGCCTGAAGAGCTGCTTTCAGTGATCGATGATAACTGCTTTGGGGTATCGCCAGAACATGTGGAAGAATCCCGGAAGATGGTTACCGGAGCCTTTCACTAATCGTGAAAATATCGATACCGCCGTCAATCCAGATAAGCGCCATTTCATCCCCCTGCGTTTGCCACTTCAAAGACAAACAGCATCGCCCCGAAGGCCCACCCCATTTTTATGTGATCATACCGGTCAATTCGGCAACTGATCTGGTTTTAACCATGATCACATCACAAGTCCAGAGCAAGATTGATTACTACACTCGCACCAATGTCGTCGCAGCAACAAGTCTTATTGCTGTTGATGGAACTGATCTTCAGTTCCTTAATCGGCCAAGCCTGATTGACTGCAATAGCGTTGAACTGGTTCCCAAAGCGGAGTTGTCGAAGAAGTACGACCCCGCTCACGGATTCGAGATAAAACTGCCTGTTATCCCGGATGCGCTCAAAAACCAAATCGTTGTTGCCATCAATAACAGCCCCATCGTAAAGCCGATTATCAAGAAGCTTTTGAAACAAGACATAAAATGAACCAAGAAAAAGTGACGAAGGATGAAGTATGAGCAGCCATGATGAGGATTACGATATTGAGGATGACCAGAATGATCTCCCCTTAGTAAAAAGAACCATCAGGACTCAAGCGAGTGATCCAACCATTAAGGATTTATGCGAAAGGATCAAAAAAGGCCGGTTGGTTACTCAAGCTGACTTCCAGAGGCAATATGTCTGGAAAAATGATGCAAAGCTAAAAAGCAGATTGCTTGAATCTGTCATCGAAATATAGATACCCCTGAACATTCGGATCGCATCAATGACATAGAAAAAACAAGATTCTTTCGTAAATTAGTTGCAACTGGTTGAAACCTAAGCCCAATGCTGCTCT
>JBAXVE010000029.1:0-38096 GCA_037129245.1 Desulfuromonadales bacterium
AAAAGAAAATATTATATTATAGCGATTGTTTCATTTTTGGTGGATGTGAGATTTTATTAGTAAATTTGATCAATAGCTTATCAAGTAATAGCCAATTTGAAATACGTTTTGCATATGCTTATAATGAATTGTATCAAGCTGGGGTTGAGAAGTATCTTAAGTATTGTTATTCGCTGGACACACTGTGTGTTCTTGGTAATGATAATTTGTTTTATAGGTTGGATTCGAGTGGAATTAATAAATTAGTTGTTTTCTTTTGCAAGCTGCCATTTATTTTAATTAGAAAAACTGGTATTTACTCGTTTTACAATTTCATAAGGTTATGGTTCTATTTCAGGAAGATCAACCCTGATATTCTTCATATCAATAATGGTGGTTATCCAGGTGCCAGATCCTGCCTTGTGGCGGTATTTAGCGCCAAAATGGCAGGGATAAGAAAGATTGTTTTTAATGTCAACAACATAGCTCAGAATCAGAAAAACGTTCTGGAGCGTGCGGTTGATAAATATATTAATAACAATGTGGACTATTTCGTAACAGCATCGGCTTTGGCACAAAATAAACTTGTAGCCTGTCGTAGATTTTGCGCAGATAAGGTCCTTCAGATTTTCAATGCTGCTCCTCAGGATAAACCAACAAAAGTTAGAAGTGAAATGCTTGATGAATTTAATATTACTGAAGAAAAATTCGTCATAGTTACTGTTGCGCTGCTTACTGGTAGAAAAGGCCAGTTATACCTGTTACAGGCAATTGTTGGGATCCGCGAGATTGCCCCTGCAGTATTTAAAAATATTGTTTTGATCCTTGTTGGCGATGGCGAGGACCGTGTAAAACTTGAGCGCTATATATCAGATAAAAACCTGAGCAAACAGATACTAATCACCGGCTATAGAAACGATTATTGCAATTTTATCAGCGCGGCTGATTTATTCGTACTGCCTTCAATATCTAACGAGGATATGCCGCTTGTTATTCTTACAGCTATGAGTCTTGGGAAGGCAATAATTTCGACAAAGGTTGCGGGGATTACCGAAGAGATTAGGGACGGAGTAGATGGCGTTCTGGTCGAGCCAAAAGATGTGGCCTTATTAGCCAGTTCAATAGTTAATCTTTATAATAGCAAAGAGTTGCGTGAACAATATGGTTTATCGTCAAGGAATAGATATTTGGACTTATTCTCATTGGACATAATTATGAGCCAATACTGTAAGTTATATATGCAATTAGTGTAAATGTCTTAATAAAGAGTATTATCACGTTATATTGATTGGATCGATAATGAGAGCATTAGTACTAGGCGGCAACGGTTTTATCGGATCACACATAGTTGATAAACTCTTGGTCGAAGGGCATGACGTCAGAGTGTTCGATCTGGGTGAAGAAAATTATCGTAAACCTCTTGATAAGGTGGATTATCTATATGGAGATTTCGGTAATAGAGGTCTTCTCACAAATGCTTTGAAAGGTGTGCAGACTGTTTTTCATTTGATTAGTACTACGCTGCCTGAAACATCCAATGAAGATCCGATCTTTGATGTTCATTCAAATGTTGCTGAAACAATATTTTTACTTGAGCAGTGTGTAGCACAGCAAATCAATAAAATAGTATTTATTTCAAGCGGCGGAACAGTCTACGGCATTCCAGGCCACACGCCGGTCTCAGAAGACAATCCAACGAATCCCCTCTGTTCATACGGTATTACAAAATTGATGATAGAGAAATATCTGCACCTCTTTAAGCATCTATATAGTTTGGACTATGTTGTAATCCGCCCCTCAAATCCCTATGGTGACCGGCAAAATCCTTCCGGAATTCAAGGTGCTATTTCAGTGTTTCTTGGTAAAGTTGCTCGTGGTATGCCCATAGAAATTTGGGGTGATGGTGGAGTTGTCAGGGACTATATATTCATTGATGACCTGGTGGAAGGTATTTACAAATCATCTATTACAGACTCCAAGAATAAGGTGTTCAATTTGGGGAGCGGGATTGGTAGCTCAATAAAAGAAATCCTTGGGGCAATCAAAAATGTAACTGATACTGATGTTGATATCATATACATGAACAGTCGCACCTTGGATGTTCCCGAAATCTATTTGGATATTGCCAGAGCAAGGAGTGAACTTTCTTGGAGCCCCAAGACTTCGTTGGAAGAAGGATTAGCAAAGTGTTGGAAATTTGTAAAACAGGTCGCTTAGATGTATAAAATGATGCGTTGTTCATAAACTAACAAAACTATATGTCAATTAATTCAGTGTTCTTCTCAATTATTATCCCCACTTACAACCGTGCTGAAAAACTGCGTCGCGCTCTTGCATCGCTTGAATCCCAGAGCTTCAAAGAATTCGAAGTGATTGTTTGCGACGACGGTTCGACGGATGATACGGCGCGTGTCGTTGAACTTTTTGTGGATAAATTCCTTCTACATTATATCCGCGAAGAAAATTGGGGAGGTCCGGCCCGGCCACGGAATAATGGTATAAAAGTGGCTCGTGGTCAATGGATCTGTTTTCTTGATTCAGATGACTGGTGGTACCCTGAAAAGCTTGCATCAATTATGGACTTCGTTGGTGTATCGGATGTTATTCATCACGATGGAGATGTATATACAGATAAGGGTAAAAAATTTAGGGCAATCAAGGGCAGACAACTAATACCTCCGGCATTTGTCGATTTAATGTCCAATGGAAACGCGCTTATCAATTCAAGTGTGTGTGTTCGACGTTCTGTTTTAGATAATGTCGGATATTTTACTGAACGTAGTGATTTGATTTCTATAGAGGATTATGACCTTTGGCTCAGAATCTCCCGAGTGACTGAGGCCTTCACTCACATACCTGCCAAACTATGTGCTTATTGGAAAGGTAATGACAACATTTCAGCCGATATAAATACTTATATACAGCGATTGTCAATAATTCAGCAATTACATTCATGTTTTCTTGAAGAAATGTTTCGTGGCGAGTCGGGAGTGTGGTTCACTTACTTGCTTGGCAAATGTTACCTTCAATTGGGAAACCCTGCTGCTGCATCGGAGTACTTTCTAACCTCGTCACAATCTTCTCGAATGAGATATGCGGCACTCTCTAAAATTTATTTTTGTATTTGCAGGGCTTACATGCTTACCGGCGCTAATCGATGGAGAGGCAATTGAAAGTATCTGTAGTAATTCCCTGTTTCAATCAGGGGGCTTATGTGGAGGAGGCGGTCAAGTCCGTACTCCTCCAGAGTTTTGATGACTATGAAATCATCATTGTTAATGACGGCTCTACCGATGTTGAAACCAACCGAATTCTGTCAGGTTTTGAAAACCAGAAAATAAGGGTTTTGCACACTGAAAACATGGGTCTGGCATCTGCACGCAACAACGGCATCAGAGAGGCACGAGGTACGTACATACTTCCACTTGATGCTGATGACCGTATCGGTCCTACCTATCTTGAAAAAGCAGTGGATTATTTTGACAGGATGCCTGACGTAGGAATCGTCTATTGCTATGCGGAGTTTTTTGGAGACAGGCAAGGGCAATGGTACATGCCTGAATTTTCTTTGCGTTGGATGTTGTTCAGCAACCTGATATTCTGCTCGGCCTTCTTCAGGAAAGATGATTGGGAGCGGGCGGGCGGTTACAACCCGAATATGAGTCGTGGATTGGAGGACTGGGATTTCTGGCTGGCAATTCTGGAACTTGGTAAAGGAGTTTACTGCATACCTGACGTGTTGTTTTACTACAGAGTCAGGGAAGAATCCATGCTTAGATCAATGAACCGCGACGTACATGTTGAAATGCATCTCCAGATCATGCGGAATCACCCTCAGCTATTTATTGATCATATCCAGCCTCTCCTTGTAATCTACTACCGGCTACTTGACTCGTCTCTTTATGTTACGTTGAAACGGTTAAATTTGTTTTCTTTTATATGGAAAATCCTGAGGCATCGCTCGTGAAAATTGCTTACATTGCTCCCTTCGGAATTCGCCCTAAAGGCACTGTTATCGCGCGGATGGTGCCCCTGGCAGCGGAGTTGGTAAAGCAGGGACACGTTGTCAAGATCGTGGCTCCCCCCTATACAAATCCGGAAGACTCAGGAAAGGTTGAGACCGTCCAGGGGGTAACCATCCAAAACGTAACACTCTGGCCGGGGCACAAAGCCATTGCAGCATTACCTATAGCGATGCAACTGTTCAAAAGCATTCAACAATTTCAGCCTGATATTATCCACCTCTTTAAACCAAAAGGGTACGGTGGTCTTGCGGCTATGATGCATCTCCTCCTCCAGAGGGCTGGTTTCAAACGTCCTCCTCTCATTGTCGATTCCGACGATTGGGAAGGGAACGGCGGCATGAATGATCTCCGTTCATATTCAGGTGCAGAGAAAAAGTTCTACCGGTTCCAGGGGCACTGGCTGTTATCCAATGCAGCAGGGATCACTGTTGCCAGTCGCGAATTGAAAAACCTGATCGCAACTTCGGGAACCGATAGGCGGCGCGTTATGTATCTTCCAAACGGGGTAACAGATGCACCGCAGGCAGAGGCTGCTAACGTGCGAAAACGCTTGGGGATTGCTGATTCAGAGCACGTCGTGGTTTTGTACACGAGATATTTCGAGTTTTCTCAGAAAAGACTACATGCGGTATTTTGTGATATATATCATCAGATTCCGGATGTGCGCTTTCTTATAATAGGCGCAGGGAGGGAAAACGAAGAGGAGCAATTGAAAGAGGCTGCCACAATTGGGGGATTCCTGCCCGCTCTCGTCTTTGCCGGATGGGTAGACCCTTTGCAGCTGCCTTCTTACCTCGCCGTTGGTGACATCGCGTTATATCCGCTTGATAACACTTTGGTAAACAGGTGCAAGTGCCCAGCTAAACTGACTGAACTTCTGCAGGCCGGTGTCCCGGTCGTCGCGGATCGGGTGGGTCAGGCAAATGAGTATATCCGGCATAATGAAACAGGATTTTTGTGCGATCCGGAAAACAGACTCGAAATGGTCCGGCAGGCCGTTACGCTTCTGCGCGATCGAGAAATGCGCTGCAGGATCGGTCAAGCGGGACGGACATATATGCTGGAGCACTATCACTGGAGCGGTCTTGTTAATAATCTCAGCCACTTTTACGAGGAGTCATTGCATTCATGAATAAGTCAACCAGAGATTTTCTGACACTTGCTCTACTGCTGGGAGTGCTGATTATCTTCTTTTCCCGTATCCTGTTTACCGAGCAGATTATCCGGGCACCCGACATTCTCAATGAGTCATACTGGTGGATGAAGGGATATGCAGGACAGAAATTTTCTACACTCTATTCATTTAACCTGACAGCAGGCTGGAATAGCTTGGTAAATAGCGGCCATACTAACGAAGGGGGAATGAACTCCATCAGTTTTCTGTTGCATATGCCTTTAATCCTGCATTTCATTCCACCGCCGGCGTCCGTCGCTTGGTTCATTGTTCTCCATTTCTTTTTCGGTGCAGCAGGCATGTATTGTTATTGCCGTCTCATCGGCACAGGCCGTCCTGCAGCATGTTTTGCAGCTCTGGTTTTTGCGCTCTCGCCTGAAATTGTGTCTCTGATCAATGCCGGACACGTGATGAAGATTGCTACCATTTCCTATGCACCGTGGGCATTTTTCTGCCTTGAGAAGGGATTCCTGAGCCGGCGTCTGTTGTGGTTCATGACAACTGCTTTCGTATTGGCATTCCAGTTTTTCAACACCCATTGGCAGGTTGCCTATTACACCTGCCTGTGCGTTGGCGCATACGGGATCATCCGAACCATTATCATCATAGTCCATGATCACGAGCGTGATGTGGGCTCCGTCTCGCGAATTTTAGGACTTAACCTTGTAGTACTGTTTTTTTTCCTGTCGACCGTTTCCATCTCCCTTCTTCCGCTCGCGAACTGGTCTAAGGCAACCAACCGTGGTGTCCAAAGCGGCGCCAATCAGGGTAAAGGAGGACTTGACCGGGAAGAAGCCATGTCATGGTCAATGCCGCCTGAAGAAATTGCAGCATTTGCCATTCCCGGCCTTTTCGGATTTTCTCGTCAGGAATCTGGCCCAAACCCCGACAATATTCGCTCATATTATTGGGGGCGGATGTTCATTACCCAGACTTTAACATACATGGGACTGCTCCCGTGGTTACTGATCCCGCTCCCGTTTATCTTCAGGCGTGACAAATATACGCTGCTGGCAGCACTCGCCATTGCAGGCGGAGTGCTTTTTTCCATGGGGAAGTTTTCTCCGTTTTACACATTTCTTTTCGATCATTTTCCTGGAATAAACCGGTTTCGTGTACCAAAAATGATGATGTTTATCCCGGTGATTGGGATCGGGATTCTTGCAGCGCGCGGAATTGACCTGTTGCTTGATGAAGATGTAAAAAAAACGGCCGCCTTCAGAAAATACGTTTACTGCCTTATGGCAATACCCATATTGCTCATTCTGCTGCTGGCATTCGAAGTTGGGGGGAAGAACTATTGGATTGCAATGTTCCTCGAAAATCTCCTGCAACCGACGCGCTATGAGCAAGGTGTCTATCTGGTCACACAACGATGGGATAATCTCGTGCATGAAACGGGCATTGCTTCAATTTTTGCGTCACTTTGCGCATTAACAATATTCATCTTTTCAAAGCGCTGGGTATCGGCCAAGGTTGTGGTGTGCCTCCTGTTGGCCATTTATGTGTCAGATGTCGGCCGGGTAAACGCAAAATTCATGTTTCTGGTGCCTGAACCGGAAAAATCACGCGGCAAAAAGACTCCGGTAACTGATTTTTTATCCAAAGGGTCTACCCAGTATCGAACACTTCCAATGGATGGCAGTGACCCGAATCTGTACACATCTAACGGAATACCTGTCATGTACACATCAAATCCGGTGCAGCTGTCAAACTGGCAACAGTTTCTCGAGAGTTTCAATGTCGCAAGCGCAATGCCGGATATCATGAATGTGAAGTATCTGATCATGCCAGCAACAGAATTTCAACAACAGAAAGCGGTGCTGAGCGACAGGTTTGTTCCGGTTTTCACCCCTCCTGACAGCGAATCGATAGTGCTTGAAAATCGCAGAGTACTCCCCAAAAGCTGGCTTGTTCCCTCCGTAATTGTTTCACCAGAACCGGCCCAGAGGTTGTCGATACTCCAAAATCCAATGTTCAACCCTTTGAATCTGGCCATAGTTGAAACTCCTCCCACTGTTTCCATGGCTGACCTGAGTTCCGCCGTTTCGCTGCCGCAGTCTGTTACCGTTTCCTCGTATGAAAATGAACGGATAGCGATTGATGCACAAACACCGGTCAACGCTCTGCTTGTAACGGGAGAGAAATTTTACAAAGGCTGGAAGGCTACCGTCGATGGAAAAAAGACCGAAATAGTACCGGTCAATCATGTTCTGCGGGGGGTATATCTTACGCCGGGGGCTCACAAGATTGCGTTCATCTTCGATCCGCTTCCATATAAAATCGGCAAGTACCTGACATTGTGCTCTTTCGCGCTGTTTGCGGGGATGCTCTTACGAGAGTGGGCACTTCGCCGCAAAAGAGTGAAGGGCGGCGCCCTGAGCGAAGTCGAAGGGTGAAGAGTGAAGAATTTACCTGCGACGAGCTGAAGCTGTTCGGACTGCAACTGTTTCAGCCGCTGCACGGCTACCGCTATTCCCTCGATCCCCTGCTGCTGGCCCGTTTCTGTAGAGTACGGGATTCCGGCGGAAATATCATTGACCTGGGTGCCGGGTGCGGGATTATTTCATTAGTATTGGCCCGAATCAATCCATCGGCTGCGGTGATGGCGGTGGAAAATAATCCTGATCTGGCGCTGTTGATTGACCGGAACATTCATCACAACGGGCTTCCAGAAAGAGTATCATCAGTTGTCGAAGACGTTGTTAACCTGCGTAATGCCCTGCCCGATTCTTCTTTTGACCTCGTCGTCTCAAATCCACCGTTCAGGACGGCAATGAGCGGAAAAATCAGCCCTAAAGCCGGACGGGACACAGCCCGCCATGAATCCACGGCGACATTGACGGATTTTCTGGCGGCTGCCAAGTTTCTGGTCAAGCCGTCAGGGCGAATTTGCTTTATTCAGCTACCGGCTCGACTTCCTGAATTCATGGCGATTGCAGCACATCTGAAATTGTCAATACTGCGTCTGCGAATTATTCATAACAATGCAGCGTCGCCGGCAACCATGTTCATGGCCGAGCTTGCCAAGGGGCGTCGCAGCACCCCTGTTGTGGAACCCCCGCTGTTTGTTCGGGATATTAATGGCGAATACACGGACGAAGTATGGCGATGATCATCTCCAGAACAGCCCCATCCCCATAAATTACGCTCTGTATACACAAAATTGTTGCATTTTCTCTTTGTGCTGTTTACTATCAGCGCGCTTTATTATAGCAGTAATATCGCACACTCACCGTTCCTGATCTACGCATCATAATCATACCCAAAGGAGGTCCGAATGCAGTCCCTCTCTCGCTCAAGCTGGCGCGGCCCTCCCTGACACATCATGTTTTTCCTTTCAGCTCACAGCATGAAACCCTTACACTAACCGACTGATAGAGTCGCACATCTTAATAAAAGGAAGGAACGCTATGCAATTCATCTCGTCATCCATCGGCAGAAAGATCCTGATGGCGATCACCGGCCAGTCTATGGTGCTGTTCGCTGTCATTCATCTGCTCGGTAACAGTTCCATCTTCGGATGGCTGAACGGCGGTATCAACGCCTACGCCGAACACCTTCACAGCATGCCGCTGCCGATCATCATCGGTTTCCGACTGGCCATGCTGGCCATGGTCTGCATCCACATCTGGTTCGGCATCACCCTGACCCTTGAAAACCGGGGCGGTCGTCCGCAGCAGTATGCTGTCAAATCCGTCCAGAAAGCCACCTTTGCCAGTGAAAACATGATCTGGACCGGCTGCCTTCTGGGTCTGTTCCTGGTCTACCACCTGCTGCACTTTACCTTACAGGTGACCAGTCCCGAAACAGCTGCGCTCAAGAACCTGGTGCCGCTGCACAACCAGCTGGTGCCCAATGTGCTCGGTATGGTCGTGGCAGGATTCAAGAACATCTTCGTCTCCTTCATCTACACCGGCGCCATGGTCGCACTTTTTCTGCACCTTACCCACGGCATCCAGAGTTTTTTCCAGACCATGGGTTGGAGCTGTGACAAAAGCCAGCCGCTGCTGGTCAAGGCCGGCTCACTGGTCGCACTGGTGCTGTTCCTGGGGTACGTTGCCATTCCGCTCTCAATTTTTGCCGGCATACTGAAAGGTTAAGGGGGTTACTGTGATATTAGATGGAAAATGTCCAACCGGACCAATTGAAAAAACCTGGGACAAGCACCGTTTCGATCTGAAACTGGTCAATCCCGCCAACAAACGCAAATATAACGTGATCGTGGTGGGTACCGGTCTTGCCGGTGGCGCTGCCGCTGCTTCTCTCGGCGAACTTGGCTACAACGTACAGGCTTTCTGCTATCAGGACAGCCCGCGCCGCGCCCACTCGATCGCCGCCCAGGGAGGCATCAATGCCGCCAAGAACTACCCCAACGACGGCGACTCGATCTACCGACTGTTCTACGACACCATCAAGGGGGGCGACTTCCGCGCCCGTGAGGCTGACGTCTGGCGTCTGGCCCAGGTTTCCAACAACATCATCGACCAGTGCGTTGCTCAGGGTGTGCCCTTCGCCCGCGACTACGCCGGCTACCTGGACAACCGCTCCTTCGGTGGCGCCCAGGTGTCCCGTACCTTCTTTGCCCGTGGTCAGACCGGTCAGCAGCTGCTGCTGGGCGCCTACTCGGCACTTTCGCGCCAGATCAAAGCCGGTACGGTCAAGATGTACAACCGCCGTGAGATGCTTGATCTGGTGGTCGTTGACGGCGTCGCCCGCGGCATCGTCGTGCGCAACCTGATCACCGGCGAACTGGAGAGCTATGCTGCCGATGCGGTCTGCCTGGCAACCGGCGGTTACGTCAACGTTTTCTACCTCTCCACCAACGCTATGGGCTGTTCGGTAACGGCCAACTGGAAAGCGCACAAAAAAGGCGCCTACTTCGCCAACCCCTGCTACACCCAGATCCACCCGACCTGTATCCCGCAGGCCGGTGACTATCAGTCCAAACTGACCCTCATGTCAGAATCGCTCAGAAATGACGGCCGCGTATGGGTTCCCAAGAAAAAAGAGGATTGCGGCAAGCACCCCAACGACATCCCCGAACAGGACCGCGACTACTACCTGGAGCGCAAGTACCCCTCCTTCGGCAACCTGGCCCCACGTGACATTGCTTCCCGCGCCGCAAAAGAGCAGTGCGACGATGGTCGTGGTGTCGGCCCCGGTGGACGCGGAGTCTACCTTGATTTTGCCGACTCCATCAAACGCTTGAGCGAAGATACCATTCGCGAACGTTACGGCAACCTCTTTGAAATGTATGAGAAAATTACCGACGAAAACGGTTACAAACGCCCGATGCGTATGTATCCGGCACCTCATTACGCTATGGGTGGCCTGTGGGTTGACTACAACCTGATGAGCAATATCCCCGGCCTGTTCGTGCTGGGAGAAGCCAACTTCTCGGTGCACGGTGCCAACCGTCTGGGCGCCTCGGCTCTGATGCAGGGGTTGGCCGACGGCTACTTCGTTATCCCTTACACCATCGGCGGCTATCTGGCCACGGTCAAACCGGGCCAGGTGAAAACCGATCACGCCGAATTCAAAAAAGCTACCGATGATGTAACAGCGGAGCAGAACAAACTGCTCTCCATCAACGGCGACAAAACTGTCTTCGAGTTCATGCGCGAGCTGGGCGGCCTGATGTGGGATAACTGCGGTATGGCCCGCTCCAAGGAATCTCTCGAGACCAACCTCAAGAAAATACCTGCCCTGCGTGAAGAGTTCTGGAAGAACGTCAAAGTTACCGGCAGCGGCGCGGAACTGAACCAGCAGCTGGAGAATGCCGGCCGCACCGCCGACTTCATTGAGTTTGCCGAACTGCTCTGTCGTGACGCCTACCATCGCAACGAGTCATGCGGCGGCCATTTCCGCACGGAATACCAGACCGATGACGGTGAAGCCATGCGCAATGATGCCGATTACTGCTATGTCGGTGCCTGGGAATTCAAGGGGCTTGGCAAGGAACCGGAGCTGCACAAGGAACCGCTGAAATTCGATAACGTACATCTCGCCGTAAGGAGCTACAAATAATGAGCGATCACAAGACCATGACTCTGACACTGATCGTGTGGCGCCAAAAGAATGCCAACGATCCCGGAAAATTCGAAACCTACACCGCCAAGGGGATTACCGAGCACCACTCGTTTCTGGAGATGCTCGACTGTGTAAATGAAGACCTGATCCACGCCGGCAAGGAACCGATCGTCTTCGATCACGACTGTCGCGAAGGCATCTGCGGCATGTGTTCGCAGGTTATCAACGGCGCTGCGCACGGTGGGCAAGATCGCACAACCGTCTGCCAGCTGCATATGCGGAAATTCAAGGACGGCGACACCATTCACATTGAGCCGTGGAGAGCCCGCGCTTTCCCGATCATCAAGGACCTGATTGCTGATCGCAGCGCCCTTGACACTGTAGTTCAGGCTGGTGCGTACGTCTCCTGCCACACCGGCGGGATACCGGACGGCAATGCCATCCTGATCCCCAAACCTGCCGCCGACGAAGCCATGGACGCTGCCGAATGCATCGGTTGCGGGGCCTGCGTAGCCGGCTGCCCCAACGGCGCTGCCATGCTGTTCACCGGTGCCAAGGTTTCCCAATACGCCCTGCTTCCCCAGGGTCAGTCCGAAGCCGCCGCTCGTGTCAAAAGCCTGGTTGAAGCCATGTCTGAATGCGGATTCGGTAACTGCACCAACCACTATGAGTGCCAGGTGTCCTGCCCGAAAGGGATTAACGTCAAGTTCATCGCCCGAATGAACCGCGAGTTTCTTAAAGCTCAGTTTGCGTAAGTCATTTCACCCTGAATGAATCACATCGGGGCGGCCATCTGGCTGCCCCTTTTTTTAGCGGAGGCACTTCTGGACTTGAATCTGGTTCATATCGTGTGCAGCCTTTCAGCAGATGACACCATCTCCGCTACCGCAGAGCTTTATAGAACCGTACGCTCCTTTCCGTCTATTTTCAGAGAATCTTTCTGCCCTCACTCCGAACATCCGTGTCAGAAATGTACACCCGGTAATACTTGCCCTTTCCGAAGCGTGTTCTGTCAGGAACTATCGTCCGATCCCCAGATTGTTCGACGTCACCAGAAGCCTCCCCTCCCCTTCGCATTTACAATCAGCAATAGCTGTATACTTACGTCAACACTGGAATTGCATGCCGTTCTGATAGGAAACGCCGTAAATCATGCCGACCTGCTCTGTTCGTCCTTGAATAACATGCTGCAATCAGGCTACAATCCGGAACCCGTCAGATCGTTTCAGGTTGCAGACATATCTTGCTGTGATCATTCGGGAATCCGGCGCACGTTGACATTCGGGGAAATACCTGCCGGGGATATCGCGTTACTTTCATGCCGGGAAATCCTGGATGGCACCTCATCGAGCGAATGCATCACGATTCATTTCGAATCGCCCCTGCGGCTCCTGTTGCGGGGCTCGATTGCCAGATCATTTGATTTCAGCCTGTTTTTCCGTTCGCAGCTTCGAAGAGGCTCCTCGCTGTACGCCTACTATGGCGATGGTGAACTGGAAATCGATTACAGGCTCCTGTCGGATGCGGCTGAAAAAGTATCCGTTCTTGAAAGCAACGTCTGTTACTCTCTGCCACGGTGGTCAAGTCGTCGTGATATGGCAGGCCTGTTGGGAAGCGCCAGTTTCTGCGGCCTTGCCGATGGAATGTCGCAACTGCTGACACTTGGCTCCTGCTTTAACGCCGGCAAAGGTTCATCGTTTGGATTCGGCAGCTACCGGATTGAATCTGGCAATTGAAATTGACGAGGGCTCATTTATTAAATTGTGTTCAATTCGGCTCACATGATATATAGACACCCTGTACGTGATTTCCAGAGTGGGATGGAGTATGCACGTAAACCTGACCGTCATAGACGGCCCGCAAAAAGGGAAGAAGTTCGAGTTTCGCGAGCCTGATAATTTCCTGCTTGGGCGTGACAATGCCGGTAGTAATGCCCACTTCCGACTGAATAACGTTGACAATCAAGTCTCCCGCAATCACTTCCTTCTCGAAGTAAACCCTCCTGATTGTTACATCCGCGACGCCGGCAGCTTGAACGGCACCTTCATTGTGCGCCCTGGCAACAAACGCGTCTTTTTCATGGCTGGCCGTAATGACAGTAAAAACGAGTACGAGTCCCGTGGCGAAAAGCTGAAGGACAAACTTGCTTACATATATGCCGGCAAAGTCAGAGAATATGCATTGGTTGCAATTCCGGAACTGTCTGCCCATAAAGCTCAGGAACTTGCCGATCTGTTTGCCGGCAAGGTGCTGGCTGAGAAGTTGACGCGAGCAGTCGGTCTCCTCGAAAAAGTGATCGATCAGACGGACCGTCGGGTTTTCAAAGGAGAGACGGTACCTGCATCTGAGAAAGTAGTCTCCTTCTTCGAAGATCACACCGATATCATCGTCAAGAAACGACGTGAGACGGAGTACGAACACAAGATCTTTCTTACCGGCGGTGTCTCCACCTTGATCCTTGACTGCCTGATAGTGCGCGGCAATCCGGCTGACACCGACAAGTACGGGACAATGCTCGAACGCCAGAAAGATCTGTATGGTCGCATGCCACGTCAGGTATCTGCCGATGGCGGCTTTGCCTCGAAGGACAATCTTGCCTTTGCCAAGCAGAACCAGGTCAAAGATGCGGCCTTTGCCAAAAAGCGTGGGTTATCGGTACTCGACATGGCCAAGAGCGCGTGGGTCTACAAGGCACTACGCAACTTTCGGGCAGGCATCGAGGCCGGGATTTCTGTTCTCAAGCGTGCCTTCGGCCTTGACCGCTGCACCTGGAAAGGCTGGGAAGGATTCGGCAGATACGTCTGGAGTTCCGTCGTTTCCTATAACCTCCTGGTGCTGGCCAGAACGAAACTGGCCTGAAGTACCAAAACAGAGTAATCAGCCCGGCCAAGGGAGTACTGCGCCGTGAATTGAGAAAGAACGGATCAAAAAGCTGAAAAATACTGAGTCTCATCAATCAGCTGGGGGAAATTCTCACGCGGACAAACCCTCGTCGCGTCAAAACGAGGGTTTCCGGATGGACACTAATTACATTGCATTACCTCGACATTTTGGCTACTGTGCATGAAAAGCACTTGAAAGGGTACTGATATGAATGCTATTGCTGCAAACGATCTGAAACGTCACGGTATCTCGGCAGTCGAACATTTGCTGGCCAACGGACCGGTTCACATCATCAAGCGCAATCAACCGGTCTGCGTGGTACTGGCTGAAGATGAATACGAGAAGTTGACCAAAGCTGCTCAGACTAACTCATCGGTTCATTCACACTCTATCATGGAATGGTTTGCGCTCCCTGCGTCAGGCACAGCAACGAAAGAGGAAATTGACCAACGCCTGAATGATGAACGGAATTCATGGGATACGGCATGACTCTCTTCCTTGACGCGAATATCATCATCTACCGGGTCGAAGCGGTAGAGCCTTTCAATCAGCAGGTGGTAGCGTTGCTTCGGCTTTTGCTGAGCAAGTATCCGCATGCCGGTTTTGCCGTCTCCCGTCTAAGCATGATGGAATGTCTGGTAAAACCGTTGCGTGAAAGGAACAGCGCTGATATTAGCCAATATCGCGCTTTTTTTGTATCAGCTGGGTTGCAGATTGTCGAAGTAAGTGCCCAGGTTATCGAAATTGCAACCATGCTGCGGGCGCGTCACAGTCTGCGAACACCGGATGCCATTCAGGCCGCCTCGGCTCTGTCGATCTCGGGGTCGGTGACGTTTCTCACAGGGGACAGGCAGTTCAGGAAAATGCCGGGATTGAACGTGCATTTTGTTCCTTGATGAATCATTTGGTTTTCTTGGGCAAATATTGGCAGCGTTTCTCTTTTCCACTTTCCCCGTATAGACTCCCCCTTGACAAAGGGGAAGTGAGGGGGATTTGCTTTTAACGTAATGACACCCGATTCTGATTGAGATGCGGTTGCCAGGGATTGATGGGAAGGTGGCACGGGTGGTGAATGGGGCGATTGTGAGGGAATGAATCAATTTGTAAAGGAGTATTTAATGGGTTATATTTTCGAGTGGGATGCACGAAAAGCAGCCTCAAACACGAAAAAAAATGGCGTCTCATTTGATGAAGCTACAACCGTTTTTGGTGATCCGCTTTCGCTACTTATGGACGACCCCAAACATTCTGAAGATGAAAAACGTTTTCTGGTTTTGGGATTTTAATTACAACATCGGCTGCTTGTTGTAGTTTTTGCAGAACGTCCGCCACGCACCCGTGTCATATCTGCCCGTCTTGCTACTCGACATGAAAGGAATCGTTATGAAGAAAAATAGACCCGTAAGTGCCAGAGTTAATAATAGTGATACGTTACAGCCCGAATATGATTTTTCAAAAGCAGTTCGGGGTGTTACGGCACAACGCTATGCCGAGGGAACCAATGTGGTAGTTATCCCACCTGATATTCTGGATGTTTTTCCGAATGCAGCTTCCGTTGCCGAAACTTTGCGGGCACTTGCTCCTGTTATCAGGCATCAACGACAGCTTTACGTAAAGACTTTGTAAGGTGCTTGCATTTGGCCAGACAATAGTCGTTCAGAGTATTTATTAACACGGTTGCCGGGGATTGTTGGTAAGGTGGCAAAGGCAGTGAATGGGGCGATTGTGAAGGGTGCGGGGAAGATTCGGCGCAGAAGTGCTATGGAGTTATTGCACCATGTCCAAGTAATATCCGCTCCGATTTTATTTGAAATTATTGATTGAATAATATCAATAATGTAACCAAAAGTGAAAAAATTATGCGCCCAGAGCATTTCTGAATGACGACATTGTATGAACGAGTCCAAATGCTGCTCCCGATGGCCCCTTCAATGCCTAGAGTAGCCGCCGTACAGAGTTATGCAAATAATTTAGAGAGGAGAGAGCTAAATGCCTACAATTTCAATGTTCTACGGAATAGTCATTTATATGTTTTTCTACGACAACAAAAAACACAAACTACCTCATATTCATGCCTCTTATGGTGACGATGACGCTATTTTCTCCATAGAAGATGGCGAAATCCTTGAGGGGAAACTGCCCAGAAACAAGCGAAAACTGGTTGAGGCTTGGATTGAAATACACCGGGATGACCTTGTGACTGATTGGCGTCTTGCCGTCAGCGGACAAAACCCAATACCGATTAAACCATTGGAGTAATTATGAAAAAAATAATAAGCGTTTCTCCTCTTGAAGGGAAAAAAGTAGCGGTCGTTTTTTCAGACGGCATCTCCGGCATTTTTGATGTTGCCCCTTATATCCGAAGCGATTTTTTTAAGCGCCTTGAGGATGATGCCTATTTCAAACAGGTACGCCTCTTTTTTACTGGAATCGGCTGGCCGGATGGTCAGGATTTTGGCCCTGATACCATAGAAGCTGATTTGCAAAGGGTTTAATAAAATGTTGCTTGATGTTATAGCTGTAAAAACACAACCAGATTACCAACTGGAATTGAAATTTGAAACCGGCGAATTGAGACGCTTTGACATGCGTCCGCTCCTTGAGATGAAACCTTGGAATCGTATTACCAGTAAGCAGCTTTTTGAACATGCCAAGGTAGAATACGGAACCGTGGTTTGGCCTGGAGAAATTGATATTGCCCCTGAAACTCTCTATGACGATTCGACGCCTTTGTATGTCAACGAAGATTCTCCGAAATATGAGCCGAAGCAGTCTTAACCATCCGCTCTTTCATTCCGGCAAAGTACAAAGATTTGAACGGAGAAGCATAAATGCAAAACCAACCCGTAACCGAAGAACTCCTCCAGGAGATGACCGAAAAAATAGTCCGCGAAATCAATCCCCGCAAAGTGGTGCTATTCGGCTCCCACGCACGCGGAACGGCTCGTCCGGACTCTGACCTGGATTTTCTTATTATCGAGGATGGACCCTTCAATGCTCAGCGCAGCCGACGTGCCGAGATGGCGCGGCTTTGGAGGCTGCTGGGCGACTATTTTATCGCCAAGGATTTTCTGGTTTACTCCCCGGAAGAAGTATCAAAATGGCAAGGGGTGCAAACCCATGTAGTCCATCATGCCTTGAAAGAAGGGAGGGTGCTTTATGAGTGCCCCTGAAACCGCAATTACCATGCAAAGCATGGCAGGAAAAGACTTGGCTGCTTTGCGTGGCATGATGGACGTAACGCTTTTTGCCGATGAAATATTCGGTTTTCATGCCCAACAGGCGGTTGAAAAATCCCTGAAAGCCTGGATTACCCTTGCTGGCGGCATATTCGGTTTTACTCACGACCTTGAAATGTTGCTGATGCAGTTGAAGCAACTTGGTGTTGATGCGGATCGCTTTTCAGACTTGATTGAACTTTCCGCGTTTGCCGTACAATTTAGATACGCAGAACTCGATCTGGACGACGTACCATTTGACAGGTTCGACACTATCTGCAAAATTTCAGAGTTATTCAACCACGTTCAAACACTTCTTGAAACAGCCAATTCCGCTCAATGACCTCCGCCCACGCCACCCATCCCGGCCAAGTACAACAGAATAACGAGGACAGTATTCGCACTGATGACAGCTTGGGCATTTACCTGCTGGCTGATGGCATGGGTGGCCATAATTCTGGTGAAGTAGCAAGCACTCTTGCTGTTGATGTTGTCTACATGGGCCTTAAGCAAAGCATTGCAACTACTCCTGACGATGGCTTGTTTGATCTCATGGCAAACACCATGCAATCTGCACATTGGGAGATTAACCAAAAAGCGCGGACGAGCCTATCCTATATGGGCATGGGGACAACGCTGGTAGTTGCGGTTGTGCGGGAGGATACGTCGTATATTGCTCATGCTGGGGATAGTCGTGCATACCATTTTCAGACTCAACCCCATCCCTACCCTAGCCCTCCCTCCTTCGGCTCCGCTCTGGTCAGGCTTGAAAAGGAGGGGACTTATTTGCAGCGACTCACCAACGATCACACCATGGGAGATCAACTGCTGGCAAACGGAGTTCCACGGGAACAGATACCGGAGAGACAATTTCATACTCTCACCCAATCGATCGGCTGCGGTGATGCACCGATACCTGATTTCAACACCGTAGAACTTAGTCAGGGCGACATGCTGCTGCTCTGTTCAGATGGGCTGACTGACATGCTGACGGATACTGGAACCAATTCTGAATCATCTATGCAAGCGCATCAAACAGCAGGACGACATTACACTGGAGATGGCCCAGGAAGTAAAAGAAATGCTGGCGGAGAAGGGCTATAAACCAGAATTCGGGGCAAGGGAACTACGACGGGTTGTGGAGCGTGAGTTAGAAATGAAATTGGCGGAGAAACTGTTGCAGCACAATAGAAATGACATAAACGAATTGAAAGCGTTTATTGAACAACAATCTATAGTTATTTATTGACATTGAAGTCGTACCGTTACATTTCATATCGCTTTTACAAAACCATTCTCAGCTATCCCATTCCATGAACAAGAAACGGGAGGCACCATGATCACAACGCTGCTCAACGGCAACAAACGCTTTGTCTCCGAGGTATTCGACCGCGAACGGGATTATTTCGAGGAGCTCGCCAAACAGCAGCGCCCGACGGTGCTCTGGATCGGCTGTTCCGACTCCCGCGTTCCGGTTAACACCATCACTCAGACCAAACCGGGTGAAATATTCGTTCACCGCAATGTCGGTAATATTGTGGCGACCAACGACTGGAACCTGTCAGCAGTACTTGAGTTTTCGATCAATCATCTGAAAATCCCGGACATTGTCGTCTGCGGCCACTACGGCTGCGGCGGAATTGCCGCCCTCGACGAGGACAATGAGGACGACAGGTACATCCCAATCTGGCTCAACAACGCCTACAAGGCCAGAGAACGGGTGGACGACAAACTAAAGGGGTTGCATTTCGAAATCCCTGTTGAACAACGGATGACGCTGATTGTAGAGGAAAATGTCCGTCTCCAGCTGGAACATCTTCAGGAATACCCTTTTGTCCGCACTGCCATGAACAGCACGCGACTGGCGCTGCATGGCTGGGTTTACGACATGTCAACGGGTGAAATCAAGGTCGTTCAGCTCAACAACATCGTCTGCCGGGACTGATCAGACTCCATGAAGCGGCGGGCAATGCTTGACGGACGTCCCTTAATAATATAACGTTTCAAAAATATTACGTTTTCAGGATGAGTACCGTGCATGTTACGACATTCACCGTCGACGTTGAGGACTGGTTTCATGTCTGCGGAGTCGGCGCACCGCCAATGGTTGACCGGAACCGGTGGCGCGTGGCAGAGACAACCGGCAGGCTGCTTGATCTTTTCGCCGAACTTGGTATCAGGGGAACATTTTTCATGCTGGGTTCCGTTGCAGCCGCTGAACCGGGCCTCGCTCCGCGGATCGTTGATGAGGGGCATGAAATAGCCTCCCACGGCTATTCACACCGGCCGGTATACGAACTGTCGCCAGATGAGTTTCACGAAGAACTGACTCGCACCGCTGACATCATCGTCTCCCAGACCGGCGTAAAACCGGTCGGCTTCCGGGCTCCGCAGTGGTCGCTGGGTAAACGCACTCCCTGGGCATTCGACATTCTGGCTCGCGAAGGATACCGCTATGATTCCAGCTGTACCCCACTCCCCCTGATCGGGGAACCAAAGGGATCCAAAATACCGTACGTCATTGAGGCTGATAGCGGAAAACTTTGGGAAATTCCACCGCTGGTGACTCCCGGTCGCCTGACGAACCTTCCGTGCGGCGGCGGATGGGGCCTGCGGATGTTTCCGCTGAAAACCGTTCTTCGTGGTATCAAAGCAGCGCACGATAGCGGTAATCCGGCTGTTTTTTTCCTGCACCCGCGGGAAGTTGATCCCGGCGGCCCGCGTCTGAAGCTGCCGTTACTGAAGAGCTTTGCTGCGTACGGCCCGAGGAAAGATAGCACTTCCCGGCTAAAATGCGTGGCGGAAACGGGTGTCAGCATCCCGCTCCGTGAATTGGTGGATTCGTGGCCGTCTGCGTCCTGATCCCGGCCTACAACGCCGCTGCGACACTCGGAAACGTGCTCGACGAAACCTGCCGCCAGGGTTTTCCCGTTGTGGTGGTTGACGACGGCTCCTGTGATGGGACGGCACAGGTTGCAGAGGCACACGGCGTCACCCTGTTGCGCCATCAGCAGAACAGAGGCAAGGGAGCTGCACTGAAAACCGGATTTGCATGGGCCTGCCAACAGGGTTATGAAGGCATCGTGACCCTTGACGCCGACGGACAGCACGACCCCACGTCAATTCGTCTGCTGCTCTCATCTGCACTTGACGGACGATTCGGGATTCTGATAGCATCACGATTCACCCAATTTGATGAAATGGCCGGTCTGCGCAAATTCTGGAACCGTTTCGGCGTCTGGTGCATGCGAGCCCGCACCGGCTTTGAAATAAGTGACAGTCAGTCCGGATTCAGATATTACGCCGCTTCGCTGGTCTCTGTTGTGCCGCTTGTGAAGGACGGTTATGATCTTGAAATGGAACTCCTGATGAAAGCCTGGAAACACGGGTATACCGTTGGTTCTCTGCCGATACCGGCACGGGTGGCGGATGGGCGATCCACGAGTCATTACCGGCCTGTGCGGGATACATGGGACATCTGCATGACCTTTTTACGTTATATGTGACGGAGAAGTTATGATTCAATCTTTGAAAAGTTATACGAAGGAAAAAGTGCTCGGCTATCTTCTTTCAATGGCGACGAGTTCATCCGATGATACCCTGATCAAGATGACCCATCTGATGGAGCTGATCCCGAAAAAGGACTATTACCGGGAACGCATCCGCTGGATCCGGAGTCTGGTTCGCGACAAGCATCCCAGCATCGAATTTCCGCGCCGCATCCTGCGTGATCTCCACCCCAACCAGCGGGACAAGTGGATCAGCAATCTGGCGATCAATCACCTGCTGAACGGCACTAACAAACGAAAAGAGTGGGCCGATGCCAACGGTTTTTATCCGCCGTCGACCGTCGTCATCAGTCCGACCATGAAATGCGACCTGAACTGCTACGGCTGTTATGCAGGTGATTATGGCAAATCCCTCGAACTGACGCTGGACGAAATCGACTCCGTGCTGATGCAGATGAAGGAGATGGGGGTCTACTTCGCCGTCATTTCCGGCGGTGAGCCGTTTTACATGAAGGGGATCTTTGAGATATTTAAAAAACACAGCGACATGGCATTCCTGGTGTTCACCCACGGCGGCCTGATTGACGAGCGAATGGTCGAACAACTGACCGAGGTCGGTAATGTCATGCCATCCTTCTCCCTTGAGGGGTATCGCCAGGAGACTGACGACCGGAGGGGCGCAGGGCACTTCGACAAGGTCATGCGGGCGATGGATCTTCTCAAGGAGGGGGGACTCTCATTCTGCGGCTCATTCACCCACTCCAGTAAAAACTCGGACGTCATAACCAACCCTGAATACATTGATATGCTGCTGGCCAAAGGGGTGTTTGCCCTCTGGCTCTTTTCATATGTGCCGGTCGGTCGAAAGCCCGAAGTTGAGCTGATGCCGACTCCGGAGCAACGTGACCATCTGCGTCGAAGCGTAGCCGGTTTCCGCGACAGCAAGCCGATGCTGTTCATCGACTTCTGGAACGACGGGCCGATGGTATCTGGATGCCTCGCCGGAGGGAGAAAGTATTTTCACGTCAATGCCAACGGCGACATTGAACCGTGTGTATTCTGCCACTATGCAGTCGACAACATACGCCGGACAACCATCCGCGAGGCCCTCGCATCGCCGTTGTTCCGCAAGATCCGCCAGAAACAGGGGGAACATGACAATCTGCTGCGCCCCTGCATGTTGATTGACCACCCTGACGTAGGACGTGAACTGTTTGCGTCAGAGGGGGCGTACCCCACTCACGAAGGTGCCGAAGAAATATTTACCGGTCTTGCCGATCAGATGGACTCCTATTCTCACGAATATGCGGTAATAGCCGATGAGGCATGGGAGGAAGATTTCAAAGAGCATCCTGTCCGCCTGAAACGGGTTCGTTGACGTGGGACGATTATCGGGAGGTCCACACGGCTGGAGCACGGGTCTATAACGGATTTAACCTGCTGTTGATCAGGCTTTTTGTCACGCTGGTGCCACGCCGACTGGTTCCACCGGTGGCATTTGTCGCCGGAATCATTTCGTACGTGATGGCAACCCGGCAACGCGAGGGGATGCGGGAGAACCTGCGGATCATTGCAGGACGGGACAAGGTCGAACTCCTGCTGCTGCGATCTTTCTACCAATACTGCCGCAACTGGACCGACGTCATGCTGATGACCCGCTTATTCGGTCATCGCCTGCAGGCCCTGATCGGTCGGCGCAGCTCCCACAAGCCGCTCGACGATGCCCTGGCGGCCGGCAACGGCGCAATTCTGGTCTCGCCCCATCTGGGAAACTGGGAACTGGGCGGATTGGGGCTGGCTGATCTGGGATACAAGGTTAACGTGCTCACCTTTCGTGAACCTGACAAACGGGTAAACGACCTGCGTGAGCGGGTACGCAGCGAGCGAGGTATCGGCATTATCTACGTGGACCGCCACGACACCTCACCACTGGCGATAATCGAGGCGATCAACGCCCTGCGACGCAACGAGGTGCTTTGTCTGCTGGGTGAACGTGACGGATCATCAAATACTATCGAACTTGATTTTTTTGGCAGATCCACCACCTTTCCAACCGGGGCCGCCTATCTGGCTCTGGCCAGCGGGGCGCCGATAATACCGGTCTTTGTGCCACTTGAAGGTAACAAATACGCGACCCTGATGGACGAACCGATCCATGTCAGGGGAAAGCACGGGGAACACGTTCAGGCAATCCGCAGCGGCATGGAAAGCGTTGCCTCGGTTTTCGAGCGCTACATTCGTCAGTATCCTGACCAGTGGTACAATTTTTTCGACTTCTGGGATACCGGCAGCAGAACCTGACAGTATCTCAGCATATTAAATTCATGAGCACCCGCAAAGAGAGGTCTGAATGTCCGAAGAATTAATTCCCAAAGTGAAGCAGATGATCATCGACAGCCTGCGAATCGACGGCATGTCGCCGGACGATATCGAAACTGATGCACCCCTGTTCGGAGAAGGCCTGGGACTTGATTCCATTGATGCGCTCCAGCTGGTGGTAGCAATGGAAAAGGAATTCGGCGTGGTTGTTCCCGATGCAGCCACCGGAACAACAGTTTTTGCTTCTGTGCGCAGCATGGCGGCCTACATCGCGGAAAACCGGAAATGATACATTCCCGTGTATTCCGGTTCAGGCGGCACACTCTGCCGTGTAAGAGTCCGGCACCTGCCACATTGTGATAACCATACTTAACCTATCCCGTCGTCTGAACGGCATCTGTGATCACATCTGTGCCACGCTGACAGAGCAACTCGAACTCGGGAGAACCGCATCTCACACCATCAATACGCGAGAACTCGATATCGGATTCTGCAACAACTGCAGGGCCTGCATGGCTACGCCGGGCAACGATATCGGCGTGTGTCATTTGAACGACGACATGAGCCTCCTGGTCGCTTCAATTCTTGAATCCGACTGCGTCGTGGTCGTGTCTCCCGTCAACTGTTACGACCTCCCCTCCATTGCCAGGATAATTCTGGAAAGAATGAGCATCTTCTGCCACTGGGGGGATGACATGTACTCACCAGCTGTACGAGACACCGGCAGGGACATCCGGGGCATTCTGATAACCACCAGTGCCCTCCCAGGCATCATGGTGCCGCTTCTCACAAGGGTCAGAATAACATTCAAGCTGTTTGCAAAGCCCTTGAGGCTCAAGCCGATCAGATATTATCACCTCGGCTTCAAGGGGAGAAAAGTTGACAATGTGTATAATCAGAAGGACATCGGGACTGTTCGTAAAATTGCCGGCAGACTCATTTCGGGATAGCTGTTATTCTGATGCGGTCTGTCCTATGGATGTGAGATGAAAATTCTGTTCATATCGCCAGGTTGGGAGAAAGGTCGCCTGTGGGGAGAACTGGCCTTCAAGTTCCCTACCCTCTCGCTGGCATCGCTAGCTGCAGTCACGCCCCCCGACTGGGATGTCGAACTGCTGGACGACAATTTTGAAGCGGTCAATTATGGCAGCAATGCCGACGTTATCGCTCTGACAGCCATGACCCCCCAGGCGCCCCGCGCCTACGAGATTGCCGATGAATTCAGAAGACGGGGAAAAACCGTCGTGATGGGAGGATTCCACGCCAGCAACCTGCCCGATGAAGCCCTCACGCACGTTGACGCGGTCGTAGTCGGGGAAGGGGAACTGGTCTGGCCTCAACTGCTGGCTGATTACCGGCAGGAGAAACTTCAGCGCGTCTACCAGACCGCTTCACAGCTGTCAATGGAAGACATTCCTGTTGCAAGGCGGGAACTCTTCGCCGGCAAACGGTATCTGCTGACCAACACCATTCAGACGACCCGCGGCTGCCCGTTTGATTGCGAGTTCTGCTCCGTAACCGCTTTTTACGGCCGTAAATACCGCAAACGGCCGGTCAGCGGTATTTTGCAGGAGCTTGAACAACTCCGCAAAGCCAACTCCTTTCTCTTTTTCGTTGACGACAATCTGGTTGCCGACCGTACCTACGCCCTGGAGCTGTTCGACGGCATGAAACACCTCGATTTCAAGTGGCTTTCTCATTCGCCGATCGATTTTGCCGGTGACCGGCAGTTGATGAAGGCGGCCGGTGAAGCCGGTTGTGTCGGGATGTTTGTCGGATTCGAGTCGCTCAATCAGGATGCTCTGGCTGCCATGGGCAAGGTTACCAACCGCTCCAAATCCTACCTGGATGATGCCCGGGCGTTCCGCGATAACGGTATCGGCATCCTGGGTTCCTTTGTATTGGGCAATGACGGCGATACACCGGCGATCTTTGAACAGCTGCTCAGTTTCTGCGAAGAGGCCCGACTGGAAGCAGCCATTTTTCCGATACTGACCCCCTATCCCGGCACCGCAGTACGCCGCAGACTGGAGGCAGAGGGGCGCATCATCTCCAACGACTGGCGCGACTACGATATGGAACATGTCAACTTCAAGCCGGTCGGCATGACGATAGACGAACTCCGGAGAGGCTACGAATGGCTCAACCGCTCGTTCTATTCTTTTCCCTCCATGTATCGCCGCATCTTCAAGCTGCACCGCTCCGTGCAGGTTTTCGCTCCGATGAATTTCGGCTTCAGGGCGGCGCTGCGCCGCAAAACTCCGGTAACGTGAACTACTATCCTGCCAGACTCTGATTCCATGTCCTCCCGTCCCCGCCTTTTACTTGTCTATCCCGCCTCCCACAAACTGGGATGGGTAGGCCGGTTTCAGCTCCCCCCGTTGTCACTGAAGCAAGTCGCTGCGGTCACTCCACCCGAATGGGATGTTCAGCTGATCGACGAAGTGCAGGAGGAGCTGAACTTTGACGGCGACTACGATCTGGTGGGGATTACCGCCATGACTCATCAGGCGGTGCGGGCATATCAGATTGCCGACAGCTTCAGAAGTCGCGGCACCCCGGTGGTTCTGGGGGGCATTCACCCCACAGTCCTGCCGGAAGAAGCGGGCCGGCACGCCGATTCAGTCGTGATCGGCGAAGCCGAACCGGTCTGGGAAGCACTGCTGAATGATCTGGTAGCTGGCCAGCTGAAGCCAACCTACCGTTCAGTTCCGACGGGAGACCTGCTGCACATTCCCTGGTCACGCCGTGATATTCTGCACAACAAAAAGTACCTTACAACCCAGACACTGCAAGCCAGTCGCGGCTGCCCCTACGACTGCCCGTTTTGCACGGTAACCCCCTATTTCGGTCGCTCGTTCCGCTATCGCGAGCCGGCAGACATTCTGGCCGAACTCCGCTCTTTTGAAGGCCGCCTGACCATCTTTCTCGATGACAACATTCTGGGAGATCCTTTACGAGCCAAACCGATTCTGGCCGGTATGGCAGGCATGGGGCTGCGCTGGGGTGGTCAGGCAAATCTCCGTTTTGCCGAAGACCCGGAATTAGTCCGTCTGCTGGCCGATTCCGGCTGCATCGGTATCTTTGTCGGTCTTGAATCTGCCGAGGGAGAATATTCCGGACACGCCAAAACCGCCGGGAAAACGTCTCAGGCCGATCTGATCAAACGTATTCGCGACACCGGCATCGTCGTTGAGGCCTCCGTTATCTTCGGATTTGACGATCACGACCTGAGCATCTTTGAACGGACGGTGCGCTACCTTGAAAATTGCGCCGCCAGCCTGCCGACATTTCATATTCTGACACCGTATCCGGGGACCGCATTCTTCAATCAATTTATGAAAGAAGGGCGGATGCTGCATACCGACTGGCAGCGCTATGACCATGGCCAGGTTGTCTACCGGCCACAGCGGATGACCCCTGAGCAGCTCTATGACGGCTGGACCCAGGCCCGACGGGAGGCCTACCGCTGGTCGGGCATTGCAGAACGTGTCATGCAGAGTCCAGGGAAAATGACCAACCTGCTGTACAATATCCTCAGACGGGGAGGAATTTACGGCAGGGAAGACAGCCCGAAACTACCGGTGGCGAATCCCCTGAAGGCAGGCACGATATGATCTGCTGGATGTTTCCCGGGCAGCCCCTGCGCCGCGACTACCAGTTTCCGGCCAGCACCGGCAGTGATGACATTCGAGCGCTCTGCCTTGAAACCACCGGCTTTGATCCTGTTGACTGGAACGATACTGGCAGCTTAGCGAGCGAACACGTCCGCCTCCAGCTGTACGGCACCGCCGCCTCAATTTCCCGCAGTCGGTACTTGTGGAGTGAAAACCAGCGGCCGGACATCGTACTGGAGCACAGTCTCGGGATTTACGCTGCATTGGCGGCCTGCGGTTCCATCCGTGACCGTGACGCTCTTGAGATAACTGCCCGGGTGGGAACTGCACTGGCGGGCATGTCACGGGACAGCAGTTATGCGCTTGGCTGTATCGTGGGGCTTGACAGGGAACCGTTGGAGGAGGCCGTGACTAACCACGGTGTGTACGTTGCCAACTATAACACCCGGAGCCATCACCTGCTGGCCGGTGAATATCAAAGGATTGTTTCCGTCATGGAGGAGTGTACCGCCGCCGGGGCCTTCTCCGTGTCGCTGTTCGACTGCGACGCCCCGCTCCACACACCGCTGCTGGAAGAAGCCGCCGGAACGTTGCAAGGGGTTTTTTCCGACTACCACTATAATGAACCGACCGTACCGCTGCTGAATCATATCGATCAGCAACGCCTGAGCGCCTCGCGGATCGCTGATTTTCTGCTGGAGGAACTGCTCAATCCGGTCTGGTGGCTCAGCAGTTATTCTGCCGCCCGTGCGCTTGGCGCTTCAAAATTTGTGGAAGTCGGCAGCGGCGACGCACTCAAAAAATTTAACCGCTGGATAGACAGTCAAGGGGGCGGCATGACTCCTGAAGTTATTCAGCAAGGCCGCCGTTTCAATCCTCGCCCGCCCACGTAGGACGGGCGCTCACGCCCGACGAACACCCACGTATGTTCGCATTCGTGGTTTCAATCCTCGCCCGCCCACGTAGGACGGGCGCTCAATCCCGAACCATCTCTCCACCGGTGATTCCGATGTTTCAATCCTCGCCCGCCCACGTAGGACGGGCGCTCATAATAATCATGATTTATTAGTGTGCTCTCCGAGGTTTCAA
Source organism: Desulfuromonadales bacterium (assembly GCA_037129245.1). Lineage (GTDB taxonomy): Bacteria > Desulfobacterota > Desulfuromonadia > Geobacterales > Pseudopelobacteraceae > JACRCG01. The sequence goes on from JBAXVE010000029.1 coordinate 27,847, forward strand.
TCCTCGCCCGCCCACGTAGGACGGGCGCTCATTTATTACCTCGCTCTCTTGTTATTGTTATCGAGGTTTCAATCCTCGCCAGCCCACGTAGGACGGGCGCTCTTTTGCACGTTAATCTCGCCGATGTTATCGGCTGTTTCAATCCTCGCCCGCCCACGTAGGACGGGCGCTCCCGCCCCAGCCCATCACCCGGCGTGCCTCGATGATGTTTCAATCCTCGCCCGCCCACGTAGGACGGGCGCTCAAACAAATCACCCTTTGCATATGAGCTTTTCGAAATGTTTCAATCCTCGCCCGCCCACGTAGGACGGGCGCTCGGTTTTTTACCATTCGTAAACAATATTACAATTTGTTTCAATCCTCGCCCGCCCACGTAGGACGGGCGCTCCGCCTGGGGAGTCGGTAACGAATCATGGGGTATTGTTTCAATCCTCGCCCGCCCACGTAGGACGGGCGCTCCATGCCGCCATGATATCCGCCTTCGATTCGATAGATGTTTCAATCCTCGCCCGCCCACGTAGGACGGGCGCTCAAGCAACAACCCGCACCGTAACATTTTCCCGTGATGTTTCAATCCTCGCCCGCCCACGTAGGACGGGCGCTCAGAGTACGTTTCGGCCAACGGCTGCACCCGGACCGTTTCAATCCTCGCCCGCCCACGTAGGACGGGCGCTCGTATCTATTACGGGCCAAGGTTGCCGCTTTTATGTTTCAATCCTCGCCCGCCCACGTAGGACGGGCGCTCAAAATGATTTGCCCGAAGTGCGGCAAGCAGATGATTGTTTCAATCCTCGCCCGCCCACGTAGGACGGGCGCTCGAGGGGTGTAATGCCCCTGTTCCCAGCCTCGATTGTTTCAATCCTCGCCCGCCCACGTAGGACGGGCGCTCTGTCCCCTCAAAAAGGTGACAGTTTTCAACATATTACAATACGCTTTTCGCGAACCGGGCTGTAATGGGTACTCCAATGGCAATCAACAGATGCAGAACCTTCAAAAAAACCTGTGATATTCAGCATCGCGAACACCCCGTTATTTCGCCACAACACCAGCTTCGCGTCATCATACCACCAGCGTCTCTTCTTCGAAAAAAACCGTTCGCGTCAAACCATACTCCTCAACCCGCTTCTCCCTCGGCTCAGTCAACCGGTACAGACGGAGATTATCCAACTCAAGTTTGACCTCTTTCAGTAGTTTTGAGCGCAGTTGTTCATATTTCATCTCATCCACCTGGCACTCGAACACCGATTTCTGAACCCGCTGCCCGTAGTTCTTGCAGACCTGGGCCACACGTCGCAGACGCCGTCTCCCCTCTCGCGTTTCAGTATTGACATCGTAACAGACCACGATCCACATATCTCACCCGTGCACATACGGCACGTACGCCTCAAGATCACCACGCAGGTGCCTTGCCAGAAGACGCGCTTGGAGAAATGGCAGCAGGCCGATGGGACTCCTCTCCTTTAGCAGCGGATGATCAGTCTCCTCCTGTTTGCGTTTCTGGTATGCCGCAACCACCTCGCGCCGTCCTTTTTCATTAAGATAGACCGCACCGCCGGGGCGCGGTTCGAAATGTTCGATAGTCACCTGTTTACGGTTGATCAAGGTGATTGCCAGGCGATCAGCCATGAAAGCGCGGAATTCCTCCATAAGGTCAAGCGCCAGCGACGGCCTGCCCGGGCGTGGTACGTGCAAAAAGCCCATTTGCGGATCAAGCCCGACACTTTCCAGGGCGCTAATACAATCATTCAGCAACAATGTGTACAGGAACGAGATCATGGCATTGACCGGGTCAAGCGGCGGACGACGGTTCCGTCCATTCATCGGCAGGCTTTCCCGTTCGGCCGCTTTCATCATCAACGGAAAGACCTCAAAATACGCGGCAGCCGCCTCCCCTTCCAGGCCGCGGACGTGGTCGGTATCGCGAGGCGTTTTTAAATGAAAAAGTGCATTGGCCTGTACATCCGCCGCCGAGCGCAGACGTTTTTCTTCTACCGGATTATCAGCCTCGCGGGCGCTTCGCATCAGCACATTACGAGCGTTTTTGACCTTCCCGGCAGTCATGGCGGCTGCGATTGCCGTGATACGGGGCGCGTCCTCGGCAACCCGGAATTGAGCCTGACGCAGCAACACATTGCCGCTGGTCTTGCCAACCATGCGACATTTGTAGCGACCGTTGCGGTCAAGTATCACCACGGCCCGGCCATCGTCGGCGCATTTGCCGAAAAAAAACGGGCTGATCATAACGTTGCCCATGGTAACCACGGAGCCAAGATGATGGAGCGGCATCTGCATTTTAAGTTCGCCGCCAACCTCGACCCGTACGGTTTCGTGATCGAGCGACAGGTATGCGCCCTGAGTCATAACGTAGAGCGTGTTTAGGAGTTGCCTCATGTTTCACTCCTCACTTTGTCAAAGGGGAGCTGGATGATACGGAAGATGCCTTCCTTGTTGGCGCAATCGGTCTCACGCAATTTGCCGTCCGGTGCTTCAATGCCACTGATTTTCTCCCGCTGCTTTATGCGATACCAGTAATCTCTGGGATTAAGACTATCAGTCAAGGCAGCAATTACATCAACAACAGAAAAAAACCAGACGGTGTCAACGAGTCGCCTTCTAATCTCTTTGTTTTGAAATACAGCCAACTCCGTTTCCATCCTCCCCTCCTCAAAACTCGAACAAATCCCGCGCGGCCTTGCTGCTTCGCTTTTTATCAGCAACCACGTCAGGAAGGCAGGATTCCTTCAAAGAACATCCATCACAACGCTTGTCATTAACCGGTGGTGGCATGAGGCGCTTGTCCAGCATTTCCCGTACTAACTGTGTCACCCGTTCCACCTGTTGGCGCATTGCATCTGTAAAGATAACTTCCTGCCGTTCCCGCGAACCGTGCCAGAAAATTGCCCCCTTAAGAACACTGACCCCGAACATCTCCTCAAGGCAGAGCGCCTGGGCACAGAGCTGCAGGGTTTCCGGAGTACCACGACGATGACGCCCTGACTTGTATTCCACCGGATATGGCACATCATTATGGAATTCAACCATATCACCCTGACCGGTCAATCCCAGGCGACGTGACCAGATCGGCAGTGACCGCTCTAAACGTACACCGGCGTGTTCATGAGATGAGTCATCATGCACACGTTCATGCACATCCCTTCCCCGCATGGTATATATGTTTTCGCTCCATACCTGCTCCACATGGATCAGGGCACACTGACGGGGACAGTAGGCATAATGCTCCAGGGCGGAGATCATAATGGGGTCGGTGGGTTCAGTTTCCATTCAATTTTCCCTGCCCTTCAATCAACGTAAGTGCCTCCAGAAAATCCCGATCAACAGGCCGCGGCTCTGCATCAGTCACAGTACGATAGCGCTCATATTCACACTCCGCTTTTGCCTTTGCCATTTCGGCAGAAATCGTACCGGCATGATCCAGCAGCTCTCTATCCGAGAGTTTTAAAAAATCATCCAGTTTGGTAATCCAGTCACGCATGCTCATCACCTTGCGATTAAGTGCCTGAAGCTCAGCAAATTCGATGTAAGCATTCGCAATGCGGTTCAGTGCGTGCAACTCTTCTTCCATCAAGTAGTTCTTGGCAATGCTGACATCATCTTTTCGCACAATACCGCCGGGACGTGTTGTCGCAAGCCCCATATGCGGTTTACCCGCATCCGCCCTCCGATAGATCACCTCTGCGGCTGTCTGACCGTGGCAGGCCCAGTGCATCTTGTTCTGCACCGTGGCAAAAAACTGCTGCGTCATCTCCGTATTCGGCGAATAATCGACGCTGGTTGCGTAAATATCTAACACCTTCTGATAAAAGCGCCGCTCCGAGGAGCGAATATCCCGAATCCGCTCCAGCTGTTCATCGAAGTAATCTTTCTGTCCCTTACCCGGCGGATTTTTCAGGCGTTCGTCATCCATGGTAAAGCCCTTGATGATGTACTCGCGCAACCGTTGGGTAGCCCAGATGCGGAACTGGGTGCCACGGTGAGACTTCACCCGGTAGCCGACAGAGATTATGACGTCGAGGTTGTAGCTACTGATTTTACGTCGAACCTGCCGCCCCCCTTCAATCTGAACTACCGAGGATTCCTCGGTAGTTCCCTCCGGAGTCAACTCACCTTCCTTGTAAATATTACGGACGTGAAGGCCAATAGTATCAGTGTCTTTGTCAAACAATTCGGCCATCTGTTTCTGAGTCAGCCAGACGGTTTCGTCCTGTATCCGTACTTCAACTCTGGTCCGCCCGTCCTCGGTCTGATAGAGGATGAATACGCCGGTGGAAGGGATGAGATCATTCTTTTTTTTCATGTCAGTTGCCTTTGCAGGGGCGGCTACGTGTGGCCGCCCGGATTTTAAGGTGTTACATTGGTGCTGTTATTAATACACCGCTTCTTCCGGCCAGACCTTGACTTCAATGCCTGACGGCAATTGTTCCTTGTTCACATCAATCAGGTAATCATCCTTGCTGCGTGGCAGATCAGAGTTTTTCTTTACCGTCACCCGTTCAAACAACCTGCCGGAAAGTTCGTTCCCCAGATGGCTGGAGTGTTTGAAAATAACCAGTTTACGCGGGTTCATCTCGCCACGGGCAGCGGCGCGGTCGTGTTCGAAGGCGTTGATGAGTGATTTCCACAGAAGCTGCAAATCTTCTTCGGAAAATTTTGTTTTTGTGGCGTCTACGGCGGAAACGAAACCGTGCATGCGATACATGGCATAGGGAACTGTTGATTTGCGTCCGAAGGTGGAAGCAAATTCACGCTCGTTTGCCATTTGCTTGTCACGCTCTTTCTCGGTAGTAACACAGCAGCGGGTAATGGAATGCTCTGCTTGATAAATGCGATCTTCGGAACGGGCAAAGGTCAGTTGCACCGGCCCACGCACGGTGCCACCGCCTTTTACCTTTTTCTTTGCGCCTTTCTTTGGGGCTGTCCCATCCTCAGACTCTTCTCCAGTCTCAGCACTTTCAGATTCGCCAGTGCTCAAGACTGCGCCGAATGTCCTAATGTCCCAGAAATTGCTGCACAGACTTCCTCTTTTTGCCGCTGTGGTATCACCTTCGGCCTTCGCGATCTGGGCATTCAAATAGCTGTCTTCTTCGGTAATGTCACGCTGACGGATAAAAATATCGTTCGGGGACTTCAGTTCACTATGCAGTGCCACATAATTTCTGACCTTGCGCTTGATGCAAACATCGGTGACAAGACCGCGCTGATCCTCAGTATCTATCCTGGGAAGATTGACCTGATCCGGGTCGCCATTGGGGTTGCCGTCTTTTACGTCGAAGAAAAATACGAAATCATACCGGTTTTTGATTGCCTCGCTCATTGTTGTCGTCTCCTTTTATTTGGTATTTGTTTCAGCAAATTGTTTCTGTCTCTGGTGGTAATAGCCGATGGCGAACTGCCCCTGTTCTTCAAGGCGGAACATTGCCGGAAACTTGTTTATATCGATACCCCGGCACAACTCCTGTAGCCCCTTGTCGAGGTTCACCGCCAGCCCCGGCTTTTCATGCTTTAGCTTGGTGAAATGTTTTGAGTTCAGATTGAACAGCCTGCCAAACGCCGCCGCTGGCGTTGTCATGGCATAGCTGAAAAATTTCTCCCTGATACCCGCGTTTCTTTCACCCAACGCCGCAAACTGGATGCTCTCCATCTTTGCAAAGATCTCGCCGCAGATGTAGGCAATCGGCTTTTCTCCCTGAATACCGTCTTCTGTAACCATGAATCCACCTCCTGTAAAATTTCGGTTCAATATCAACTTGATCAGTGCGGCACGCTCAGGTGTCACGCCATGTTTTGAAAATTGAGCAAGAGACTTTGCTTTGCCGCCACCTTTATCCATCTTTGCCCTCTGTAAGACTTTTGACAGAATCCATATGGGAATGGGGCTGCTCCGGCTGGTATTATTGTGAATTGCAGCCTTCCAAAGGCTACTTGCAACTCTTGCCAAAGTGGTGTCGTCATCATCATATTTGTTCCCATCAAGAAGTTTTCTCTGACAACTCTTCGACAATGCATATAACGGGGAATAATGGATGGTTGATTTCTTTTGATCGAAATCGAACCTGGTAATGGCGATGTCTTTAAACCATTGTGCAATAGAAGTCCGGAACTCGCCCAGACTGGTTTCAATCCAGTCCCGAACCGCAATACGCGCCGCTGCGCCGGAAAGAGTGCAGGAATAGAACTTCTCGGTTTCAATGTACTTGCCGTCATTTCTGTTTCCAGACGACACCGCAGAAATCATTGTTGCTACAGTACCCGCATCAGGAGCATCAAGTTGGTCCATTTCTGGCACATTTACATTGTTTCGCGTCCAGAAAAGTATTGCGGAATCAAGCCCGTAACTTGCTGATCGTCGGCGAGGCCAACGGTATTTGTATAGAAGATCATCCTTGTTCTTTTCGTTCTTGAATGGGGTTCCGTCAGACAAAAGGGCATTCAGTCCTTCCACATATGTTCTTGCACAGTTCGTACAGATTGATGAATTTTCGTTTTTGCTCAATTCATACGATTCAAAGGCATTTTCGTTGTATGAAACAAGGGCCGAGCCTGCCTTTTGCCCATCTGGAACATTTTTAATCATTCCATGTGGTTTGCCGTCTACTGGATATTCTCGTTTGCCGCACACAGAGCATTTCTTTGAACTTTTTGTCAGATGCTCCTGCTGTGCAGTCTCATACTTATTGATAACCATCTGAAGTACAGTCGGTTTTTCATGGATTCGTAATGATTCAGAGTGAATTCTGAAACCCACATTTCCAGAAAGATACTTTTTTGCTTTCTTGTCATCAGTTGCGATAAGTGCCTCAAATGCTGCCAAGGCGGCCTTTATTCCGGCTTCCCTATTTTCGTAAAAAGCGGTAACTGACGACACTTCATCCATCGATTTGTACAGAGCAACCTTCTCAAGAAACAGTTGATGCTTTTGAGCTGATGCAGCACCGCCAAAGCAAAGCACTTCTTCTGGCTTGTCCAGTAAGAGCCGGGCTTTTCCCTTCTTTGCGGTTATTGCTTCTGCCGTAGTTGGTTTGCTGTCAACATGCTGAATCCCATGAAAAGTACCATCGGGCATGATAATCAGTTCCATAGAAATCAACTCTTCTTTCAACGCATTATGAACCCAGGCTCCATCAGCTTTGCCAGCCCGTAACGCTTTTCCGAAGTCACTCAATTCCTTGATCATGACTCATCCTCCTCTTCCCTCAAATTGAACTCGTAGATGGCGGAGGACACTTCGCTGTCAAGTGCTGTCTGAATATGAGACGAACGCATCATCTGGTCGTTTTCTGGAACTTCACAATCCAGCACACCATTCAGGATAGCTGTCTCGAAAAAGAGCGGTTGCGGCTTGCCGTTCTCGTCGTAAAAGATATCGAAAAGCATGCTACCAATGGGAATGGTTTCCTGTATGGGCTGGTCATTTTCATCCGGTCGCATGAATTCAGCGGAAAATTCGCGAGTGCCCAGGTAGGGTCTACGCCAGCACTGCCCCTTTCTGACACGCCGAGGAAACATTCCTTCCCTTTTTTCAGTCATGCCGACGTACTTTTCATACATCTGCTTGGTGGCATCCTTCATAAATATTGATGCCTCAATGATGTAGGCAACATCCCGCAAGATGATGCTGTTGCGCTGAACCCTGTGTTTGGGTTTCCCAGTCGTTTCCATAACCTCGTCAACGACAATCGGGCCTGAGTTTGAACTTTGCTTAGTCTTGATTTCATTCCGCTTTACGGACATAAACCGCACCGGGTTAAGCACGATAATCCGCCTGACATACCATTGGAACTCCGGCTTCCAGAGGATAGAGTCCAGCACACCACGCGCCGCCGATGGCGTCATGCAGGGGTAGGTCATCCTCTCCACCTTCAGATCGGGTCTGGTAAAACAGGCATAGTCGCCTGTTACCTTCACCCGTACTACTCGATCATCAAGCATATGCGCCTCCTTGATCACACCACATACTTGTCCACCTCCATTGGTGCCACGGAAATTCCCGTAGCCGGATCATAATTGCCATACCAAATTTTGAAACCGTGCGGTGACGTCTTAACATCCTCTCTGTTTTGAAATATAAAATTTTCGTACGCCTGCACCGTGAATGGTTGCATGGCGCGGTAATCATCACGAGAGAGGAATTTCTTGTCTTGCAGTTTGTGCAGTAACTGCATGCTCTTATCGTTGTAGGTGTAGATGAACAGCCCCTCGGAATGATCATCCAGATAACGGTAGCTGTCGTTTACCCTTTCGAAGTTGAATCCCTTCCTGGCGTCAGTGATGGCTTGTTGTTTTGATTGATCAATGTAGAGGCTGAAGACACTGGCGTAATACTTCTCAAACACGTCATGGCAGTAGAGCTGTTCAATGTTGCTCTGTAACAGTTCCGCCGCATAGCCGGCGCAGGCTTGATAGGTTTTGTTGGGGTAGCGGGCATCTTCCAGCAGAAACAGATAGACATTGCCGAGTCTGCCATACTGATTCAGCAACCCCTCTCGATTACAGCGTCCGGCTGATTGTATGATCGCCTCCAGTGGAGCCAGCGCCCGGAATACCAGCGGGAAATCAAAATCAACTCCGGCTTCGATCAATTGCGTCGATACCACCAGGATTTTGCGTTTTGCCGTCAAGTCGTCTCTGATCTTCTGGATTGTCGCCTTCCGGTGATGGGGACACATGGCGGTTGACAGGTGATAACAGGCATCCCAGGAGTCGTCCGACTTCATCAGCGAGAAGAACTCCAGCGCATCCTTCTTGGTGTTGAAAATTACAAGTGCCGCTTCGTCGTGCTCAATAACAGCATCATGCAACCGGGTAAACGATAGGGGAACCAAATCGTCCAGCAGGTGATACTCAACACGCTTGGTCTTGTCGTACAGAATACCTGGGTCTTCTATAAGTGGCGTGATTGTGGTAATGCCATCAAAACCGGGGCGTTTCTCATAGGCCGGCTGGGTAGCGGTGCAGAACAGGAATGATGCCCGCATGACGGCCTGAACATCATTCAGCATGCTCAGAGTGGGGAGGACGATCTCTTTGGGAATGGTCTGCACTTCATCGAAAATAACAACCGACTCGGCTATATTGTGGACTTTGCGACACTTGGAAGGTTTGTTGCTGAACAGCGATTCAAAGAACTGCACAGTTGTGGTTACAATCACAGGGAAGTCCCAATTTTCACAGGCAAGCTGTTTTCTTTTCTGCTCGGTGGAATAATCCTCGTTTAAGTCGGTGGCGGATTTTTGCCCCTCGTTGTAGCTGGAGTGATGCTCAAGTATCCAATCTTCACCAAAGATTTTTTTGAGCTCGCGGGCAGTCTGGTCAATGATGCTGATGTAAGGCAGGACAATGATAATACGTTTCAGATGATTTTGTTTAGCGTGTCGAAATGCCCACGCCAGTGAGGTTAGTGTTTTTCCCATGCCTGTGGGCAATGCGAGCGAGTAACAGCCGGTTGTAAGCAAAGCCTTGTCAATAGCCTGATTACGGGCCTGATTGCGCAGCTCATTGATTTCGCCATCCTTGGATTTTGCGGCGAACTCCTCTTCAAGTTTGTCGAGCATGAAGTCAATTGGCAACGTCCGGTCCGGTCGCAATACCGATTTTTCCGGTTCAAAATGCTCTTCGGTGGAAAGCCAGTCACTGTCGGTCAGGGTGCTGAAAAGGTAGCGAATAAAGAGTTCTCTCTGAAATGCATTTTCAAAGTGTAATGGCTTGAGCGATTCAAGTGAAAGCTCTTCAAAATCAGCATCAGAAAGAAATGCCCGCCTTACGTCATCAAAACCAGGCTCGTCATTATGAAGAATCGGATTGGTATCACTTTGCCATGCGGCTTTATCTGGCAATCCCTTGTGATGACCATCTATGGCAATAGACGCATCATTAATCTTGAACTTACGGGTATAACCAGCACCCCATTTTGCATGTGGAACGCTACCGCGTCGTCCACCATTTTCTAAATAATGTTGGAATTCCGGCTGGTACTTACCAAGGTCATGAAGCAAGCCGGATAGTTTGAATAGAGGTTTATACTCATCCTTACCTGCAAATGATTCTGCCAACCGCGCCGTTTCGTGCAGATGTTTTGCCAATGGATGTTTTTCTTTCTTGTCGTTTTCAGAATGAGCAAAAAATTCCATCTTCACAACCACTCCCCCTTAACCTCTCCCCCACACCCCTGACAACAACCCACCCCATCATCATCCGGCTCTAGAAAACGCAAACCGGTATCAACATCCATAGCG
>JBAXVE010000003.1:0-96271 GCA_037129245.1 Desulfuromonadales bacterium
TTGGCTCCCCTTCACGGACTCGAACCATGGACAAGGTGATTAACAGTCACCTGCTCTACCAACTGAGCTAAAGGGGAATATGGTGACAGAGTTCGATGATTGCTGCCACGCGTATGAAGCTTTTCAGCTTGTAACCTAAGTAATTCAATCGGAACATCATGAGCGGAAGCACGAAAGTTACAACCCTAAAACGTCCTGTCTTCTATCATGAGTTTATTGTCAAAGTCAACCACTTATTTAGTTTATGCCACGTCAGATTTGCAAACTGGTCCATTACTTTATACGGCCTGAGACGCCTGCAGTTCAAAATCCCTCTGTTCCAAAGCATTGTCCATTTCTGCCCGATGCTGGCGCAAGGCTTCGGCCAGGCGAGGTTCTGAGAGGGACATAATCTGAATAGCGAACAGGGCCGCATTTTTGGCACCGGCTTTGCCGATGGCCATTGTTGCGACCGGGATTCCGGCCGGCATCTGAACGGTCGAGTAGAGTGCGTCGACTCCATTGAGGGCTCCACCCGGCATTGGTACTCCGATGACCGGAAGTATTGTCTTTGAAGCCACGACACCGGCCAGATGGGCGGCCATGCCAGCTCCGGCAATAATAACCTTGATACCGCGATCGGCAGCGTTTGCAGCCAGATCAGCGGTTCGTGCCGGCGAACGGTGGGCCGATGAAATCCGCATTTCGTAGGATACGCCGAATGATGCCAGAATATCGGCGGCTTCCTGCATTACCGGCAGATCAGTATCACTACCCATTACAAGCAGCACGTGCGGATGGTCAGTCATCATGGTCAATACCTCGGTTGTGAAAGTTGCAAGCCAAAATCAGAGACGATCAAGAGCTTTTTTTCCAATATCGGTGCGAAACTGAGCGCCCGGCCAGGTTATGCATTCCACCCCTTTGTAGGCAGAATCAATCGCTTCCCTGACGGTAGCTCCCAATGCGGTAACACCGAGTACCCGGCCACCGTTTACGATGCATGCGCCGTCTTTGTCGGCTGTTCCTGCGTGAAAAACAGATACGTTATCGAGGCATGCCGCTTTGTCAAGGCCGTTGATTACATCACCTTTGCGGTAATTTCCCGGATATCCTTCCGAGGCCATTACGACGCAGACTGCCGCCTGGTCATGCCATTCGAGCTGCATATCTCCCAGGTCACCGTTCGCAACAGCCAGCAGCACCGGGACAATATCTGATTTCATGCGCATCAGCAGTGGTTGGCATTCCGGGTCTCCAAAGCGGGCATTGAATTCAAGCGTTTTAACTTCACCATCCTGCACCATCAGCCCGGCGTAGAGCACTCCGCGGTAGGGGCGACCTTCAGTAGCCATGCCGTTAATCGTTGGACGGATAATCAGTTGCATGGCCTTATCATGAATCTCCTGGGTGACGACCGGGGCGGGCGAATAAGCACCCATTCCGCCAGTATTCGGTCCCTGGTCGCCGTCGAATATCGCTTTGTGATCCTGAGCGCTTGCCAGGGGGATAATCCGCACGCCATCAGTGATAACCAGAAATGATGCCTCTTCACCGGTCAGGAACTCTTCGATGACCACCCGCGAACCGGCCGTTCCAAAAGCATTCCCGCTCAGCATATCATGGACTGCTGCAACCGCCTCTTCAATGGACTGGGCGATGATGACCCCTTTGCCGGCAGCCAGCCCGTCAGCTTTTACAACAATCGGTGCCCCGGTCCGCTCAATAAATTTTTCTGCCTCGACCAAATCGGTGAACACACCGTAGGCGGCAGTCGGGACATTGTATTTGTGCATCAGGTCTTTTGAAAAAGCCTTGCTGCCTTCAATCAGCGCTGCTTTTTGAGATGGGCCAAATACCTTCAGGCCATGTGACTCAAAAAGATCGACGATGCCGAGTGAAAGCGGTTGTTCAGGTCCGACAACCGTGAGATCTATTTTATTTTCATAAGCAAATTCCAGCAGTTTATCCAACTGGTCGACCGCATAGGGGAGATTTTCTGCCAGTTCTGCCGTTCCAGGGTTACCGGGAGCACAGTACAATTTTGTCACAAGTGGTGATTGGGCAATCTTCCATACCAGAGCGTGTTCACGGCCACCGCCGCCGATTACAAGAATTTTCATGGTGTATGTCCTTTATTAATGTCTGAAGTGACGCATTGAGGTGAACAGCATGGCGATACCATGCTCATTGGCGGCTTTGATAACTTCTTCGTCCCTGACGCTTCCGCCAGTCTGGATAATGGCGGTAACACCGGCTTCGGCGGCGGCATCCACTCCATCGCGGAACGGGAAGAAGGCATCGGATGCGAGCACGGTCCCTGTCGTGGGGAGCAGCGCTTTCTGAACGGCGATCTTTGAAGAATCTACCCGCGACATCTGGCCCGCGCCGATTCCGACGGTCTGGTCGCGGTTGGAAAAAACGATAGCGTTTGATTTGATGTGCTTGCAGACCCGCCAGGCAAAATCAAGGGCTTCGTATTCGGAGGCAGACGGGACTCGCTCGGTCACCACGCGGCATTCACGCGCAGTGATCATGCCGGTGTCACGCCCCTGCAGCAGGAGCCCTCCCGTGACTCTTTTAAGGTCAAATCCATCGGCGACGTATTTATCCAGCAATGGTACCTGCATGACTCTTACATTCTTTTTCGCGGTAAAAATTGCCAGTGCTTCATCGGAATATCCGGGTGCGATAACCGCTTCAAGGAAGGTCGAGGTCAGTTCAGTCGCGGTTGCCGCATCCACAGTGCGATTGAATCCCACAATGCCGCCGAACGCCGAGACCGGGTCGCACTCCCGTGCCTTGAGGTAGGCGGTAAGGGGAGAATCAGCCAGTGCTACGCCGCAGGGGTTGGTGTGCTTGATGATGACGGCGGCGCTCTTGTCAAATTCCTTGACCGTTTCAATGGCGGCATCCAGATCGATGATATTGTTGAACGACAGTTCTTTGCCCTGCAGCTGAACAGCATTGGAGACACACGGCTCCGCAACGCTGGTCTCGACATAAAAAGCGGCGGTCTGGTGCGGGTTTTCGCCGTAGCGCAAATCCTGTGTTTTTTTGACCTGCAGGGTGAAGGTCGGCGGGTATTCAACTATTTCTTTTGTCAGCCGCGAGCCGAGATAATTGGAGATGGCTCCATCGTAGGCGGCGGTATGCTGGAACACTTTGACCGCCAGTCCGAAGTTGGTAGCCCCGGAAACCGCGCCGCCGTTTTCCGCCATTTCCTTAAGCACGGTGGCATAGTCGGCGTGATCGACCAGCACGGTTACATCCGGATAGTTTTTTGCTGCCGAACGCAGCATGGTCGGACCGCCGATGTCTATGTTCTCGATGGCATCCTCAAGACTGCACCCAGCTTTGGCGGTGGTGGCTTCAAACGGGTAAAGGTTTACCACCACCATGTCGATATTCAGAATGCCGTGTTCCTGCATTTTGGCAACATGTTCCGGGTTTGACCTCATACCGAGCAAGCCGCCGTGAACCTTCGGATGCAGCGTCTTGACACGGCCGTCAAGCATTTCAGGGAATCCGGTAAATTCGGAAACATCCTTGACCGTCAGCCCGGATTCCCGCAGCAGTTTTGCCGTTCCGCCGGTTGAAAGGATTTCCACTCCACAGGCTGATAGATGCCGTGCAAATTCGATGATCCCTGATTTGTCTGAAACACTGATCAGTGCCCGGGTAATTTTTGCCATTTCAGTATTGCTCCTCTGGCGAAATGTCTCGCCATTCTTCTGCCATCGCCACTCAGATCAGACGGGATAGGGCGGAAAATCGATGCTGCGGATGAATTGAGACTCGAACAGTGGCGTTCCCGATAGAGGTACCACCTTGAAGCGCAGCGACAGTTTTTCAATGGCAACGAACCCGTCGTTGTCGGTGAGTGTCTGTTCTACACCTTTCAAGGCACCCTCGGGGACGAAGCGGGTGATGTGTACCATGTTCTCGTCGAAAATTCCAAGTATTTTAAGCCATTGAGGTTGCAAAACCGCACCGAAAGAGCCTGTCAGAATCACAGTTTTCAAGGCCTGGCACCGTATACGCGATCTTTCTGCGAGCACGTCGATTCCTGCCCGGATGGCCCCTTTGGCAAGCTGTACCTGGCGAATGTCGTCCTGGGTCAGCTGGATCTGGTGGGTGGCGTCGCGATGGATCACGAAGGCGCTGCTTCCCTGGTGATCACGTACACGCGAGGCGAGATTCGTCGGTATTTCGTGCGTATCAAGCAGTCGCCCGCCAGTTTCAATAATTCCGGTGCGGAGAAGTTCGGTTATCACTTCGATGACAGCCGATCCGCAGATACCGGTCGGTTTCGCGTTGGCGATGACCTGAATGGAGAGCCGTTCTCCCTCGATGCAAACCGAGCTTATTGCGCCAGGCAGGGCCGCCATGCCGCACGAAAGATTTCCCCCCTCGAAGGCCGGTCCGGCAGCAGCGGAGGTGGCCCAGATTGTGTCACCATCGATCAGTGTTATCTCACCGTTGGTCCCCATATCGAGGCAGAGTGTCGAGTCATCCAGCCGCACAGCATTCATGAAGGCTACCGTGTCACCGCCGACAAAGCCCCCTGGCATGGGAAATACATACACTTCTGCACCGCCATCCCAGCCGAGTTCGGAAGAGTGCAGTCGTGTCCCGTGGGTGTAGAATGGTCGGTAGGGGGGGTGGGCCAGCGAACCGACCGGCAGCCCGAGCAGAATATGCTGCATGGCCGGATTCCCGGCTATTGCAATTTTCTCGATATGTTCCGGGGAAACACCGGTTTTCTGACAAAGCTCGTTCATCAGGCGATACATTTCGCCACGAATGAGAGCGGACATTTCCTGAAGGTTCTCATCGCTGGAGAGCGCCGCATCCAGACGGGAGACTACATCTGCACCGAAACGACGCTGCGGGTTCATGGCCCCGGCCATGCCCAGGCGCGATCCGCTGCTGCAGTCAATCAGTGAAGCGGCGAGGGTGGTCGTGCCCAGATCAATAGCCATAGCGTACATCATCAGGTCTCCACACTGTTCGGCTGAAAATTTTTGTGACGAGTATTCAATAGAAAAAGCCTCCGGCAGGGGCGTGCCGGAGGCCTACTTCATAGGGACAATAGCTGGTTACAGTCCCAGCTGTTTGAAGAAATCGGTGCCTTTGTCATCAACCAGGATAAATGCGGGGAAATTCTCGACCTCGATCTTCCAGACCGCCTCCATTCCCAGTTCGGGGAAGTCGATGCACTCCACCTTCTTGATGTTCTCCTCGGCTAGAACCGCTGCCGGGCCGCCGATGGAGCCAAGATAGAACCCGCCGTACTTCTTGCAGGCATCGGTGACCTGCTGGCTGCGGTTCCCTTTGGCGATCATAATCAGGGAGCCCCCCTTGGACTGCAGTTCGTCCACGTAGCTGTCCATGCGGCCGGCGGTGGTGGGGCCGAAGGATCCTGATGCCTTGCCGGGTGGCGTCTTGGCCGGGCCGGCGTAGTAGATCGGGTGATTGAGCAGGTAGTCGGGGAGCGGTTTGCCGCTGTCCATGATCTCCTTAAACTTGGCGTGGGCGATGTCGCGGCCAACCACGATGGTGCCGGACAGCAGGAGCGGGGTCGAGACCGGGTGCTTGGTCAGCTCGGCCAGGATTTCCTTCATCGGTTTGTTCAGGTCGATCTTGACACCATGTTCATGCTTGCCGCGGTACTGGTCGGGAATCAGGCGACCGGGGTTGCGGTCCATCTCCTCGACGAACAGGCCGTTGCGGGTGATTTTGGCCTTGATGTTGCGGTCGGCGGAACAGGAGACAGCCATGCCGACCGGGCAGGAGGCGCCGTGACGCGGCAGGCGAATGACACGTACGTCGTGAGCAAAGTATTTTCCGCCGAACTGGGCGCCGATGCCGAGCTTCTGGGCTGCGATCAGCAGTTTTCCTTCAAGTTCCACATCCCTGAACGCCTGGCCATGCTCATTGCCGGCCGTGGGTAGCCCGTCCAGTTCCTTGGCAGTTGCCAGTTTGACGGCTTTCATGCAGGCATCGGCCGAAGTTCCGCCGATGACGAAGGCGATATGATAGGGAGGGCAGGCGGCGGTGCCCAGGTATTTCATTTTCTCGATCAGATATTTCTCCAGTTTTTCCGGAGTCAAAAGCGCTTTGGTCTCCTGATAGAGCATGGTTTTGTTGGCAGAACCGCCACCCTTGGCCATGAAGAGGAATTTGTAGTAATCGCCGTCGGTTGCCAGGATATCTATCTGAGCCGGCAGGTTGGTGCCGGTATTGATCTCTTCGTACATGTCAAGGGCCACGGTCTGGGAATAGCGCAGGTTCTCCTCGGTATAGGTTTTGTAGATTCCTTTTGAGAGCCATTCCTCATCCTTGACGCCGGTCCAGACCTGCTGCCCCTTCTTGCCGAGAACTGTGGCGGTGCCGGTATCCTGACAGACGGGAAGTTCAAAGTTGGCTGCAATCTCTGCATTGCGCAGGAATGCCAGAGCAACCCCCTTGTCGTTCATGGATGCCTCAGGATCGCGCAGGATGGAAGCGACCTGCTCGTTGTGAGCCGGGCGCAGCAGGAAGGAGACATCCTTTATGGCTTCATTGGCCAGAATGGACAGGGCCTCGGGACAGACGCGGACAACGTCCATGCCCGCAAACTGCTCAACTAAAATATATCTTTCGGAACCTTCTATCTTGCGGTAGGTAGTTTCATCTTTGGCGAGCGGCATCGGATCCTGGTAGACAAACGGCTTGGCGGACATTCTCGAATCTCCTTTCACAGGTCAGAAAAATAGTGGCGCAATGCGCAGCGAAGAACCCGGCAAGGCATTGCATTCGTAGTGTAGTAATGCAAGCTGCCGGATAAATCAAGGCAAAACTTGAGCCGCTTTTTGCTGACGGGGAGCAGCTGTTACAACGGGCGCAGCTTTGCTCTTGTGATTTCTGGGTGATGTGCTATCTTCCCCGCTATCTGACCAGCTTTTCTAAAGGAAACACCATGTCACCTACCACCGAAAATCCTGCAGTTCTGGTTCTTGGAATCGGCAATCTTGTCATGTGCGATGATGGTATCGGCATCCGGGTGATTCAGAAACTGCAGCAGGAGTACCGCTTTCCGGAATATGTTGAAGTCATGGACGGTGGCACGCTGGGGCTGGATCTGCTTCCAAAGCTGGAAAATCTGACCCGCCTGATCATGGTTGATGCGGTGGAAACCGGTGGAAAAGCCGGAACCTGCGTCAGGCTCAGCGGTCAGGAGCTACCGATTGCTCTGCAGACCAAAATTTCTCCTCACCAGATGGGGCTTAAGGATCTGCTGGCAGTTTCTGAGCTGATGGGACACACCCCACGCGACATGGTGCTCATCGGTGTGCAGCCGGAATGCATAGAAATGGAAATCGGCCTTTCGCCGTCAGTGGAGGCGCAGCTTGATACCCTGGTCGATAATGTGCTTGCCGAGCTTGCGCGGTGGGGAATCAGACCGCTCTGAACCGTATACTGTTATGGCTCTGTTTATCGTTTGACCGCCATACCGGATTCATGGTATCTCTCGGATTAAATTAATAGAGAACGGATGTTTCAACAATGCTGGTGCGGTTAACCATACTGGTGTCCTTCGTCGTGCTTTCCGCATGTGTAGCTCTAACGCCTCCTCCCGTAAACGACTCCGCACTGACTACAGAGATCGGCAGGCACTCCCGCGCGCTCTACCTCTTCTCGCGCGCCCGTCTGATGGTTCATGAGGGGGATTATCCCGCTGCACTCACTCTGCTTCGCAACGCGATCGAACTTGATCCGTCTTCAGCACTTCTCCACAGTGAAATTGCCGATATTAAACTCAAGATCGGCCAGGTACCCGAGGCGCTTGAATATATCAATAAGGCCATCAAGCTTGATCCGGTCTACCGGCCGCCATATGTTCTGGGCGGTGTCATCATGTCCTCTTCCGGTAAGGACTGGGAGGCCGCCGATTACCTGCGCAAGGCGGTCAAGCTCGATCCGGCCCGCGAGGACGCCTACCTGCATCTGTCGTTGTCGCTGACGCGCCTGTTCGAGTATGAAGAAGCGGTTGCAACGCTGAAGAACCTGGTGAAGCTGAATCCGGAATCGGCCCTGGGGTATTACTATCTCGGCCGGACCTACAGCCAGATGAAGCTTCATCGTGAGGCGCTGGTCTACCTGTCAAAAGTACTTGAACTCCGTCCTGAATTTGAACAGGCTTCCATCGATATTGCAGCAACCTACGAGGCACTTGGGGATTACCCGCGCGCAATTGAGATTTACCGCTCTTTGCTCGACCAGGACGATAACCGCGGGGCCGTGTTGCAACGTCTGATTCAGCTTCTAATCCAGCAGCGCCGGTTTACTGATGCTCTCGAGTATCTCCAGCTTGCAACCGAGTCAGGCTTCGGGGGACAGGAAACCTTGCGCAAAATCGGGCTCGTTCAGCTTGAGCTTGAGATGTACGACGAAGCCATCAAGACGTTTGGCGAAATGCTTGACAAGGATCCGACGGCCCATAACATCCGCCTTTACCGGGGTATCGCCTTTGAAGAAATGGGGGATCTGGACAGCGCTTATAACGATTTCAAGCAGATCCCGCACGGCTCTGCTTCATACATGGAGGCGCTCGGGCATCTGGCGTTCATCCTCAAGGAAAAGGGAAACACCGATCAGGCCATCTCGATTCTTAAAGATGCCATCGCAGCGAATGCACGAAAGATGGAGCTGTACCTTAATCTGGCTGCTCTGTACGAGTCACTCGACAAGGTTGATGTAGCCCGCGACTTCCTGCTGGAAAATGAGCACCTCTTTCCCAAGGAACCACGCTACCATTTCCGCGTCGGTGTACTCTTTGATAAAAGCGGTAAGCGTGAGGAATCAATCGAGCGGATGAAATATGTGCTCAAACTTGATCCGAAAGAGCCGCAGGCCCTTAACTATCTCGGCTATTCATATGCCGAGATGGGAATCCATCTCGATGAAGCATTGAAGTACCTTAAGCAGGCGGTGGAAATCCGACCGAATGACGCATTCATACTCGACAGTCTTGGGTGGGCATATTACAAGCTGAAACGTTATGACGAGGCGATCAGCACGCTTGAAGAAGCCCTCACCCTGGTCAGTGATGATTCTACGATCGTTGAGCACCTGGGCGACGCCTATCTCGCCAAACGAGCCTACCGAAAAGCGCTCAAGCAGTATCGTAAAGCTTTGGAGCTGACACCTGAGAGTAAAGGGCTTGCCGAAAAGATCCAAAAGCTTAAAGGGGAGCATGCCGAAAAATGATGTCGTCACCCGGCATCGACCTGGCGGCATACCTCCCCCTGCTTCTGCTGGTCGCCGCTCTATCGGGTGGTTGCAGCTCTGCTCCTGATTCGCCTGTCCCACCATCACAAAAAACAGTCAATTCCGCTCCGGTGCCTGGCGACTCCCTTGTAGAAGGAACCATCGGCGAAGCCTCTACCCTGATACCGCTTCTTGCCTCCGATTCCGCCTCCCATGCCGTAGCCGGTCAGATTTACAACGGGCTGGTCAAATACGACAAGAACCTGAACATCGTCGGAGACCTGGCAGAATCCTTCGACATCTCCCGTGACGGCCTGACCATCACCTTTCACCTCCGTCGTGGAGTGAAATGGCATGACGGCACACCCTTCACCTCCCGCGATGTTCTCTACACCTACAAGGTCACGGTCGATCCCGCGACCCCCACCGCGTACGCCGAAGATTTCAAGCAGGTAAAAAAAATTACTGCTCCGGATTCGCAGACGATCCAGGTCGCCTACGGCGAACCGTTTGCCCCGGCTCTGGCGTCGTGGGGAATGAACATTCTTCCGGCCCATCTGCTGGAAGGGCAGGATATTACCAAAAGCCCGTTGGCCCGCAAACCGGTCGGTACCGGCCCATACCGTTTCAAGGAGTGGGTGGCGGGTCAGAAGATTGTGCTCGAAGCTAACAATGAATATTTCGAGGGGCGTCCCTACATCAACCGTTTCATCTACCGCATCATCCCCGACAGCTCCACCATGTATATGGAACTGAAGGCCGGCGCCATCGATCTGATGAGTCTGACCCCGGTGCAGTACGCACGCCAGACCGCCATGAAGCGATTTACCGATCGCTTCAACAAGTACCGTTATCCGTCGTCAACCTATCTGTACATGGGATACAATCTGCGTCATCCGCTGTTCGGCGATAAGCGCATCCGCCAGGCGATGACTGCCGCCATCAACAAGGAAGAGCTGATCCAGGGGGTGCTGTTCGGCATGGGGCAGAAGGCTCACGGTCCGATAGTTCCGGGCCGCTGGGCTCATAATACTGCTGTCCGCGATATCGGCTACGATCCGAAGCACGCGGCGGAACTGCTGGCGCAGGCCGGCTGGAAGGAAAAGAACGGCGACGGTATACTGGTGAAGGACGGCAAGCCGTTCAAATTCACGATCCTGACCAACCAGGGGAACCAGCAGCGGCTGATGACCGCCCAGATTATCCAGCAGCGATTGCGGCAAGTCGGGATCGATGTAAAAATTCGCATCGTCGAGTGGGCGGCCTTCCTGAAGGAGTTTGTCAACAAGGGGAATTTTGAGGTGGTACTGCTGGCCTGGAGTATATCCCAGGACCCGGACATGTACGATATCTGGCATTCAAGCAAGACCAAGCCGGGTGAGCTCAATTTCATCGGCTTCAACAATTCTGAGGTAGACCGGCTGCTGGTGGAAGGGCGCAATACCTTTGATATTGAAAAGCGAAAGCGGGCCTACTTCCGCATACAGGATATCCTGGCCGAAGAACAGCCCTACACCTTCCTGTATGTGCCTGACGCCCTGCCGGTGGTCAGTTCGCGTATCCGCGGTGTAGAACCGGCGCCGGCCGGCATAGCTCACAACCAGAACTTCTGGTATGTGCCGAAGAACGAGCAGGTGTATGTACCGTGATTGATTCGAGCATATGCCAAGTAATATGGAGACACGTTCGTGGTGAAGGTGCACACAAGGAGCGGTCGTAGACATGACATCAACCACCCCTGATATACTGAAAAAAATCGTAGCCCATAAACGTGATGAGGTTGCCGCCGCCAGGGTAGCAGCGTCATTAGTAGAGCTGAAGTGCCGCATTGCCGACCTGGAGGATACACCGCGCGGGTTCGAACGGCATCTGAGGGAGGCGGTGTCCTCCGGCTGGACCGCCATTATTGCCGAAGTCAAGAAGGGATCCCCCAGCAAGGGGATCATCCGCGAGGATTTTGACCCGTTGGAGATTGCTTCAATCTATCAGGATAACGGTGCCACCTGTCTTTCCGTGCTGACCGACGAGGCCTTTTTCATGGGGCATCTGCGCTATCTGGCGCTGATCCGCGAAACCGTTTCGCTGCCACTGCTGCGCAAGGATTTCATCTGCGATCCGTACCAGATTTATGAAGCCCGCGCTGCCGGAGCGGACGCTGTCCTGCTGATCGCTGCCATGCTTGACCTGCAGCAGTTACGTGAATTCCATGCTGTTGCGCGGGAGAATCATCTCGACGTGCTGCTGGAGGTTCATGACGAGGCTGAGATGGAGACTGCGCTGCAGACCGACTGTGCGTTGATAGGTGTCAACAACCGGAATCTGCGGACATTTGAGATCGATCTCGGCACCACCGGTCGCCTGGCCCGCATGCTGCCTGTGGGGCGGTTGCTTGTTTCAGAGAGCGGCATTACCGGACGAGACGACATTGTGAGGCTGCAGGGGGACGGAGCCAGGGTTTTTCTGGTCGGTGAGTCGCTGATGCGGGAGGATGATGTCGGTGCTGCACTGCTCCGGCTTACCGGCGACGCCTGACCAGCGTTTTTTGCCCCGATGCCGTTCAATTGACTTTGCCCGGCCACTCTGCTAGAACTACCCGCTACGCTTGAAAAAGGACATTCATGGAAAATTTCTTCCTCAAACTCTCCGTAATGCTTGTCCCGGGAATGCTTGCGATCGTCTGCCACGAAGTTTCCCATGGCTACGTCGCCTGGCGCTTCGGTGACCCGACCGCCCGTATGCTGGGGCGACTGACGCTCAACCCGCTCAAGCATATCGACATCATCGGTACTCTGATGATCTTTTTTATTGGATTTGGATGGGCTAAACCGGTGCCGGTGGTATATGAGAACCTGCGTAATCCAAAACGGGACATGATCTGGGTGGCCGCAGCCGGGCCGATAACCAACGTCATCCTGGCTACTGTCTCGGCGATACTGCTGCGCGGTCTGGTGGCGCTCGGAAATCCGGCAGCCTCCTCCTCCCCACTTTCCATGCTGCTGGAACCGCTGGTGATGATGCTGGCGTTCTCTGTATATATCAATCTTCTTCTGGCGGTTTTCAACATGATACCGGTGCCTCCGCTGGACGGCGGGCGTGTTCTGACCGGATTGCTTCCCTGGCGACAGGCTCAAGCCCTCTCGCGCATCGAGCCATACGGCATGATCATCATCATTGTGCTGGTATTTTTTACCAACATATTCTCCTATATCATTTCGCCATTCCTTAACATGGGCGTGCATCTGCTGGCCGGTCCTCAAGGGAGTCTGGTGATGGGAGTTACCAGGCTGATGATGAGATGATTGCGGTTTGAAATACCGTTTCGAGGAGCTTGCATGAACGATCCCAGAATACAGAAGTTTGCAGAAATTCTCGTTGACTACTCGACCAGAGTTAAAAAGGGTGACGTGGTTCTGATCAATGCCGCCGGGCTGGAGGCGCTGCCGCTGGTCAAGGAGCTGTACGCGCTCTGCATCAAACGGGGAGCGAAGTACGTCGAGTACGGATTTTCCGTGCCGGATATCGACCGCAGCTTCTACAACCTGGCCTCAAAGCAGCAGCTGGAACATTTTCCCCAGCACAAACTTGATTTCTACAAGACGCTGACCGTCTACATCGGTATCTCTGCCGGGAACAACTCCATGGTGATGGCCAACGCCCGCCAGGGGGCGATGGTGGCCTACCAGAAGGTTACCAAGCCGCTGATCGATCAGCGTGTCAAGCATACCCGCTGGTGCGTGACCCGCTTCCCGACCCACGCTGCCGCCCAGGAGGCCCGCATGAGCCTTGAAGAGTATGAAGATTATCTCTTCTCGGCCTGCTGCATCGACTGGAACGCAGAGTCGCGCAAACAGGAAAAACTGAAAAAACTGATGGACAGGACGAAGACGGTCAGGATAAAGGCTCCTGACACCGACCTGCGTTTCAGCATCGACGGCCTTCCGGGAGTAAAATGCGACGGCCGCTACAATATGCCCGATGGTGAGGTGTTTACAGCGCCGGTCAGGGATTCGGTGCAGGGTCATATTACCTACAACTGCCCGAGCATCTACCAGGGTAAGGAGTACAGCGGCGTCCGCTTTGAGTTCAGGGATGGCAGAATTATCAAGGCCAGCGCTGATGCCGGCATGAGCGCCGCGCTCAATAAAATTCTGGACACTGACGAAGGAGCCCGCTACATCGGCGAATTCTCCCTCGGCATCAACCCCGGAATCCGTCAGCCGATGCGCAGCATCCTTTTCGACGAAAAGATTTTCGGTTCGATTCACTTTACGCCGGGACAGGCATATGACGAATGCGACAACGGCAACCGTTCAGCCGTTCACTGGGATCTGGTCCGCATTCTTGCCGATGGCGCGATCTGGTTCGATGACGTCCTGATCCAGCAGAACGGCCTGTTCGTCCACAAGCAGCTACTCGATCTCAATCCCATCTGAGAGAGGTTCACTATGCTGAAGCCTGATTATCCCGAAATTGATTTCGATTATGATGATTTCCAGTTTGAGAGCATTGATGAGGAACTGCAGGTCGATGAGCGCTGCCAGAGAATACTGAAATGTTTCTATCTCTATCTGCAGCAGGAAGGGATGAACGCCGAGCGGGCCTCGGAATATGCGTACAGCGCAGATTTGTATGTGCGGGATTATCTGCTGGATTTTGCCCGCCAGAACATCGTCGCACCGCAACCAGGATTGATACGTATTTTTGCCGCATCCTGGTTTATCACCCACACTCTCGACCCTGATATGTTAATGCTGGAGCGGCATCTTGCGGCGATTGTCGAATTCTACAATTTCCTCCACCGCCAGCATTTCATCTCCATGGCTGAACTGGCCTTTCTGGCCGAAGAAGCCGAAGAGACGGAGTATTACCAGAAGCGGGTCAGCAGTTTTCTAAATATAACCGGCGACGGATTTGCTGTCTGGGACGCCGAATGTCCGCCCTTTTTCAAATAATTGTGTGGAGCGTCAGGTATGTCGAACAGCGCCCTTAAGGAAATTCAGATTACCATTTTCGAGCAGAATCATATCAGGCGGGAGTGGTTCTACGATTTTGACGGTTCCGGGTTTCAGCAAGCCTACGTCGCGCTGAAACGGGAACTGGGGCTGCTGGGGGTTTTCCTCTCGCTGGAGCGGAACAGGGATACGGTTATTACGGTCAACAGTTACGCCGACCTGCTGAATGCCGTCAGGGTTTCATCCCCGGCTGACGGCCATGCCAACCAGTGTGTCGGGCATATCATCGGCAAAAGCGAACGTCTCGACATCATGGACGACCTGCGCACGGCTGTTCGCCGCATCGCCTTTGCCCCGGAAACGGTTGCGCCGTCGAGCGAATTCCGCAAGGTGTGCCATAACTGCGGCTGCGGCTGTTAGGGATTCCGAAGGTGATTTTACCGGCGACGTTGCTGACAATTGCTGGTTGATACGGATGGATGTGGTAATTTCACGTAATGTGACGCTGCTCGTCAGGTCTTAATGGAGGGAACAGTCATGTCAACAATAACAATTCCGGAAACGGTGCGCAGGCTTCTTGCCTCTCAACCGATTGAACTGCCGATTTTTCATCCTGTCGCGCTTAAGCTGCAGAAGATGCTTTCCGACTATGATTTTACGGTGGACGAGGTGGCCCAGGTTGCCAACGAGGATATGTCGCTGGCCAGCCAGATGCTTAAAATTGCCAACTCTCCCATGTACATGGGGCGTTCAAAGGTTGCCACGATCAAAGAGGCGGTCATCAGGATGGGGGCGCAGCAGGTCATCAATCTGGTGATAGCTGCTTCTCAGGAGTCGGCTCATACATCAACCAACCCGGTACTTGACTGCTATATGAAGCATCTCTGGCTCCACAGCCACTGCTCGGCCCTGGGAGGGCGCTGGCTTGCCGACAGCTGCGGAATGCGGGGTGTTGCCGATGAAACCTACCTGGCGGCACTGCTCCATGATATCGGTAAGCTGTACCTGCTGAAGTCACTTGAACGGCTGGTAACTGCCGGCGTGATCAGCTCGATGTTTGACGAAGAGCTGATTGTTGAGGTTTTCGAGGCTATGCATGTAGAACAGGGATACCGCATGATGCAGCACTGGAATTTCCCCTCAATGTATTGCGATGTCATAGCGGGGCACCATACCGAGGAGTGGGATTCGGTCAACAAGATGCTGACCATCGTCCGCTTCGTCAACCATGCCTGCCACAAGCTCGGTATCGGGCTCAAACATGAGCCGGAGCTGATTCTTCGCGACACACCGGAAGCAGTTTCTCTTGATATAAGCGATACGATGATTGTCGAGCTCGAGGCCGTGCTGGAAGATGCCCGGGAGTCATCGACGGAGGAATAGGCGCCACGCGGCACACTGCGGTTCCTGTTCCGCACTGCTCCTATTTTTCGATCGGGGCTGGCTCACACAGGTTATCGGCGCAGTTTGCCTCGCCGCCGCAGATGAAGCAGTAGAATTTCGGATCACCGGTTACACTGGCGATTTTCTCCTGCAGACCGTTGCTCCTCAGCATGCAGAGATGTTCGTGTTGATCCGACCCGCAGTTGCATTTTGAATAGCTTCCCATGGTATCCCCCCGTGATTCGATTGTATTTCCGCTGAAAATTTTTCGCATCCTAGCAGAAAGTATGATAAAAGAAAACTCCCGCGTCCCGCCCTTATTTTTCCGGACAGAAAGGAATTCCTTCATCGTGACATTTACGCCTTCATCTCTCCTGGTAACCGGTGGTGCCGGCTTTATCGGATCGAATTTCATCCATTCGTTCATGCATGGCAACCCTGAATCTTCAGTTGTCAACCTTGATGCCCTGACGTATGCCGGTAACCTGAAAAATCTGACCGCGCTTGAAGGTAATGCCCGTTACAGTTTTATCAAGGGGGACATAGGAGACGCACCGCTTGTGTCTCGGATTCTTGCGGAGATGAAAATCGACGCCGTGGTGCACTTTGCAGCTGAATCCCATGTTGACCGCTCGATTACCGGCCCTGAAATTTTTGTCCGCACCAACGTACTGGGCACCCAGGTTCTGCTGGAGGAAAGCCGTAAACATTGGATTTCCGGCTCTGTCGAACAGTTTCGTTTCCTGCAGATATCAACCGATGAAGTTTACGGTTCCCTCGGCGAGAGCGGTTTCTTCACCGAAGAGACCCCGCTGGCGGCCAATTCACCCTATTCAGCCAGCAAAGCCGGCGCAGACCTCCTTGTGCGGGCCTACCACGAAACATTCGGACTGCCGACCCTCAATACGCGCTGCTCCAATAATTACGGCCCCTATCATTTTCCCGAAAAGCTGATCCCGCTGATGATCCACAATATTATCAACAGCAAACCGCTGCCGGTATACGGCGATGGGCTGAACGTGCGCGACTGGTTGCACGTCGGCGATCATGCGGCGGCCGTGGAGGTCGTGCTGAAAACGGCACAACCCGGTTCAGTTTACAACATCGGCGGCAATAATGAGTGGAGAAACATCGATATTGTCAACCTGGTCTGCGATCTGCTCGATGAGCGCCTCGGGCGCCGGGAAGGTTCAAATCGCAGTCTGATAACCTTTGTCAAGGACCGTCCCGGTCATGATCGACGCTACGCGATCGATGCCTCGAAGCTCAAGGGCGATCTGGGGTGGGAGCCGGCCTACACCTTCGAGCGGGGCATCGCCGAAACCATTGACTGGTATCTTGAACATCAGGAATGGGTGCAGGAAGTTACCTCCGGTGCCTACCGTGACTATTATCAGAGCCAGTACGGTGGAGGTGCCGCATGATTCTGGTCGTCGGTGCCAACGGGATGCTGGGGTGTGATCTGATGGCGCAGCTCGGGGAGCGGGCGCGCGGGGTTGATATCGGCGAAATCGATATATGTTCAATGGAGTCGGTGCTCGAAGTGATCGGCGGCATGAAGCCGCAGGTCGTGATCAACTGCGCTGCCTACACCGATGTGGACGGCTGCGAATCAAACATTGAAAAGGCGATGGAGGTCAACGGTGAGGGGGTCGGATACCTGGCGTTTGCCTGTCGCGAAGTCGGGGCTCTGCTGGTCCAGATCAGCACCGATTACGTGTTCGACGGTGGCAAAGGGTCTCCTTATCTGGAAGACGAGCTTCCGCATCCACTCTGCGTGTATGGTGAATCCAAATTGGCTGGCGAACTGAATGCCGCTTTCACTCCTGACTACCTGATCATCCGCACCCAATGGCTGTACGGTCTGCACGGCAAAAACTTTGTCGAAACCATGCTGCGACTTGCGGGAGAAAAGGACGAACTGACCGTTGTTGATGACCAGATCGGGTCTCCCACTTGGACGGTGGACCTGGCGCGGGCGATTGTGGCTCTGGTTGATACGGGGTGTCGTGGTATCTATCACGCCGCCAACTCAGAATTCTGTTCCTGGAATGAGTTTGCACGGGCAATTTTTGAGGAAACCGGCCTGTCTGTCACAGTAAAGCCGATGACAACCGAAGAGTTGAATCGTCCCGCCCGGAGACCTTTGTATTCGACGCTCGACTGCAGCAGACTTGCCGCCGATACCGGCTTTATTCCTCAGCCGTGGCGGGATGCACTGCGAGGCTATCTGAAGCTGCGCAGTCAATCATAATACCGAAAGGAAGTACGCTATTCATGGAACGTGGTGAACGACCGTGGGGCAGTTATACTGTTCTGGACGAGAATTCAAATTACAAGATAAAGCGGATCGAGGTTCTGCCCGGGCAGCGTCTTTCGCTGCAGAAACATCATCACCGCAGTGAACACTGGATCGTGGTTTCCGGCACTGCGCGGGTTACCTGCGGGTCGCAGCAGCAGACCATCAATGTCAATGAGTCAACATTCATTCCCATCGGCCAGAACCATCGCCTGGAGAATCCGGGTAAAATCCCGCTGGTTATCATAGAAGTTCAGAGCGGCGAATATCTCGGCGAAGATGATATCGTTCGCTTTGACGACGACTACCAGCGTTGTGATCAGCCCGATGCTGTCTGATTGTTTCATCAGGCGCTGCCGACGGTTTCTGGCGGGAGTAGTGCTGCTCCTGCTCCTTTCCGCCTGCGCGCCGACCTCGACCATCATAGTTGACGACGAATCGGTCACCAATCCGAAACCGATGTACATCTATAAATCCCTGATCATCAGGGATTTTGAACTGAAACGGGAGTACTTCACCGATTCCGGCGAAGCCGATATGGGGAGCCGGGAGAAACGCTATGCGGCCTTGCCGGCGGAATTGTCCCGTCATATCGAACAGTTCGTTGGCGCCCGCAAAATCTACCGTACCGTCTCGCGATCCGGTGAGCCGCAGGCCACCACACTGGTGCTGAATGGTGAGTTCACAAGGGTCGGCCGGTTCAGAATTTCTGTAGTTGTCAGGTTGATTGACGGCGGCAGCGGCCAGGAGGTGGCTGCTTTCCGCCAGACGCTCTGGGATGTGCTCGATGCGACCATCTCCATCGCCGATCTGGGGCGTGAGGTTGCCGAATTTCTGGAGCGGATCCAATACAAGTAGCGGAGGCAGCGTAATGTACATCGTCATTCTGGCCGGAGGATCCGGCACCCGCTTCTGGCCCCTGTCGCGAACTACGCGCCCGAAACAGCTTATCTCTCTCGGCGGAGAGCGCACCATGTTGCAGCGGACGGTCGAACGTGTCCTGCCGCTCAAGCCACAGCGTATCCTGGTGGTGACCAACCACCTGCAGGCCGACGAAACCGAACGGCAGTTGTCGCGTTACCACGCAGTTCCCATCGATGTCATCGCTGAACCTTCAGCACGTAACACGGCTCCCGCCATCGGGCTGGCGGCGGTAATCATCGCTTCCCATGACCCGTCCGGGGTAATGGCGGTACTGCCGGCTGACCATTTCATCAGGGACGAGGAGGCGTTACGCGACACACTCCTCGATGCCGCCCATTCAGCCCGCAATGGTTATCTGGTGACGCTCGGCATTGTCCCGTCCCGTCCCGAGACCGGTTACGGTTATATCGAGGCCGATATGGAGCTGCGGGGCGAAGGGCCGTTCCCGGTCCGCAGGTTCGTCGAAAAACCACCTCTTGAAGAAGCAGTGAGATACATCGAAGACGGCAATTTCTTCTGGAACAGCGGCATGTTTGTCTGGCGGGCCGATGTCATCCTGCGGGAAATCTCCGCCCATGTGCCGGCGCTGCATCACTCTTTGCAGCGGATATCATTCAGCGATGATGTGTGGGAACTTTCAGATCTCGACCACCAGATTGAAGCCGCCTACCGGGAGGTTGAGAGTATTTCGATCGACTACGGTGTGATGGAAAAATCAGCGCATGTGCTTGTACTCCCGGTTGAAATGGGATGGAGTGACGTCGGCAGCTGGAGCGCCCTGCCCGAGATCGCCGACCCTGATGAGAATGGCACGGTCTGCGTCAACGCGGCCGGCCATGTTGCAATTGATTCTTCCGACTGCCTGATCTACGGGAGCGGTACGCTGGTGGCGACGGTCGGTGTCAGCAATCTGGTGATAGTGTCGACCCCCGATGCGCTGCTGGTCTGCGATCGCGAGCGCTGTCAGGACGTGAAAAAAGTGGTTGAGCAATTATCAGCAGCGGGCAGGGTGGAGTGCCTGTAATGAAGGTGCGGCGGCAGATCGCAAACACTTTTTTTTATGACCTGATTGTCAACCATGATTTCAGAATCACGTTGACAATGGTGGCATCAGTATGATCGGCGGTATTCGAGAAGATCTTGATAAAATTCGCGCCGCCGGCCTGCTGCGCCGTACCCGGCTGGTATCGGGAAAGCAGTCTTCAAGTGTTACACTTGACGGCAGGGATGTGCTGCTGCTCTGTTCCAACAACTACCTGGGGCTCGCGGAGCATCCCGCACTGATCGAAGCCTCGATTTCGGCCGTTCAGCGATGTGGTGCCTCAAGCGGCGCTTCGCGGCTGGTTTCCGGGACCATGGAGCTGCACGAAGAACTTGAACGTGCGGTGGCAGGCTTTAAGCGAACCGAAGCGGCTCTGGTTTTCAACAGCGGATACGCTGCCAACAGCGGCATTATTCCGGCCCTGGTCGGCCGGGGGGACACCGTTTTCAGTGACCGGCTCAACCACGCCAGCATCATCGACGGCATTCAGCTCTCTGCTGCGCGGATGGTGCGCTATCCGCACAACGATGTTCGTCAGTTGGGCTGGCTGCTGGACAAACATCGCGACGGCGGACGAAAGCTGATTGTCAGCGACGGTGTCTTCAGCATGGATGGCGATATCGCCCCGCTGGCGGAACTGGTCGCCCTCAAAGATCAGCACGGTGCGCTGCTGATGGTTGATGATGCCCACGGCGGCGGCGTGCTTGGGGGGCAGGGGAGGGGAACAGCCGATTTTCTCGGTGTCGGCGGCGGTATCGATATCCACATGGGAACCTTCGGAAAGGCCCTGGGGAGTTTTGGCGCCTACGCGGCAACATCGTATGAACTGCGCGAGCTGCTGCTGAACAGGGCACGCAGTTTTATTTTCTCGACGTCACTCCCGCCTGCCGTCCTGGCGGCTTCTCTGGCTGCCGTTGCACTGATTCAGTCCTCGGAAGGAGATGCGTTGCGTAATCGGTTGCACGCCAACAGCGCCGCATTCCGAGTCGGGCTCTCCCGGGCCGGCTTTGTGATAGAAGCCGGTGTGACCCCCATCGTTCCACTGATTACCGGCTCTACGGACGTGACCATGCAGTTTTCAGAAGCGCTGCTTGCCGAGGGAATTTTTGCACAGGGAATCCGTCCCCCCACCGTACCGGTCGGTTGCAGTCGCATCCGCTTCACGCTTATGGCTACCCACGACCCGGCTGAGCTTGACGCCGCTGTCGAACTGATCGCTTCCGTCGGTAAGCGTCTGGGAGTTCTCTGATGCCCTGGTATGAGAACCGTTCCGGCCATAAACTCTGGTACGACGATCAGGGAGAGGGAACGCCGATTATTCTGCTGCATGGCTGGGGAGTATCTTCGGCGATCTGGCGCTATCAGATCGAAGGACTGGGTGACAGGTGCAGGGTCATCACTCCCGATCTGCGCGGTCACGGCAACTCTAAAATAGTGGATGCGGGCTATGATTTTCCTGCATTCGCCGACGATCTTGTCGATCTTGTCACCGCCCTTGATCTGCACAAGGTGTTGCTGGTCGGCTGGTCGATGGGAGCAGAAGTTGCGACGCAGGCATATAGTCAGATTGCCGACCGGTTCTGCGGCCTGGTACTGGTCTCCGCAACCCCCTGCTTCATTGCGCGGGACCGGTTTAGATACGGTTTGTCTGCCGCTGAGCTGGATGGTATGCGTTTGAAAGTCAGGCGCGGCAGCCGACGTGCCCTGGACGGATTCTATGGGCGCCTTTTTGAGGAGGGGGAGCTTGATGCAGGATGTCGGGATGAAATCGACAGACTGCTGGCGGGGTGTGCCACACCGGATACGCCTGCGCTGCTCGGGGCGCTGGATGCACTGGCGGGGGCTGACATGCGGCCGCTCCTGCCGGAAATAACCGTACCGACCCTGATCGTGAACGGTGACTGTGACCGGATCTGTTTGCCGCAGGCTTCACGTTTCCTTGCGGATTCAATTCCCGGCAGTGTGCAGCGCGAATTCAACGGCTGCGGACACGCCCCCTTTCTTTCCCGTCCCGGAATATTCAACGCCGAAATCATTTCATTTATCGAGAGGTGCCGTTGTGGGGCGACCTGACAGCCGAGCCGTAGCAGATTCATTTCACCGGCGGGCAGCCGACTACGACAGTCATGTGCTGGTTCAGAAGCGGGTTGCAGCAACGCTGCTCTCCTCATTGGAAGCGGCACCTGCCGCAGCTGCCGCCACCCGCATTTTAGACGCCGGCAGCGGTACCGGGGCACTTCTGCCCGGTATTCACGCCCGATTCCCCGCATCACGGCTGACTGCAGTTGATATTGCCTACAACATGTGTCTTCATGGTCGGCAGAAAAACGGGGAGTATTGCGGCACGGTTACGGGGGACATCCAGCAGTTGCCGTTTAAGCGGGAGGTGTTTGATCTGGTGGTGTCAGCTTCGGCGCTGCAGTGGGTTGGCGATCTGAAAACTGCCATCCATGAAATGCGACGCGTGCTGAAACCGGGCGGTTCCCTGGCGGTGGCTTTTTTCTGTGACGGCACCCTGCATCAGCTGCAGAAATGTTTTCGCGATGCAGCACGTCTGAGAGGGTATCCTGATTCGCGGCTGCACAGTTTCTGGAAGCGGGATGAACTGGCAGGGATACTGGAGCAACTCGATTTTGAACGCTACGTTATCACGGTTGAAACGGAAACCGACTGGTATGATGATCTGACGTCGCTGCTCCGTTCGATCAAGAACATCGGAGCCGGAGCTACCGCCAGAGGGGGTGGCGGGCTCGGCTGGCGCGGGGTGCTGAACGATGTCTCGAGCCTTTACAAGGAACGCTACGGAGAAAATGGCAAAATCCCGGCCAGCTACCAGGTGCTGTATCTGCACGCATCCCTGCCGGGAGTTGTTACAAAGTGATTTATGGTATCAGAGGGATTCGATGATGCGTTTTGCCAGTGGGTTGATGACACTGTAATGAACCTCTACACCGTCCCGCTTGCCTTCGATGATTCCTTTGCGCTTCAGCAGCGCCAGATGCTGTGAAACGGTGGCCTGTGGCATTCCGAGACATTCCCAGATATGTTTGACATTGCACTCGCGGGTGCAGAGTCCGGCAACTATTTTCAGCCGCACCGGATGCCCCAGGGCCTTGAACACTTCGGCTTCTTCGCGAAGTTCCTTGTTCTTGTCAAAATCCATCAGCAACTCCATTCTGTTTTTTGAATATCGTATATATGGAATGTGCTTACGTCAATGTGAAAGTTGATTAAAAGTGTCACGTCAATCATTTCCCCTGTTGACAAGCGTTTCTTCTATGAGTACGTTTCAACAACAGATGGATAAAATCAAATCAGAGTAAATCGGAGGTTGCGTGTCATGAATCGGAAATGTGTCACGTGTGCCATGATGATGGCACTTTTGTTTTCAGTTGTCGCGGCATCTGCCGCTGAGGTCAAATCGCCGCCACTGCCCAAGGGGTACGGCAGCTGGAACAAGAGTGAGCGCAAGGTAGTGACCGACAAGAGTTCGCTTTTTTACGGCATCCATTATCTCTATGCAGATAAAAAGGCAATGAAGGGTTATCAGGCGGGCAACAAGTTTGAAGAGGGGAGTCGCATCGTTGTTGATTTCCTGCAGATCAAGGAAAATCCTGCAGTTGACGGTCCCAAGAGCATGGTTGTGATGATGCAGAAAGACAAGCGGCACAAGGAAACCGGCGGCTGGCTGTTTGCCAGTTATGGGGCGGATGGCAAGCCGAGTGGTATTGATCCGGTCAGTACCTGCTTCAGTTGCCACAAAAAAGATGCCGCCCAGACGGATTTTGTGATTTCGACGATCAAGGATTTCAAGCGCTGAATTTTGGCGTACATTTTATCCAGGCATATGACTTATCCTGCCTTACAATCCGCTCCAGTGACGCATCAAGAATGTCCCGACGGCAATCAACACCGTCAATGGCACCGGTTTCCAGTTTGCGGAAGAAGCGGCAACCGCCGAAACAGAGCGGCAGGTAGGCGCACTCCAGGCACTCGTCGTTATTCCAGACATCCAGATTATGGGAATGGCGGTAATCGCCGATTCCTTCGGCCAGCGTTCCGATGGCGTATTCAGGCCAGCCCAGCAGGGCAGGACATTTGAAGAGTGTTCCGTCGTAGTTGACCACCAGATTATTGGTCAGTTCAATCATGCAGATCCCCCGGCTGAGCTTTTCAACTGAAAATCCCCTCCGTAGGGTTTCTTCACGCAGATAAAGGTTGGCCTCGATCAGCCACGGTTCATTGTTCAGTAGGCAGGCGCTGGTGTGCGGATCGTGACCGCCTGATTTTGGATGGATCGGCGCGAATTGTACCGGCCCCAGCTTGCCCGGATCGATGCCAGCTTCCAGCAGGGCGTCGAGCATTGCCGGAAACCGGCGGTAGTTTTCACGGGTGAAATTGCCGCCCGCTTTGATGGTAATCAGCTCGTACACCGAGCGCAGATTTTCCACGATGGCAGTAAAGCTGCCGCGTCCCGAAACAAACGGCCGCTGGCGGTTGTGGATTTCCGGCGGGCCATCCAGCGTGATCTGGGCGGCATGCAGTCCAAAGGGCAGCAAATCCTCCACGACCGGACGGGTCAGAAGGGTGGCATTGGTTACCAGGCTGCAGGAAAATTTCGTACCGGAAGATACCGCCGCATCCTGCAGAGGTCGGGCAATTTCCTTGAGTCGCGGAACTGCCAGCAACGGCTCGCCGCCATAGAATCGCAGTTCCACGTCACGCCCGTTTTCGATGTGTTCGTGCCTGATGTGATCAACCAGCAGCCGGGCCGTCTCTTCACTCATGGCATGGTCACCACGAAAATGATCCTCAAAACAGTAGGGACAGGCCAGGTTGCAATCCAGCGTCAGCACCACCGTTGCCATAAACGAAGCTGCCCGTTGATTGGTCAGATCAACCAGCCTGGCCATAAGCTCCCGCTCCGCTGCTGCATCATCTACCCACAGTTCCAGACGGCGCAGGGTGTCCTGATCCGCTTTGTTCAGCGTGTCAGCATGGGCAGCAGCCAGCAGTATTTCGGATACCCTGACCAGCGAACCTTTTCTGGTGGAATAGAGCATTACAAAACCGGGTCGGTCAGGATCGGGAAATGTTTTCAGGTAGCGGGAAAGCGGCATGGAGTTGTACCAAAAAAAGAGGGGAACTCGCGTTCCCCATGCGGATAATCAGTTGCGGGCACTTGTGGCCCCGCCTTGGCAACAGGCACTAATCATCTCAGTATTTCCGGTACCTTCATCAAGAATTTCAACTTCGTTGACAGCATCTTCCATGGTTATTACCTCCGAGTTGATATATGTAGCCACCCGAATTTGTGTGGCTACTGATTGAATACATTTATAGCTATTTGAAAAAAAATTTGCTATATGATTCCAGCACTGTTTCAAAAATACCTGTTACCGGATATATCTGTTGGTTCGATACATTTTCCATAAGCTGTTCTTTGTGATGCTGATAGTCCTCGTTGTCAGCAGCGTATCAGCTTATGCTGATGACGATTCATCAAAATCCTTGCTATCACCAGAAACGTTAGAAAATCCCATAACCCTGTCTACTACCAATCCCCGTCCGATTTCAATAACAGCTGAAAATACCACTGTCATAACCGCTGCGGATATAAGCCGTCTCAATGCCCATACTCTGGCTGACGTACTGCAAACCATTCCTGGTATTCAGCTTGACTATCAGCGGTCCCCCGGCACCTTTACCCTCTACAATATTCAGGGAGCAATCAACACAACGGTGATGGTGCTCATTGATGGTATCCGGCAGAACGATTTTCTTCAACATATCGCTGTGCCGGGATTGATCACCGTCCAGCAGATTGAACGGATTGAGATTATCAAGGGTGCCGCATCAACAGCATGGGGTGCCGCACTTGGTGGCATAATCAATATCATCACCAAGTCACCCAACCTAGATCGGCCTGTCTCCGGGATGGTCTCCGCTTCCACCGGTTCGCAGTTTACCTCCGACAGTCGCGCTGAATTGAGCGGCACTCTGGACCGTTTCGGCTATTACCTGACCGCCGGACATCTTCGCTCTGATGGTCTCTCCCCCAATACCGCCACATCCATGAACAACCTGTACAGCAAACTCTCCTATCTGCTGCCGGGCAAAGGTACAGCTACTTTCGGTCTGTCATACCTGGCTGCCCGACCTGGACTGGATGAAGGAGACACCGTCAAATGGGGTTTTGTTCACGACAATAATCAGTATCGTCGCACTAACGGCTTCCTCAAATTTTCCCAACCACTCGGCAACAAACTCACTCTTGATATTGACGGCTACATCACCAATCGCGACGATCAGACCAAATGGGGCGGTCGCAACGAGCAAGGTGACATCGTATTTTTCAATCACAATTCGCTTCAGGAAACGACCCGTGGCATATCTACGAGAATTTTCTGGGGTGATGCACAACGTAATCTTGCCGCCAGAGTCGATTATGGCCATGCACACTCCAGTGACAGGGATCTGCTGACCCCTGACCCTCCATCCATTAACAGTAGATGGGACAACTGGGCGCTGAGTGCTAACGGCGCTTACACTTTCGGAAAGCTGACGCTTCTGCCAGGTGTCCGTTACGATATCACCGGAATTTCCGGCGATTATTTCAGCTATACGTTAGGCGCTACCTATCGGGTTACCGAAAGCACGTCTCTGCGGGCATACGCAGCACAAGGTAACAGTTTGTCTTTTGCCCTTGATCCACGATTTATTCAGAAAACGAAAACCGTGCAGGGTGGCGTGGAAAGCGGAGCTGTGCCCTACCTGTGGCTGAAAGGCACCTATTTCTATAATACCCTGCGCGACAATCAATCGATGGGAGAAGAGGCAACAAAGATTAACCAGATCCGCCAGGGATTCGAGCTGGAAGCCCGCAGCACGGCACTTTACGGTTTCTCACTCGCCAGCGGCTACACCTACCTGTTCGCCAAAAACAGCGACACCGGCGAACGACTCAAAACCGACAGCAACCAGACCGTTCCACCGCACCTCGTCAAACTGGCCATCAACTACGACAACACCGGTCTCGGCCTGCGCGGCACTTTAATCGGCAACTACGTCTGGTGGAACGCCCCCATCGACTCATTCGCCCGTGATGGCGGTATGATCTGGAATCTGCACCTTAACTGGAAACTGCGCCCTGCCTATGGCGTGATACCGGAACTGTTCTTCTCCGGCCACAACCTGTTCAACGGCGTGCAGTCAACTGATACCTCACTTTTCACAAACACCCGTCGCTGGTTTGAAGGCGGAGTGAGGTTCGCCTTCTGATGCGACGCCTCCTGCTCCTGATAATCGCTCTGGCGACCCTGCTTCCCTCCCTGGCTTTTGGCTATGACGTGCTCGTTCTGCAGAGCCGCCGCGACCCGGCCCACGAAGAAGTGCTGAAAGGTTTCCACAACGGGAGTAAACCATCGGAACGGGTGATCGTACTGTCCGACTACGCCGAGGTGGATGTCATCCGCATCGTGCGTGAGGACCGCCCTTCGCTGATCCTGGCCATTGGTGATGCAGCCCTGAATGCTACCCGCCCGGTACGGCAGACACCGGTGGTATCCGTCATGGCGCTGGGCATCCACACGGTGAGCGCCAACCGCACCAACGTGTCCGGCATCGGCGTGTATGCAGATCCAAACAAATATCTGAAGATGTTCAAAACCATGAATACCCGCCGCGTCGGCGTGGTTTACAATGCGGCCAAAAGCGGCTGGTACATGCAGCAGGCTCGTAAGGCGGCTGCAGCGGCAGGCATTGAGCTGGTCGTCCGTGAAGTCAGCAGCCCCAAAGAATCCATCGACAAACTGGCGAGCCTGGCCGGCAAAATTGATATTCTCTGGATGCTGCCCGACAGCACCGCCGTCAGCCGTGAAAATGCTGAAGCATACTTCCGGTTCGGCCAGCTGAACAGCGTCCCGGTTGTCTCGTTTACATCCAGCTACCTTGGGCTGGGCGCCGCCGCGGTTATCGATATTGACCGGCCTGCCATCGGCCGCCAGGCCGCCGTAATGGCTGAACAGCTGCTCAACGGCAGTGACACCACACCGGTAGCATTCCCCGACATCGTGAAACCCGTAACTAATCAGACCGTTCTTAAGCGTCTGAATATTTCCCTTGACGCACAGAAATAATTAACTTAGGTTGCCTCCTACAGTTTATGATAATTAATAAACTACCTTTTTCTGATGAGGGTAAGGTGCAGCCTCCATGCCATTCTACAATCGCTGGGCAAACCTGAACACCAGTTTTCAATTTAAACTTTTTACCATCTTTACCCTGCTGACCTTTCTGTTGTCCTTTTTATTAAGCACCCTCTACATAATCTCCGAAAAGCGTGAATCCCGTCATAATGCGGCTGATCAACTGCAGATGCGCGCCAGAATTCTGGCTGATGCCATCCGATTGCCGCTGTATGCCGAAAACCAGGATCTGTTGCAGCAGGTTGCCCGTCAGGTTTCCACGGAAGCTCATATCCACTCAGTTGTCATCAGCACTGCCGATGGACGGATTCTGGCAGGTGTTCAGAGTTCGCTCTATCAGCAGCATCCGGATGGCAACAGTCACGACGTAATCAGCCAGTCGGTCGAGGTGCGCAGCGGTCAGTCGGATTTCCAGATTGAATCTGCTTTTGGCGGCGTGTCTACGCCGCCTGCCATTCTCGGAAGCGTGAGCC
This sequence comes from Desulfuromonadales bacterium, assembly GCA_037129245.1. Classification (GTDB taxonomy): domain Bacteria; phylum Desulfobacterota; class Desulfuromonadia; order Geobacterales; family Pseudopelobacteraceae; genus JACRCG01. The sequence goes on from JBAXVE010000003.1 coordinate 28,515, forward strand.
TGGTTCGGGATATAAGCGATTTTTCGCAAAAATATCACCGGACAGTTCTGATTTCCCTCTGCAGTGCCCTGGTGTTCTGGCTGGGAGTGACGCTGCTCTGCTATCTGGTGCTCAGACGGCTGACCGTTTCGTTCAACAGCCTGGTGCATGGTATCGAGATCATGAAGAGCGGCGATTTTATCGCCAGAATAGTTGTTGAATCAGAAGATGAACCGGGACGGGCAGCACTGGCGGTCAATGACTTGGCTGAGGCTTTGCGAAAACGGAGCGAAGAAAACGCCCGTCTGCTGGAACTACAGCTGGGGCTTGAACGACAGATACTTCACTCCCAGAAGCTGGAAAGCCTGGGGGTGATGGCCGGCGGCATCGCTCACGACTTCAATAATCTGCTGCAGACAATCCTCGGCTATATGGAGCTGGCCGCCATGAATCTGCCCCCCGATTCGGCGCCTCATAAAGACATCTCGTATGCCATGGAATCGGCCCACCGGGCAGCTCACCTGACCGGCCTGATGCTGACCTATGCCGGCAAAAATATCATTTCAAAAAAAATGCTGAACCTGAACAAGCTGGTCGAAGAAAATGCCAGTTTACTCAAGTCGGCAGCCACATCGCTGGTAACGGTGGATTTGTCGCTTGCCGCCGATCAGCCGACCATCATGGCCGATCACGCCCAGATTCAGCAGGTGATCATGAATCTGGTTACCAATGCTGCCGAGTCGATCGAAAAACCGCCCGGTCTTGTCAGGCTGACGACCGGAAGCATGGAGTGCGACAAGTCGTTTCTGGAAAAAAGTCTGCTTACCGAGAAACCGCCGGCGGGACTTTTTGCGTATCTGGAGGTTAAAGATAACGGCTGCGGCATGGGTGAAGAAACCATTGCCCGGATTTTTGACCCGTTTTTCACCACCAAGTTCACCGGTCGCGGTCTGGGTATGTCAGCCGTTATCGGTATTATGAGATCGCATAGCGGCGCGCTGATTGTGGAAAGTCAGCCGGGCATGGGCACAACGTTCACGGTGCTGTTCCCTTGGGTTGAAGCGTCATTACCGGTGGAGATTCCAGCCACCGAAAAATATTCTCCCACGGTAGCTGCTGCAAAAAGTCCGCTTTCAGGCCTGGTGCTGGTGGTGGATGACGAAAAGTCAGTCCTGCGGGTCTGCACCAAAATGGTCACGTTGTGCGGTTTTACGGTCATCTCCGCCGTTGATGGTGTCGATGCGGTTTCAAAATTCCATGAACGGGCTGACGAAATTGCCGTTGTACTGATGGATCTGACCATGCCCAACATGGATGGAATCGATGCCATGGCAGAAATCTACCGCAGCAGACCGCACGCCAAAGTGATCCTGGCCAGCGGCTTCAGCGAAGATGAACTGGGGGACCGCATTACCGGTCAGCCGCCGGCCGGTTTCATCCGCAAGCCGTACAGTATTGTTGTGCTGGAAGCTGAATTACGGCGGGTTGTGGGGAGTGGTACATAAATGCCATTATTTTCCAGCGACTTCAAAAGTTCTCAGCATACCGCGGCCGATGCGATGTTCAAGCGGTTGGTGCTTGGCATTCTGGCCATCAATGCAATTGCCATCGGATTGATACTTTTCTCGCTGTATCCCAGCGTTGCTGCTTCTGACTATCTCACCGGCTGGCACCACGAAGTTCAGACTATGTCAATGCTGCTGGTGATTTTCGTCATTGTGTCGCTGCTGTTCCTATTGATTTTTAGACGCCAGTGGACCAGTCGGCTGGAGGCTTCGCATGAGGTTTCCCGCAACGAGCAGCTGTTCCGATCAGTAGTGGAAAACGCCCATGATATCTTTTTTGTACTTACGATGGATGGCGTGTTTGCCTACATCTCACCCAACTGGACCGAAGCATTCGGCTATGAAGTGTCGGAAACTATCGGAAAACCGTTTATTCCCTTTGTTCATCCCGATGATGTGGCGGGCTGTTACGTTGCTTTGCAGAATGTACTGACCAGCGGAAAAAAAAGAAACGGAATCGAATACCGGGTGTTGACCAAAGATGGCAACTGGCTCTGGTATTCTGCAAACGGGTCGATACTGAGAGATGAAGATAATGCAACAATCTATTTTCTCGGAATCGGACGCGATATTTCAGCGCTCAAGCAGTCGCTGCAGGATAATCTAACACTTGAGCGGCAGTTTCTTCATGCCCAGAAACTTGAGTCACTGGGGCTTATGGCAGGTGGCATCGCCCATGACTTCAATAATCTGCTGCATTCAATGCTGGGAAACCTGGAGTTGGCCGCCAGGTTGCTGGATCCTGACTCCCCCCTTCAAGAGTATATTTCTCAGGCCACGATTTCAGGAAAACATGCCACTCATCTGACGTCTCTGATGTTGACGTATGCAGGTGGCGGGCAGAGTGAAAAAAAGTTGATGCAGTTGAATGAGCTGATAGCTGAAAATGTCGATATACTGAAACCGGCTGCGACAGCCTCGGTCACTGTGGAGCTTTCTCTGGCGGAAACCCTCCCGCCGGTTATGGCTGATCATGCCCAGATTCAGCAGGTAGTCATGAATCTGCTCACCAACGCGGCCGAGTCTATTGAAAAACAGCCGGGGAAGGTCTGTATCAGGACCGGAGTCGTGACGTGCGACGAGTCGGTACTTTCAAAAAGCAGGCTTAAGGAGAAACCTGCTCCCGGAATGTTTGTAATGATGGAGGTACAGGATAACGGCTGCGGCATGAGTGAGGAAGTCCTTGAGCGGATGTTCGACCCGTTTTTTACTACCAAATTTACCGGTCGCGGATTGGGGATGTCAGCGGTACTTGGTATTGTCAAAGCCCACGACGGTGTTCTGTTTTTGAAGAGTGAGCCGGGCAACGGCAGCCTCTTTACGGTGTTGCTGCCGGCAGTTGACACGGGAGGGCTGCAACCGGCTGTGAGTGATGATGTAGTGCCTGGTGCCGCAGGCGAGTGTTCAGCTGATCTGCCGTGTAGCGGACTCGTGCTGATTGCCGACGATGAAAAACATGTCTTGAAGGTCTGCGCCAGGATGGTTGCACTCTGCGGTTTCAAGGTTATCACCGCTTCCAACGGTGTCGAAGCTGTTGCAAAATACAGGGTGCATTCGGATGAGATCGTCGCAGTGCTGCTCGATATGACCATGCCCAACATGGATGGAGTGACAGCTATGGATGAAATCCACCGTATCAAAGATGATGCCAGGGTGATCCTGTCCAGCGGCTACAGCGAAGGCGAGCTGGGGGATAAAATTACGACCCGCAAACAGAGCGGCTTTATCCGTAAACCATACAATATGGGAGAACTTGAGCGCGAACTCAGGCGGGTTGTGAATTCCAGCGGAAGCCGCTGATAAATATACTTGACCCGATTGCCCGAGAACTATAGACTTCAGCCGCTTTTCCATCACATTTCAGGGGGCTTTTATGCCAGACAGAACACCATCACTTGAGACCTTGACGCTGCACGCGGGCCAGACTCCTGATCCAACGACACTTTCGCGGGCCGTTCCGATCTACCAGACTACTTCGTACGTTTTCAAAAGTTCGGAGCATGCTGCCAACCTGTTCGGACTGAAGGAATTCGGCAATATCTACACCCGTCTGATGAACCCGACCAGCGATGTGCTGGAACAGCGCCTGGCCGCTCTGGACGGCGGCATCGCCGCTCTCACGGTCGCTTCCGGACAGGCTGCCATTACCTACGCGGTGCTCAATATTGCCAAAGCCGGTGACAATATCGTCTCGACCAATTACCTGTACGGCGGCACCTATAATCTTTTCCACTACACCCTTCCCCGCATGGGAATCACCGTGACTTTTGTCGATACCTCGAACCCGGAGAATGTCCGGGCCGCCATCAATGACAAAACCCGTCTGGTGTACGTTGAATCGGTCGGCAATCCGAAAAACAACGTTGACGACTTTGAGGCAATTGCCGCTATCACCCGCGCCGCAGGCATCCCCTTCGTGGTTGATAACACTGTCACAACCCCGTTTCTCTTCAGGCCGCTCGACCACGGCGCCGATATCGTCGTCTACTCGCTGACCAAGTTCATTGGCGGGCATGGCACCAGCATCGGCGGAGCCGTTGTGGACGGTGGCAAATTCCCCTGGAACAATGGAAATTTCCCCGAGTTTACCGAGCCGGATCCCTCTTACCACGGGCTCAAATTCTGGGAAGCTCTCGGCAATCTGTCGTACATCATCAAAATGAGGGTCACTATCCTGCGCGATACCGGTGCCTGTATCTCTCCGTTCAACTCCTTCCAGATTCTGCAGGGATTGGAAACCCTGCACGTCCGCATGGCGCGACACGTTGAAAATGCCCGTGCGGTGGCCGCTCACCTTGAAAAGCATCCCACAGTGGTATGGGTTAATTATCCGGGATTGGCGAGCCACAAGGATCATGCCAGGGCGCTCAAATATCTACCCAAAGGGGAGGGGGCCATCATCGGCTTTGGCATCAAAGGGGGTATTGAGGCGGGCAAGAGGTTCATCGACAACGTCAAGCTGCTCTCTCATCTGGCCAATATTGGCGATGCCAAATCGCTGGTCATCCATCCTGCGTCAACCACTCATCAGCAACTTAGCGCTGAAGAGCAGGTTGCAACCGGCGTAACTGCAGATTTCATACGGCTTTCCGTGGGAATTGAAAACATTGCGGATATTATCGCCGATATTGACCAGGCGCTGGAAGCTTCGCAGAAATAGGTGTCATTAAACACTTTTTTGCTTGAATATGCGGCACCTTACGGACTATAGTGCTGCGAAAAGCTGGCGGAACATTTTTGCGCGAATCAGATAAAGGGGGGATGTATGAGATATGTACTGCTGGTGCTGGTGGCGTTAAGTGTGGCAGGTTGTGGTGGAGGAGACAGCAATGGTAACGGTAGCCTGACGGTGACGCCGTCCTCAACGGGAGTCAGCCTGGTGGCATTTAAGAATGTCTATTACGGCACAACCGCTGGCCCCCAGTTCAGTTTTGTGCTGGGTGGTTCGGATTCTCTCGGCTGTTCCTGGTCAGGATCCTACACGATGGTTGCCGACGGCCCGACTACCATCAACAGCAACGGTACTCCCTTGTATGTCACCCGGCAGAGAGCCCAGACAACCCTGCAGCTGGTCAGCGGAAATGCGCTGAATTGTCCGGACGATGTGACTGCCGGTCTTACGACAAAATCGTTCAAAGAATATCTTGATAAGTCCAGCGAAGCTAAAACCAAGCGCCGTCTGACAGACTTCAGTACCAGCTACTTCAGGGTGGATTCAACCCGACGGCTTGACTGGATGGTGCTTAATTCTTCCGTTCTGTTTGAACCGCTGCTGCAGACAGCTTTGCCGGTCGGTTCCAACAACTCGATTGTCTCCAACACGGGGGATCTGTACGTTTCGCTGCTCCCGTCTACGCAAACTGTCACTTCAGTGGCGGGGGAACAGGTTTCGGTGCCGGTTCAGCAGGTCATGCCTGACGATGCGAAGGTCGGTGATTCCGGAAAACTGGCCAGCCTGATATTTACCGACAGCAACACAAATCTGGTGACAACCATTGATACGACGTGGTTGCTGAGGTCGGACTTTAACGGTGCTTTACAGCTGGAAGTCACGTCCATAGAGAAAACCGGCCTGGCATCAGTTAATACCGATGTCTATACATACACCTACTATCTGGGTAAAACCGGTGCTCCTGAAAAAGTTGTCTTTAACAAGTACAAAACATTGTACGGTGTTCCGACCGGCCGGTCGGTTACCCTTTCCGGTACCAGAGCAATGTAACCCTTGATTTCGAGTCCGCATCGTTTCGATCTCGAATTGAACACTGTATACGAAACAAAGCCCCGACTTTCCTTGAAGGTCGGGGCTTTGTTTTGTGGGGCTAAGCCCTGGTCAGCTGCCGGTACTTGATGCGGTGCGGAATATCCGCCGCCGCTCCCAGCCGTTTTTTACGATCTTCCTCGTACTCCGAATAATTTCCCTCAAACCAGACTACGTTCGAGTCCCCTTCAAAAGCCATGATATGGGTTGCGATACGGTCCAGAAACCAGCGGTCGTGGGAAATTACCACGGCGCAACCGGCGAAGTTTTCCAGCGCCTCCTCCAGTGCCCGCATGGTATTGACGTCCAGATCGTTAGTCGGTTCGTCGAGCAGTAACACGTTGGCACCACTTTTCATCATCTTGGCCAGGTGGACGCGGTTACGTTCACCGCCGGAAAGATTGCCGACCTTCTTCTGCTGGTCGCTGCCGGAGAAGTTGAAGCGTGACACGTAGCCGCGCGAGTTAACCGCCATCTTACCAAGCTGTACCTGCTCCTGTCCCTCGGAAATCTCTTCCCAGATGGTCTTGTCAGGATTGAGATCGTCGCGGCTCTGGTCTACATAGGCCAGTTGGACCGTGTCACCGATGCGGAACGATCCTGAGTCGGCCTGCTCCTGGCCGGTAATCATCCGGAAGAGGGTCGTTTTTCCGGCGCCGTTGGGGCCGATTACTCCGACGATTCCGCCTCGTGGCAGCCGGAAGGTCATTCCCTCAACCAGCAGCCGGTCGCCGTAACCTTTGGCAACGTTGTCGGCTTCGATGACGATATCACCGAGGCGTGGGCCGGGTGGGAGGTAGATCTCCAGCTCGCGGGCATGTTTCTCACTTTCCTGAGCCACCAGGTCTTCATACGCGCTGATGCGTGCCTGTGACTTGGCGTGTCGCCCTTTGGGGGACATCCGGATCCATTCCAGTTCTCGCTGCAGGGTTTTCTGGCGGTCGGTCTCCTGCTTCTCCTCAACAGCCAGGCGGTTCTGCTTCTGCTCCAGCCAGGAGGAGTAGTTTCCTTTCCAGGGAATCCCTTCGCCCCGGTCCAGCTCCAGTATCCAGCCGGCCACGTTATCAAGAAAATAGCGGTCGTGAGTCACCGCAATGACAGTGCCGGGATAGCTGTGCAGGTGGTGTTCAAGCCAGGCGACGGTTTCGGCATCCAGGTGGTTGGTCGGTTCGTCCAGCAGTAGAATATCCGGTTTCTTCAAGAGTAGCCGACAGAGCGCTACGCGCCGTTTTTCACCGCCGGAGAGTACGGTGACCGATGTGTCACCATCCGGGCAGCGCAGCGCATCCATGGCCATTTCGAGGCGGCTGTCCAGGTCCCAGGCGTCCAGATGATCAAGTTTTTCCTGCAGCACAGCCTGACGGTCACATAACTTTTCAAAATCGGCATCCGGTTCTGAAAATTTGTCGGTGATGGCGTTGAATTCCGCCAGCAGATCAACCGTCTCCTGAACCCCTTCCTCCACAATCTGACGGACGGTCTTTGTTTCATCAAGCCGGGGTTCCTGCTCCAGATAACCGACGGTGTACCCCTGAGAGAGTACCGCCTGGCCGTTGAATTCCTTTTCGACACCGGCCATGATGCGCAGCAGGGATGATTTCCCCGAGCCGTTCAGGCCGAGCACGCCGATTTTTGCGCCGTAAAAATAGGAGAGCGAAATATCCTTGATAACCGGCTTCTTGTCGTAAAACTTGCTGACCCGCATCATCGAGTAGATGATTTTGTTCGGTTCCACTGCCATGGATTCCTCCGTTGGTATTTCTGAGATCTTCTCTGTTTATTACACGCCACCGGGTGCTTCTGTCAACCGGCATGCCTGCTCTACTGATCACGCAGGGCATCAACGATTTTCAGGCGGCTTGCCCTGAAGGCCGGAATCACTCCCCCGACCAGGCCCATCCCGGCGGCAAAAATGAGTGATTTCATGATAATGGGAGCCGTTAGCGTAAAGGAGAACGCAAGCTCCGAAAAGGTTTGCCAGTTCATGGTTGATATGGTGATCAACTGCATGAATGAAGCACCTGCCAATCCCATGATGCCCCCTATCAGTCCGAGCAGCAGGGCTTCTGCCAGAAATGCGGCCAATATGCTGGCGCTGCGGAAGCCGAGCGCCCTCAACGTACCAATTTCCCTGACCCGGTTTGCCACGGCGGCATTCATGGTAATCATGGCCCCAATGACCGCCCCGGTCGAAAAAATTGCCGTCAACGAAATACCGAGAATTCTCAGGAAGGTGGCCATGGCCTCCGACTGATCTCGATAATAGCGGGTCTCGCGGCGCACGTCGATTGTCAGTCGGGGGTCAGATTCAAGCTGTTGCCTGATCGGTGTGAAATCATCTCTGTTACGCAGTCTGAAGGTGAGTGAGGAGTACAGCGGTCGCCGAAATGCCTGCATCAGCAGGGTGCCGTCCCCCCATATTTCTGAGCTGAATGCGGTTGCAGCGGCATCGAATACACCGACGACGGTCCACTCACGCAGTCCGAAGCGTAAAGTTTCCCCGACACCACCCCCCTTGAAGCGTGAGGCGACATTGATGCCGCTGATGATTTCAGCTGATCCGGCCCGCGGCATTCTGCCCTGCACGAGTCGTATCTGCGGCCGCAACTGGTGAGATGATGGCTGAATGCCCCGAATGACGACATTCGCCGGCTTGTCGCTGCCGCGCTTGGGAAGACTGATCAGAACCACAAGTTCCCGTGCAAGCAGCTGTTCTCCATCGCTGCCCGTGGCAATGCCGGGGAGGCTTTCGATTATAGCTGCCTGGGAACGTTCGATGCCACTCTGTACTTCAGAGTTTGCGGATTTGCGAGTAATTATGACGTTGTCGTCAGAACCGGTATCCACAAGGACTTTTTCCAATCCGGATGAGAGCATCAGGATCGAAGCGAATACAAAAACTACCAGAGCCATCCCGGCTGCGGTGAGTGCGGTGGTCAACTTTCTGGTCGTCAGGTTTCGATAGCTGTAGGTAATCGGTATGATCATTATTCAGGGGTGGACGGAAGCGTGATGGTAAATCGGCATCCTTCTCCTTCCCTGTTCTCGCAGCTTATCTGCCCCCCATGACCCTGGATGATCCGGTAGCAGATGGCCAGACCAAGGCCGGTCCCGTGCGGCTTCGACGTCCAGAATGGCTCAAAAATGTGCAATAGGGCCTCATCAGACATTCCAAGTCCATTATCGCTGATGGTGATGAGTGTCACGGGTTTTTTTTGGAAACCGTCTGCACCGCTGAGCTCGATACGTGACTCAATTGAAATTGTACCCCCTTCAGGTTGCGCATCGGCAGCGTTTTTTAGCAAATTTAAGAGTACTTGTCTGAACTGATTGTGATCCACTGCTATGATGGAATGCAGTGGCACGCGGTTGCGGATTTCGACAGAATCAAAGCGTGAATCTCCCGACAACAGGATGCAGGTGTCTTCCAGCAGTTCGAATAGACGAAGATTTTCTCGCTGTGGCTGCTTGGGATGCGCGTATTCAAGGAATTCGGTAATCAGAGCATCCAGCCGATTCGCTTCGCGGGTAACTATGGTAAGCAGGCGCCGGTCGCTCTCTTCCACCACGCCGTGGCTGGCAAGAAGTTGTACGGAACCGCACAGAGCGGCAAGGGGGTTGCGAATTTCGTGGGCCATTCGGGCGGAGAGCTCACCGAGCGCAGCCAGTCGGTCTGCTCTCTTCAGGGCTATCTCCATCCTGCGCAGTGGTGTGAGGTCCCGAATTGTTACGATATAGCCGGCCAGAACACCACTGCTACTGGAAAATCGGGAGGCGGAATAACCAAGTATTACACTTGTATTGTCGTGCATCCGGTAATCGCATTCGCCACTGGCCGGCTCTTTTTCTGTCAGCATGGCGGATGCTATCCGGGGAAAAAAATTGCCGATCGGCCGGTCATAGACATCTGACAATCCAAGCCCCACAAGCGACTCCGCGTAGGGGTTGAATACCCGGATGCGCCCGTCGGCAGTCGTGGTTAAAATGCCGCTATCACTGTGGGCGACAATCGTTGAGTTGAGACGTGTCAGTTCATCGTAGTCAATGGATGACTGGTGAAGTGCTTCCTCGCTCTGGCGTGCCCGCTCCGACAGCTGTCCGGTAATAAATGCGGTCAGTCCGAAGGCAACGAGATTAAGGAATATGGTGTAAAAAAGACGGGAAGAACCTATGTGTTGTGCATCTTCCGGCAGAAGGCCGATGAAGGCGAGGGAGCCGAAATAGTGAAAGTCAAGAATGGCGCCATAAAGAATACCGCAGAGCGATGCCGTATATAATGCCTCGCGCCGTCCCAGCAGCATGCCGGCGATCATGATGGAAATCAGGTACAGGAACGAATAGGGGCTGAGAATGCCGCCGGTGAAGAGCAGCAGCACGGTGACGAAGAGCAGATCCCAGATGACCTGCAGATACGCAAGAAAGAGAGTGAATTTCTGCAGTCTCAGTGCAAGAAGTGAACAGACTGAGAAGAGAAAAGAAAACGCCATCAGCCTGATGACACCAGGCTGAAAGCGTTCGTAATTCATGGCGGGATCGGCATAGCGAACGACTATCGTGGATACCAGAAAAAGGAGTAATACTACAATCCTGGCATCGATAAAAAGGCGTAGCCTTCGTTCAGACCCCATCAGTGTCTAGCCGCCGACGGCACCCGCCAGCTTGAAAATTGGAAGATACATGGCCACGACCAGACCACCAACTGTCGTACCCAGAAAAACCATCAGAAGCGGTTCCATCATCGATGTCATGGCGGATACGGCGTCATCGACCTCATCATCATAAAAATCGGCAATCTTGTTCAGCATGGCATCCATTGCACCGGTGGCCTCACCAACTGCTATCATCTGAACAACCATTGGCGGGAAAACACCGCAGGCCGCCAGGGGTTCCGCCATGGTTTTGCCTTCAGAAATGGCCTGACGAACTGAGTAGATCGCCTCTTCAACGATTTTGTTGCCGGCTGTCTTGGCAACAATCTCAAGTCCGTCCATGATCGGTACACCGGAACTGACCATGGTGCCGAGTGTACGGGTAAACTTTGCTACGGCTACCTTGCGGATCAGCGGTCCGGCAATTGGAGCCCTGAGGGCCATCCGGTCTAAATTTTTCTGCCCGATTGGTGTGGCATAATACTTCTTTATAGCCCAGACAGCTGCGTAAAATCCACCGATGATGACAAAAATGTATCTGATGAGAAAGTTACTGAGCGCGATTACCAGTTTTGTCGGTGTCGGCAGGTCACCTCCGAAATCAGCGAACATCTTGGCAAAAGTGGGGATAACGAAGACGAGGATAACACCGACGACCACGACCGCAATCGACATGATGGTGATTGGGTAGACCATGGCACCTTTGATCTGTTTTTTCAGCTTCATCGCCTTCTCGATGTAAGCAGCCAGACGTGTAAGGATGGTGTCGAGAATACCGCCGATTTCGCCGGCAGCAACCAGGTTGACGAACAGCTGGTCAAACGCTTTGGGGTGCTTTGCCAGGGCGTCGGCAAACGTGGAGCCACTCTCAACACTCTCTTTAACTTTGTAGAGAATGTCCTGGAATGATTTATTCTCCTGCTGGCTGGAAAGGATATCGAGGCATTGCACCAGCGGCAGACCGGAATCGATCATGGTGGCAAACTGGCGGGTGAAGACCACCAGATCCTTGGTTTCGATCTTTTTGCCACCGCCAAAACTGGGCATCTTGAAACTCATGCCCTTGGCCTGCTGCTTGATGGTGATATTGCTGAAACCGTATTTTTTGAGCTGTGCCTCAACAATATCGACGGTGGCAGCCTCAATAACACCCTTTTGAATGCCGCCGGTGCGGGTACGCGCTTCCCAATCAAATTTTGGCATTTCCCGTCTCCTTGGTCAGAATCACCGTCCTGGTGGACGCCGCTGCTGCATCCCCGCAGCCGGGTTACTGAGCATTTGCTTTAACTCATCCGGGTCTGACGAACGACCCAAGGCTTCCTCAAGCGATATATGGCGCTTTTGAAACAGATTGAACAGCGACTGGTTCATGGTCTGCATGCCGTATTTTTCCTGGCCGACCTGCATTTGAGAATAGATCTGGTGAACCTTGTCCTCACGGATAAGGTTGCGAATGGCGGCATTGGGAACCATGATTTCAAGAGCCAGAGCACGCCCTTTTGATCCCATCTTGGGAATCAGCGTCTGAGACATGACCCCTTCCAGCACGAATGAAAGCTGCGCCCGGATCTGGGTCTGCTGATAGGGTGGAAATACATCGACGATACGGTTGATTGTCTGGGCGCAGGAGTTGGTATGCAGGGTTGCAAGGCAGAGATGACCTGTTTCTGCCAGGGTCAGGGCTGCCTCGATCGTTTCCAGGTCGCGAAGCTCGCCGACCAGAACAACGTCGGGATCCTGGCGAAGTACATACTTGAGCGCGTATTTGAAACCTTTCGTGTCGGCTCCAACTTCTCGCTGATTTACGAGACAGTTTTTGTGGGGATGAAGATACTCGATCGGGTCTTCAATCGTGACGATATGATCTCTTCTGTTGACGTTAATGTAATCAACTATTGAAGCCAGAGTTGTTGATTTACCGCTGCCGGTCGGCCCGGTAACCAGGATCAGTCCACGGGGTCGGGCTGCAAGTTCGGGAACGATCGGCGGCAGGCCGAGCTCCTCAAAGGTGAGAATTTTATAAGGGATAACCCTGAAAACCCCGCCGACGGCACCACGCTGGATGAACATATTGCCCCTGAAGCGGGAAAGTCCTTTGACTCCAAATGAGAGGTCAAGCTCATTTTCCTCTTCAAATTTATGCTTCTGGGCATCAGTCAGGACACTGTAACAGAGTTGCTTGGTTTCCACCTGGTTCAAGGGGGGGAAATCCATGGGGGTCAGGTGACCGTCAACGCGCATCTGCGGTGGCGAGTTGGTAGTGATATGAAGATCCGAACCGTTTGCTTCAACGAGCGTTTTCAAAAGCTGGTGGAGATTAAGCATCTAAGAGAGCCTCCTGACTAGTCATCGGCTACGGTTACACGTAGAACTTCCTCAAATGAGGTTACACCCTCTTTAAGTTTTGTCAAGCCTGACTGTCGCATGGTCTTGATTCCGATCCGCATCGATTCGCGTTTGATCTCAGCGGTATTGGCGCCGTTAAGAATCAGTTCCCTGATTTCTTCCTTCATCGGCATTACCTGATAGAATCCGACACGCCCTTTGTAACCTGTGTTGTTGCAGATCGGACACCCTTTACCACGCATGCAGACGTACGAAGGGGCTTCATCGGCAGAAACGCCAGCGTCAATAAGCGCCTGAACCGGTATTTCCTCCGGTCGCTTGCACTCGCCGCAGACCCGCCGTGCAAGGCGCTGGGCGGTGATCAGGTTGACTGCGGATGCAACCAGAAACGGTTCAATTCCCATGTTCAGCAGGCGGTTGATGGTTGCCGGTGCATCGTTGGTGTGCAGCGTTGAAAGCACCATATGTCCGGTCAGCGCAGCCTTGATGGCAATTTCTGCGGTTTCAAAGTCGCGGATCTCACCAATCATGATGATGTCGGGGTCTTGACGAAGGAAAGAGCGCAGGGCTGCCGCAAAATTAAGCCCGATGTCTTCGTGCATCTGAACCTGATTGATGCCGGCAAAGTTGAATTCGACAGGATCCTCTGCGGTCGAAATATTTTCAGAAACCTTGTTAAGTTCGGCAAGTGCAGAGTAGAGCGATACGGTCTTGCCGCTTCCGGTCGGGCCGGTGACCAGAACCATGCCGAACGGTTTGTGGATTTCATGCATGAAATGGCTCAAAGCCTCTGGCTCATAGCCCAGCTTGGTCAAATCGGTCTGGAGGTTGCCTTTATCGAGCAATCGGAGGCAGATTTTTTCGCCAAAGAGGGTTGGCAGTACGGAAACACGGAAGTCCATGTCCTTGCCGCCACCCAGCTTGATTTTGATACGGCCGTCCTGCGGCAGGCGACGTTCAGCGATGTCAAGTTCAGACATGATCTTGATGCGGGATGTGATCGCGTTCTTCAGCTTGAGCGGAGGCTTCATCACTTCGTAGAGCACGCCGTCGATACGGTAGCGAACCCTGAAAACCTTTTCGTATGGTTCTATATGAATGTCACTTGCCTTTTTCTTGATGGCATCCTGCAGAATGGCGTTGACCATTTTGACGACAGGTGCGTCTTCCGTTGCACGTTCCAGGGATCCGACGTCAATTTCTTCTTCATCACCGACGATCTCCATGTCCTCGACATCAAGATCGCTCATCACGTCGGCCAACGAAGCAGATTGGTCGTAGTACTTGTCGATGGCGCCCTTGATGTCACGCTCAGAAGCTACGACCATCTCGATGTTGTAACCGGTCATGAACTTTATATCTTCAAGGGCGAACAAATTTGAAGGGTCGCTGACAGCGACAATCAGAGTCGCGCCGGCGCGGTTGACCGGTACCAGTTGATATTTCTGGACAACCTCAGCGGGGATTATCTTAATGACGGAGGGTTCGACTTCGTAATCGGCAAGATTTACACTTGGCACACCGTACTGCTTGGAAAGAAAGGCGGTAAGCTCGGCCTCGGAAATAAGATTCTGGGAAATGAGAATACCACCCAGACGAACCTGATTGCCGGAAAGCTTTTGCTCTTCCAATGCTTTGGTAAGCTGGTCACGGTTGATAATATTGTTTTTAACAAGGATTTCTCCAAGCCTGTTCGACTGCATGTATCCCCCGTAAAAGTCTGAAGGGCCATAGTATGAGGATTCCAAAGCGTTGTCAAGCTGTAGTTAAGGACGGCAAATGCTCTCCAGCACCCGTTTCATCACTCCTTGAGGAGGCTTTTGACCGGCCCAGATGGAAAAGGCATGTTCTCCCTGCGCTGCAAGCATTCCAAGTCCGTTTACGGCCCGAATGCCTGCTTTCGCGGCTTTTTTCATCAGTGCCGTTTCAGGCGGGGCGTACACCATGTCAAAAATGCCGGCATTGTATGGCATTGACGAGAGCTGGATAAAATCCAGATTTTCGCCATTCATTCCGAGAGAAGTCGTGTTGACCAGCAAGGATGCGGAGGAGAGATCGCTGGAAGGCATCTCATCCTGACTGGTTATGCGAAATTCTGTTTCCGGGTAGCGTTGACTGAAATTGGAAGCGAGGGCGGCAGCTTTGCCGACGGTGCGGTTGCAGATGACTATCCGGCGAACTCCGTTGCGGCAGAGAGCGGCAATGGCACCTCGGGCGCCCCCTCCCGCGCCGATAATTACAACATCGCTGCCGGAGGTGGTAAAGCCGAGTTCCTGTGTTGCGGCCTGAATGAATCCGTCGCCATCGGTGTTGTAGCCGGTCAGTACGCCATCACGAATCAGGACGGTATTGACCGCACCGGCAGCCTCGGCGCTTTCGTGCAGCGTATCGATAAATGGCATAATGGCGGTTTTGTGCGGAATGGTCACATTGAATCCCGTGATGCCGGCAGCCGTAAGACCGATTACCGCGGCACCAAGATTATCGGGGTGTACCGGAAACGGGATATATGTATAGTCGAGGCCGGCAGCCGCAAACGCGGCGTTGTGCATGGCCGGTGAAAGTGAATGTCCGACCGGGTACCCAATGATACCGACTACCTGTGTGGTACCGTTTATACGATGCATATTCATTCTTCCTTATCGTGTCAGTCCATAGCGGGTACGGAGCTGATATGTCAAACTGCGCATTTCAGGTGAGATCCGCTCGGCTTTGTCTAACATCGCCAGGCCTTCCGAAAATCTGCTGATATTCATCAGAAATTCTCCGGCTTCGGCGTAGCTGTTGGCATAAATCATGATTGCTTTGCCGGTGTCGAGATCAAGAAATGATATTTTTTCGAGGATTCCGCGATTGTTGTAAGTGTCCCACACCGATACATCAGGCATGGCCCCCGGCTCATTCATGGTTCTTACACGGTAGATAATTCCTTTTTGAACCGGGAAATATTCTTTGAATTCGACGGAGTAGCGGGTTGAAAAATCAATATAAACCGGCCTGACCCCCAGGTTTTCGGTTACGGCAATGCGCAGGGCTACATCGGAGCCGCTTGACAGCACGTCAAACTTTCTCAGATTGGAATCCTTGAACAGTCGTGGCATCGAGTCGAGGTACCATTCAAACACCAGGTGAGGTGTGTGAGGCAGGTCCAGGTCCTCACGCATTCGCTCCACACCCTGAAGGTACCAGAGCGGAAAGGCACCACTGTCTCCCCAGGTGAACATGACGGCGTTCTGCGGCAGTGAGCGAAGGGTATTGGTGGCGTAATCGAAAGCGATATAATTGTTGTGCTGATCATTTTCATAATAGTTAACCGCGCACAGAGTCGCGGGTAGAGACAGAAACAGGACCGCAACAGAGATATACACAGCTGCCCCGATATTTTCGGGGATACGGGATCGGCGCGTGGCAAACCCGACGAGACTGAACAGGCCGATACCGATAAATACTGCTGTGAGCAGGTAGAGTGGCGTGAAAAATTCTTCGGTCAGAAATATCATGTCAGCTTGGGCGTTAAAATATCCGGCAATTACCGCTATGAATGTTGCTATCGCTGTAAGGTAGCCGACCAGGATGGCCCGGTTGTTTCGCCACAGCAGCGCCAAACCGAGAATCAGCAGCACTACACCCACCCAGGTAAACTCCCGTGTTATATTAAATGCTTTAATCTGCATCCAGAGCAGAGAGAAGTCCCGCTGATGGGGCTCATTCGGGTACCCCTTTCTCAAAAAGTGCCACAGAAACTGTTCAAGGTTGCGCGGATCACCCCAGTTAAGCAGCGGTTTCTGGATTGCCCGCAACGGAAGATACAACTGGACCCAGAAGCCAAACATGGCAAGTGCCGTAGCAATGAGCAGTTCTTTTGCGCGCGTTATTATCCGCCGGTCTACAATCAGTAACATAATGAACCATGCCGGCAGCAGCAGTACGATTGTCTGGTGCAGACCCGTCAGGAGACCGGCCAGAAATGTTGCCGCGTAAATGTATGCGGGGCGCTCACTTCCGTTTCTGAAATTATCCTGCCATTTGATCAAAAGATAGAAAATGATGGCAATGACGAAGGCCAGCAGGGGGTATGGTTTGTCATGATTGGACTGCAGCCAGAGCCGCGGTGTCACGCTGAATGAAAGTGCTCCGGCCAGGCCGGCCATGTTAATGATCTGAACGTTGAATGGGTTGTTAACAAGCGGCTGTTCGCGGGCAAGCAACCGTGTTGTGAGTAGATACACCCCCAGGCATGCCAGGGATGATGAGAAGGCGGTGGCCATGTTGATGCGAAAGGCAATATTGCCGAACGGCAGCCAGGTGAATGGCTTGGCGTACATCAAAAACAGAGGATAGCCAGGAGAATGGGCGGAACCGAGCGATGCAGTGGCCGTAATGAATTCGCCACTGTCGAAAAAAGTAACAGATGGGGCCAGAGTGAGCATGTAAATACAAAAAGGGATGCTGAACGACAGGACAGCCCATACGTTGACATAGAAGCGTTTCATGTAGTGCGGTCCTTCCCGGTCGATGGTTTAACTGACACAAAATAATTGAACATTTTTTTAAAAATCAACTGTAGTTGATGGAGCGAACCGAGTCTGATAAGTAGCCTGACTACGACACTCGGCCTTAAATAAAAATCAATATACGCTTTTCGAAGCAGCGACTTCAGATCTTGTGAGGTAAGTCCTTCGGGTACGTACGACACGTCCATGAACATTGAATCATCATAGCCGGTCAATTTACCCTCTTCCACCAGCGTATTAAAGGCTTCAGTTGCGGGCAGGGCTGTGAAGTGGAAAAAATGGGCTTTCAATAACGGTAATTCGACGGCAAATGATATGGTCGCGAGAATGTCTTGCCTGGTTTCTCCGGGAAAACCGAGTATAAAGAAGCCAGAAACATCAATTCCTGAACGACTTATCATCCTAACGCCTTCACGAATTTTGTCCAGAGTTAACTGCTTTTTCATAAGATCCAGGATTCTCTGCGATCCGGATTCGATACCCACATAAAACGAATAGCAGCCTGATCTGCGCATGAGAATCAAAATCTCTTCATCGAGGGAGTCTAGTCGAATACCGGTCGAGCCTGACCAGTGAATTTCCCATCCTCTGTCAATGATTCCAAGGCAGAATGATTCAACCAATGCCCGGTTATGTGTGAAATTATCATCAACAATGTTAAATTCCCTGACACCGAATTCAGTTATCAGATACTGCATTTCATCGAGTACATGTTTGGTGGAACGTGACCTTATCGGTTTTCCGGAAATGATGTGCCCCGCACAGTATGTGCAGGGAAACGGGCATCCCCGGGTTATAGAGATGGGTGCTGCCGGAAACGCTTTGCGAAATGTTTCGGCCGTATCACGGTAATCGCGGGGATCAATTAAATCCCACGCCGGTATACCAAGTTCATCCAGGTTTTTTATGAATTCCTGGGGATTAACACGGATATCGCTGCCGATACGCCATATTAAACCCGGAACATCTTCCTCTGAGCATCCTCCTTGCAAAAACTCAAGAAAACGGGAAAACCCAACCTCCGCTTCACCCCGAAAAGCGTAATCGATTTCTGTGAGTGTTCTCAGAACCTGTTCCGGAACTGCTGAAGGATGAGCGCCACCGGCTACCAGAATGGCGTTTGGCAGGTGCGACCTGGCAAATTTGAACGTTTCCCTGGCTGACGGCAGGTCCTGAGTAAAAACTTTAATCCCTAATACGTCAGGCTGAAGATAAGACAACTTTTCATGCAGATGTTCTCTGGAAATGCGTGAATTATTAGGGTCAATCAGGGTTACTTCATGCCCGGTTTTCCTGACCCACGCGGCCAGATAACCAAGACCGAGATCTGGAGCGACATGGTCACTTCTTTCCCGAAATGGATTAATTATAACAACTTTTATTGGCTTCGTTATCACGTGACATTTATCCTTATGCCTGCATTTTATTTGCGAGTGTGGTGTCGGCGTTGTTGTTCAAGCCATTCAAAGACAGCTTGTTCCTCCACAGATAATAAAGCCCGACAACAATTACCGGGAAAAATGATATTCCATGAATTATCAGTGCGATACTGACAGATGTAGTTTCGGGAACACCGAACACCGAGAGACCTTTGTAGCAGGCGTAGTGGTAGGTGCCGATGAAGCCTGGTGAAGCCGGCACCATCACGGCAAAAACCAGCAGGATCAGGATGAACAGGGACGCCGTCATCGGTAAGTGAATATTGAACGCTCTCAGCGTCATATCGACCGGCAGCACGCAGAACAGCCAGATTCCGCCTGAAGAGAGCAGCAGTGCTGCAAGATGGCTCCCACGCATCGACAACCTGATTCCGCCGATGAAGGCTTCGAGGTGCTGAATGAGCTTTTCCGCGCGATGCTGGCCAAAGGGTTTTAGTACAAAGCTGACAGCAGTGAGGGTCCGGTTTGTCTGTTTTTTGAGAAAAAACAGAAACAGCATGATAGAGCAGTATAACAAAAATGTGACGACTCCACCGGTTTTCAGGGCACCGGCAGCTTCCTCCATCCCAGGCGGCAGCGTGATGGTAAAGAGGGTGAAGACAAGTATCACAAGTACCGTGAATCCGTCACATAATCTATCAATAACCAATGAAGCAAATACTGTCGCTGCTTCCAGTTGTTCCCGCTTCGCGAGGGTGTATGCTCGTATGAATTCACCCAATCGGGCAGGCAGAAGATTATTGGCCATGTAGCCGATAACTGTGGCCGAGTAGAGTGAGGAAAGCCGGATGGTCTTTTCCTGGATCAATAGATAACGCCAGCGTACGGCCCTCAGGAAATAATTTACGAAGGTAAAGCAGACGGCCAGAACAATAAAACGGTAATCGGCAGAGAAAAGGGCAGTCTTCATAGCCCCGAAATCAATTTTTCTCAATAGCAGAGCCATGAAAAAAAGACTGACACCAATCCCCAACCAGAATTTGTAATCCAGTTTATAGCGCACGCTGTTCCTGCCTGACACCCGGTTTCAGGCGATCTAAGTTAATGGCATCCAGCAACTGACGGCATATTACAACGTCCTTGCAGATGGCGTCTTTCAGGGAGGCTGCATCGGGGAACCTGTGAACCGGCCTCAATTTCTGCACAAAATGTAACCTGAGAGAATGCTCATAGATGTCCCCCGTAAAATCGAGCAGGAACGCTTCGACAGTTCGACGGCTTGATTCAAACGTCGGGTTGCAACCTATGTTGCAGGCTCCCTTGACGAGCGTTCCATCAATGTTGGCCATGACGGCATAAACTCCGTCCGGCGGCAACAGTTCATTCGGGGTGTCGATGTTCGCGGTCGGAAAACCGAGGGAATGCCCCCGGTTGCAGCCATGTTCAACCGTTCCGGCAATCGAATAATATCTGCCGAGAATTCCGGCGGCTGCCGGCATGTCTCCAGCTGCAATCATCCCCCGCACAAGGCTGCTGCTGAAAACAGCTCCTTCCTCGCCGATGGGGGGGACATCATCGACCGTAAAGCCGCACTCGTCCCCCAAGCGCTCCAGTGTGCTGAAATTCCCTTCCCGTCCGCGCCCGAAGGCATAGTCATGTCCGATAACAATATGCCGCATTCCCAGGGAATTGCATAATAGCTCGCGCACAAAGTTCTCGGCCGTTATGCGGGAAAACTCGGTCGTAAAAGGAATGACGACCAGACTGTCCATTGCGGCAGCAGTGATCAGTTCCACCTTCTGGTCAAGTGTTGTCAGTTGTGGGGGAACCGCGCGTGGTGCCAGAACTTTGAGCGGGTGCGGATCAAAGGTGACGATCACCGCCGGGAGGCCCTTTTCGTCAGCTTTTCGTTTCAACTGGCGAAAGACCTCAAGGTGTCCTCGATGAATACCATCAAAATTCCCTACAGTCAGTACGGAAGCTGTAAAGTTTTTATCGAATGCCTGTGAACCGAGTATCAGACGCATTACTGTTCCTAACCTATGGTTGCCAGCTCCAGGCGTTTTCCCCAGCGGCGTGATAGCTCTCGTTTTATCAGATCGTGCCCCGGCCTGCAAAGCTGAGGATCCCGCTCCACTAGATCAAATGCGGCGTTCCTGGCCTGTTCCAGAATGCCGGCATCCCGCAGAATACTGGCGACTCTGAAATCGGGCATACCGGCCTGGCGGGTGCCGAGAAAATCGCCGGGCCCTCTGATTTCCAGGTCGGCTTCTGCAATTTTGAATCCGTCAGTGGTGGACTCCATAACCTTGAGTCGCTTCTCGCCATCTTCAGACAGTCGTCCGGACGTCAACAGAACACAGCTCGAACGTGCCGCTCCCCGTCCGACCCTGCCGCGCAGCTGATGGAGCTGGGAAAGGCCAAAGCGCTCGGCATGTTCGACAACCATCAACGAGGCATTGGGAACGTCGATTCCAACCTCAATGACGGTGGTTGAGACCAGGATGTCGAGTTCACGGGCCTTGAAAGCGGCCATGATCGACTCCTTTTCGTCGGGAGTCATCCGGCCGTGCAGCAGTCCGATGCGCAGGGAGGGAAATATCTCTGCAGCCAGATGTTCAGCCATCTGGCTGGCGGCCTTCAGATCAGACTTTTCACTTTCCTCAACCAGTGGATAAATGATGTAGGCCTGGTGCCCCCGGCTGGTTTCGGTGCGCACCATATCATAGACCTGGGAGCGGCGTGACTCAAAAAATATCCGCGTGTCTACCGGAGTTCTTCCGGGTGGGAGTTCGTCGATGACCGAGAGCGAAAGGTCGCCGAAGAGCGTCATGGCAAGTGTGCGGGGAATAGGAGTGGCGGTCATTACCAGAATGTCCGGATTGCTCCCCTTTTTTTTGAGTATGCCCCGCTGCAGGACGCCGAAGCGATGCTGTTCATCGATTATTCCGAGTCCCAATCGGGAAAACTCGACCTTTTCCTGAATGACGGCATGGGTTCCGATTACAATACTGGCGCGGCCATCTGAGACCATTGCCAGGGCATCCTTCTTGGCCTTCCCCTTCATGCCGGCAGTTATCAGTACCGTTTCCAGGCCAAGTTGCGAACACCAGCGGTGGATCGTGTGCCAATGCTGCTCCGCCAGAATCTCGGTCGGAGCCATGATCGCCACCTGATACCCGTTTTCCACGGCAATCAGGGCTGCCATCAGCGCCACCAGGGTCTTTCCGCTGCCCACATCCCCCTGGACGAGACGATGCATGGGGTGCCGCGACATCATATCGGTCTTGATTTCGGTCAGCACGCGGCGTTGGGCGCCGGTCAGTTCAAACGGCAGTAGTCGGGCGAGCTCTTTGGTAAAACGGTGAGTGACAGAAAATGCAATTCCCTGTTCCAGTGCGACACCTTGTTTTTTGAGTGCCAGCCCCAGTTCCCAGAAAAAAAACTCGTCATAAGCCAGTGCGCGGTGAGCTGAAGTCCGTCCTTCATTCAATTCGCCCGGCACTGCGTCCTGAGGAGGCGAATGTACCCAGGCCAGCGCATCCTTAAGTGTCGGAAAACTCTCCGGCAGCAGCTCCGACGGCAGAATGTTCTCGACGTTGTCCAGAAATCCGGCCAGCACCTCACGCATGATTCGCCGCATGGCTTTCTGGTGCAACCCTTCGGTCAGCGGGTAGACCGGCACAATTCTCCCGAAATTTGTCGGGTCGGATGTCATGAGTTCGGCAACACCGCTGCCTTGAGCGCACCACTCAACGTCAGGGTGATGAACTTCGCGCTGGTAGCCGAACTGATTGACTTCGCCGCTGAAGATACCTTCTCTTCCCACCTGCCAGGTGCGCTTCATCCAAACGGCGTGTGCATTGAACCACTTACAGGCGATCGTCCCCGAGTCGTCCCCGATAAGAACCTCAAACACCGATCTTCCGTTTCTGGTTTTAGTCGCATCTGCCGAAAGCACCCTGCCGGAGAAAACCGATGACTGTCCGGGTCTCAGAGCGACGATTGGAACCAGCTCCCGGCGGTCTTCATAGCGTAGCGGCAGCAGGTAGATCGCGTCTTCTACAGTCCGTATATCCCGTTTTTCGAGCAGCGCTGATAGTTTCGGGCCAACACCCTTGACGTATGCAATGCCGGTAAGAAGATTTTTTTGCCGAATGGCCCGCGTACCCTCGCTTGGTGGTAGCTGCGGAATCTGCTTTTCCGCAGCATCACCGCACGCAACCTTTCTGATCAACAGTGCATCTTCACTGATCTCAATACAGGCCTCATCACCGGGTGAGAGTCCGATTTTTTCAATCAATTCAGAGGGGATTGTGAGGGTTTTGTCGGCGGCAACATGTAGAGTGGGCATGAGAAGAGTCACAGTACGTCACACGGGTAGATTTCCTGCGGCAAAACGTGGCAGTAACTGCCTGCAGCAGTGATGGCACTATACACCTATTCCGCCCAATATTACAACCGCAGAACATGGATTGCTGTCGGTCAGTAGTGATACTGCAATGGAGCTGTAGATACAATCCAAGAAAAAATTCATTTCAAATTATTTCGATTGATCCGAGCGACCTTTTTGCATGCGCCCGTCATAATATTCCTGTATAAGACAGCTTAATAGCGCAATGCCAGCGGTATTCACCGAATTCAATTACGTGGAGGGTCGATGAAAAACGGGATCATATTCCTGCTTATGGTTGCGGTATTCCCCCAGACGTTACACGCAGCAACAACGATTCAGCGTCCCGGCGTGTCACGGGATGCCGAAATAGTGTCCGTTCGCGGTGACAGCAGTGCGCGATTGATGCCGCAGGAAGCGTGGGAGCCTGCTGTGGCTCAGCAGACGCTGACGGCAGGGGACAGCATCAAAACCGGTGCTTACGGTAAGCTCGATCTGCTTTTCATTGATGGAACGCAGGTCAAAGTGAATCATAAAACCCTTCTCGTGATCAAAGAGGTCAGAAAACCTTCCTCCTCGAAAGGAACCACTCTCGGGCTTCAGAACGGTGAAATCTGGTCCCGTGCAAAGTCGACCCCCCACAGCCTGAAGATTGTGACTCCGTCTGCAACCGCAGCAATCAGAGGAACAGACTGGGATATTTCCGTCGATGATTCCGGTACGAGTAATCTGGTGGTCCTGAAAGGAACGGTTGAACTGGCAAATGAAATGGGTTCGGTCACTGTTCTTGCCGGGGAATCCGCCCGGGCGGAGTCAGGCAAGCCACCGGTTAAGATGGTGCTGGTCAGGCCAAAGGAACGGGTACAGTGGATCAGTTCGTTTACCTTCGATGTGCCGCGCATGGTCGTTTATTCACCGTCCAGGACAATCGATGCGACAAGTATTGCAGAGCTGAAATTGGCAGTGGTCAGGAATCCTGCTGATTCAGCGTCGCGTGAACATCTGGCCGGTCTGCTCTATAACTCTCGGCAGCTGGACGAAAGCCTGGAGCAGTTCAATGAACTGCTGCGGATTGAGCCCTCCAATGCCACGGCCCTGACCTTCACAGGGATGATCCTGCTTGATCGCGGGGACGCGGACGGGGCGGCGGCACGTTTTGCGAAAGTTCCGAAAAGTTCTGATGGAAAGTTTGCTGCCGAAGCAACTCTCGGCCTGGCCGGCGCAGCGCTTCAAAAAAACAATCTGCCGCGTGCGGAAGTGCTGCTTGCCGGACTTCCCCGGAATACAGCCCCTGCTGTTGCCGGTATTGCACTGGCAAGTTTCAGGGCGTTTCTGGGTGAGTTTGCACCGGCGGTGGAACTATGCCGGGAGTTCGCTTTACGGTATCCCGGAGACGAGCGTTTTCCCGTTCTGACGGCCGAAATCATGCTGGCCATGGATGATGCTCCCCAGGCGTTAGCCCAGATCGAAAAGGCACTTGCCGTCAACCCGGACTCATCAGCAGCGCACGCGGTTCGTGGCAGGTATTTCTATCTCGACGGCAAGGGCAGGGAGGCAGAATCCGCCTACCGTGCATCGCTTGCCCGTGACCCGTTCAACAGTGGCGGGTTGAGTGAACTGGGGCGGCTGCTGATGGAGCGCGGTGAGTACGAAGAAGCGAAGCGGCTGCTTGACAGGGTAGTCGGGCAATCATCTTCGTGGCACAGCGGCTGGTCAAGGAGAGGACAGCTGTTGAACTGGCTTGATGATCTGCGTGGCGCCGCACGGGATTTCCGCACCGCTGTGGAGCTGAATCCTTCCGATTACGAGTCGCTTGACGGCCTCGGATATCAGGCGTTGAAGGAGGGGAGACCCCGCGATGCCATCGAAATGTTTCTGAAAGCCGGCACCATTGAGCCGAAATTTGCACAGCCGCACATTTTCCTGGCGATAGCCCATTATCAGCTTGACGAGGTGGACAGGGCGCTCGAAGAGCTACGGCTGGCAGAGTCGCTTGATCCCCGGGATCCGCTCCCTCATCTGATCGCCTACATCATCTACAGCGACACCTACCGCCCCTTTCAGTCAATTCATGAGGCAAAACGTGCTCTGGAGCTGATGCCGAACCTGAAAAGCATCAATCCGGTGGAAAAAACCCAGGAAGGGATTTCAAACCTGGGTGCGTCGCTATTGGGGCTCGGCATGACAGAGTGGGCCACCAGTTATGCCGAGGAGTCCTTTGACCCTTTCGACGCGTCGGGATACTTTTTTGTCTCGAAAAAGTATGATTCCAATCCGCTGGTCTACGTGAGCGAAAATGTTCAAGGCTTCCTGATGGATCCGTTGGCAATCGGGCAGCATTACCGTTATCAGGACATTGTTGCCAGGCCCTACAACAATCTGCGGGTCAATACGACCATAGCCGATGAAGGGGGAAGTTTCACCCATATTCACAAGGCCACGCAACAGGGTTTCGTGAGGGATCCGATTGATGTCAGATACCTGCTTGACTACGAGCGCACCGATCGTGACGGATTCAGGAAAAACGGCTTTCAGCGTGATAACACGCTGACCTACGCTTTCGGCGCCCGCCCCGATTTCAAAAACGGCATGTTCCTGTACGGAGGCCTGCGGGATAGAAAATACGGCGATCCAGGCCCGGACCGGGCTGAGTACGAGGCCAACGATACCAACCGTCTGCTGGCTTTTGAAATTGACGCCGGCTACAACTACCGCCTGGGAAACAAAAACAACCTGCTGTTCAATTTTCGCTATTCGCTGACAACCATGAACTACACCAATCCCGATCCAAACGGCAGCGGACTTAATGATGCACAGCTCTCGCTGATTACCGCCTTCGGTCTGGACGGGGCGCGCAGCTATCTCAATCAGGGGGTTTTCGATTTTACTAACGAGTCTGTGCTGCAGGGCCCCTGGAGCTCCCCCTACTATGGCACCGATTCCACCGGAATCGCCCGGACGCGCGCTGCCCAGATCGGTGCTGTTCCCGTATCGGCGAATATCCCCGGTTCGATCGACCCGAACTCGTCGGTATCAAGAAAAGGGGTTCGCGAGGGATACAATTATCAGCTCAAACACCTGTTCCAACTGGGAGAGCAGCATCAGATTTCGTGGGGAGCGGAATACTCGCCGATACATTTCAAGGTGTCCTCGACCTATGCTTCGAGCATGGCCGGCGCTGCTATTTTCAGGGAGGATTACCTGCTCTGGGGAGGCCTGGGGGTACCGACCGGATGGCTGACGATACCGGCCATGCATATTGAAAACTACGACCTGACGCTCAACCAGGACAGCACCTACGTCGGAGCGTACGTCAATGACCGCTGGAAGCCCTTCGAACGTCTGCTGATCGACGCCGGCCTGTTCTATGAATATTTTTCCAACCGGCTCAACACCAACCGTGATTTCAATCCCCGCCTGGGTATAGCCTTGAAGCTGCACCGTGATCACATCATACGAGGTGCATATCAGAAGCGGACGCTGGAAGCCTTTGACATGACCCTGGCACCGGTCACCACCGCCGGGCTCTTTTTCGACTGGATCCAGCTCTATCCTGGGTCGCGGGTTACCGATTATCAGGCAACCCTGGAATCACGCTGGAACGACCGGCTTTTTACCAGTGTCGGCTATGAAATCAGGGATTACAAAAACCCGGACTTCGAGTTCAACCTCTACTCAAAACGGAACCGGGCAGAAATTGTGACCGCTGCTGCCAACGCCATCCTTACGGATTCGCTGGGATTTTACGTGCGCTACAAGCATACTGACAGCAAAAACCACGACGAACCAAGTTTCGGCAAAACCACGCCGCTGGTTCCGAAACACTCCCTTGCTGCCGGAGTGGTGTTCGTTTCGCCGCGTCACTACAAGGTGGCTCTTTCGACCAACTATGTCGCCGGTCAATACGGCGATGATGCCAACAACTACCGGATGCCGGACTTTTTCACGACAGACCTTTCGGCCAGTTGGGAACCGCTCAGAAAACGGGTACTGCTCAGTCTCGACCTGAAGAATATATTTGACAGAAAATATGAATCAGAAATGTTACGGCCGGCAGCGGGGCGTTCGGTCTTCCTGAAGATGGAATACCGTTTCTGATGCTGAAAACGGTGGTGCTGCATATCTGCGTCGGGATGGCGTGCGGTCTGGCGGGCTTTCTGTTCACGCTGATTCCACCGGGTGAACTGCTTGAAATGAAGGGATACGACCTGCTGCACGTTTCCCGGCAAAGCACTGCCGCAGCGGGGAACATCGTGCTGGTTGCCATCGACGAACCCTCTTTTGCGGAACTGGGCAAACAGTGGCCCTGGCCGAGAAGCATGCATGCCGGTCTGCTGGACGCTCTAAAAAAAGCGGGAGCGGCGGTCATTGCTTTTGACGTGCTGTTTCCCGAGGCGTCACAGCCAAAGGAGGACCGGGTCTTTGCCGATGCGCTGCGCCGCAATGCGCCGGTGGTTCTGGTTTCCGACATGAATGTGAGCGGAAACGGCAGATTTCAGCAGACCATGCTGGTGGAGCCGCTGCAGCTGTTTTCGCAGCAGGCATTAACCGGATTGGCCGGAATTCAACTGGATCGTGACTATACGGTGCGCCGCTTTCCGGAACGTCCGGCCGGTGAAAAACTGTTTTCGGAGCAGATTGCCGGGGCGTTTGCCGGGTCAGTGCGACAGATTCCGCCCCGTGCCTGGATCGCATATACCGCTCCACCTGACCGTCACACGACGGTTTCCTATTATCAGGCTTTGAATCCGGCAGCGTTTCTCCCGCCCGAAACCTTCAAAGGAAAAATCGTCATCGTAGGCCGCTCAACTTCCGCTTCGACAGAGCCTGACAAGGGGCAGGCCGATTATTTTTCCACCCCCTTCCTATTCTCTTCCCGCAACCAGCTGATGAGCGGCATGGAAATTCACGCCAATCTGGTCAGCGGTTTTTTGCGGGGATGGTATGTCGATCGACTTGACGCTGCGTTGCAATGCGCTCTTTTTCTTTTCGTGGGGGCGATTGGCGGCCTGCTGCAGCTTGCATGGCGACCACTCAGAGGTTTCCTGGCCACTCTGTCTTTGGCGACAGTTTACGGTATGGTCGTCTATGTATCCTTTGAACAGTTCAGATTCTGGTTGCCAACCTTCGGCATTCTGCTGACGCTGCTATTTGTCTACACTCTTGCCGGCGCACGGGCTTACATCCTGATTGAGCGGAAAAAGCGGCAGCTGCGCAGGGCGTTTTCGCACTATCTTTCACCGTCGATTCTCGCCAGTGTGCTGGCAGACCCGGACAGCCTGGTGCTGGGGGGCAATCGGGTGGAGGCGACCATGCTTTTTTCGGATATCGCCGGATTCACCACCCTGTCGGAGCAGCGGCGCCCGGAGGAAATCTCGCAGTTGATCAATATCTACATGACCGCCATGACCGGAATCATCCTCAAGAACAATGGCACCATCGACAAGTTCATCGGTGATGCGATCATGGCGTTCTGGGGGGCGCCTGCCAATGATCCCGAGCATGCCCTGAATGCCTGTAAAGCGGCGGTTGCCATGCAGGAACGTCTGCAGCTGCTCAATGTTCAGTTGAAGGAGATGGGACTGCCGGAGTTGGAAATCAGGATCGGTATCAATTCCGGCAGCGTGATTGCGGGAAATATGGGGTCTGATGATCTCTTTGATTACACGGTGCTTGGAGACGCCGTCAATCTGGCATCACGTCTTGAAGGGGCCAATAAGGAGTTCGGCACTCATACAATGATCAGCCAGTGGGTGCTGGAAAAAGTTTCGGGCAGGGTTGACGTCAGGCCGCTTGGTTCAATCAAGGTCAAAGGGAAATCTGAAAAAACTGATGTCTTTGAATTGACCGGCATCTGCGATGCCGGTGCTGATAAGACATAATCTGAAAACGATATCCAGGACGTCCCCTACCGTTCCCGCCTCTCCCTGCCCTCAGTTCCCTTGATCTCCTTTTCACGGCCGTTCTCCGGTGTAACAACTCTCCAAACCTTTTTTACGTTGGCTCCGGCTGGCACGGTCCTGCGCCGCTCCTGGTCACGCTGTTGGGTATTTGTCTCCTGAGTTTGTCCGGTCGCTGTGCGGCGCACAGTGTCGGAACGCGGCGATTGGCTCTGAGGGGGCTGCAGTGCCGGTGACTGCTGCTGTATACCGGAAGGCTGACGCTGGTTAGAGACAGGGGACGGTTGTTGTCTAACGGTGTCTCGAAGGGGGGTGGTTGTCGGCGTAACACCAGGTGAGGCGCTGTTCGAAGCCGGCGGTTGAGTCGTTGTTGGCGGCGATGTAACGATTGCGGCCGGCGTCTGATGACGGTTATTACGCTGCGGCGAGCTATCGGGATTTACGCGGGGAAAGCGCTGTCGCAGTTCGCTGGCGTCTCGCCGTACAACCCGGGGAGGAGTGCTGGCGACTGAAGAACGCCTGACAACCGGCATATGTGACTCGCGAACCGGCTGAATACGCGGACTGCCAATGGAAATTGACACCGTGGGAGTTTGACGCACAGTGTTCGAAGGGCGTGCCACGACAACATTGCCTCGTAAAAAATCGTCATGGGGGAGCAGAACGAGTCCACCCCGTGCGGCCCGGTTCCGGTACACGACAGTGATGCCGGGCTTGATCTGGCTGGTGGTCAGGTTCAGGCTGTGTCGGCCGTAGTTCCCGTAGCCGTAAAAAACTTCGCCGGGCGCCAGCGGAGTCCATCCTATGTGACTGCCGGTGCGGTACCATCCCACGTAACCGGGGCCCCAGAAAATATCGCCCGGTGCGGGTGGTACCCAGCACCATCCCAGACGGCCGATTACTGCCCAGCGTCCGTAATGGTAGGGTGTCCAGCCCCACGTTTCATATGATACCCAGACATAATCCTTTCCCTTCCAGACCCAGCGTCCGTCAGTATAGGGCGCCCAGTCGTCGGAGAGAATCACGGTGGGCCTCCAGACCATACCGTACTCCCCCGTGCGCTCCCATCTGCCGTTAGCTGCCAGCTCACCGGAGTGACCACGCAGTTCTTCCGGCAGCCAGGATTCGTTTTTTGTCGAATAGGTTTGACTGCGGTCCCGTTCGCTGTTCCAGCGCTCCCAGTCATCGGGAGGGTTGAGCGTCAACAGTTCGCTGTGTCCCTCTTCAAGCGCGATATGCTCTCCGGCCCGGACATTGGTACGGGCTCCATTTCCTTCGACATACGCCGAGCCCTTGAAGATGGCTACATCTTCCTGGCTGTTGGGGAGCATGTCGATGCGGAGCCTGGTTCGGGCCGCCGGAAGAACGGTGGTGTCGTCGGCATCGATCTGCAGGCTTTTTTCGGCGACGTTCTGTGCCGTTCTGGCATAGAGTTTTCCACTCGCCAGATGCAGATGTGCAAAACCTTCTTCATTGGCAAGCAGATCGAGTTGAGAACCACCATCAAGACGGACCAGCGTGCCGCCAGCCAGCTGGATTTCCGTTTTTGAACCTGCCGGACACCAAATGGTGTCACCTTCATCAAGCGGGGTATTGACAGCTGCCGGCAGCCATTCAGTGCTGTCCGGCGTGTGAAACAAAACTTCGCCGTCAACCATCCTGATTCTGGCCGGTTCGATGACGGCGGCACTGGAGAAAGTCGGTGTAAACATAAACAATGCACATAACAATAAGCAGACAGCGTACATATATGACTCCTCTAACAGACACAAAGAAGGATAGTGCTAACCGGCCTCATTTTCACATTCCTGCAGCATCCTGCCAATCTCTGTTTCAGAAATATCCGGCAGGACGAGTGCACCACGATAATCCCTTTCTACCCTGCTTATGCCGGTATACCGTTTTTCAAGCACTTTCATTTCAAGTGACTGACTTTTTATCGTTGGCAGAAGACGCCTGTTTTCGGCTTCCAGGCTACCACTGCTATCAGGACAAACCCGATAATCATCGACCTCAGTGGTGATGCAGGCACTGATTTTTGAAGCCCGGTTTGCTCCGGAGCTCTAGCTGTGTCGTGATTGTTCATGGCAGATACCTAGCTTTTAATCTGGAACTTTTGGGTCAGTATACCACACCATATTGAAAGTCCTAATCTGCTGCCGGTATGGCAGATCGTGGGTTCGTATCATAGATTTTCACCATAACGTTCTTCAAAACAGACGGGACAGATGCCGTGACTGAATTCGGCATCGGAATGTTCGGAAATATAGCGTTCAATGTTATGCCACAACTCCTCTTCATCTCTGATCTTCTTGCAGTACATGCAGATATGGATAATGCCTTCCAGACTCTTGACCTGGGCCAGTGCCGCTTCCAACTGGGCAACCTTTTCGACCAGTTCCTGGCTGATGCAGGTGAGGTGGTGGTTCTTCTTGTTCAGTTCCCGCTGCAGGGCGATAAATTCGTTGTTGAGAAACGACATCCGCTCTACGACCTGATTATTGGTACTCAGCGGCCGCTCGCACCACAGTAGCAGCCCCTCAGGCTGCGGCATACGATGAGCGATCAGCACCCCATGCACTCCGCTGCGGGGGTTACAGGTAAACTGCTGTTCGCCCGGTTTGGCAGCAATCCCTTCGGTTCCGAACAGCAGATAATCGGCAATTTCAACCCCCAACGGCTTATCTGAAAGGGAAAATAGCTTCAGGAAGCCGGCGTTGCAGTCATAAATACGCTGCTGCTGGTCAAGCAGTACCAGCGGTACACTGCTTTTTGTAACCAGAAATTCGGCCAGTTGTTTGTTGTTATCGATCAGTTCTGCGATCATGGTCATTAACGCCTTTCTACTCACGCCCCAACAGCCATTTCCAGCATGGTACAATCACGATATTTTTCCCATCAATCGTGATGGTTTCTTCCTCGTCCCAGGTCAGTATCATGAGCGTGGCGCAGCTATATTCCACTGCCGCCTTCAGCAATCCGGACATTTCCCGTTTTCTGGTTTTGGGATCGGATACATCATAACACACCTGCAGCAGATGGCTTGTTTCGCCTGCTTTTCTGAGAACAAAATCAACCTCTTTCCCTGTAGAATCTTTGCTGGAATAAAATTCTTCTCCCCGGCGCAGGAGCTCAACTGCTACGACACTTTCAAGGAGCCGTCCTTTGTCCGCCCCCGTCCTGAAGCCGACAGCCCCCACAAAACCGGTGTCACAAGCGTACACTTTGCGGGGTGCCTGTACACGCTCGCGTGCCTTCCAGGAAAAACGGTTCACGCTGAAGAGCAGAAAAGCTTCTGCCAGATAACCGATGTAGTTTTCCAGTGTGTGAACACTACGAAATCCCACCGCCTTCCCAACGGAAGTAAATGTATATTCGCGGGCATGGTTCGCCATCAGATAACGTCCAAGTTCCAATAATTTAGCCGCATACCGAACGTTATAGCGTCTCACGACATCTTTCAGCAGCACACTTTCAAACAACGTCGTCAAATAATTCGTCGTATCAACCGACCCAACAACTGTTTCGGGAAAACCACCCACCTGCATATAGGTATCAAGATGCCCCAGCAGCAACCCCTGCCGTTCCCGCAGCATGATGGTTTCGTCGAGAACAAACGCCCGCGCACGCAGATATTCGTTAAACGAAAACGGCAACAGATGAAACGCGCGATATCGACCGGTCAGATGTGTGGCCAATTCACGGCTGAGCAAGTGAGCATTAGAACCGGTCAGGACAACGGAATAGCCGCTGCGCTGCAAACGGCTGACAAACAACTCCCAGCGGGAAACGTTCTGGATTTCGTCAAAAAACAGGGTACGGACATCACCGTAGACCTGTGTAAGAGCCATCAGCAGATCATCAAAGTTTGTGAGAGCCGCCAGTCGTTCATCATCAAAATTGACATACCCGAAGTCCTTGTCTGCCAGTATCTGCAGGGCAAAAACTGATTTTCCGGCTCGTCGTGGTCCGATGATAACTTTGATCAAGCCATCCTGCAGTGTGGTGCGAGCCTCCTCCAGGCCATCTCTCGGAATGGAATCTCGCTGCAGCAGGGCAGCACGTTCTTGTTTCTGCGATAGAATTATATTTTTCATAAAGTGCACAATTTCCTTTCTTATTGTGCAGTATGAAATATTTTATGCAGGCTTTCAAGCATATTTAGGGTGGATGGTAGTTACGTTTGCCCGCCATTCTCCCGCCACCACCCGTCACACAGCGCCGTGAGCTCATCCAGATTGGCGGCATAGCCATCGGCACCCAATTCATGCCATATCTGTGGCGCGGCAAGGAATGCCAGCCCTCCCGTCAGGATTCGCACACCGGCAAGATCCGGTATAGATTTGACCGCATCAATAACCAGGCGCGCTTTGTCAAGATTGAACGGTGTTGCCACTGACAGAGCCAGCAGGAACGGCTTTCTGTTGATTAACAGCCGCAGCAGCTCTTCCGGTGGGGTGTTGGCGCCCAGGTAGGTCACGTCCCATCCGTCCAGCTCCAGAATATCGGCTACCATGCGGGCGCCCACTTCATGAAATTCGTTGGGTGCCGAGCTGACGACAACGGTTCCTTTTGTCTGCGGAGTTCCGGTAAATCGACCATACAGAAAGGATGTCACCCGTCCGACGATGGCGGTTGCCAGATGTTCCTCGGCCACCGAGATCTGATTGCGCTCCCATAGTTCCCCGACGGTGTAAAGAGAGTGTCGGACAACATGCTCGTAAAAATGCCGCAATTCGGCGGGAGTTTTCACCGATGTATCTGCCAGCTTGAGGCAGCCGCCGTGATCGGCATTCAGCAGCAGCGTCGTAAAAATCTGCTGCATCTCATCGATTTCGTCCGGCAGGGCAAAGCCCAGCGTATCGCCGCTGCCAGAAAGCTCGATCATATCCTGATGGTGGCGTATCAACCAGTCGTAGATGGCGATGATCGGCCGGACGTAACCGTCACCACTGCATTCCAGCAGTGCATTTTTAAAAGCTTTCAGTTCCAGCGGAAAGTAATCCCAGGAAAAACCGCGCGAATGGAACACGCGGTAGATCCACGGTGCCATACGAGCCAGCAGATCAAAAGAATTTAGCTTCAGAATAGTCTGCATGATCTGGTAATGCTGCTGCAGGCCCATCTCCACCATCTGCAGAGGATTATCTCCGATTAGATCCTGAATGTCCGGACAGGCCATCAACTCACGACTGACCTGTTCCAGCATTCGCCTGCCGGCGGCTGAATACAATTCTGCACTGCGCGGCGGAACTGCCGGCAGGTGTGAAATATCGGCGATACATTCTTTTATCATTATGTCGAGATGTCCTCCTGCTCATATAACCAGCGTTGTGATGGTGATCCTGGTTTTTATGCTGGTGAGAAGTTTGTTTTGTGCAGGTATCTGCAGCATGTTTGCCTCTCCATGTCATGCAATTCTACCAGATGCTTTCTGGATGAAAAAGTGAATTTTAGCACTATTTTGTTTTACATTTTATTATAGTTATTGCCCCTTTCTCCCCGGTTTACACTTTTTCGGAGCAGGAAGTTCCTGTACTGTTATCTTGATCAACTCACTAAGCCTTTCACGGTCTTCACGCGCATCTTCGGTCTGAATGTAGCAATTTTACTAGTAAACAATTAGTCAAGCCAATGAGTTTCTACCATTTAATAGGAGAGTTCTTAGCCTTTTAGGTTAGGGCGAGGAAGAAAGAGTGCAAAAATTGTGGCGACAGCCGTTATCAGTGCTGCCAACAGATAAGCTCCTGAAAAATGGCCAGTCGTTTTTCCAATCACACCGGCCACTGTTGGGCCGAAAGTCTGGCCGGCCGCAAAAAATATAGTAACGGTAGAAAATGCGGAGGCAGCACGACTCAACCCCATATAATCACCCACTGCAGCGGCCA
This sequence comes from Desulfuromonadales bacterium, assembly GCA_037129245.1. Classification (GTDB taxonomy): domain Bacteria; phylum Desulfobacterota; class Desulfuromonadia; order Geobacterales; family Pseudopelobacteraceae; genus JACRCG01. The sequence continues at coordinate 63,389 of JBAXVE010000003.1, forward strand.
TTATGGCCGGAATGGAAAAGACTGCTGATCCAAAAAGTATAATGGAAATAATCATCCACTGACTATCCGGCCTAAGTCCAGCTAATAGATATGCGCAACTTTGTACTGCAAACGCCAGAGCTAACCCGTGTTTTCTGCCAATACGGTCTGAAAGGGTACCAAAAACCAACCCAGAAAACAGACTGAAAAAACCGACCCATGACCAATACATTCCGGACTTAGCCTCGCTAAAGCCATAATCTCTGACTAATGTTGTAACAATAAACGTGCCATAGATCATAAACGTTGAACCAAAGGCCAGATAAAGAAATCCCAGACGAGTCAGAAGCCAACCATCACCCTTATGCTCATGAGGAATTATCTGATCATATGTAGGCACTTGCGCCTGACCTACGGGCTCCAACCCAATATCTGAGGGATGGTTCCGTACAAACCATGCTGCTATAATAGTTACACATAATACAATCAGACTCATCAGTTGCCAACCGACTCGCCAGCCATCAGCCCCAAAGCTGTGGTTAAGATAAGGTGCAGCGACACCAGCTAGAACAATAGCGGCACCCATCCCTCCGATCATCAACCCCGCAGCCTTACCCCTCTGGTCGCTGCGGAACCAATAACTGGCAAGTGCAAAGGTGGGGATATTTGCAAAACCACTTCCTATTCCTACTATGAAATAGATGGTTAGCGGCAGATAGAAACCGTAGCTAACACTCATACCAAACATCGCCACAGTGATTAGGGCGAGTCCCCCTGTGATTACAAATCGGGGTTTGAAACGTTTGATCAGTCGGGGGACTATAACAACCGACAATAGATAACCACAAAAATTACCTGTGCCAATATATCCCATTTTGTCATAAGGGAGATTAAGACCCACCTGCATGGATGGGAGCAGCATAGTGTATGCGTATCGGGCCAAACCAAGGCAGGCAAAAATAGTAAGGAAGCCGACTCCAACGATGATCCAGCCATAGTGAATCAGTGATGATGCGCGAGTTTTTTTCACATCAGCGTCATGTGCAGCTGTATTCATCATTGTCAAAATCCTTTTGGCAATCCATGAGGAAGAGACGGTTTTGATTAAACTCGAACTGTAAATGTGGCATACGCCCTCCTTGAAGTGATTTTCGCTTGTTACAGTTGCGGGTAAAACCTTGAAAGTCCATTTTAAGCCTGTTTACGATACTTTGGTAGGGATCAAAAATCTTTTAAATAAGCGCTTTGATCAGGTCACGCTTTTTACATCCCCACCGTTGGTATGCTATACCTTACTGTATTTATGTAGTAAAGCGGTTGTCGCGGTGATATATTTCCAAGCAAGGAACGATAGTGGTAATAGTGTCCGTTGTTTGGCATAGGGTGTATTTAGAAATGATCTGCAGAATGTAAACCCGTACTTGGAGGCATAATATGGAAAAGAGAATAAATCTCTGTATGAAACTTTTATTGGCTGCCACAATTGTCGCTTCAGCCTATACCGTACTGTGGAATGTCCGTTCAGTCAATGCCTTAACTGGCACCGCAGCCAGCGGTTTTTCGGTAACAGTAAACTCATCTGGCCCAACGACGGCTTTGAATCTGTCGGCAACCATAAATGCGGGTACCGGTGATGTTGGAACCTTCGGAAATACATACGTTTTTTTAAATTATCTGGACCTCTGGTTTTTGCATAATGGAGTCAGTTGGGTCAAATTCGACGGTAAAACCATTCCTGTCTACAGCAGTGGCACTTTACCTGCTCGGACAAACATCAGTTTTCTTACTGGACAAGATGTAAGCGGTCTTGCTGGATTGAATTTTTACGCCGGTTACGGCGACAACGCCCAAGAAATGCTGGCATCAAGCAGGTTAAAGCAGTTCTACACCATACCGGCAATATCATCGGTGCCGGATGGCGTAGCTCTTTATAATGCAAATTGTGCCGGATGCCATAGGGTAATGTCGGCATCATCCGCCCGGGGGAAAAGTGCGTCCCAGATCCAGTCAGCGATCGCCTCTAACCGAGGTGGTATGAAGTCACTCTCGTTCTTAAGTTCTGCGGAGATACAGGCTATCGCAGCAGCGCTTTTCTGAATTCACGGTAACAAGAACTTTGAGGAAGGCAACCACTTGTCTACCGCAAAACCTTCTTCAGTTCAGCTTCAAGTTCGCCCATGCTGTACGGTTTTGCCTGCGGCGCCGTTGACTATATCACCAAGCCGATTCGGGCCGCAATCGTGCGGGCGCGGGTCAAAACGCTATGATCAGAGTAGGGTGCTGGATCAGTTGGTGCGGCAGCGTACATCCGAGCTCCACGAGAGCCGTCTGAAAATTCTGCACCGTCTCGGCAGGGCGGGAGAATATCGGGATAACGAAACCGGCCTGCATGTCGTCAGGGTTTGTCACTATTCCCGCATCATCGCCCTGGCACTCGGTCTTTCGGAACAAGAAGCTGAACTGCTCTACAATACAGCTGCCTTGCATGACACGGGAAAAATCGGGATACCCGACAGTATACTCCTGAAGCCGGGCAAACTGGATGATGAGGAATGGAAGATCATGCGAACACACTGCGCAATCGGCCATGAAATCATTGGCGCTAATCAAAACAGTCTGCTGAAGTCGGCGGCAACCATCGCACTGACTCATCACGAACGCTGGGACGGCAGCGGCTATCCGAAGAGGCTTAAAGGGAGCGAAATACCGCTTTGTGGAAGAATAGTGTCTGTTGTCGATATGTTTCGCCCTCACCAGTGAACGCCCCTACAAGAAAGCCTGGTCAGCGGACGATGCGGTTGAGGAAGTTGAGCACTGCAGCGGGGGGCATTTTGATCCGCAGATTGTTGATGCGTTTTTGCTGAAGGTTCCTGAACTGACAGCGGTAAAGCAGCAGTTTGCTGATGAGGTTTGAAACATTGAATTGTAAGTCGTAACAGAAATCACCTGATAGAATCACCCGCCGCGTGTCCGGCCACTGCTGCGTAACCCGCCGAAGAAACTCGACACCGTTCATGCCTGGCATGCGGTAGTCGGAAATTATGAGCTGGACGGGGCCGTTGTCATTCAACATCTCTAGTGCTGCAGCCCCGCCTGACGCAGTGAGAACACGGTACTCTTCACTGTTAGCGAAGTTAGAAAGTAAGTCCGTGTTGTCTGTAACAACGGCTCGCCTCAGATATTTTTTTCTGAATCTGAAATTTCCTTCAGCTGTATTTTGACAATTTTCTTCTGTTCATCGGCACACTGGGGACATATACCGTGGCTGAACCTGGCGCCGGAACGTTTGCTGATGTACGTTTCGAGCTGATTCCAGCTATCCTCGTCGTCCCTGATCTTCTTGCAGTACATGCAGATAGGAATAACCCCTTCAAGCTGCTTCATATTTGCGACAGTCTCTTCAAGCACCTGGTTTCGTCGGAACAGTTCACTGCGCTTTTGGCTGAATGCCAGGTGGTTGTTGATCCTCAGGCGTATCAGATCCGGGTTGAAGGGTTTGTGGATGTAATCGCCGGGTCCCATTTCAAGCCCCCGCACTTCAAAAATCTCATCATCGGATGCGGTTATGAAGAGTATCGGCACTTCGGTGAGGGCAGGTATGACTCTGAAAGCGTTAAACACCTGGTATCCATCCATTTCCGGCATGACAATGTCAAGAAGGATAATATCCGGGATCGTATGGGAAACTATCTGCAGCGCAGCAGCGCCCCCATCGGCCGTGATTACGTCGAAATCCCGTTCCAGCTGGTGACAGAGGATTTTTACGCTTAACGGCTCGTCGTCGATTATTAGCACGGTTTTTCTGTTCATATCATGGGGCTCCGCCGGGGAAGTGCTTTCTGAAATCATGGCTTTCTGATCTCCTCAAGCGTCAACCCGAAGATGTTTTCCAGTGTCGGAAGCAGTTCCGCAGCTGTGTTTACTCCGCTGTTCTTTACGGTAATTTCCATTTTAAGACAGATGTCCCGCAGCGCAGCCGCACTGATGTTAGCCGCAACACCTTTCATTGTGTGCACAGACCTGCGTAGCAAAATGGCGTCATCGCCCCGGCACAAGTTCCGGATTTCCTCCATCTGAGCCGGAAGAAGCTGTAGTGATTCTTTAAGGATGATCGCCACAAAATCTTCATCATGATCCATCCGTTCAAGCATATCCGACCTGTCAAAAAGAGGGGAGCTATCTGATCGTTTAGTCGTCTGCGGCGGTGAGGTGACCCTGCGGGAGCCGCTGGCAATCCACTTTTCGATCATCTCTGCCAGGTCTTCTTTTTTCACCGGTTTTGATAAATAGTCATCCATACCGGCTTCAAGGCATTTCTCCCGGTCGCCCTTCATGGCATTGGCAGTCATGGCAATTATCGGGACAGTGTGATTGCGAACTTTTGATGAAGCATCCCGTATCATGAGGGTCGCTTCGAAACCATCCAGTTCAGGCATCATGCAGTCCATCAGAACCAGATCATAATCGATCATCTCCAGGGCTCGCACCGCTTCACGCCCGTCAGCCACCACGTCGGACTTGTAACCCAGCTTGCCGAGAATGTTCTGGGCCACTTTCTGATTAATCACATTGTCTTCTGCAAGTAGGATGCGTACCCGCTGTTTGGCAGACTCCGCCACCGTGTGTCGCGTAACAAGCCCGTGTCCTTCCGGGGGACATGCCGATGTGTCCGACTGAGAGGCTCTCCCGAGCACCAGTTCGAGGCAGTCACGAAGCTGCTGCTGAAGCACCGGTTTTACCAGATATCCGACAAAGCCGATCTGATCGAGTATGGTAGCATCTCCCCGTTTGCCATTGGAAGTTACCATGACCATAAGTGTTGATTCCAGTGCCGGATCGGCTTTGATGAGGCGTCCCAGTTCCTGCCCGTCCATTCCGGGCATCAGCAGGTCGAGCAGTGCGATGCGGAAGGGGTCGTTCCGTTCAATTGCCTGCTGCATGACGGCCAGTGCGGATTCACCGTCACAGGCGGTTTCGTAGCGGTATCCCCACTGCCCCAGCAGTGTCGTCATCAGCTTGCGATTGGTTTCATTGTCGTCGACAATCAGCACCCTGATCGCTGCAGTATCGAAGGGGGCCGGAGCTTCGGCGATCTTCTGCGGAGGTTCAGAGCCGAGCCCAAAACGTAGTGTGAACCAGAATGTTGATCCCTGGCCTTCCTGGCTTATGGCGCCGATCTCACCACCCATGAGCTCCGTCAGCTGTTTGCAGATGGCCAGTCCCAGGCCGGTGCCGCCATACCTACGGGTAGTTGTTCCATCAGCCTGGGTGAAAGGCTCGAAAATTGCCGACAGGCGGGAGGAAGGTATGCCGATACCGGTGTCACAGACCTCGAAACGGATGGTGACATTGGAATTCAATTCTTCTGCCAGATGGACATTGATGGCCACTGAGCCGTTACTGGTGAATTTGATGGAATTGCCCACCAGGTTGGTCAGAATCTGACGGAGCCGGCCAGGATCGCCCTTCAGGAATGGCGGTACATCGGGGTCTATTTTGCAGGTGAGTGTCAGGCCGGCGGTTGAGGCCCGGGAATGGAACATTTGAACGGTGTCGACCAGAGTGACCCGCAGGTCGAAATCGAGCAGTTCAAGGTCCATCCGGCCCGCTTCCATCTTGGAGAAGTCGAGGATGTCGTTGATAATTCCCAAAAGGTTTTCACCGCTGTTTCGGACAATTTCGGCATATTCGCGCTGCTCGTCGTTAAGGTCGGTGTCAATGAGCAGCCCGGTCATACCGATCACGCCGTTCATGGGGGTGCGGATCTCGTGACTCATGGTCGCCAGAAAATCGCTCTTGGCCCGATTGCCGGCTTCGGCCAGTTCCTTGGCAGCGGTGAGCTGCTCCAGAAATTGCTTCTTCTCGGTAATATCTTCCTTGACTGCGAGGTAATGAGTGACGGTTCCGTTGTCATCGAGCAGCGGCGATATGCTCGCCCGCTCCCAGAACTGTTCACCGTACTTACTTTTGTTGAGAAATTCACCCTCCCAGGTTTTGCCGGCGGTTATGGTTTCCCATAAATCGGTAAAGGTGTCAGGTGGCGTCATGCCTGAATTCAGAATTCGCGGGTTCTGACCGATGGCTTCCTCGGGGGTGTATCCGGTTAGTATGGCAAATTTGGGGTTGACGAATTCGATTGTTCCGTTGATGTCGGTGATCACAATGGTGGCCGGGCTCTGCTCAACGGCGCGCGACAGCATCTGGAGCTGGTCTTCGAACTGTTTGCGGTCGCTAATATCCGAGAAGGTTGCTACTGCGCCGCAGACGATACCGTTTTCTTTGAGAGGGTGTGACGAAAATTCAGCAAAAAATGAAGTGCCGTCCTTCCGCCAGAGCACCTCATTACTCTTCCAGTAGCTTGAACCGCCAAGCAGGGCCTGGTGTGCAGGGCAGTCTTCGGCCGGGTAATGGCGGCCGTCCGGATGGCTGTGATGGATCAACTCATGGATGTTTTTACCGAGACATTCCTCTAGCTGTAGTTCCAGCATAGAAAGACCAGCCGAGTTGATGAATGTGCATCGGCCTTCCATATCGATGCTGTAAATTCCCTGGTCGGTGGATTGTAACAGTTGCTGAAAACATTCTTCCTTATTTAGAAAAGCTGCCTCCGCCAACTCAAGATCTCGATTATTATTTTTCAACAGGGTGAACACCAGATAACCGAAACCAAGCGTCATAAGAATGACTACCAGAGACGAAATAGCAAAAAATGTTGTGTTGGTTACAAACTCGCTACGGGCTTTACGGCGGTGATTTTCAATGTTTCTACTGATGTCCTCAATGTAGTTTCCGGTGCCGACAATCCAGCCCCATGGCTTGAATTCCAGGGAGTAGCCCCGCTTTTGCAGCGGGGTAGTGTCGTCGGACTTCGGGAACCAGTAATCGGTATATCCGCCGCCTTCCTTTTGTCCCTGCTCGATAATCTCCCGGATAAAAAACTTCCCGGTTCTGTCCTGCTGATCAATTCTGTTGCGCCCCTCGACCGGTCTTCCGAGCATTACCACGTTGGTGCCGTCAACCGTATCTATCCAGAAATAGCCATCCTTGTTGTAGCGGAGCTGCCGGATGACCTTGGCCCCCAGGTTTTTGGCAGCTTCAAGAGACATTTCTCCACTTGCTGCACGATCGTTCAAAGTCGTCAGCAGACTGACGGCGGTCTGTACCTGCCCTTTGATCAGGGCATCATAGTCTTCCCGCAGCGCCTCTTTTTGACTGCTGAAAGATGCATCGGAAAGCAGCTGCATCCGATGGACGGCAATTCCAGAGAGCGACGCCAGTATGATCACGGAGCCAATAAAGAAGAACAATATCAGTTTAGTTCTGGAGTTCACCGTTGACCTCGATGTCGATGTAAATTCATGCGAGCTGCTGGCAGCGCTGGCAAAGGCATTCAAGCCTTACATTCGTGTATACATAGCAGAAACCGGTGCAATAAGACACAGGGAATTTGTGCTGTCATTCCGAAGATCGTGATGCGGTGTGGATAGCTTTCAGTGTGCTGCGATACTGATTTCCAAGGCACGTGCGCGAGACGGATTGATGGATTTAAGCCCGTTGATCGCTTCAGCCGCCCTGTTCATGTCACCCTGCCGGGATGCCAGCAGAGCAAGATTGAGCCAGGCGTATTCCTGGTTCGGCGCAAGAGATGTGGCATCATCATATAGCTTGAATGCCTTGTCCAGTTGGCCACGGTATTCGTAGACAAGCCCCAGATTGTTGCGTGTAGCGGCAAACCAGACGGTAATATAGCGTGCATCGACGGTATTGGCTCTGGTCAGAAATCGCCTGCCGTTGTCATAACGGCCCCTGGCAGTCGGAATCTGATCGAGGAGCACGCCAAGATTATTCAGGTTTTCGGGAGCTCCCGGTTCGATTTCAATCGCCCGCAGCAACGGGGCAGCGGCCTTGTCAGGACGGTGTCTGGCAAGAAGAATCGTTGCCAGGTTGTTGAGTACTCTGGATTTGCCGGGGGACCTGGCGGCATTCTCCTCCCAGAGCCGTAGCTGGTCATTCCAGATCGTATTGCGGCGGACAGTTGCGGTAGTAAGCACCAGACAGACAATAACGAGTGAAGACCAGAGGTACCTGCGACTGCTCTCTCCGTTGCAGCAGAGCGCAGCGACTGAGGCTGCACACGGGAAAAAACCTGCCGAGGGAAGATACAAGCGGTGCTCGAAAATGACATCGACAATCGGAATGACGCTGGATTCCACCATAAGTGTTGTGTAGAACCAGAGGATGCCGAATGAAGCAAGGCGAAAACATGCCCTCTGTTGACTGGTGACGCGTGCCTGTCGCTTCGATGAAATCAATAGAAAAACAGATGTTGCAGCCATCAGGAGGTGAATAACCAGTGAGAGCAGTACCGGAAGTGTAAAAAGTGATTTCTGCAGCGGGTAATCGTAGTCGAGGGTCTGATGTACGGGTACTAGCAGAAGCCTCAGGTAGGTGACCACGACCCGTAGCTGTGTCAGGAAGTAGTCTCCCCGGGAATAGGTAAGTTCTTCGCGGGTTCCTTTTTCGATGCCGTACAGAACATCGCCGATGCCGCCCAATCCTGAGCGAAGTACCTGCTGAACGGGGATTATCACAAGTAGCAGGATGATGCCGGTAATGAACACTCTGTTGCGCAGCAGGCGCCCTTCAAAAAAATAATACTCAATAGCGACCAGCATAAACGGGAGCGTAAAGGCAATTTCCTTGCAGCGCATGGCTAGAACACCTGCTATAAAGGACATGAAGCCTGCAAGAACTATCTGAAGTGATGATGCACCGTTCAGACTTCCGATGCGAGCCCTGACGAATGCCAGTGCCGAGAGCAGATAAAAAAGCGTTGCCAGTGATGTGTAGCGCTGAACGATGTAGGTGACGGCCTGGGTCTGAATCGGATGGCAGACGAACAGTAGTGCTGATGCAAAGGGGATGAATGTGATAATGGAACGTAATTCCGGCGCTTCTTCCCGTGAGCCGATGTGGAGCGCCAGAATGATCGTGTGAATGAGCGCGTATAAGGTTAGGGCGGCGCCCAGATGAATCAGCAGATTGACGAGGTGAAAGCCGAATACGTGCGTACCATGCACGAGATGGTTTGCGAGAAAACTGAAATCGACCACCTGGCGGGCAGATCCCGAGTATGCCCGGGCGACTACCCGCGCCATGTCGGATAAGATAAGGTCGTCAAACTGAAACGGTGCGTACAGCGAGTTGGCGTAGGCAATAATGCCGGTCAGCAGGATTATTCCGGACTGCAGGTATATGTAGCGGGAAGATTGCTTCATGGTCGGTTTGCGTGCAGGGAGTTCGCAGCACCTCAGGGAAATATGGTCCGTGACGGGATACGTTTACAAATGTGCTTCATATCATCTGGTGCCACCTAGTTAGCTGATTTTGTTGTGATGTACAACATAATTCTGACAGTTCCGGCCGCCATGTGGCCAGTCCCGCATGTTTCTTTAACGGGTTTTTGCCCTTGAAGAGTAGCGGTGATTTCGGTACACTGGCGCCTCAACATGCATCCGGGGGTAATCGTGGATATAAAAGGCTTTCAATTTTCAACGGTCGAAGCGGCCATAAAAAAGCCGGGACGCAAGGACCTGGCACTGATTTTCTCCGAGGTGCCGGCAACATCCTGTGCCGTCTTTACCACCAGTTCGGTCAAGGCCGCTCCGGTACTGCTGTCGGCTGAACATATCTCCTCCGGTACGGCCCAGGCTCTGATTGTCAATAGCGGCAATGCCAATGCCTGTACCGGCGAGGCCGGGATGGCGGCAGCCCGGGAAACGGCGCAGCTGGTTGCTGTCGGACTGGGAATTGATGAAAAATCCGTCCAGGTTTCATCGACGGGTGTCATAGGTGTTCCGTTGCCGATGGAGCGAATGCGAGCCGCGATACCTGGTTTGATAGCGGAACGTTCGCTGGGAACGCTTGAAGATATTGCCAGGGCAATCATGACAACCGATACTTTTCCCAAACTGGAGGTTCGCAGCTGCACAGCAGGAGGCGTGTCGTACACGTTGGCTGGCGTTGCCAAGGGTGCTGGCATGATCATGCCCAACATGGCCACCATGCTCTCGTTCATTGTCACCGACGCAGCTGTCGAATCCACGTTCCTGCAGCAGGCATTCCGCAATGCAGCGGAAAATTCATTTAATTCCATTACCATTGATGGCGATACTTCAACCAATGATACCTGTCTGATCATGGCCAACGGTAAGGCTGGAAATTCCGAAATAATTGCGGAGAGTGCCGACGGAGAAATTTTCGTTGCTGCGTTGAATGATGTGCTGCTGTCGCTGGCCAAACAAATTGTCAGGGACGGGGAGGGGGCTACCAAGTTCGTCGAGGTGCGGGTAAATGGAGCTGTGAACGATGCCGATGCACGGCGGGTGGCACAGGCGATTGCCAACTCCAGTTTGGTTAAAACCGCATTTTTTGGTCAGGATGCCAATTGGGGGCGTATCTTCGCTGCCGTCGGCTATTCGGGGGCTGAGGTCGATCAGGCGCTCCTGTCGCTTCATTTTGATGACGTCTGCATGGCGCGCAATGGCATTTTTGCCGGTGGTGATGCCGAGGTGCGGGGCACCGAGGTGCTGAAACGGAAGGAGTTCACCGTTGTGGTTGACCTCGGTGTGGGGGCAGGCTCTGCGACGGTGTATACCACCGATCTTTCCCACGAATATGTGTCGATAAACGCCGATTACAGGACATAACTGCTAATCTGTCGGAATGCTCAAATCCCAATCATCTCAACCCCCGCCGGTCGGGGGTTTTTTACGCCCATCGAGGATTTACACTGTGATCAGACGGTATATTGTAGCTTCGCTTTTTCTTTTGTGTACGCCGATTTTTGCGAATGCAGCTGACGAATTGCTGGATGCCGGACGGGCATCAGCCATCGATTTTTTATTGGAGAATGCCATCAAAAAAGGGCTTATTTTCGGCGGGGTGGTAATTGTCGGCAATCGCAGCGGTGTCGTGTACAGTTCCTCCCGGGGTAAACTTTCTGCCGGTGATGATTCAGCGCTACTCTCAGAAAGAACCCGCTTTGACGTTGCTTCGCTGACGAAGGTTGTAGCGACAACTCCGGCGGTCATGAAGCTTCTCGAAGCCGGACTCATCAACCTCATGGACCCTCTGACTAAATGGTTTCCCGAGCTTTCCGGCAGCGATGGAGAGGAGATAACAGTCCTCAATCTGCTGACGCACACGTCGGGGCTTGATGATGTGGAAATCCCGGATGAAAGCCCGCTTGCCGCTACGCTTGCTAAAGCCGCAGTACAAAACAGTGCCGTAGTTTCAGGCAGCCGATTCCGTTATGCGGATATCAATTTTATTCTTCTGGGTGAACTCGTCAAACGGGCCAGCGGGGTCGCGCTTGACCGTTTCTGCCGCGACACAATCTACGCACCGTCAGCCATGGCTGATACCGGATTCATCCCGCTGGATGACATGTCGCCTGATATTGCACCGACGGTAGGCAAAGGGGGGATACTTCAGGCAGGACTGGTGCAGGATATGAACTCCCGCCGTTTTGGCGGGATAGCCGGCCATGCCGGTCTGTTCAGCAGCGCAGCGGATATTTCGCGGTTTGCAACGATGATACTTAACAAAGGTGTGTATAACGGAAGAGAGTTGTTCAGTGAAAGAACCATCAATCAGATGACGGCCCCCTATTTTTATGCAAACGGCCGCATCATCCGGGGATTGGGTTGGGATATCAATTCACCCTATTCGGCACCGCGCGGAAGTTACTTCAGTCCGATGTCATTCGGTCATACCGGCTACAGCGGCTCATCCCTCTGGATCGATCCGGATCAGAACCTGTACGTCATTTTGCTCACAATCCGCCTGAATTACAACGATGTTCGTCACTTCAACCAACTGCGCAGCGACCTGTCTACGCTGGCGGTCAGCATATTTTCACGGCAGCGTCCAACGGGCGATATGCTCGAAGATTTACAACGACCGTAAAACGCTAATACCTTGACACAATAGTGCCGCTGTGCTAGTTGTTCCCGGTAATTTTTCTTCCGCATCCACTCAGCAAGGGAGGGATCGATGAGTATCAAACTGCTGGTCGCTGATGACAGTATCACCATCCAGAAAGTAATCGGCATTATTTTCGGGGGGGATGACTATTCCCTGACAGTTGTTGACAACGGCAAGGCCGCTGTCGAGAAAGCCCGCGAAATATGCCCGGATGTCCTGCTCATCGATGCTCTGATGCCCGGCATGTCCGGTTATGAAGTGTCGGAAGCGGTTCGGGGAATCCCTGAAATTGCTGACAAACCCATTTTGATTCTTACCGGATCATTTGAGCCTTTTGATGAAGACAAAGCTCGGAAATGCGGCGCCGATGATTTCATGGCAAAGCCGTTCGAGTCACAGCAGATTGTCAACAAAGTCAAGGAGCTTGCTGAGATCGGGGCTTCCCGTTCCCGTTCCGTTGCCCCGCCGCCCCAGGCTCCTGCACAGCAGGAAGCAGTTGCATTTAGCGCACCGCCTGAACCTGATCCGCTTCCTCTGGTCGCAGCACCGGTTGCTGAAACCACTGCTGATGACATCTGGGGAGCGTTTACTACTGAAGAACAGCCACCCGCCGTCGCACCCAGTGTTGAGCCGCCACCGGTTGTTGCGCAATTCGCTGCAGGGCTCGACGTTTTTGAGATGATTAACGAGGAGAGCGTTTCCAGCGCCGCAACTCCTGAGCCGGTTGCTGAACCGAATCAGCACACCGGGTCCCAGTGGGTGCCGGTCGAGGAAAATACCTTTGATTTTGTTGAGGAAGCGGTTGCTGAACCACCTGCAGCTGCTTTGGCAGCAGATCCGCTGCCGGTGGAAGATGCATCGTTTGGTGATATTTCCTTTGAAGACGATGAAACGATGTATGCCGAAATTCCTGAACCGGCTGAAGAGCTGCCGGTTTCATTTGCCGCAGAACAGCCGGAAGCGGATATAGCCGGGGCGTTCCCGACATTTGAGGAACTGCCTGCGCCTGCGTTTGCAGAAACGATCATGCCGGTGGAGTCAGCGGTTGCCGTTGAAGAGCCGTTTATGCCGGTTGAATCAGCTTTTTCAGTGCCGGTTGAGCCCGTTGCCCCGTTCGAGAGCCAGGAGCTTCCCCCAGCTGCTGTTGATGCTGCTCCGCAGGTTACCGTTGTTCCTGCAGTCGATAATGCCGAAGTTTTCACTGTTCCTGAAGCGGCTGTCGTTGCCGTGGCGGTGCCAGCAGTTGCATCCCTGGTAGCTGCTGCTGCACCGGTTTCGCTGACCGAAGATCAGCTCAGGGCTGCACTTGCCGATGTTTCCAAAGAGGTAATCGAACGGATCGTCTGGGAGGTTGTGCCCGATCTGGCCGAGATACTGATCAAGGAAGCTATCCGCAAGATCAGAGATGGCATCTAGCGACTATCCGTATCCATAACTATCCGTAACGGGGATGTTCGCGCATCCCCTTTTTTATTAGTGTCATGCTATTTTCAGTGCGCCGAGGTAACGGATGATCAGAAAAGCGATTGCCAGGGTAGTTGAACGTGAAGACCTGAGCGAAGGTGAGATGATCGAAGTCATGAACCAGATCATGTCGGGGGAGTGTACCCCATCCCAGATCGGGGCTTTTATAACCGCTCTGCGCATGAAGGGGGAAACCGTCGAGGAGATCACCGGCGCCGCCCGGGTAATGCGCGAACGAGCTACGCCGATTCGGGTCGGAAAAGGAGTCATTGATATCGATCGTGACGATATCAATATCGATCAGGAAACCATTCTGGATGTGGTTGGCACCGGCGGGGACGGCACCAACACCTTCAATGTCTCCACCACCGTCAGTTTCGTGGTGTCGGCCTGCGGCGTCAAAGTTGCCAAACACGGCAATCGTTCGGTATCCTCCCTCTGCGGCAGTGCCGACGTACTGGAAAAGCTGGGGGTCAATCTGGATGTAAAACCTGAGGTGGTCGAGAAGTGCATCGAAGAAATCGGTGTCGGCTTCCTGTTTGCGCCGGCACTGCACGGCGCCATGAAACACGCTATCGGGCCGCGCCGTGAAATTGGCATCCGCACGATTTTCAATATCCTGGGGCCTTTGACCAACCCGGCCGGGGCCGACTGTCAGGTGATGGGGGTCTATCGTGCCGACCTGGTGGAAAAACTGGCCGGCGTGCTGCACCGTCTGGGATGTCGGCATGGTTTCGTGGTCAATGGTTCTGACGGCATGGACGAGATGACCCTGACCGGCGAGACCCTGGTGGCAGAAATAACCCGGCGCGGCGTCAGTCTCTCTACGATTACTCCGGAACAGTTCGGTCTGACCCGCTGCAGCATGGCCGACCTCAAGGGGGGGGATGCGGCGGCCAATGCCGGGATCGTCACCTCGATACTCAAAGGGGAGCCTGGAGCGCGCCGTGACATTGTGCTGTTGAACTCTGCATTTGCCCTGGTAGCGGCAGGCAGGGCGGCAAATCCTGTTGAAGGAATCTCGCTGGCTGCCGGTTCTATTGACACAGGCCGTGCTTTACGGCAGTTGGAAATGCTGGTTGAATACACCGCTCGTGGGTGACATGGCAACCTACCTCGCAAAACGCATTCTACTTCTGATACCCCTGATGATCGGTATTACCCTGATCACCTTCACCGTCATCCACCTTGCACCCGGCGAGCCGGTGGAGATGCAGATGGCGATGAATCCCAAGGTCGGCAAAGAGGCCCGCGAGCGGCTCACGAAATTCTACGGGCTTGATAAACCGCTGCATGAGCAGTATTTCAGCTGGGTTGGTAAGATTGTGCGGCTCGACCTGGGGAGGTCGTTTTCGTCCGACGGACGTCCGGTGATTGACAAGATCAAGGAGCGGCTGCCGGTTACCATTTCCCTCAATCTGATCGCCCTGCTGCTTGAATTCGGCCTGGCCATTCCGATCGGCGTGCTTGCTGCCACGCGCCGTGATACCTGGCTTGACAAGGGGATAACCGTCTTCGTGTTTGTGGGCTTTGCCGTGCCGACCTTCTGGCTGGCGCTGCTGCTGATGTACCTGTTCGGCGTCAAGCTCGGCTGGCTGCCGATTTCAGGCCTGCACACCTTGGGGAGCGATTCCTGGGGGACTCTGCGATATCTGGGGGATGTTGCCGCCCACCTGATCATGCCGGTAATGGTTGCCTCATTCGGCAGTCTGGCAGGATTATCCCGTTACATGCGCTCGGCCATGCTGAATGTCATCAGCCAGGATTACATCACCACCGCCCGGGCCAAAGGGCTTTCCGAACGGGTAGTCATCTGGAAGCATGCCCTGCGCAACGCCCTGCTGCCGCTGATTACCCTGCTCGGTTTCTCGATTCCCGGTCTGATCGGTGGCAGTGTTATTTTTGAGACGATCTTCGCCATTCCGGGGATGGGACAGCTGTTCTACCAGGGTGTCATGTCCCGTGATTATCCGGTGGTAATGGGTATCCTGGTAATCGGCGCCTTCCTGACGCTGCTCGGAAATCTGATTGCTGACATCTGCTACGTCCTGGCCGATCCGCGTATCAGGCAGGCCGAGGGGTAGGGCATGGAGATCAGGCACTCCTACATCATTTCGGTGTTCTGGCCACGCCTCAGGCGGAACCGTCTGGCGATGGCCGGCGGAGCGGTGGTGCTAGCCCTGTTTGCAATCTCGCTGCTGGCCCCTCTGTTCACCCCGTATCATCCTTCTGCGATCAATGCCTTTTCGGTACTTTCCCCGCCGTCATGGCAGCACTGGTTCGGTACCGATGAGCTTGGCCGCGATGTGCTCAGCAGGGTGCTGTACGGTTCGCGGGTCTCCCTCAAGGTAGGTTTCGTGGCGGTCGGTATTGCCGTATCAATCGGAACCGTTGTCGGCCTGGTATCCGGGTACTACAGCGGAGCCGTTGATGCAGTGCTGATGAGGATGGTGGACATCATGCTCTGCTTCCCGGCATTTTTCCTGATCCTGGCGATTATTACCTTTCTGGAACCGTCGATCTGGTACATCATGATGGTGATCGGTCTGACCGGCTGGATGGGGGTGGCACGTCTGGTTCGTGCTGAAACTCTTTCGATCCGTGAAACCGAGTATGTGCTTGCGGCTCGCTGCATCGGCTGTTCCAATGCCCGTATCATGTTCCGGCACATCCTGCCCAATGCCGTCTCACCGGTACTGGTATCGGCGACCCTGGGCATTGCCGGGGCCATCCTGACCGAGTCGGCTCTTTCTTTCCTCGGCATTGGAGTGCAGCCTCCCACACCCAGCTGGGGCAACATACTTACCTCCGGCAAAGATTACATCGAATTTGCCTGGTGGCTGTCACTGTTTCCCGGCCTGGCCATTCTGGTGACGGTACTGGCCTACAACCTGCTCGGCGAGGGGATTCGCGATGCGCTGGATCCCCGAGTTAAACGGTAATATGAAGCACAACCGGGTGACGGCGTGGTAACTCCTCTCGTACATAAAGTTTTCTCACTGGTGGTCTTTCTGTACGATCTGACTGAGATGATCGTACGTGCGTTCCGCAATGCTTTTTCCGAACTGTCCCATGGAAGACGCCCGGTCTTCTCGGTTTACCTGCGTCAGGTTTATTTCACCGGTCTGGAGGCATCACGGATCGTGCTCCTGACTGCTGTTATCATTGGTACGGTGGTCGTAGCGAAGATTGTCGGGATCGCCGGTGAAGGGAGCGGCACCCTTTCCGGCAGAGTGATGATCTGGATCGTAATCCGAGAGCTCGGACCGTTACTGACCGCCATCATCATCATAGCCCGGAGCGGGACGGCGATTGCTGCGGAACTCAGCCAGATGAAAATCGGCGGTGAAACCGACTACCTTGAATCAATGGGCATACCGGTTGCCAAATACCTGATCATGCCGAGGATTTTCGGCGTTGCAACGGCCATGCTGATACTTACCATTTACTTCGATTGTGCTGCGCTGCTGGGAGGTTTCGGCGTCGTTTCCCTGTTCAGGAACCTGTCGTGGGAACAGTATACCCAGGGACTTTTTGCAGCACTTACCCTGACCGAGATTGCCGCATCCCTGGTCAAGTGCGTGCTGACCGGCCTGACGATCGGCGCCACCTGCTGCATGCAGGGGTTAAGCGTTGAAAAGAGTGTCACCCAGATTCCCGTTGCCGCGACCAAAGCGGTCATGTACAGCCTTTTTTTTCTGTTCACGTTCGAGGGATTGGCGTCCCTGATCTTCCTGCTGTTTTAGGGGTTGAGTGACATGGAGACTCTTCTGCAATTCAGTGATGTACCCGTAGGCGAACGGATGTCCCCGATTTCTTTTTCACTTTCCGGGGGGGCAGTATCGGCGGTGGTTACATCGCGTCAGCACGACAACGATCATCTGGTGTCGTATCTTCTGGGTCTCTCACCTCCCGGGGGGGGAACCATTCATCTTTTCAGTCAGGAAATTTTTCCGCAACCGGCCGGAAGCATTGCTTCTTTGCGGCGGCAGGTGGCGGTTGTGTTTCCTTCCGGCGGACTTGTTTCAAATCTGAAAGTGTGGGAAAATCTGATCCTCCCTCTTGAGTACCACGGAGTCTGGCCTGCGTCAGTCATCGAGGAGAGGGGAATGACGGCGCTTGCCAGGGTCGGATACGCGGGGGAGCTGATGGTTTCTCCCTCCCATCTGACGATTTTTGAAAAACGACTGATCGGCCTGGCCCGGGCCATGCTTGTTGAGCCGCGACTGGTAATTTATAATTCGTTACTCGGCGGTCTTACCGCCAGTGAAAAGAGTCACCTGATTAATAGAGCGCTGGAATTTCAGCAGGAGACTTCAGGGAGAAGTTCCCTGTTTCTGACGACGAACCCGGATTCGCTGCATGACATTCCCCTCGACGGTTGCACCTATCTGAAAGCGAGTACCTCATGAAAATTGAACAGGATCCCCGCTTCAGGCATCTGAAAAAAAAGCTGGCGCTGTTTTCGATTGTCGCCGTTCTGCTTCTGATCTCTACCGTTCTGCTCGTTGCTTACAAGAAGGGCTTTTTTATAAAAAAATATGAGCTGACCTTCACGGTTGAGCGGGGAACCGGATTTAATCGGGGCATGCCGGTCAAGCTTTCAGGTTTCAGGGTGGGTAAGATAAATACGATTTCGCTGAACAAGGATGCCAAAATTGACATAATCGTCGAAATTGATAAGAAGTATCAGAACTGGATCAGGAAAGATTCGACCGCCAAACTGATCAAAGAGGGACTTGTGGGCGAACAGATCGTAGAAATATCGATTGGCTCCCCCGAGTTGGCGGTTCTTGAGAGCGGCGGTCAGCTGAAGCATATCAAAACCAGGACGCTTGACCAGTTGGCAGATGAAATCACGGAAAAAGTCAAGCCGGTTCTCGTCGATGTCGGCAGCATCATCAGATATGTCAACGACCCGGAAGGGGATCTCAAGCAGTTGATTAAAAATTTAAGGGAACTATCTAAAAACGTGGAGGAAACCCGCAAAAAAGCTGACCTGCTTCTGATCACGGCCAACCGGCAGGTTGATGCGGTAGGTGGGCGACTGGTAACGACGCTTGATGGTGCGTCGACGTCAGTATCTCTTTTAAATTCATCACTGCGAACGATTGACGGAACGCTGCCGCAGTTGCTCGCATCTACAGAAAAATCCCTGAAAAATGTTGAAAAAATCAGCGGTGACCTCAAGCAGGCAGAAGAAAAGGTGCTTCCCCGTCTGCCGGGGCTGGTAAAAAGTTCTGAAGATGCGCTTTCTGGAGCTACTACCATCATGAATGCGGTCAAAGATATCTGGCCGATCAGGAGTTACCTCCCCCCACTGGATGAGAAAATATTGCTTCCGGGGAACAGCCATGACTAGCGCGTATCTGGTATTCGTCACGAGGGTGTTGCTGCTTATGGTTGTTATCCTCCTGCTTGCGGGCTGTTCTTCGGTAATCGTGAAACAGATTCCGCAGACCAGGCTGCTTGCGATTCGACATAATCAAAAAGGTGTCGCTGAAACACGTAAAGGAAACACGAAAGAAGCGCTGAAAGATTTCAATGAGGCGCTCAAGCTGCACGGCGCCATTGAAGATTTCGACGGGATGATTACAAGCCTCATAAATCTGGCTCGGGCTCATCGGATTCACCGTGATGTGGCTGCTGCCAGAGCTGCCCTGGATAAAGCGCTGCTTCTTCCGGCGGAACGGCCGCCTCTCGCTGCGGAACTTTTCTTTGAAAATGCAAAAATTTACCTGGCGGAAAATAATCTTCAGTCTGCCGGGGAGTGGGCGCGCCGCTCCCATGAAATCAGCCGCGAAGTCGGCGTCAATATAGGCAGAAGCGGCAACCTGATCGCAACCGTTCTGCTGCGAAGGGGCTTGTTTAACGACGCCCGTGCTGAAGCGGAGCATGCCCTGGAGGCAAATCGAGAACAGCGGCTGGTTGAGGAAGAGGCCACATCGCTGCGCCTGCTGGGGGAGATCGATTTTGCCGGAGGGCGCTATGACACAGCGCTGGCAGCGCTGACAGAAGCTCTTGCCCTGGACAAGACGGCTGGAGTAAGGCGGAACATCTCTACCGATCTTCGCCTGCTTGGTGCCGTGTACCTTAAAAAGGGTGAGCATGACTCTGCCGTGAAGTATTTCAAACGGTCGCTTGAACTGAACCTGAGTGCCGATGATCGTGATGCAGCGGCATTTGATCGTGCACGGCTTGACGAGATATCAAAGCCTGCCGCCGCTCAATCGCCGCCGGTAAGCGGGAGTACCGTCAGGTGATGTTCCCTCCGTTCTTTCTGCGGGAACGGCAGTAGCCTGTTTCTGCAGCCGTCCATGAATCCGCAGCGTTTTCATACTCTCAATTCCACCCTGATTACTAATGGCACGGTCGTCTACTGGATGAGCCGTGACCAGCGTGTGGCCGACAACTGGGCGCTGCTGCACGCCCAGGCCCTGGCACTTGAGCTGCGTGTTCCGTTGGCGGTTGTGTTTACCCTGGCAGATTCATTTCTGGGAGCCACACTGCGGCAGTATGGTTTCATGCTGCGCGGTCTTGCCCAGGTTGAAGAACGTCTTGAAGCCCTCCAGGTCCCTTTGATCCTGTTGCGCGGAAATCCGCCTGATGAAATCTGCCGCTTTGTGAAGCAGAATGCTGTCGGTGCTCTGGTGACTGATTTTGATCCTCTGCGAATCAAGTGCCGGTGGCGGGAGCATGTTGCACTGCATTCCGGAGTTGCCTGTATCGAGGTGGATGCCCACAACATTGTTCCCTGCCGGATTGCGTCCGGCAAGCAGGAGTATGGTGCCTACACGCTCAGGCCGAAACTGAACCGGTTGCTGCCGGAGTTTCTGACCGATTATCCGAAGCTGGTCCGACACCCGTTTGCGTGGACTAATCCTCCTCATCCCTCCTTATGTAAAGTGGTAAGTATACCTGCAATCCTGGAATCTCTGCCTGTTGACCGCACGGTGGCAGAAGTGGCACTCGTGCCGGGCGAATCGGCTGCCCACACGCAGCTGCTCGACTTCATCACAAGTCGCCTCGATCGTTACGACCATCTCCGCAATGACCCGAACGCCGACGGGCAGTCGGGACTGTCCCCCTATCTGCATTTCGGCCAGATTGCACCGCAGCGGGTGGCGCTGGAGGCGGCTCGTCATGCAGGAGGATCTGCTTCCGGAGATGCGTTTCTCGAAGAGCTGATTGTCAGACGTGAGCTTTCAGACAATTTCTGCTGGTACAATCAGGAATACGACCGGATAGACGGTTTCCCTGTCTGGGCGCTGAAAACCACCGCTGAACATCGTCATGACCGCAGGGAGTACGTCTACAAAACGGAGCAGTTTGATCGGGCTGCAACTCATGACATGCTCTGGAATGCCGCCCAGCAGGAGATGGTGACCAGCGGCAGGATGCATGGCTACCTGCGGATGTACTGGGCAAAAAAGATTCTGGAGTGGAGCGAATCACCGGAGGCTGCCATGGAGACAGCTGTGTATCTGAACGACCGCTACCAGCTGGACGGGCGCGACCCCAACGGCTATGCCGGGATTGCCTGGAGCATCGGCGGAGTGCATGACCGGGCCTGGGGGGAACGGCCGGTGTTCGGAAAAATCCGCTACATGAACGACAAGGGGTGCCGCAGGAAGTTTGATGTGCAGCGGTATTTGAATACCTGGAGTGGAAGGAAATGAGGTCACGACTGCTGCGTCATGTGAATATGCTGCGAGAGTTTTCAGTTCCATTGATCTGCGGTGTACTGCTTGCATTATTCTGGGCAAATCTAAATCCTGCAGAATATCTGCGTGCTGTCAATGCGCCTTTTGTTGGTTCGTTCTCTCTTCATTTCATTTCCAATGATTTGTTTATGGTGTTTTTCTTCGGTATTGCTGCCGTGGAGATAACCCAGAGTTTCCTGCCCGGCGGAAGCCTGAGTCCAGTCTCACGTGCTATCAATCCGTTGATGGCAACATTGGGCGGGGTAATAGGTCCGGTAATTGTCTATTTGGTGCTGAATGTTCTCTTTGGCTCACCGGTGTTGAACAGAGGATGGGGCATTCCCACGGCTACTGACATTGCCCTGGCATGGCTGGTGGCCAGGCTCATATTTGGTGCATCCCATCCGGCGGTTTCATATCTTCTGCTTCTTGCAGTGGCAGATGATGCCATCGGCCTGGGAATTATAGCCGTATTCTATCCCGATCCGTCCCACCCGGTATCGCCGGTGTGGCTGTGCCTTACCATCCTTGGAATGTTGACTGCGTATGGGTTGCGCCGTGTATCTGTGATGAGTTACTGGCCATATCTCTTCCTGGGAGGAGTCTTGAGCTGGACAGGCCTGTTTATGGCGCATCTTCATCCTGCTTTGGCGCTGGTTTTCATACTTCCATTCTTGCCCGGCCAGCCTCGTGCTGCAAAAGGACTTTTTGAGGAAAACCCTGACGACCGTTCACCCTTGTCCAACTTTGAGCATGAGTGGAAAATCATCGTCGATTTCGGTTTGTTCATGTTTGGAATGACAAATGCCGGGGTTGAATTCTCCAGTCTGGGAACCGCAACGTGGTTGGTCGTATCCGCCCTGATTGCAGGTAAAAGTATCGGTGTTTTCGGAATGGGGTATGCGGCCAGTTTATTTGGAATGCAATTGCCTCACGGAATGCGGCGTCGAGACCTTCTTGTTGTCGGATTGATCGCCGGGATCGGTTTCACGGTCGCGTTGTTTATTGCCGGCGAGGCTTTCATTGAAGGATCAATTAGGAGTGCGGCAAAAATGGGAGCAATTCTCAGCATACTAGCTGCATTGATCGCTGTATTCGTGGCGGGTTCAATGGGTGTTAAGAAAGTACGGGAGTGATAGTATCCGAGTTTCGATTGACTACAACAACCAAGGGCGCTTTAAGGCGCCCTTGGTTGTATACGGTTTAATTGAAAATGACGTTATGCAGTTGAAACCATAGCAGCCTTCAATCTTCTGTTGACCAGGATGGCAGTTATGGTCACCAGCCACGGTCCGCCAATTAGCAGCATGCTCAAACCGGATGTGACCACGTGTTCGAATGAGCTCTGTTCTGAGATGCGGCTGTGAATGATTCCCTGGGCAATCAGCAGTCGCACGAGACCTGCCAGGATCAGGGGAACTGCGATGGCTGAACAACAGAATTTCCATTTTATTGTGTGCTTCAGTTTCAGCCGCCAGATCAGCATGGACTGACTGAGAGCGTTGAGCAGCACGATTAGGTAGATGAGAAGGTGATCCGGCATGCGTTACATCATCCCCATAACTTTAGGTAACCAGATTGACAGCGACGGCCAGTACGTGACGATGATCAAGAATACTACCATGGTCATCAACCACGGCATGACCGCCATAGTTAATTCGGTAATACTGAGTTTTGAGATACCGCTGGCGACGTACAGATTCAGGCCGACCGGTGGATGACAGAGGCCGACTTCCATGTTGGCATCAATCAGGATACCAAAATGAACCGGGTCAATACCGAGTTTCATGGCAGCAGGAAACAGAATCGGGGCGAAAATCAGGATTATCGATGAAGGCTCCATTACGTTACCGGCCAGCAGTAGAACCAGATTAACAACGATCAGGAATGATACGACGCCGAGATCCTTGCCAAGGATCCAGTCAGCCATCATCTGTGGGATGTTCTCGTGGGACATCAGGAACGAGAACAGTACAGCATTAGTGATGATGTAGAGCAGCATGGCACTCATGTTGGCTGAGTTTAGCAGTACGCGAGGTACATCCTTCATCCCCATGTCTTTGTACACGAAAACAGAGATGAAGAAGGCATAGACCGCCGACATGGCGGCAGCCTCGGTTGCGGTGAATACGCCGGAATAAATACCGCCGACGATGATGACAACCAGCATTAATCCCCATACACTTTTTCTGAATGCAGCTCCGCGTTGAGCCCAGGATGCTTTAGGCATACGGGGATAATTTCGTTTCTTGGCGAGATACCAGGTGACAACACCGAGCATGCACGACAAAAGAATACCGGGGAGCAGGCCTGCCACGAAAAGTGCACCGATGGAGGTATTAGTTGAGACGGCATAGACAACCTTCGGTATTGACGGCAGCATGAGGATTCCGAGTGAACCGGCACAGATGATGACCCCGGCGCCGAAACGCATTGGATAACCATTCTTGACCATTGCCGGCAGGACGATGGAGCCGATGGCTACAACGGTGGCAACACTGGAGCCGCAGACCAGAGCGAACATGGCGCAGGCAATGATACCGGCCAATGCTAAACCGCCATGAAAATGACCAATTACGCTGACGGCAAAATCAATCATCCGCTTGGCGACGCCCCCATGAGTGAGAAAGTTGCCCGCCAGAATGAAGAACGGTATGGCCATTATCTCGAACTTTTCGATACCGGTGAAGAGTTTGAGAGCTACCGCCTCAATTGGCACATTCGTGAGAAGGTAGAGGAAGGACAGAACTGTCAAGCCCAGAGCAATAGAAACCGGAACGCCCGTCAGCATCAGCGCGAGCAACAGAGCAAAGACGATCCCTATGTTGCCAAAATACAAGCCGACACATATCAGAACGGTAGAAATTCCGATCAACCAGGCAGCAGCACGGGGTTTGCTCATGGGAGGGATAATATTTAATACTTCGGCAGTGCTCATTTCGTCGCCCCTCCTTTATGTGTGACTCCGTCGTGCAAAATACCTGGTTGATCAAGAAGTTCCTCTTCGATGCCATCCACATGGGAATGGTCATGGTGAGGCAGTTCTCCAAACCGGACGAAACGCCAGCCAACCTGTATGAAGCGGAAGCACATCAGGTAGGAGCCGAGCGGCACGGCAGAGTAAATAACCCAGGTCGGCCATTCCAGATCGGGTGTGATAGGGCCTTCGGTCAGGTCGGTCAGATTCAAGCCCAGTTTGTTAAAGGCGGCGTAATGCAAGCCGTTCTCCCAGACAAATGTGGCTCCCAGAGTTCCAATGATGCCGGTGAAAATGGTTCCGCAGACAATCGCTACGAGAACGCCCTTCTTCCGCCAGTCATCTGGAAGGCGGTTGACAAGAACATCAACACCGACATGGATACCGGAACGAACGCCATATGCAGCCCCGAACTTAGCCATCCAGACGAACATGTAGATGCACAGCTCCTGCGCCCAACTGAGATTGAGCTGGATCAACCAGACCTGTATGCCAGGGATGGGCAGTCCGGCACCATAGCGGTGGATAATCGAAACAAAGATAATGAGCGTAGCCGCTCCCATGAGGAAGGTGATAATCCATTCCTCAAGATGATCAAGATATTTCATCATAATAAAGGCTCCTGTCGGGTCGTAAAAAAGGCCGCTGCATGGCCGCAGCGGCCTGAATTCAAGCTTACCTGATCTCAGGGAGTGTAGCCGGTCTCTTTGTAGACTTCTTTTACAATATCTGCTCCGATGCGACTGATGTTATCC
Organism: Desulfuromonadales bacterium; assembly: GCA_037129245.1. GTDB lineage: Bacteria > Desulfobacterota > Desulfuromonadia > Geobacterales > Pseudopelobacteraceae > JACRCG01. Next base: position 88,255 of record JBAXVE010000003.1, read on the forward strand.
TTATGAGCCTTATCCATGGTCTTTTTCCAGGCGGCCTTTTCCTGCGGGGTTAGGGTCACGAATTGCGAACGGCCCGATTTCTTTACAGCGGCCAGAGCCTCATCGTTATCCTTCTTGGCAACGTCGTTGGCGAACTTGGTGGCCTCTTTCATGCAGGCTTCCAGTGTAGCGCGGATGTCCTTTGGCAGACCATCCCAGAACTTCTTGTTGACGATGACGGCATAACCCAGATAGCCGTGGTCGGAAAGGGTCACGTATTTCTGAACTTCAAACATCTTCTGGGTGAAGAGGTTGGAGGGGGGATTCTCGGTACCGTTCACGACGCCGGTCTGCAGGGCCTGGTAGACTTCGGAGAATGCCATTACCTGTGGAATGGCGTTCATAGCCCGCATCTGGGAATCAAGCACCTTGGATGACTGGATGCGCATCTTCTGCCCCTTAAAATCGTCGACGGATTTAAGCGGCTTGTTGGCACTCATGACCTTGAAACCGTTGTCCCAGTACGCAAGTCCCAGCAAACCTTTGGGTTCAAGCTTCTTGAGCAGCTTGGCCCCGATTGGCCCCTGAGTCACCTTGTGCAGATCTGCATAACTGTCGAAGATGAAGGGGAGGTCAAACACCTCGAATTCCTTGACGCCCAGAGGAGCAAACTTGGCCAGTGACGGCGCCAGCATCTGTACGGCGCCTAGCTGCAGCGCTTCCATCTCTTCCTTGTCCTTATAGAGCTGGCTGTTGGGATACACCTCAATCTTGACGGCACCCTTGGTGCGCTCCTCGGCGATCTTCTTGAAGTAGTCGGCGGCCTGTCCCTTGGGGGTGTTCTGGGCGACGACATGGCTGAACTTGATGACGATTGGGGCGGCAAATGCCGAACCGGCGGAGAAGGCGAACAGCAGTGCGGCGGCGAGCAGGGTTTTCATTTTCATACGGAGCTCCTTTGCATGGTGTGATGGTGTACGGATGTGATCCGGTTTGCAAAATATAAGATGCTGTTCTATAGCAACAGTGGTGCCAATCTGAAGCTGCGACATAATCCGTTGAAATGGAAGTTCAAATTTTAATTAAAGGAGAGAATCTCGATAACGACAGGGGAGGAAGTGGCGGTTATCAGCCATTTTTGATGGCGGAAATCCGCCAGTTCCGGGTTAGATGGCGGGAATTCAGCAGGTTCTTTTCCCGGATACGGTTTTATCTGTCCGGCACAAAGAAACGGTGGTTCATTCCCTGAAGGCCGAGCATCAGCAGCAGCTCTTTCAAACGCTCGGCCGCACGTTGACCGGTGAGATTTTTGAAGCTGGCAATGATTAATTCATTTTTCATCGAGTGCTCCCACCCGACAAGTTCGGTGACGTTGACCTGGTAGCCGTGTGACTCCAGCTGCAGGCAGCGCAGCACGTTGGTGACGTGGCTGCCGAATTCGCGGGTATGAAGGGGGCGGCGCCAGATTTCGGATAACGCGCCGGTTGCGGCAGACCCTTTCTGTTTCCGCAATTCTGTGGCTACTTCGGCCTGACAGCAGGGGACCAGCACGATGAACTTTGCCTGTTTGTGGAGGGCAAAGCTGATGGCGTCGTCGGTGGCGGTATCGCAGGCGTGCAGTGCGGTCACCATGTCAACGGTCGGCGGCAGACGGTCGGATGTCAGCGCATCAGAAACATTTATCTCCAGAAAGTACATGCCGTTGAACGCAAGCCGGTCGGCCAGTCTGCGGGCCGATGTGACCAATTCCTCACGGGATTCAATTCCGAATATTTTTGATGCTGCCCGCTGGTGTTTGAAATAGAGATCATAGAGGATGAAACCGAGGTACGACTTGCCGGCGCCGACGTCGACCAGAGTCATGTCGGGGCGCTCACGGTGGATTTCCTCCAGCAGCGGTTCGATGAAACGGAAGAGGTGATTGACCTGTTTGATCTTACGGCGGCTGTCCTGGTTCATCTTGCCGTCGCGGGTCAGGATGTGCAGCTCCTTCAGCAGTTCAAGCGACTGCTCCGGGCGGATGTCATGTTTATCCGGCATTGTCGTCTCCGATAGCTGACTGCGTTCGGCGGAAAAAGAGCGCCATTACTGCCGGCAGCGTCAGCAGGGCGAACAGGGTGGTGAAGCCGACTCCGAAATTGGTTGCCCAGCCGATGGACGACATGGCACCGTAATCGGTGAGCGCCAGCGAGCCGAAGCCGGCGATGGTTGTCAGTGCCGAGAGAAAGGCGGCCCGGGCGGTCTGAACGTACTGCTGCTCCCGTTCCTGAGCAGTTAGGGCGGTGACGCGGAAGCGGATGTAGAGACCGAAGTCGCTCCCCATTCCCATGATGGTTACCAGCACCATGACGTTCATGTAGTTGAGCTTCATGCCGCAGAGTGCCAGGATTCCCAGCATGCAGCCGGTTGCTGCCGCCACCGGGAAGAGGGAGTAGAATACTCCGCTCGGCAGCTCGACAAAATGTACCAGCAGCAGGAGCAGCACCAATGATCCGCCCAGCAGAAAGGCTTTGATAAAACTTGTACGGACGGTATCGCCAAGCTGGCTGGCAACCATGTCCATGCCGGTGACGCGTGCCGTGGGGTCAATAGTACGCAGTTCAGCCAGAAAAGAGTCCTGTTTGAATTCATCTCCCCGGTAGTGCAGATAGATCAGGGCGTGGTAGCCGTTTCGATCCCTGGCCAGGTGACGGTCGACCACCCCCTTGAGCGGAGAAGCCGCCAGTCGGTCAAGTACCTCAGCCATGCCTGCAACTCCGCCGTAAGTAATACTCTCAATCTTGTCCAGGAACGGTCGGAACTCCTGCGAGGCGAATCCCTGCCGCTCAAGCTGACGGGCCAGTTGGTCGGCGGATGTGCCTGCGAGCAGCGGTTTCAGACGTCGGGCAACTTCGTTCTGATCTGTCGGCGTGTTGATGATACCGGCCAGGGATGACCAGGCAATTATCTCGCCCCGTTGCTGCAGCCCGGCTGCAAGCCGGTCCACGGCGGACATCCGTGTCATCACGCTGTCCATTTCACGTCCTTCGACGGCCACCAGCAGATGCCGCGGAGCAATGCTGAGGTTGCGCTCGATTTTCTCCTGGGCAAGAAAGGCTTCCGAATGTCGCGGCTGCAGGTTCTTGAGGTCACCGTCAAACTGCACTCTCCCTGCGGCGTACCAGAGTCCGGCGGTCAGCAGCAGTGAAGCAGCGGTTATCAGTCCCGGCCGCCATTGGGAAATACGCCACACCCCGCGCATCCCGAGTGCCGGGATAGGGCGGTAGTCGATCGGAAAACGGCGGTCCATGTAAGTCAGCAGCGGTGGGAGAAACAGCAGTGAGGTGTAGAGTGAGAATATCACCCCCAGGCCGACCAGCAGACCGAGCTCCGAAAGGGCGCGAACATCCGAAATGCAGAGGGCCAGAAACGGCAGAGCGGTCGTGACAGCTGCGGTGAAAATGCCGTGGCCGGTATTGAGAAATGCCAGGCGCAGGGCGGTCTCCGTATCGTTTCCTGCGGCCCGCTCGGTGTGGAAGCGGTCGTAGAGGTGGATTGAGTAGTCGGTACCGATGCCGGTGATCAGGGCTGTAAAAGCGAACGAGATGATGTGAATCGAACGGACAAACAGCCCGGCCGCACCGAGGGCCAGCACCACGCCGCAGGCCAGTATCAGCGGAATCAGGAGCGTGGGGAGCAGCCGGCGGTAGGCGGCGTAGAAGATGCCGAGTACCACCAGCAGCGAAGAGACGACGCTGATCAACACGTTGGACTTGAGGGCCGCTTCATCCATGACAGCGCTGATATGGGCGCCGGCGCAGGATATGGCGACGCCGGAGCCCTTGCGCGCATCGTTTATCACTGTTACCAGCCGGCGGGAAAATTCCATCTCCTGCACCGGGCGGGCCGGTTCGGCAATCATGATCAGCATTCTGCCGTTGCGCGAGGCAAAATAGGGTGATGCGGGATCGAGGTCGAGCGCCTGGCTTCCCCCCTTGAGCCGCGGCAGGATCAGGTCGCGCAGGTGGAGCGGGTCAGACGTTGCCAGTCTGCTCAACTGCCCGCCGAACGGTCCGGCCAGCTCGGACTGCAACCGCTCCAGCGAGGTGGTAATCTGGGGAGCTGTAAAGCGGAGGGCGTACTTCTCCACGTCATCCTTTTTCAAAAATATATCAGGACGGATAACGGCATACGAGACAAGATCGTTGAATGCTGCGGCCTGTTGTTCGTCGAAGAGCCGCCAGGTGATGCGGGTAAAGGCGGGGCGGCCGTCGATGCGGGCCAGTCGCAGGCGTTCCTCGAAACGCCGCGCTTCCTGAGGCAGTGCCTCCCTGTTCCCTTCCAGCAGGAAATAAGCCTCTTTGGCACCGCCGGTCCATTCAATCGATTCCAGCAGCAGCTTCAGTGCCGGCTGACTGGTAGGGAACAGGCGAAAGATATCTGTTTCAAAGCGGATCGTCAGGATGGCTACTGCCGCAAGCAGCAGAGCGCAGCTGAAGATGGCGAGTGCACGCTGTGGCCGGGTGGAGGCCATGCGAAAAATCCATTCCAGATGCCGTTGGGTTAAGGAATGTGCATACGTTGTAAGGGAGCTGAAGCGGGGGAGCGGCATTGCTGGCTAGAGACCGCGCAGGTCGGAAAGCGGCAGGATGGTGATTCCTTCAAGCTGCGGCGTGAACACCGCCTGTTCCAGCGGCGTATTGACTTCAGGTTCATCGAGCACCAGACGGATGCGCTGCTCACCGGCGGTCAGCAATACGACTTCGGAGGCAAACGGTACGCCGTTGAGCAGCGCGTAGCGCGAGTAGAAGGCCTGATCACCGAACTGACTCTTCTTTCTGGCAACCAGGCCGTTTTCGTAGGTAACCGATTCCCGCATGTCCTGTATACCGCTGCGTTCCACCGTACCGCTTATGGAATTCGAGGCGGCCGGTTCCGCATCCATCACCCAGCGCATGAAGCGCCAGCCGTGCATGCCGCTGGTTAAGGGCAGTTCGTCAATACGTCCCACGTATGCGGTTGAACGGGAAGGGTAGAGCAGGGTAATCTGTTCACCAAGGGCGAACGCCTCCAGCAGGGTCGTGCCGAAGGGGGAGAGGATTATCAGATGCAGCCGGTCCGGTCGGCGGTAGACCAGGAAACCGCTGCCCGACATACCATGTTCTGCGCTGGTTATGGAAACGGAGACCGCTGCGGACAGGGTTTCCACCGACGCACCGGGGGTAAATTCCAGGCGTGGAAGCGACGTTGAACAGGCCGGGAGTAGTAAAACCGGTATGATGATTGTGATCAGACTCAGCCATTTCATGAAATTTTGCCTGATGTTCAGGGTGTGAGCTGAAAGTCGCGGTCGGTCAGTCCGCTGTTGCGGCGCGGATTCTTGAACGTCATGGTCGCCTTGTCGCCGTTACGCTCAACAATCACCATCCGCTTGATTGTCCCATCGGCCAGAAAGCTGATGCCGACCTCCCTGATCTGCCCCGTGCCGCGCGGGGCTATTTTCAGGGTGTAGAGCGAGTTGGTGAGATCTGCCGAAATATCAAAATCGGCGGGGAGCGAAGTGACAGGAACACTCAGCTTGGAGAACCACTGCTTCAGCCCCTGCTCCGGAGGCAGAACTACCCTGGTATGACCCTCCTGCCGGTCATTGGCCTGTTCAATGACGGCGTCGTTCAGCACCATGCGGGTAGCATGGGGAGGATTGAGGGCCATGTAAAACTGATCCGGCTTCCTGAAACGGACGGTACCGCTCATTTTCAGGGTACGCTTCATGACGGAGAGTTTTTTCTCCTGTGTCATGTCGGCGCTGAAATCAGTTATGCCGGCAAGTACCTTACGAAGAGCCTCCAATCCCTCCAGGGGGGGGACGGGACGGGCCAGCGCAGTGCTGCAGGTTATGAGGAGAATGGCGCAGAGTGTGCTCGAAATCCTGAATATTCGCATCATAATTTTCCTACCCCCAGTGTCATGCGTGCCGATAGCAGTGTGGTCCCGCAGCAGTTTACCTCTCCGTCAACGAGGAAAAGCCGGCCGAAGGATGAAATCATTCGGGTTGAGATTGTCAGCAGATCACCGGCCTGTGCTGCACCGGAAAAATCCGCCCGTTCGATGGCTGCCAGAAATCCTCCGTCGTTCTCCTCGCTAATGGTCAGAATTCCTGAAAGCTGGGCCAGGCATTCAATCATCAGCACCTGGGGAAATCCCTGCCCTGAGGTTATGGTCAGCTGTGCCACTGCCCGAATGCCCCTCTCAAGTTCTGTAATCCGGTCGAGCAGCAGAAAGGGGTGGCGATGGGGGAGATATGCGGCCGGGTCGGGGTTAAACAGGGCGCCTCCCGCCGAATCTGATCGCAAAGTAGGGACCTTCGGGGGAAGCGGCCAGGTGCAGGCCGTCCTGTCCGGGGGCCAGAGAAGCAAGCAGTGCGGCCATGGACGTGCCCCCCATTGCCAGCGAACGCCCGATAACCGGCGACAGATCGATGGCGGGGCAGGGGGGGAGACTTTCCATAATCGGAGCTGTTGCGGTCACAGATCCGGAGATCGTCAGCAGATCGCAGTCGGCGGTATCCTCCAGCAGGCGCTCTACCCCCTCACGGACACAATCGGCCGGCAGCAGGCCGACGGTGGCGATGCTCCTGACGTATCCTTTTGGGTGTGCGCCGCGCTCTGCGGCATGACGGGCGCTTTCCAATACCAGAATACCGCACCCTTCACCGAACGAGGCGGCATAGCTGCGCAGCTGCCCGGTGGCCTTGAACCCTGCGATCATCAGCGGCATCAGATCGTCCGCCCCGCCGGTCAGCATGACATCCGCCCGCCCTTCGGCGATGAAGCTGCAGGCCATCAGGAAGGCCGATTCGGCCGAGCAGAAACGCTGGACGATGGTGACATTCGGCCCCTTCATCCCCAGTTCTATCGAGGCGTTGCTGGCCGGTGCGTTGGAGACCGTGTTGGGGAAGAGCATCGGCGTCAGGCTGTTTGCCCCCCCCTTGAAATATCCGCTCAAAAATTCCGACGAATTGGCGACACCGCCGAAACCGCAGCCGAGCGCAATACCGACCCGCTCCGGTATACTGTTCTGCAGGTCAATTCCGGCATCCTTGAGGGCCAGGCCGGATGCTGCAACGGTAAACTGGCTGCAGCGATCCATTTTACGGGCCTTCAGCGGGGGGATGAAATCGGTGGCTTTGAACGAGAGCGCCTTGCCCCACATCTGCCCCTTCCCGCCGGGTACGTCATCTGGCACTGCTGAGAGTGCGGAGCCGCCGGAACGGAGCAGCTCAAGAACCGGTTCCAGACCGCTGCCGGCAGGGGTTAGAGCAGAAAAACCGGTTACGACGATGTCAGCGGGTGAATAGTTCATAATCCGAGCACCAGGCAGGTGACGTTGCCGCCGAAGGCGAAAGAGTTTGACAGGGCCACGCGAGCATCAGTCGTGCGGCAGCCGTCGTGGCAGTAGTCAAGGGGACATTCGGGATCGCGCCCCCTGAAATTGAGCGTCTGCGGGATGATTCGATTGTTAAGTGCCAGCACCGTAGCCAGTGCCTCGATCGCTCCTGCGGCTCCCAGACAGTGGCCGGTCATCGCTTTGGTGGAGACCAGCGGCACCCGGGGGGCACGTTCGCCGAACAGCAGGTTCATGGCCGTTGATTCGACCACGTCGTTCAGCGGTGTCCCGGTGCCGTGGGCGTTGACCCAGCCGACCTGATCGACATGGATACCGGCGGACGAAATCGCATCGCCCATGACCCGCGCTGCGGATGCCCCTGACGGTTCCGGTGCCGTCATGTGATATGCCTCACCGGCAAGGGCGTAGCCGAGCACCCGGCCGTAGATTCTGACGCCCCGAGCCTGAGCATCCTTCTCGCTTTCCAGTACGAAAAAGGCGGCACCTTCTCCCAGAGAGATGCCCTGACGTCCCAGGCTGAACGGGGAGCAGGGGAGCGGGTCAACCACCTTGAGCGAGTTGAAGCCGGTGAAGGTCAGCAGGGAGAGCGCATCGGAGCCGCCGGCGATGACCGCCTTCTGCAGTCCGCGCGCCACCAGTTCGGCTCCCCAGC
>JBAXVE010000030.1:0-37755 GCA_037129245.1 Desulfuromonadales bacterium
CCCATGCAACATTATCTCCCAAGGATGTTGCACTTGGAGTTTGAGCGCGCCCCTCAATTCGCACAAAATAAATTGGTTTAAAAGTTCATATTTTCATAGCTCAAATTATTATCGTTGTCCCTGATTTTGGATTAGGCTCTTTACATTTTTTTCCTGTTTGATATCAGAATTTCAAAATCAGGCATTTTTCGGTTTTCTCTGGGTTAAACGATGCTCTTCATTAGTCAGAATAGTGCCTTGAGAATTTCTGAGGATTTTATATCAGTAAACCGGGGGTTTGCTGGTTTTTTTTCGATAATACCTTCTTTAGTCACTTACGGTTACCCTTTCCCTTCATCCTTTGTTTTTTTCTGAATTCCCAGGGAGGCTCTGGGTTTGATTGCTTCCATAGCCCTAGCCATATCAACCGCATAAGCGTTAACTGCCTCACTTCGCTGGTCGTATCCCAAGCGCTTTCCGTCTGCGTCATAGAATTTCTGTCTGCGTATTTCGGGCATGAAAGCTGTTTGAACGAGCTTGTTATCAATCAAATCTTTCATCATTCGTCCGTTTGAAATACTGGCAATCTGTTTAGTGTCGCCGACAAGAACAAGCTGTGCTCCGACTTTATCAGCACGGTCTAAAAGCTTGCCAAGCTGAACAGAACCAAGCATTGAAGCCTCATCAACCACCCAAAGCTGATGACGTTCACCATCTTTTGCTAATGCAACGTGGCCTTTGTCGATTGGTGACATCAAAAAGCTGTCTATGGTCTGGGAAACAATACCGGAAGACTTTTGCAATTCTGCCGCAGCCTTTCCTTGAAACCCAAGACCTTGCACCGTCATCCATCTCGGCAATCCGCATGATTATTGCCAAATCGCAGTCCGACTCAATATCTCCCGCCTCTTTAAAGGCTTCCATGCTGGTCGAGTCGTAGTTTTTCCGGTTAAGACTCGATAGAATTACGCTCTGGGCATCGAATTCGTGGTTTAGGTCAATTATTGCTTGAAGATTGGCTGCAATCCGGAGCCGTGAATCATCTATGTCACTTCGGAGTGGAATTCGCTGGAGGTAGTCCCACACAATTACGATTTGAGGTTTATCCTGTGAATCTGATGTGTCTGGGTCATTGATTTTGGAATTTATATATGTGCGAACTTCTTCAACACTCCGAGGGGAGGCTATAAATATACGTTCCAGACGCTCGGCAACCTGGTCAAAGGCAGAGTCAACTTCCATATCAGATAGCTTATAATCATCATAGTCGTCGCATTTAGTGCAGGAACCGTTACATAGAAGCCTTTCGACAACTTTATTTTCATGCATTTCATAAGTCATTACAAAGACCAGCACGTTTTGACCTGCAAGCTTCAGCGCTGCCTCCGCTGACATATAAGCTGACTTTCCTGTTCCAGGCATTCCTCCGAGGATTACAAGTCTATGGTCCTTTTTTAGCGTGAATCCATTTCCCGGCATATTAAGCTTTGCTGGAGGGTTCAATCTGTCTGCTTTGTATTGATTGGTGATGGTTTTCAGGATATCACTTGCTCGCATTGTATCTTCCTTTCACGTGCCTGCCTGGACAGGGTTATATCTGGACCAATAGGAACCAGAGCATTTTGCAATGTGCTTTTAATTGAATGGTAAGTACGGATGTGAATTATCATTGGCATTTCTAATAGCTCGTTTATTGGGGTTTGATAATTGAGTGTATAAGTGAAAGGAATCGAATTAAGTCCGGTGAGCTTTGTGAAAATAAACTTCAATATTCAAAAAACAGGCTTTTGTAAACGGGAACTATATAGACTGATTAACGGGGAGAGAAGAAAATGTAATTTAAAGGACGAGGCCATCTTCGATGCGTACTTGGTGGGTACAAAGCGATAGAAAATAAATATATAAATTTACGTTGCACACTTTAAGGAATTTCATAATTGAACAACAAAAACCAAAGTGTGCAATTAGTGTGCAATGAAATCAACAAGGGCTTACGACATATGTCGTAAGCCCTTGTTTTTACTGGTGCCCGAAGCCGGAATCGAACCGGCACAGCCTTTCGGCCGAGGGATTTTAAGTCCCTTGTGTCTACCAGTTCCACCATTCGGGCAGTAACCTGACGATACCTGCAAGGAGTATCCTACCATCAAAATTCACGTAACCGTGTATAACAGTAACCGTAATCGATGTCAATTTCGTACGTTTAAGATAATTCACTCAAAACCGCGCAAATGCCTTCAACCGTAAGGGCAGCTTCCATCTCCGTTCCATCAGCCATCCGCTTGAATTCAGCTCTTCCTGACGTTACCTCGTTCTCCCCAATTACAACACTGAAACGCGCCTTCAGCTTGTCAGCCCGCCTCATCTGGCTCTTCAGGCTCTTACCCTCGTAATCCATTTCAACCCTGAAGTCTTTTTTTATCAATCCGTGCATCAGTTGAAACGCGGCGGCACGCTCCCCCTTCCCCATTGTGGCAATGAAAAGGTCGGGGACCACAGAATAATCCCGCTCTCCCAGCAAAAGCGCAACTCGCTCAAGTCCGACAGCAAATCCGATACCCGGAATCGAGGGGCCGCCAAGCTGCTCGACCAGGCCGTCATAGCGGCCACCGGCGGCAACAGCCGATTGCGACCCGAGGAGTCCGGTAACCATTTCAAAGGTGGTTCTGGTATAGTAATCGAGCCCGCGAACCATGCGGGGATTAATGCTATACGGGGTTCCGGAGAGTTCAAGATATTTCTGGACATCTGTAAAGTGGTTGTTACAGGCGCCGCAGAGGTGATCTAGGGTTGTCGGTGCGGTAGCGGTTGCTTCGCCACATCCCGGTACCTTGCAGTCCAGCGTGCGGAGCGGGTTGGTAAGGTAGCGGCGCTTACAATCATCGCACAATAATTCGAGGCGCCCTTCCAGAAATGAGCAGAGTGCACTCCGATACGCCGGACGACAGTCGGGGCAGCCGAGCGAATTGACCTGCAGCGACGGCTCATCGAGGCAAATTTCATGGAAGAAGGCCGCCAGCATGGTCAACACCTGAGCATCAGCCAGCGGGTCGTGGGTACCGGTAATTTCGGCGCCAATCTGGTGAAACTGTCGGTAGCGCCCTTTCTGCGGCCGTTCATAGCGGAACATCGGCCCCAGATAATAGAGCCGTGAGATCGGGTCGACAGCATACAGCTTGTGCTCTATTAAAGCCCTCATGACGCCGGCAGTCCCCTCGGGGCGCAGGGTAACGCTGTTCTCACCCTTGTCCGTAAAGGTGTACATCTCCTTCTCCACGATATCGGTGGCATCACCGATCGAACGGCAGAACAGCTCCGTTTTCTCCATCACCGGGACACGGATTTCCCTGAATCCAAACAGTTCGAAAATCCGACGTGCAGATTGCTCGATATGATGCCATCTACCGGAATCCGCCGGAAGAATGTCATTGCACCCTTTGATTGCCGTAATAGACATGTAGACCTCTTATCAAACACAAAAATAAGGCCCGCCCCGACTGTTCAGCATGCGGCAGGCCCGGAAATAAGTTGATTGAAATCCGTTACTGTGGAATCGCAACCCTTTGAACGCAGTTTTTGCCATGGGCCTTGCTGTCATACATCGCTCGGTCGGCCATCTCCAGCAACTGTTGCTTGGTGGCGGTGTCGTCGGGACAGCACGCAAAGCCGATACTGCAGGTCAACCTGATGTCATATCCCTCGTCAACCATGAAGTGATGCTCCTCGACCTGTCTCCTGATACGTTCGGCAACGAGTCTGGCGGTCGAGCAGTTCGTCTCGATGAGAATAACTGTGTACTCGTCCCCTCCATAACGGATCACGATATCCACATCACGAACCGATTTTTTCAACAGCGCACCGAACTCCGCCAGAACCTGACTCCCGACCAGATGGCCATGTATGTCGTTGACCTGCTTGAAGGCATCAACATCAATGAAAAGAATCGCCAGATGGGATGCGTAGCGCTCCACCCGTTTCATTTCCCGTTCCAGAGCGATATCGAGATAGCGATGGTTGAACAGACCGCTTACATCATCGATAAACAGCATATTCCTGGCTTCCGAAACGGTCGAAATATTTTGGAAAGCGTGGTTGAACTGCTCCATCAGGAAGACAATGTTCTTGCTGTGGGCCTCAAGGTCAGGCGGGGGGACGTCAGGGTCATGAAGCAGGACGACCACACCACGATGAGTGCCGCCACTGCACAGGTGCAGCAGTGAAGCGGTACTGCACCCCTCAACGGATGAAGTAAACCTCACTTCTCTGATAGTAAACTGGTCCGGGAGGCCATCCGTCAATATCGCCAGGATCTCCTCCGCCATAGAGGTTCCCGCAGCAATTGCCATCCCTTTTATTTCAAAAAGCTCCAATTTCCCTTCGATCGGGAAAAGGGCCAGAATGCGACTGGCACCTACCTCGCGCGACAGGGCATCGACAAGCAGATGCTGCACATGTCCAAGATCAAGACAGCCGGCTATGGCCTGGCTGGTTTGAAACAGCTCCAGCATTTTCTTCAACTCTTCATTTTCGTCGAGCAATCGGCGCTGCTGGATGCACTGGGCAACTGAATGCTTGAATTCATCGGGGTTGACCGGCTTGAGCAGGTAATCTCGGGCACCATGTTTCAGGGCAAAAATGGCGGATTCAAGGTCTGCGTTGGCGGTCACAACGATCACATCGACCGTGGGATAACTCTCGCGAACCCGCGAAAGAATTTCAAGGCCGCTGATGTCTGGCATGACCAGGTCAGTAACAACGAGAGCATAGCGACGCGTGGCCAGCATTGAAAGCCCTTCGGCCCCGCAGGAGGCAGCTTCCACCTGATACCCCTCCGCCGCAAGGAGGGCCGTGAACATCTCGCGAAAAAAGCGGTCATCTTCAACCAGCAGAATTGTATGCATAGCGGGTAACCGATCGCGCATGTGGAAAATCTGAAACTGTTTTTCCGTTGTACCGATTTTATCGAACGCTGTCAAAGGCATTGTGCGCTATTTTGGCGTATATGGCGTTGAAACGCTCCATCCGGCACCATCGGTGACGATCTGAAGCGTGCCATCACGGTCAGTTCGGTACAGCGAAATGTTCTTCGTCTGCAGAAGGTCAAGGGTTCTGCGAGACGGCAAGCCGAAGCGGTTCCCGAAACCTGCCGATACCAACGCCATGCGTGGTTGAACGCGTTCGAGGAAAGGCTCCGAAGTGGAATAGCGGCTGCCGTGATGCCCTATTTTCAGAACTGTAGAACTGAGTTCCCGGCCAGTTTCGATGATCTGACGTTCGGCATCAAAACCTGCATCGGCAGTAAAAAGCATGCTGAATGCACGATATGACAGCCGAAACACGAGAGAATCCTCATTGACACTTTTTTCTGAGTAACCTGTGGAATTGTTCACTCGCCTTCCCGGAGAAAGCACCTGCAGCAGCACGCCACCGGGTAGCGTAATCGTGTCACCGGCTGAGAGCGTTCGCCGAAGAATTTTCTGCTTCGAAATAATTTCACTGACATCTCGAAACAGTGCTGCTGCAGCGCCAGCTTCGGTAGTCCAGATTTCACCGACCGGAAAATTACGGATGATAAATGCCAGTCCACCGATATGATCGGGGTGCTCATGGGTTACGATAATTCTGTCAACACGCCCGACGCCTAAGGCGCCCAGGGCCGGGGCAAGAACCCTCTGCCCGAAATCGTTTCCCGTGTCATGCAGATATCCGCCGCCATCAACCAGCATTGATGACCCGTCGGGCAGACGGAGCAGGATAGATTCGGCCTGTCCGACGCTCAGCATGGTAACATGCAGTTTGCCGTCGGCCCGGGGTAATGTGCCCAGATGAGTTGTCAGGGCGGCAAGCGGAATGCAAACTGCCAGAATTCGACGCCACGCTGTACTTCTTACAAAGGTCACGCAGCAGAGAAAGGCCAGAAAGTACGCCATATCAACAGCGGTGATCCCGTGAAAACGGATAACCGGAAGCGACGCACAGCTCGTGATGATCCGGTTGGACACCTCAACCATCGTTGCCGCCGGCCAGAGCACTGCCGGTGCAGCGTGAGGAAACACCAGCAACAGCGGAAGCACTGCAAAACCGGCGATTACAGCACCGTAGCCCAACAGAGGCACTATCAGAAAGTTAGTCACTATCCCGTTCAGCGACGCCACTTTAAAAATAAAGAGTACCGGGATCATCGTAACAGATGACGCAACAACGGAAGCCGTTACAAACTGCAGAAACCCGCGCGCATACGGAGACGCAACCGAGGGAAACAGCTGCAGAACCGGCGGCACGGCAATTACCAGTCCCCACAGCGATATGAATGACAATTGAAACGAAACATCGAAGAGCGTCGGCGGATTGATGCTGATCAGCAAAAACGCTGCCAGAAGAAGAGTATTGACCGGGTCACTTTCCCGCTCCGCGTAAAGGGCCAGTACGCAGACCGCCAGCATGATGACCGAGCGGGCGGTGGCAGGGGCCGCCCCGGTAAGAAAAAGATACGCCAGCATCACGGGGAGCGCGAGCAGCAGTACCGAACGGCGAAGATTGAAGTGCAGCGCCAGGAAGGAGGAGAGTTTTAGCAGGTGCCAGACGATGAATGTGATGACTGTGGCCAGGATTCCAACATGAAAGCCGGAAATCGACAGGATATGATTGACTCCCGCTCTGCTGTAGGCATCAGCAAGCGGCTGTGGAATCCGTTTCTGATCGCCGATTAAGAGTGCACCGAGTACGGATGAAGTATTCTGATTGGGAAAAGCTGACCGGATTGCATCACCGAGCAGTCGGGCGGCACGATCAATCCTGCGCTGAACAGACTCCTCCGCTGCCCCCCTGATAAGAACGATATCCTGCTGCGACACAACCCGACCGGTAACTGAAATCGCCTGAAATGCAAGGAAGCGGGGGTAGTCGAACTCACCCGGCAGACCGAGGAGGCGGGGAATGTGTATTCGGGAGGAGAACCGTATTCTGTCGCCCCGCTCCAGCGTTATGTCGCCGCCGGCTACATACAGAAGTAAATTGCCGCGCACAGGTTCGTGACGTTTATTAAAGAACAGCCGCTCAACTTTGATCGCAATACGTCCACCATCCGGAGAGGCCACTGGTCTCCCTGCAACGATTCCCTCTACTACCAGGGGAGAATCTGAAGCATAGCTGCGGATTGAAATGGAAGCTGCGTCAGGTGAAAGCCAGGGGGCGAGCGACGTCATCCCCCAGATGAAAAAGAAAACCGCCACACAACCTGAAAAAACAAGAGAATTTCTAAGGAGACAGGACAGCAGCAGACAGACAAATCCTGCAGCGAGGGTCAGTGATGTACAACAGTAGTCCGTGTGCGCTGAGAGGGCAAGACCGGCGGCCATCGACACGAACGGTATCAAAATTGGCCACTGGCGGCTCATGACGGAGAATTACTTACGAACCGAATAACGTTCCTTAAGCGTGCTGAGAAATGAACGGGCTTCATCTGCAGCTATCGGTCGACCGGCCGGCCCCTTTACTTCAGACAGCTTGAGCATATCGTCGACAGAGGTACTTTTCCGTATCAGAGTAACTGTATCAACACCCCCCATAGGCGGGAGATTGAGCGTTATCCGGTTGTCACCCTCCTCCAGACGAAAAATGCCGAGAGCGACCGGCTCAAGATACGGCTTGGCTTCAAACCGGAACGGGACGTCATTGACGGTGCCCGCAATAGCTTCCCCCAGGACATTCATCGCAATTTCATAGAAGCCGGTTTCTTCAACCCGGAGCGGAATCTGAATCGTGGCACCACGAAAATCTGCCCGCAACCACTGCTGCGATGTGAATGCGCCAAGATAGCCGCTGTTTGTCCTCTGGACATCGGCAGCAAACTGTGCAACCTCGGCCGCAGAAATAATAACGGATTTACCGGTTGATGCCATCGGCAGGCGCGTCTGGAGATTGGCCATCGAAATCGCGATTTCTGCCAGGCTGGCGGCCGTCAGATTCTCTTTAAAACGCCATCCTTTGAGCGGTTTAATCGGCAGGTAGTCGGGCGCTATCAGGACGAAAGAATCTATTGCACCCTCGGGAGGAACTGAGACATCCAGCTTGACTGTTCCGGCTTTCAGAGAAAGCCTCCCGATCTCCACTTCGCGAAAACTCTGCACGCCAGAATCAGCCGGAAACTTCCTGTCCCCGATATTCCACACAAAACCGTTCCCTTTGATTACTGCCCTGAGAGAGTACTCACCGGCAATGGGGAGCAGGATGGTAAAATGAACGGCTGTCCTGTCGGAAACCCCCACCAGCCATCCTGTACCGGTGAACGGGCCAAACAACCCCGATCTGTTCACAGAGACCCGATCGGTCTTTTCGTTGTAAGCTACTTCCGCTTCATAACGAAACATCCGTTTTCCCCCCAGAATCTGCAGGTAATCGCGGTCAGCCGGTTTTTCAGGAAGCCCCTCTTCCCAGAGGAACTGTTTGAACATCGCCTGCACAAAAGTCTTCTGGGTGAAAGCACGTCCGTCATCTGCCGCGAGCGCCTTGACAGGCTGTAGTTGAAGAGCTACAAACACCACCAGCATTATCATTTTTATCATGATGATCTCCGAAAAGTTGTGCGTGGCTCCGCCCGGAAACCGGCGGTATAATCAATCTAGCATCGTGTGGGGAGTGTACCACAGCTTATCCCGCTTGAAAACATTGCAATTGGATGGTACAAAGCAGCAACTCAATTTATTGAAATCAGTCGGCCACATATCTATAATCCAGAGAACATCACGAGAACGAATACAGAAATGAGCCAGGAAAACATTATATTAGATGTCGTTGGACAGTTTGCTGAAACGGAACTGCGTAAATTTTACCGCGCAGCAGAAATCGGAGCCGGCCTGCTCGTCATTACCGATTGCAGCGGTGTCATCGAATATGTAAATCCTGCCTTCTGCAATGTAACCGGTTTTACCGAAGATGAAGCAGTCGGGCGGACAATGACGCTCCTCAAATCGGGGCGCATGTCAGCGGCATTTTATGGGCGTTTATGGGATACACTGCTTGCCGGTTCCGAATGGAAAGGGGAGTTTTTCAACCGACGTAAAGATGAGAGCTTCTACCTCGAGCGGGCGGCCATATCTCCGATAAAAGGAGCTGATGGCGTAATTACCCACTTCATCAAAGTTGCAGAAGATATAACTGCCCAGCGTTACGCAGAAGAACACCAGCTCCGACGCTTGAAACTCATTGAATCGATCAACTCCGCCAATCTTCATTTCATTGAAAACAACGACCTCCCCCAAATGTCTGCAATCATACTTGAAACTTGTATGACCCTCAGCTCCTCTCCGCTCGGTATCATTTACGAACTGTTACCGAATGGCAGCGCCGGGGTGCTGGCGCTCTCAACTACATCGCTCTGCTCGTCGGAAAATGTAACCGCCTTCAAGGATATCCAATACGAAATCCAGAGAAACGGGCACTATGAAGTGCCGCTCCACGCATCGCTGTTCATGGCTCCGATGCTTGAGAATCGCACCGTTATCGTTAACAGAGCGGACGAAAACCCCTGGAAAAACTGTTCGTGCAGAATCTGCTCCCCCGCTGTCAGTACATTTGCCGGCTTCCCCCTGCGTGTCGGCGCTACCGTGATAGGAATGATTGGCCTGGGAAACAATGAAGAGGGATATCGGGACGAGGATTTTCAGGATTTTGAAACTTTTCTCACCTCCTGCGCTCTGGCTATATCGGCAGCCCGTGCCGAGACAATCCGCAAGGCAACGCTCGATCAGGTACGCCAGTCCCAGAAAATGGAAGCCATCGGCCAGCTCGCCGGTGGGATCGCCCATGATTTCAACAACCTGCTGACCGTTATTTCCGGCTACAGCACCCTCGCTTCACAAAAACTCGGTTCGGAAGATCCGGTCCGAAGAGATATCGAGCAGGTGATCAACGCCAGCGAAAGAGCAACAACACTTATCCGTCAACTGCTTGCGTTCGGCCGCCGCCAGATACTTGCACCCCAGCCCTTGAACGTCAATTCCTTCATCGCCGGCCTCCACAAGATTCTTAGCCGTCTAATCGGTGAGCACATCGTCCTGTCTACCAACCTGGCCGCAGATATCGGCCAGATCAAGGCTGATCCGAGTCAGATTGAACAGATCATCATGAATCTGGTCATTAATGCCCGTGATGCCATGCCTCGGGGGGGAACGATCACTATCACAACCGAAAACCATACCATTGATGCCAGTTTCGTCAGGCGCAATCAGGGCTCGCTTGAAGGTGAATACGCACTTATTTCCGTCCATGACAGCGGGATGGGTATGACGCAGGAGGTCATCACCCGCATATTCGAACCGTTTTTCACCACCAAGGACGAATCCGGCACCGGACTCGGCCTTTCGACAGTCTATGGCATCGTCAAGCAAAACAATGGCTACATCCAGGTTCTCAGCGATGTGGGTATCGGTTCCGAGTTCCGTGTCTACCTGCCACGCCTACCGGACGTCGAAAACCTCCCATCTGCAGAACTGGAGGTTCCCGACACGCAGATGCATGCCGACGTGGACGGATTCATCCTGGTTGTCGAGGATGAGCTGTCGGTTCTTGACCTGGCGGCAGTAACCCTCAGAAGTCGGGGATACACGGTTCTTACGGCCAGTGGCCCCCTTGCTGCTTTGAAATTGTTTGATCGGTACGGCGAGAAATTGGACCTGCTTATATCCGATGTCATGATGCCCGATATGACCGGACCCGAAATGGTCAAAATCATGCTGTTGAAACGCCCCGACCTTAAGGTGCTGTTCATGTCAGGCTATTCCGATGAAAAGCTGCGCGACATTGATTTTCCCGATGAGTTCCTGCATTTCATGATTAAACCCTTCAGTCCCGGGGAACTCGTCAAACTGGTTCACGATAGCCTGTACAGCACGATGAAACCACCAGGAGAAGAGCCGCAATGAAGGAACAGATCCTGATTGTTGACGACGAAGAGATGATCCGGGGGCTGCTGTCTTCGGCTTTGCTGCAGGAAAACTACATCTGCCACCAGGCGGCTAATGTTGACGAAGCCTTTGAGATACTGGGAGAACAGGCCGTTGACCTCGTGATTTCAGACATTATGATGCCGGGAAGAAGCGGTGTTGAGCTACTGCGCGACCTTAAAAAAGTTGACCCGGAGATAGCGGTTCTGATGATCACCGGTCTCTCGGACATGAACACCGCCATGGAATGCATCCATCTGGGCGCCGACGATTACATCACCAAACCCTTCGGCATCAACCGGGTCGTGCTGACCGTGCGCAACCTGCTTGAACGGCGCTGCCTCGCCATCGAGAGAAAAAATTATCAGGTCAGTCTTGAGTTCAAGGTCATGGAGCAGACCGAAAAGATCCGCAAGACCATGAACGAGCTTTCCCACGCTTACGACAATACCCTGAGTGCGCTGGTAAAGGCGCTGGATGCCCGTGAGAAGGAGGTCGGCTCACATTCGGAACGCGTTATGAAGTACACCGTTCTGATTGCTGAGAAAATGGGGATACGGGACAGAGCGCTTGAGGAACTTGGCAAAGGGGCACTGCTGCACGACATCGGGAAGATCGGGATTTCTGATACGATATTGTTGAAGCCGGGACAGCTTGATGATAACGAATGGATCGAAATGCGCCGCCATCCCCAGGTTGGGTATGCAATTCTGTCGGAGATAAAGTTTCTGAAGGCACCGGCAGAGATCATCCTCAGCCATCATGAGCGCTACGACGGCAACGGCTACCCCAAACAGCTCAAAGGTGAACAGATCCCGGTCGGGGCACGCATATTCTCACTGGTGGACACCCTTGACGCCATGACTTCAGACCGCCCCTATCGCAGGGCGCTCCCCTTTGATGCCGTGTCGAAAGAAGTGATCAAACATCGTGGTTCGCAGTTTGATCCTTCCATTGCCGATCTTTTTCTCTCAATTTCCCGCAATGAGTGGGAAGATTGCGCCGGCAAAAAGCTGATTTGAAAACGCCTTGCGTTTATTGGACTCAAAAGCTGGTTTTTGATCTGTATTTAGACCGTTAAACTTTGAGTCTACTTGCCAAAAGCTGCCAGCAGTTGCTGCAACAACTGTGGGGCATTAGACTTGATAGCCCCACCCATAAAATCCATGATCCCCGGCCGGTAGCCTTCATTCCAGATTTTGTCAAACATCTCCGCGCTGGTTTTGCAGACACAATCTGCATCTTCCACCGTTTTTCCGTCCTCGATCAGGCACTGCTCGGCGTCGAGTGTCACCGTCTTTTTCATATCGTCGATAGAAAAATAAAATGTCGTTGGCACGGTAAAAACACCTTTTTGATAGCGTTCCTGCAAGGTGCTGAAAATTTCATCCTGCATCTGTTTCCCCCCTGTATGCGATCTTTTTCAGTTAGAAAAGGCGGGGCCGAAGCCCCGCCTTCTGTCGTGCGGCATGGTACTGACCAGCCTAGTACCCCAGTATATTCAGAGCATCCGGGAACCGTAAATCATAGCTGATTGGCGGCACCTGAATCCCTTCCGCCAGCTTAGCTACGCCGGCCGGAGTGGGATCAACAATTATCCCCCGCAACAGGTAGTTGACCATCTGCGTTTGGGCAAATGTCGTATTGGCAACTGTTGCAGCCGTAGGTGCTCCTCCGGTAACGGTTTTGGGATTGATCAGGAAGCTGTGGTGAATCTCCGCCTGGTCAAACTGGAAATACCCTTCAACCGGTGTCGTCGCGTCAGGACTGTTGCTGGCTGCAGCGAAGTCCACTTTTGGTGCCGGCACGCCGGCTTTCAGGGTAAACATGAACGATGATGGAATGCGAGCTGCGGCGGCGCCGCGATAGCCCAGCTGCTTGAATCCAGGAGCCACTGTGGCCGCAGCAGAACCGAGTATCTCACGGCCGCCCAGGGCATTGCCGAAGTAACGTGTATTTTCGTTGGGAATAACCAGGTCCCCAGCCGCTTCCTGAACTGCGATACGCCCTGAGAGACGCGAGGAGAGTCCGGCTGCAAGCGGCGTCGTCATTGTCGCCGGGTCAATTGTATCGACGATACTCTGGGTTACCAGGAAGAAATTGTTATAGGTAGGAGTCCCTGCCTCAATACCCTTTGCTGCCAACCCGGCGTTTATGCTGGTACTGAAAGCGGGACTGTTCTGCAACAGGTAAGCCAGACGTCCCCCGGGAACACTCAGGAACCCTTTCATATCGGCGTTCAAGCTGGTCTGTGTATAGGGTGCTCCGGTAGTTGAGAGCGTGGTGTTGCCGGCCAGATAGTAGGCTCCGACAATTGACCCGAGACTGAGGCCGGCGTACTTAATATCGATGCTTTCCGGCGGTGCTGGCGGAACGACTCCCAGTGCCGCAAAACCGCCCGTTCTCATGGTGAGTTCAAGCCTATTCAGGTTAAAGGCAGCCTGCTGGACATTTGATCGTGTTGCCAACGGTGCCCCGACTGCCATGAAATCCTGCCCCCAGAGGGCCTGTTTCTGTGCAATTGCCGTAGTACTGTCTCCCGTAGCAAGTGCGTTAGCAGGAGAAAGTGCTCCATGAAGTGGCAGATCGATTGCAACAACCGTGTAGCCTGCAGCCGTCAACGATCCCGCAACGGCAACGATATGTTCTTTCTGACCGGTGATGCCGTGCTGGAAAATAACAACTTTGCCGCTCGGAGTCGATGGGGCGACCAGCACGAATGGAACTTTGGATTTTTTGTGGAAAAAACCGGTTAAATTGCCGTTAGTATCGCGAAATGATTGTACGACACCGGCAGCCGGATTGTAGGCGCCAGGGGCAGCGGATAGATCCATGGATGCTGCGTAAGCTTTTGCCACAACCGGATCGATGGAGAGTTCGGCACTGTTGATTGCGCCGGTTACGACACGTGCCACCGATACCGGAGCGCTGCCGGCCCCGGCTGCGGCCCAGTATGCTGCCGGAGTCAGGCCGGTCGGGGAGGTCACATCCACTTTGTTCAGATTTGCTGCGGCATCAGTCGGATTGAACCAGGTTTTTCCCGTCAGGCCACCCAGGGTTGAACCTGCTGCAAAGGCCCGCAGAGCGCTTTCAACCGGTATCATGGTGCCAACAGCATCTTTGGAAACAAATCCTGCGCCGGAGGTTATGAAACGCCCCAGAAGTGCCACATCATTGCGGCTTTTAATCGTAGTAGTTTCGGAGGCTGCAATCAGATCATCAAGTACTTTGGCATATCCGGAAAACTTGATGGCAACGCCGCTCATGGCGTTGGCACGGATAGCCTCCAGCCCAGCAAAGGGGCCAACAAGTTCAAATTTGGATTTAAGTATCTCGAAATAGGATGAGCTGACGACCGGTTTGCCGCTGGCGGCATCCAGCACCCTGTTCGTTACGAGATACATATAGCGCGTGGCCGGTGAAAGAGGGAACTTGGGAAAGAGAAACAGGTCGGTACTGCCGGCTGCATATTTAAAGGTAAACAGAGCTGAAACATCGGTGAAGCCAAGACGATTGTTCTCGGGGCTTGAACTGCTGGCGCTGTCCGGAGTCAGCTGGAATACCTTGACATTGGCAGCAGTTACGGTGGCGGCATCAACCGGTCTGGTAAAACGGATATATATCGGTGCGTTCAGGCCTGAGACGGCGTTGCTCGATGCAACTTCGTAATTGTTGATATATGCCAGTGCTTCCGGTGGGTTCATTGGAGTATTGGCCGGACGGGCAACAACGGCACCGCTGGCATCGACATACTGGGTCAGCGGATCTTTTGCTGTTGCTGTGGCCAGAACGTTCGGCAACGGCACATCTCCTGTTGAAGGATTGAAAATTGCGGCATTACCGTCGATATTGTTGGAACTGTTGGTTCCTGAAGGATCCGAACTGGAACAGCCTGTCACCAGTATGAAGCCGAGATATAACAGAAGTCGCATAATACGTGTATTCATAGCGTCACCTCTCTTGTAAATGTTTGTAGTGTCCATATTCTTCGAATCATAGGTTCATAATTTTCTGGTCTCAGAATTTGACTGTAATTGAACCGCCAAAAAGGTGAACGTCGCTCTTGTAAGTGCCGTTGGCGCCTGTCAGTGCCGTCATATCCTGATTGTGAACCGCTCTGGCAACAAAATGGGTCCACATGTAGGCCAGATCAAGGGAAAACCTGTCGTTGTGAAAACCCTGTCCAACGCTGAAGCTGTGGCGATCTGCGTCCGGGAGTACCGGGCCGATGGTTGAATCAGGAATCGGGTTAATGTCATACATATACCCGGCTCTCAGATCAAGATGCTTTGACAATGCATACTGGCCGCCGAGTTTGTAGCACCAGACATCTTTCCAGTTAAGCGGCTTCGGCTTGTTATTGAAATTGGAAAATTGCGAACCTTCAAATTGGAATTCAAGTTTTTTCATTGAACTCCACCCGGTCCACTCAGCATCAAATTCCAGAGTAAGCTGCTCAATCGGCTTCCAGGCGACGCCCAGCCCCAGACTTGCCGGGAGCGTAATGTCTGTTGAAACATTTGAGACAGACCGGGATCTTGAATACGGAGAAGTCGCGTTGGTCGTCATGCCGATAATGTCATAACCGGCCGGGGTCGTCGGAACATAGTTGGCGTTGCCCTTGACCTTAAGTTCGATCTCGCTTCGGTAGGCAACGCCGAATGTGAGGTTCGGCAACGGTTTCCATGTCAGCCCCAGATTGTAGCCAACATCGGTAGCCGTTCCGTCAAGCCCCATATTGCCAAGTTCGTAGGCGGAATTGGCTGTTTTCGGATCAGAAGCGTAGGCCATTTTCTGCATCGTCACGATTGCATAGGCGATGTCAAGTCCGGCCGCGATAGAAAGATTGTAATTGTCAAACCGGTAGGCAATCGTCGGTTGAAAGTTTATCGGTTTGACCGCTATGTTCATCACCTCAGCGCGAAAAACGCTGCTGTCATCCCAGCTTTTTGCCAGAGGATAGATGGCATTTACGCCAAATCCGAGGGTAACTGGTGCCCCCTCAAAAGAGTGGGTGGCATAAAAAGTCGGGGCAATAAAAATGTCTTTTTTGGCTTTTTCGCTCACGTAGGTGGTGCCGACACCAACCGGTGCGTTACCACTGAGTGGAGCCGTGCCGTCAAACGTTGTTGAGGGTACAAAGATAGTCGTGGAGCCGAGATTGACCTGGGTGCCTTTTAAGAAGGCGATCCCCGCAGGGTTGTAGAACAGGGCGGTGGGATCGTCTGCCTGTGCAACAAAGGCGTTCCCCATCGCCATTGCCTTGGCTCCCTGCTCGTTTACTTTCAGTCCGGCCGCCTGAACCAGAGTGGCGGTACCCGCCAGAGTCGCCAAGAAACCAACCAGAAACAATTTGTTTTTCATTTCAGAACTCCTTTCCGTATGTGTGTTCTACGCTTCGCCGCAAGTACAATCGCAGTGCATCTCTCATGATTGTTGATACACGTGTACCACCACGTGCCGCACAGTTTTGGATCACCCCCCATTCTTCACTGTTGACTCTCATTGACAATATGTGACTTCGTAGACATTTTGACATGATAATGCTCCGTTATCAATCTGTATGCTATATTTTAGAACAGTATTTTTCGACAACCTATGACACCTTAACCTACATGTCAAGAACATAATATGCCTGGCCAAACTAAATAAATCATCAAATATAGCTTTAGGCAACAGAACACCGAATGGTACGGAACATCTTTCGAGTGTTTATGAATTATGGTGTAACTACAGTGAGTTAAAAACAATTGCCCGGCACCGTCTCCATTGTAAAACCAGTGATTTATCAAAATAATAGTAACCACTGCACGTGCACAGTCCTGCTACTTAGCGCTCGAATGGGAATATGTAACAATAGTCCAGACTATGCAACAGAGATTACAGCAAAAATATTTTTGCAGATAAAAATTTATAAGAGCGCAAAATAGAATAAAATTATACTTGACATGAACGTTAAGTATATGTAGCCTGATTCAAAAGGAATCATGGGAGGTGAAAGCGTGAGCCCGACATACAACTCCGTACCAGACATACTCAGGAGTAATGCAGAAAAAATTGGCACCAGGCTGGCCCTCAAATACCGCAAACAGGGCGAGTTTGTTACACTTACCTACGCCGCCTACTATGAACGTGCATTAATGATTGCCAGGGGATTGGGCAAAATCGGTGTCAAGCAGGGAGACCGTATCGCCATTCTCTCGGAGAACCGTGCCGGATGGGTTATTGCCGACATGGGAATTCTGTGCTGCGGCTGCGTGACGGTGCCGATTTATCCGACCAACACACCTGAACAGATCGAATATACGATCAATCATTCGGGCGCTAAAATTGTGTTTGTGTCCGGTAAATTCCAGTACGCAAAACTGCTCAAAGTCAGGGAGGCGATGCCGGAACTGGAGCTGGTTGTCTCTTTCGAACGCTTTCTGGGGGATCCGAGACTGCCGGTCACCACCTTCTACCAGCTTTCCGAAATAGATTCGCCTATCAGTGCAGAAGAGAAATGGGAAATTGAAGCGAAAATCGACAGAATCAAACCATCCGATATGCTGACGTTGATCTATACTTCTGGCACCACCGGTGTGCCCAAAGGGGTCATGCTTTCGCATAATAACATTTTAACAAACACCCAGTACCTGACGGAACAAGGTGGTGTGATAACCGACGACGACGTCCTGCTCAGCTTTCTCCCCCTGAGTCACATTCTTGAGCGGACTGCCGGCTACTATATGACGATTCGCAACGGGGCTCTGATGGCCTTTGCCGACAGCATAGAAAAAGTGCCGGACAATATGCTGGAGATACAGCCGACCGTAATGGTGAGCGTACCGCGTCTGTTTGAAAAGATTTATCACCGGATTTTTGAGAACGCCCACCAGATGTCATCAGCCAAGAAAGCTCTTTTCCACTGGGCGGTTGAGGTCGGCAAACAGTACGTTGCCGCAACGTACTTGAATAAGCAGCCGTCCTCGTTACTCAATATGAAATATGCACTTGCAGACAAGCTTGTTTTCAGTAAGGTGCGGGCAAAATTCGGCGGCAGGATGAAAGTATTCTGCTCCGGCGGAGCGCCGTTGGACAAAACTATTAACGAATTTTTCTGGGTTATCGGTATCCCCATTTTTGAGGGTTACGGGCTGACCGAAACCAGCCCGGCGCTCTGCTTTAATAATTTTGACCACATCCGATTTGGCTCAGTTGGCTTCGCGCTGCCACAGACGGAATTTAAAATTGCCGACGACGGAGAAATACTGGTACGTGGCCCGCAGATCATGCTTGGCTATTACAATGACCCGGTTGCCACTGCGGAAGTAATGCAGGACGGCTGGTTCAAGACCGGTGACATCGGGCATATCGATGATGGCTTCGTATTTATCACCGATCGTAAAAAAGAGCTCATCATTACCGCTGGTGGCAAAAACATCGCTCCCCAGCCGATCGAGAATGAACTGAAGATGATCAAGTACGTCTCTTCGGCTTTTGTGTACGGCGATCGCAAACCATATATTACTGCCCTGATTGTGCCCAATTTGGAAAGAATGCTGGAATTTGCCAAAGAACATAATCTCCATTATTTCGAAATGGAGGATCTTGTAATGAATGAGCAGATTCACAAATTGTTCGAGCAGCGACTCGCAGACGTCAACAGTCATCTTGCACCATATGAGACTATCAAGAAGTTCGTATTGCTGCCCCATGAGTTCTCGATTGAAGGCGGAGAATTAACCCCGACGCTGAAATTGAGACGTAAAGTTATTTATGAAAAATACAAGCATCGCATAGAGGATTTGTACACCGATCACAGTAATTAATACCATCCGGGAGGAACGTAGATGAAACAGATTAACAAGGTAGCAGTTCTGGGAGCGGGGGTAATGGGAGCAACCATTGCTGCGCATCTTGCCAACGCAGGCATTCAGGTGCTTCTGCTTGATATCGTGCCACGGGAACCGAACGAGGCCGAGACGGCGGCAGGCCTTACCACCGCTGACAGCAGAGTACGCAACCGCATCGCCTCTGCCGGGCGTGACGGGTTGATGAAGATGAAGCCGGCACCATTCTTCCTGCCGGGGTATGCGGGCAACATCGAGGTCGGCAATTTTGACGATGATATACCGAAACTCAAGGAGTGCGACTGGGTGGTCGAGGTTGTTATTGAAAACATGGCCATCAAGAAAAAACTCTTTAGCGAGAAAGTCGTTCCGAACCTCAAAGACGGCGCAATCCTCTCCACCAATACCAGCGGCCTGTCAGTCAACGAGATGGCTGAATGTCTGCCGGAACAGGTGCGCAAAAACTTTCTGGTTACGCACTTTTTTAATCCTCCGCGTTACATGCGCCTGCTGGAGATCGTATCCTGTTCAGCAACGGATCCCGCCGTCACCGCCTTTATGGCCGACTTCATCTCCAAACGGCTTGGCAAGGGGATTGTCTACGCCAAGGATACGCCCAATTTCATAGCCAACCGCATCGGAGTCTACGCCATCTGCAACTGCGTGCGATCCATGATGGAGTTCGATATGACTGTGGAGGAGGTTGACGCCATTGCCGGGCCGGCCACTGCCCGCCCCAAGAGTGCCGCTTTCCGCACCGGGGATCTGGTCGGCATCGATACATTGCAGCATGTCGCCGGAAACTCCTACGATCTGCTGGTCAACGATGAACAGCGCGACATCTTTAAATTCCCCGACTTCATAAAGGAGATGGTGACAAAAGGGCTGCTGGGGAACAAGAGCAGGCAGGGCTTCTTCAAGAAAGTCAAAGGGGAAAAGGGGCAGGAGTTTTTCTATTATGATTACAAGACAGGTGAATATCTGCCGTCACAACGCCCCAAGTTCGCCTCGATCGAAGCTGCAAAATCAATCGATGATCCTGCGAGGCGCCTCAAAGCGGTCGTAACCGGTAATGACAAGGCAGCCCAATTTGCCTGGACCAATATGCGCGATACGCTGATCTACACCTTCAACCGGATTCCCGAAATTGCCGACGACATCGTCAATATTGACAATGCCATGAAATGGGGATTCAACTGGGAACTGGGTCCGTTCGAGATGCTGGACGCGATCGGCGTAGCCTACTTCGTGGAGCGGGCTGAGAAGGATGGAGCAGCGGTACCGTCAGGACTCAAATCAATTGAATGCTTCTATAAATTTGAAAATGGCCGCACGTACTATTACGGCATTCAGGACGGCACCTATCACGAAGTGCCGCAGAAACCGACTCACATCAGCCTCTCTCTCCTTAAGAGAAACAACAGAGTTGCTGAGAAGAACAGCGGTGCATCGGTTATCGATATGGGTGACGGCGTATTCTGCCTTGAGTTCCACACCAAGATGAACGCCATCGGCGGCGAAATCCTCTCTATGGTGCACAAGGCCATCAAGCGCACCGAAGATGAAGGGGTCGGTTTGGTCATTGCCAACGAAGGGCAGATGTTCTCGGCCGGTGCCAACCTGATGCTGCTGGCTATGGCGGTGGCCGAAGGGGCGTTCGACGAGATTGCCATGACGGTCAAGGGCTTCCAGAAGGCGATGATGGCGATCAAGTATTCAAAAATCCCGGTGGTGGCAGCACCTCATAACCTTGTCATGGGAGGCGGTTGTGAAACATGTCTGCACTCTGATGCCATCATTCCCCACGCCGAAACCTACATGGGCCTGGTTGAGCTTGGCGTCGGCCTGCTTCCGGCCGGTGGCGGTACCAAGGAGATGGCGATTCGCGCCATCAAGCTGGCCGAAGAATATGACATTGACGCAACCCCGTTCATCTTCAAGAATTTCATGAATATCGCCATGGCAAAGGTCAGTATGTCGGCTGCCGAACTTGGCCCGATGGGTTTCATGCGTCAGGGCGATGCGATAACGATGGATATCGACAAACGCATTCATGACGCCAAACTGAAAGCGATCTCGCTGGCCGCTAATTATCGTCCCGGAAAGCCGCTAACCGATCTGAAAGCACCAGGACGTAGCGTTGCGGCCAGCATCAAATCACAGCTCTGGAATATGCAGCAGGGCGGTTTTATCTCCGAATACGATCAGTACCTGGCCGGCATGGTTGCCGATGTAATCACCGGCGGCGATGTCCCGGCCGGAACCCTGATCACCGAAGAGTATCTGCTCGACTTGGAACGTGAAGCGTTCGTACGGCTCTGCGGCCAGAAGAAAACCCTGGAACGCATCCAGCACATGCTGAAAAAGGGGAAACCGTTGAGAAACTAAGGAGTAACTCCCCCCTGTCCCCCTCTTAACTAAGAGGGGGAACGCAAGAGTCACCTCCCCTTACGTTAAGGGGAGGACGGGAGGGGTTACGGTGGGAATACAACAATAAAACATACGGAGGATTCCAAATGAGAAACGCATATATCCTGGCCGCCTACCGCACCCCCGGCTGCCGCGCAAAAAAAGGAAAACTGAAGGATGTCCGCCCTGATGATCTGGCGGCGGCGGCCATCAAGGGTTTGCTGGAAAGAACCGGCATCGACCCGCACGATGTTGAGGATATCATTATCGGCTGCGCCTTCCCCGAAGGTGAACAGGGCATGAACTTCGCCCGCGTAGCGGCCATGAAAGCCGGAGTTCCGGTTGAAGTGCCGGCCCAGACGGTCAACCGTTTCTGCTCCTCCGGCCTGCAAACCATTGCTACTGCGGCAGAACGGATCATGGCCGGTTGTGCCGACTGCATTATTGCCGGCGGTGCCGAAAGCATGAGTATGATTCCGATGGGTGGCAGCAAATACAGCGCCAACCCGTCGTTGGTGGCCAGCTGGCCGGAATCGTTCGCCTCAATGGGTATCACCGCCGAACTGGTTGCCGACAAATACGGCATCACTCGCGAGCAGCAGGACACTTTTGCGGCAGCCAGCCATACCAAAGCCGCAGCAGCGATCGCCGCAGGTAGGTTCAAGGATGAAATTATTCCGGTAGAGATAGAAAACTGTGTCCTGATGGGCGGTAAAATGAAGCGCAGCAAAGAGATGGTTGATACTGATGACGGCGTCCGGAGCGACACGACCGCGTCCGGTCTGGGCAAGCTGAAACCGGCCTTCAAGGCCACCGGCACGGTAACCGCCGGTAACGCTTCCCAGATGACCGATGGCGCCGCAGCAGTCCTGGTCGTTTCAGAGGAGTACCTCAATAAAATCGGCAAAAAAGCGCTGGCCCGTTTCGTCTCGTTCGCCGTTAAGGGAGTAGCGCCGGAAGTAATGGGTATCGGCCCGGTGGCTGCCATTCCGGCGGCGCTGAAAATGGCCGGCTTGAAGCTGGACGACATCGGCCTGATCGAGCTGAACGAGGCCTTCGCCGCCCAATCCCTGGCCTGCGTCAAGGAGTTGGGCATTGATCCGGCACGAGTCAACGTTAATGGCGGAGCGATTGCGCTTGGTCACCCGCTCGGTTGCACCGGAGCCAAGCTGACCGCCAGCATTCTCCAGGAAATGCAGCGCACCGATACCCGCTACGGCATAGTCTCCATGTGTATCGGTGGCGGCATGGGGGCGGCAGGGATTTTTGAGAAGATGTAGTAACCCCTCCCCCGCCTCCCCTTACACTAAGGGGAGGAGCCTATTACCCCCTCTTAAGATAAGAGGGGGCTGGGGGAGTTATGAAAATGAACCATTACCATTCCCAATACGAGGTGACACAATGGCTGCAAAACTTTTCAAAGGCGCAGAATACCTGATTACCGAAGCTGACAGAAATGACATTTTTACCCCTGAAGATTTTACAGACGAGCAGAAACAGATCGGCGACACGACTGAGCAATTCGTTCTGAATGAAGTTATGCCGCATCGTGACGCAATCGAGCATCACGATCTTCCGCTGACCGTGGAACTGATGAAGAAATGCGGCGAACTCGGTCTACTGATGATCGATGCCCCGGAGGAATACGGCGGACTGGAACTGGACAAGGCAACCAGCATGCTGGCTGCGGAAAAGCTGTCCCAGGCAGGTTCATTCTCTGTGACGTATTCTGCCCACACCGGCATCGGAACCCTGCCACTGGTCTATTACGGCACAAAAGATCAGAAAGAGAGATACCTCGGAAAAATCATTTCCGGCGAGTGGATTGCCGCCTACTGCCTTACCGAGCCGGGCTCGGGAAGCGATGCGCTGGGGGCTTCGGCAACCGCCACACTTTCGGCCGACGGTAAACATTATATCCTGAACGGCACCAAGCAGTTCATCACCAACGGCGGCATTGCCAATCTTTACACCGTGTTTGCCAAAATCGACAAACAGCACTTTACCGGGTTTCTGGTGGAACGCACAACCGAGGGCTTAAGTGTCGGACCGGAAGAGAACAAGATGGGAGTCAGGGGTTCCTCCACCACCCAGATCATTCTGGAAGATGCAAAGGTGCCGGTTGAAAACCTGCTGGGCGAGATCGGCAAGGGGCACAAAATTGCTTTCAACGTCCTCAATGTGGGACGTTTCAAGCTGGGTGCCGGAGCAACCGGCGCTGCAAAAACGGCTCTAACCACCGGTATCAAGTATGCCAATGAGCGTAAGGCATTTGGCGTCACCATCGGCACTTTCGGAGCCATCCAGGAAAAAATCGCCGATATGAGCGCCGCTGTTTTTGCTTCGGAATCGGTCGTCTACCGCCTGGCTGGCCTGATCGATAACCGGCTCGCCACCGTTTCGAAAGATACAGAAAACTACTATGAAACCTATCAGGCCGGAATTGAAGAGTATTCCGTTGAGTGTGCCATAACCAAGGTGTTCTGCAGCGAGATGCTGGCGGACACCGTTGACTCGGTTGTCCAGATTCACGGCGGCTACGGCTTCATTCAGGAATACGCCGCAGAAAGTTATTATCGTGACGAACGCATCAACCGCATCTGGGAAGGAACCAACGAGATCAACCGCCTGCTTATTCCGGGCATCATCCTACGCCGCGCCATGAAGGGTGACATTCCGCTCCAGAAAGAAGCGATGAAGGCGTTCGAATCGCTAATGTCGCCGTCGTTTGACGAGCTTGACGACTCCGTCCCCTTCGCTGCGGAAAAGGCGCTGGTAGCCAATCTGAAGCAGGCTTTCCTGGTGCTGGCCGGCAGTGGAGTTCAGAAATTCATGGATACGATCAAGGATGAACAGGAAATTCTGTTGGCGGTTGCCGATCTGGCAATTCAGATTTTTGCCATCGAGAGTGCCGTGCTGCGGGCTGAAAAAATCCTGCCGAAACTGAGTGAGAGCAAAAAGGCTTCCGTAAGTTCGGCCGTGAAAGTATTTACCTTCAACGGCACCGAAAAGGCTGCGTCTGCAGCTCGTCGCGCCGCCTATTTCATCGAGGAGGGGGACACCCTCACCATGCTGCTGGCCGGCATCCGCAGATTCACCAAATACGATGCCACCGGACTGCTCAAAGCCAAGCGGCAGTTGGCGGTAGCTTCACTTGAAGCGGAGAAATATATATTTTGATGCGGCAGCACACCGTACAGACCCCCTACATGGTGGGAGAAGTCCACTTCTACAGCACCGAGATCGATGGAAAACTGGTGCTGTTCGACACCGGACCGCCCACGCCGGAAGGTGAAGCGGTACTGCGGGAGGAAATCGACTTCAAGCGACTCACGTATCTTTTCATTACCCACTGCCACGTTGACCACTACGGTCTGGCGAATTTAATAATTCAGCACAGTGATGCCGAAGTTTTTATACCGAGACTTGATGTCATCAAGTTTCATCGCCACACAGAACGGATGGCACGGATGGGGGAACTGTTAACCTGCTTCGGATTTGGCAGTGACTTTTCCGTGCAGTTGCGGGAGTCGTTTGAGCGCAACAAAATTTTTCCGGTCACTCCGGAACGTTTCCGGATTGTTGAGGAATCAGAAGAGTTAGAAGCGCTCGGCATCAGCTGGCTCCCCTGTCCGGGACATTCCCAGAGCGATCTGGTCTACCTGGTGGAAGACGCCGCGGTGACCGGTGATGTGCTGTTGAGAAACATTTTCCAGGCACCGCTGTTTGACATCGACATGGAAAGCTTCTCCGGACGGTTCAGAAATTATGATGCCTACTGCGCCTCTCTGCTCAACCTGACTCAGCTGCGCGGCCGGCGGATCATGCCGGGGCACCGCCGCTCTGTGGATGGCGTTGATGAGGCCATATTATTTTACGTCACAACCTTACTGGAACGGATTGTCCACCTGCTTCCCTTCAGGACTTTGCCGATACCTGCCATCATCGAAAAGCTTTTCAAGGGTAGATTGACTGAGCCGTTCTTTGTTTATCTGAAAGCATCTGAAATTGTATTCATGCTTGATTTTCTGGAGAATCCTGAGCTGTTAAAGGGAGCGCTGCAGCAGATCGGGCTGTTTGAAAAGGTTAGCAACCTGTATGAGGGAGGCGTAGCATGACTGATCCGCTGTTTCAACCTATCACCATCAATCGCATGGTGGTCAAGAACCGTATCTTCATGCCGGCCATGCATATGAATATGGCCGGCAACTATGCGGTCAGCGACCGCCTGGTGGATTTCTACACCGAGCGGGCACGCGGCGGAGCCGGCATGATCACGGTCGGCTATGCCACGGTCGATGAACGCTCCGGCAATCCGGGAAACATCGGCGCACACAAAGATATCTACGTTCCCGGTCTGGCCCGTCTGGCCTCAGCAATCCGCGACAATGGCGCCTGCTCTTCAGTTCAGTTGAACCATGCCGGGCGTTACAACCATTCGATGCTGATGGGAGGCAAACAGCCGGTGGCCCCCTCTGCTATCGCCTCACGACTGACCCGTGAGACACCTCATGAACTTAATATCACAGAGATCGAAGAGATAATCGCACGCTTTGCCCAGGCAGCAGGGCGAGTTAAGGAGGCCGGTTTCGATGCGGTTGAAATTCTCTCCGGTACCGGCTACCTGATCAGCGAATTTCTTTCTCCGCTCACCAACAAGCGGGATGACCGCTATGGCGGAGAATTTGAAAACCGGATCCGCTTCGGGCTTGAAATCGTATCAGCAATCCGCAGCACGGTCGGTGCGGAGTTTCCGCTGCTGGTCAGAATGAACGGCAACGAATTCATGAAAGGTGGCTCGAATCGGAAGGATTTGCAGAACTATGCAACATCCCTGGCAGAAGCCGGAGTTGACGCCCTCTGCATCAATGTCGGCTGGCATGAGGCCCAGGTGCCGCAGATAGTCACCGAGGTGCCGCGCGGCGTGTTCGGCTATCTGGCGCGCGGGATAAAAGAGCTGGTCAGTATCCCGGTCATTGCCAGTCACCGCATCAATGATCCTGATCTGGCCCGCGAGATGATCGCTGACGGCTATTGCGATATGGTAGCGGTCGGACGGGCGTTGATTGCAGACCCGTTTTTTCCCGAAAAAGCCCGCAGCGGCCGCGAAGGTGACATCGTTCACTGCGTCGCCTGTGGCCAGGGCTGCCTGGACAATCTCTTCAAGATGAAGGCGGTGGAATGCCTCTGCAATCCGCGGGCAGGATACGAACGGACACGAGCGATCAATAAAACCGACACCCCGCGTTCTATCACCGTTGTCGGCGGCGGTGCGGCCGGGATGAGTGCGGCGATTGCCGCATCTGAGCGTGGTCACCGGGTAACGCTCCACGAAGCGGGTGAACGTCTGGGCGGACAGTTGCTGCTGGCCGGTGCTCCGCCCGGCAGGGATGAGTTTCTCGAATTGGCCGACGACCTTGAACGGCAGGTTGAATTGTCCGGTGCCACCGTCGTATACAACTCCAGGGTTGAATCACAATTTCTGGATGACGTCAGGCCGGAGGCGCTTATCATTGCCACCGGCGGCGAGCCGATCACCCCCCCCATTCCGGGCGCCGCCCTGCCCCATGTCGTCCAGGCCTGGGACGTTCTGACAGATAACGTCGCAACCGGATCGCGTATTGTGATCATCGGCGGTGGGGCGGTCGGCATCGAAACGGCGTTGCTGCTGGCTGAAAAAGGCACTCTTTCCGGCGAAGCGATCAAATTCCTGCTGGTCCACGGCGCCGAATCGCTTGAAGATCTCTACGGTCTGGCAACCAGGGGAAGCAAGAAGGTCACGATCATCGAGATGCTGGGTGAACTGGGCAAAAATTTCGGCAGGAGCACTCGCTGGGGGATGATGCAGGACGTTGAGCGCTACGGTGTCACGACCCGGGCCTCGGCAAAGGTAGTCGAGATTACCGCCGATTGCGTCAGAATCGAGTGTGACGGCATTCCCGAGGAGATACCTGCTGACACAGTTGTTCTGGCGGTCGGAACACGTTCCTGCAATCCGCTTCAGGAACTGGCAGCGGCACGCGGCATTCCGTTCCGGGTGGCCGGGGATGCCGTTCAGCCGGCAATGGTATTTGACGCTATTCATCAGGGTTTTACAGCCGGTCGCGAGATCGGTTGATTTTTGAAACGCGAGGGGACCACCATGAAAAATCTTGTTATCGCAGTCGTCATGACGCTGATTGCCGCTGGCCAATCTGCTGCGCTTGAGGTGGCCGGGGTACAGCTGGAGCAGGCGGTTACGGTTCAGAATCAGCCGTTGAAGCTGAACGGGTACGGAATCAGGAAAAAATTATTCGTCAAGGTTTATATCGGATCACTGTACACCGCCAAACATTTTGCCACCGCAGCCGATGCACTTCAGGACAATGGAAGCAAGTTGATCCGGATGAACTTCCTCCATTCGAAAGTTGAAAAGGAGAAAATAACCGAAGCCTTCAACGAAGGTTTTGCCAACAACACCCCTGGCATGATCGGTTCAGCTGAAATTAAAAGGTTCCTGTCACTGTTCACTGCCGATTTTATCAAGGGCGATGTCGTCGATCTGACCCTCTCCTCAGACGGTAGCGTCAGCGCCAGCCAGAACGGCAAACAGCTTGGCTCTGTGGCTTCCACCAAACTGGCCAAAGCGGTTCTTGCCATTTATCTGGGAGACAAACCTGCCGATGAAGCCCTGAAGAAGGGCATGCTCGGCAAAGAGTGACGATAAGCGGCGTGTCTCCGATGATTCGGCAGCAATCCATACCGGTGCCGCTAAAGCTGGGAGCTGCGCTGACCATGCAGAGGTTTTCCGGTACGGTGCCGGGGCCGCCGGTTCTTATGCTGCATGGCGCCATCGAAAACGGTCGGATCTTTTACTCGGACTCGGGCAAGGGACTGGCCACGTATCTGGCCCGCAATGGTTTCGACGTTTTTGTAATAGACCTGCGCGGTCGCGGCAACAGTCTGCCTGGCATCAACCGGAGTTCTCGTTTTGGTCAGACCGAGGCCATAACAGAAGATATCCCGGCATGCATCACTGCAGTCAGGGAAATCTGCGGACCTGTACCTCAGCAGTGGGTGGCCCACTCCTGGGGAGGTGTTCTTTTTTCGTCACATCTGGCACGTTTTCCCGAACATATTCAGCAGGTCAGTTCCCTGATTTATTTCGGCAGCAAGCGCACTATAAGGGTGTGGAACATTCACCGGATCATGAAAGTTGATCTTGTGTGGAGATGGGTCTGCCCCCTGGCCTGTTTGATCTGCGGCTATCTTCCGGCCCGGCAGCTTCACATCGGCTCCGACAGCGAGACGTCCAAATCGTACCGGCAAAGCGCCGCATGGGTGCGTGACGACGCCTGGATCGATTCCGATGACGGCTTCGATTACGGCACGGCCGTACAAAATATTGAGCTGCCGCCGATCTGGTACATTGCTGCTCAAGGCGACTATGCTCTCGGCCATCCCCGCGATGTGCAGGATTTCATGGTTTCAGCCGGGAGGCAGGAGAACCGTTACACGGTTCTTGCCCGCGAAAACGGCAACCGGCACGACTACGATCACATCACTATGCTGACGCACCCGGATGCCGTAGACGATCATTTCCCGCAGGTGCTGGAATGGCTGCAGAACCACAAACAGGCGTGAAAAGGAACAGCAAATGGCCAGAACGTATTCCACTCCGATTGAACTGAGATTTTCCGATCTAGACGCCTATGGACATGTGAACAGCGCTCTCTACTTTACCTATCTCGAAACGGCACGGGTTAAGCTGTTCAGCGACTTTTTCAGGGAGGTTTCGGCACAGGGGATATTTACGGTTGTAGCCCGGGCGGAATGCGATTTCAAGCTGCCGATCATGCTCTATGACACGCTGATTGTAACGCTCTGGGTGGCAAAAACCGGGCGGGCCAGTTTTGATATTGAATACCGGCTGCATGATGGAGGAGATATCACCTATGCAACCGCCCGCACCACCATGGTCTGCTTCGACAGCTTCAAAAAAGTCACCGTGCCGCTGCCGGAAAGTATCAGAGCTATGGCATGACGCACATCAAAGGAGCAGTGACGATATGGGAACAGAGCTGATACAGCGGGAATATCACGAAGGTATTTTAACCTTACGTATTAACCGGCCTGACAAGAAGAATGCCCTGAATCTGGCCATGTATGAAGCCCTGGCAGCCGGCATCAGAGCAGGTGACAGCGATCCAGCGGTGCGGGTAATACTAGTTACCGGCACCGGCGACTGTTTTACCAGCGGCAACGACCTGGCGGATTTTTTGGGAGCGCCCCCTACCGGCATGGACAGCCCGGTAATGCAGTTCCTTACTGCCATCAGCACGGCCCGCACCCCGCTTGTGGCCGCGGTGAACGGCCGTGCGGTCGGGGTCGGCGTCACCATGCTGCTGCACTGCGATCTGGTGTATGTCGGAAGAAGTGCCTCATTCCAGATGCCGTTTGTCAATCTGGGGCTCTGCCCGGAAGCCGGATCCACTATGCTGTTGCCTCGAATCATGGGGCACCAGCGGGCGGCGGAACTGCTGCTGCTTGGTGAAGTGTTCTCCGCCGATAAAGCCTACAGCCTCGGAATTGCCACGGAGATCTGCCCGGACAATGATGTTTTTGCGATCGCCCGCGGCAAGGCTCTGCAGCTGGCAGCGCAACCGGCAGCAGCGGTGCGTATGGCTAAAGATCTGCTCAAACGCGACTATGCTCCTCAGCTGCAGGAAACCATTGCCGAAGAAGCGAAGCAGTTCATGGCGCGTCTGAAGTCGCCCGAAGCCGCAGAAGCTCTGCAGGCGTTTATGGAACGGCGAAAACCTGATTTCAGAAAATTCGCCTGAGGGACGAGACATGGGACATCACCTCGGTTCAAAAAGCAGTATCGTTCCTTTGATCGACCGGCTCAACAAATATCCGATCGGCCTGGTGGACAGTGAAAAACTGCGCGAAATATTGGGACTGCTCTTTGATGAGCGCGAAGCCTTCATCGCCTCCCGTTTTCCCCTGGAAGAGGCAACATTGCCGGAGCTTGAGCTGAGAACGAAAATTCCGGCAGCAGAACTGCTGCCGCTGCTGGAAAAGATGGCCGACAAGGGACTGGTGATGGACATGCCCTACGGTGGAGAGGTCTACTACCTGCTGCTTCCCGGCCTGATCGGATTTTTTGAGTTCACCTTCATGAAGAACCGCAGCGACCTGCCGCTCCCGCGCCTTGCCCTGCTGATGCGGGAATATCTTGAAGAGAGTCAGGCCGGTGAGTTTTTCGGCAGCAAAACGCCGCTGACCCGCTCGCTGCTCTATGAGGAACATATTCCGGTCACCTCTGAGGTCACCAGCTATGACCGGGCCCGTGACATCATCCGGGAAGCCGGTTTCGGCGCGGTCGGCATGTGCTACTGCCGCCACAAGAAAGAACACCTTGACGAAACCTGTGCCAAAGGCGCCCCGACAGACGGCATCTGCATTTCGCTCGGAAGTGCGGCCCGCTTCATGTCCCGGAGAGGCTTCGCCCAGGAAAAAAGCACCGATGAACTGCTGGCGGTTCTTGACAATGCCCGGAGCATGAATCTGACGCACATAACCGACAATATACGTCACAAACCTTCGTTCATTTGCAACTGTTGCAGCTGCTGCTGCGAGCTGCTGGCCGGGGTGCAGATGGGCTACCATAACGGCGTGGCAAAAACCGGGTTCCGGGCTGTTATTGACAGGGAGCGCTGTAATGGGTGCGGTGCCTGCTTCCGCGCCTGCAACGTCAGTGCAATTGCCCTTCCCGAAGGTGTACGGTTTGAAAAAAAGAGCAATCGCTACGGTGTGGTGGCCGACAGCATCTGTCTCGGATGCGGAGCCTGCATCGAAAGTTGTAAACAGGAAGCCCTGACGATGGTTCCCGCCCCGCGCATGGTGCCGCCGCACAAGCGTAAGGATCTCTATATCCGCATTCTTAAGGAAAAGAAACGCCTGACACCGTTTGTGGTCAGCGGCGTCAAAAAGAGCCTGTCTAATTTCTTTAAAATCAAGCCAGTCCGGAAAACCATACCGATTATCAAGGAGTAGACCATGTTACTGCTCAACCCGAAACAGTTGACCACCGTCCACCCGGATCCAGTTTTGAATGAGATTCTGCGGAAAACCGTCGATTTTTTTGAAACAAGGGGGAAGAAGCGCCTCAAGCAGGACGATTTTGAGCGGGTCTGGTATGCCGACTTTATAGAATTTGTCAAACGGGAGCAGATTTTTTCAATCCTTTTGACACCGGCGGGCTATGGCGATGCCGACCGCCGCTGGGACACCTCGCGCCTCTGCGCCTTCAACGAACTGCTCGGGTTTTACGGTCTCTGCTACTGGTATACCTGGCAGGTAACCATCCTGGGACTGGGGCCGATCTGGATGAGCGGAAACGAGGATTTGAAGCGCAAAGCGGCGCAACTGCTGGAGGACGGTGCGATATTCGCCTTCGGTCTGTCAGAGAAGGAGCACGGCGCCGATATCTACTCCAGTGACATGCTGCTGATCCCGCACCATGACGGCAGCTATCTGGCACGGGGTGATAAGTATTACATCGGCAACGGCAACGAAGCGGCCATGGTTTCCACCTTCGGGCGCAAACCTGACGGCGGAGAGTACGTATTCTTTGCCGTCAACAGCAAACATGAAAAATTCGAGCTGGTAAAGAACATCACTGCTACTCAGTCCTATGTCGCCGAATTCATATTGAATGATTATCCGGTGGCGGAAACAGACATCCTCTCCACGGGTGATGAAGCATGGAACGCGACGCTCAACACCGTCAACATCGGTAAGTACAACCTGGGATGGGCCAGCATCGGCATCTGCACCCACGCCTTCTACGAAGCGATTAACCATGCCTCTGGACGCAGCCTCTACGGCATGCACGTCACCGATTTCCCGCACGTGAAGCAGATGTTCGTCGACGCCTACGCCCGTCTGGCCGCCATGAAGCTCTTTGCCCTGAGGGCATCGGACTATCTCCGCTCGGCCTCGGCGGATGACCGGCGCTACCTGCTCTACAATCCGGTGGTAAAGATGAAGGTGACGACCCAGGGGGAAGAGGTCATTAACCTGCTCTGGGACGTCATTGCCGCGAAAGGGTTTGAGAAGGACATGTATTTCGAGACGGCCGCCCGCGATATCAGGGCGCTGCCGAAACTTGAGGGTACGGTCCACGTCAACATTGCCCTGATCGTCAAGTTCATGCAGAACTACTTCTTCAATCCGGCGGAGTATGCTGAAGTGCCGCGTCGCCTCGATCCGGTCAACGATGACTTTCTGTTTAATCAGGGTGCGACCAAAGGCCTTGGTAAAATCCGCTTCCACGATTACCGCTCGGTGTATAAAGCGAGTACGCTGCCGAATGTACAGATATTTTCTGAGCAGATCGCCCTGTTTCGCGAGTTCCTGTTTAAAGCGACACCTGATACTGCCCAGCAGAAGGACATCGACTTTCTGCTGACGGTCGGGGAGATATTTACTCTGGTAGTCTATGGTCAGCTGATCCTTGAAAATACCGCTCTGCTGGCCATTGACGACGATCTGGTCGATCAGATTTTCGACTTCATGGTGCGCGATCTGTCGAAGTTCGCCCTGCAGCTGTACAGCAAACCGTCAAGTTCCGAAGCGCAGATGGAATACTGCATGAAGCTGGTACGGAAGGCGAATGTTGATGAAGGGCGCTATCAGCGGGTTTTGGAGCGATGCGTGTACAGCCTGAAGGGGGTGTATGAGATGGCTCAATAGCCGTGGCGAGCGTTATTCCGGATATATGTTGAGTGCCTGTCTGCTACTTGATCAGATTGAACTGATCTACAATCCTGAGACGATATGCAGTGATATCTTTTTCAAGCGATTGTAACGTCGAAACCTTCTGCCGGATGTTACTCAGATGCGCGTCCAGGAGTTCAATCAGGCGCGGCATGATCTTCTCAGGTACCTTGCGCTCCTGATCGTACAGCTGGGCCAGCTCCTTCATCTCTTCAAGCGAAAGCCCGAGCGCCTTGACTTTCAGGACAAATTTGAAGCGCTTCACATCAACCTTTTCATAATACCTTACCCGTCCGTCGGTCCGTTTCGGTGGCTCAACCAGCCCCAGTTTTTCGTACAAACGGATCGTCCTGGTAGTAATTCCAAGCGCTTCAGCCAGGTCACTGATCTGCATGTGGTCTTCGTTGCTCAATCTCATACTTTACCTCTGTGTCAATTACCACCATATAGAACCAGACCTTCCTGTTTGTCAAGATTTATCAAGCCGTTGTCCTTGCAGCGCAAAAAATGATCAAAGCGGCACAAGCAAATTGCACTTAGCCTCGACATCGACTAAACTCCGCCAGCTGCATATCACGCTATCGGGGGTGCTTATGGCTGGTATTCGTCTGGCTGCTTTCACGATTTTTGACACCCCGCTTCTGAAGGACGTATTCCGCCTTGGATCCCTTCTTTACCTGAAGTGCGCCGGATGGCGGCTCTCCGGCGAGCTTCCGGCCGCCCGGCGCTACGTAATGATTGCCGCACCGCATACCAGCAACTGGGATCTCCCCATGACGCTGGCAGTTGTTTTCGCTTTCCGACTCAAGGTGTATTTTCTTGCAAAACATACCCTGTTTATTCCACCGTTCGGGATACTGCTACGCTGGCTGGGCGGAGTTCCGGTTGACAGGAACAAAGCGAATAATCTGGTGGAGCAGGCGGTTGAACTGTTTTCCCGGCACGATGATCTGATTCTGGTCGTGCCGCCTGAAGGAACCCGCAAGCGGGTCCGTTACTGGAAAAGCGGCTTCTACCACATTGCCCACGGGGCAAACGTACCGATCGCTCTCGGATTCATTGATTTCAAACGCAAAATTGCCGGAGTAGGCGGCACACATGTTCCGAGCGGTGATTTTGACAACGATTTGGTGAAGATTCAGGGATTTTATGCAGACATAACCGGTAAGAATCCGGCGATGACCAGCGAGTTAACAAATCAGGACAGCACAGCTCAAAACAAAGGTTCTTAACTCCTGCACCGTTTCAGTCACCTTAGGATGCGGGGCATTGATATCTATCAAACCTGATTGTCTCTATGATTGACGGCCGAACTCAACCATCCAGCGATCAAAGATGGCCACCTTATTGTCGCCGAAGCGCACCAGTTTTTTCCGTACCTGGTCGACGCTTTTCCGTTCCCCGAGGCGCCCCGGTTTCTTCGAGTAAAACAGGTCGGCAAAGCAGATAATCTTTTCAGCCAGCGTCTGCGGACATAAGTCACGTAGCGGGAGCGGCAACTTCTGCCGTACGATATCGTCGACGGTCACACCGACACCGGTATGCCGTTCGGCGACCAGCGCGTGTCGTGGATACCCCTCCCCTTCAAGAATTTCCCTCCCTGCCACCCCATGCATGATGTACGGAAAATCACCAAACAGACAAATGTCCGGGGCGTGCACCCGGCTGACACCTATATCATGCAGCATGGCTGCCTCTTCGACAAACGCCCGTTCGTCAGCAGGAAGCGCCGCATTGTCGCTAATTTCAAGAGAAAGCCGCGCGACATGGCGACTGTGTTCCACGACGATTCGATATGCCTCACCATCAAGGTAGCGGGCAAGCAGTTTTTCAGTCCATTCCATCGATCACCTGAGCGTCATTTTTTTGAAACACTCCCTGCGTGCAGCTTCGCCACTATTGTCATAATTATGACTTATATCCATAACACCATGATTTATAGCTGTTTTTATACTTGGCATCCCTTGTGCTATGTGCAAGTTCACCAATTATCAGACACACGACAACAAACCATGTAGCACAACGGAGGACAACCATGTACGCAAAATTCCCCTTTTACTCGGTTGCACAGATGTACGCCCTGACGCTCAACACTCCGGTTGCGATCATGCTCGGCGGGGATCATCTTTATTGGGTAGTGGATAAACAGCAGGAAGTCGAGTATATCAAAGTCGGCTGCTCGCTGCTGTCTCATGCATGATGGAAGGGTTCCGGCATCAGGCTAACCTTCCTGGTGTATAACAGAAGTCCTCCAGTTGAAGGCTTCCAGCTGTGCAGTCAGAAGCTGATCCATGGAGACCCCGCATTGAGGAAGCAGCGCCTCGACCGAATCAAAATCTGTCAGTTCCAGTTTTTCCGCCAGTGTCAACATCGCCCCCAGTCTTCCCTCACGCCGCAGAAGTGCGGCGCTGACATCCTCGTTAAGGTTCAGGTTGGCAATAATCTCCTCCATCGGCGTTTCAAACAACACATCCAGCAGCGAAAGAATTCCCACCATGAAAGCCGCTTCAGCCCGCTCATCGTCAACCGTCCGCCTGGAAAGCTGCCTGAACATAATCTCCATCAGGCGTCCGCGAACCGCAGCCATTTCCAGTAAAGGATGATTGGTACTTCGGGTATCGTGTCCCGAAAAGAGTGACAGTTGAATCCAGCGCCGCAGATGGTTGACCCCCAGCAGTACGATGGCGTGCCGGAGCGTCTTGATCTTTTCTCGCATACCGAGGGCAACTGAGTTAACCAGCCGCAACAGGTTGTAGGAGAGTCCCGGGTTCTCTTTAAAGGTCATCTCAAGCTGCTGGACAGATGCGTCCATGGAGAGCTGCTGGAGCAATTTCAGAAGTGCAAGTCCGGAGACGTCAATTTTCTTCCGTTTGAGGACGACTGGACGGGCAAAGAAATATCCCTGAAAATATTCAAAACCAAGGTCATAGCAGATCTGGAACTGTTCAATCGTCTCGACCTTTTCTGCCAGAATTTTGACAGGATGCTTCCGCAGCTGCCGGACAATCTCCGGCAGTGCTGCCATTCCGGTCATCAGGATGTCAATTTTTATGATGTTTGCAACATAGTAGATATCGGTGTTGGCATCATCGTATTCGTGGTCGTCAAGCGCCAGCTTGAATCCTATTTTTCTAAGTTCCCGACAGCGCTCAATAACCTGCTCATCCAGATCAATCGTCTCCAGCAGTTCCAGCACCGTCTGCTCAATCGGCAACACTTCGAGCAGCTCGG
Source organism: Desulfuromonadales bacterium (assembly GCA_037129245.1). Taxonomy (GTDB): domain Bacteria; phylum Desulfobacterota; class Desulfuromonadia; order Geobacterales; family Pseudopelobacteraceae; genus JACRCG01. The sequence continues at coordinate 36,158 of JBAXVE010000030.1, forward strand.
ACATCAGCAGTTCGAGCGGCACATTGATGAAACCGAGTTTGCCTCCCAGCACCTCATGCATACCGAACGAAGCCAGTGCGCTGCTGATCACGCTCGTACAGGCATGCGAGTAGCTTTCAAACACCGCATGGGTTGTGTCGGCGGCGCGAAACAGCAACTCATAGCCGACAATCTCCTGATTGCGGTCAAGAATCGGTTGGCGCCCCAGAAAGAATTTTTCAGTAATTTTTTCCATATCAGCCTGAAATGCACCGTGATGACAGTGACATCTCCTTGTACAGTAGCAGAATTGGACGATAATTCAAGCGCTGCGATGACGGTATATGCCTTTACAGCCACTGCCTGCCATGTTAGCCTTGCCCCGCACTGAATGGCACTGTCAGCAAATTTTGGGAGAAAGAATATGAAACGAAAAGCCCTCGCACTTCTATCCGGAGGACTTGACTCAACCCTGGCAGTCAAATTGATGATCGACATGGGCATAGAAGTTGAGGCACTTAATTTCACCTCGCCGTTCTGCACCTGCACCGGCAGGAACTCCGGCTGCAAGTCGGAGGCAGTGCGCGTCGCAGATGAATTCGGCATTCCGATCAAGGTTCTCCACAAGGGGCTCGACTACCTTGAGATCATTCGCAATCCGCGTCACGGCTACGGCAAAGGGGTCAACCCCTGTGTCGACTGCCGGATCTACCTGCTCAGAAAAGCAAAGGAGTATATGGTCGAAAGCGGTGCCGACTTCATCATCACCGGAGAAGTGCTCGGTCAGCGCCCCATGAGCCAGCGGCGCGATACGTTACGGGTCATAGAGCGGGAGAGTGGTCTTGAGGGACTGCTGCTGCGTCCGTTGTCTGCGCAGCATTTCGAACCGACGATCCCGGAACGCGAGGGGTGGGTCGACCGCCGTAAACTGCTGGCCATCAAGGGACGCTCCCGCAGTGAGCAGATGCGGCTGGCCGATGATCTTGACGTGAAGAACTACCCCTGCCCCGCCGGTGGATGCCTGTTAACGGAGCTTTCTTTTGTCCCCAAAATCCGGGATGTGTTTGATCACAACGAAACGCTGAACCTGCGCGACTTCAGACTGCTCAAAATCGGCAGACATCTGCGCATCGGCGAGAGGAGCAAGGTTATCATCGGGCGCAATGAGTCGGATAACGATCTGCTGGAGTCAGTTAAATTGTCGGAGGAAGGGGCCCTGACCTGGGAGGATGGCAACACGCCGGTCGGCATCATCGTCGGGGTGCAGAGTGCCGATCTCTTCCGGCTGGCAGCGAAGATTCTGCTGAGGTACACCAGAGCGGAGCCGGGGAAAGAATGTGCGATGCTGTTACGAGTCAACGGCGGCGAGCAGACGTTTACGGTCATCAACGATATGGATGAAACCGCCGTCGAGAAGCACCTTGTCGCTTGAAAAGAGCGGTTGAATACGACTGAAGACTACTCCCGAAAAATTCTCTATGGTCGAGCGTGACTACCTTGCCGATAACGTTCAGTATCTCATCAAAAAATCCGATTACTTCACAACATCAGCAGATAGCATACCTGTCAGCAGGTACATTTGCTCTGAAATAATAGATGTTATTCCGAGTGAATACATG
>JBAXVE010000031.1:0-36656 GCA_037129245.1 Desulfuromonadales bacterium
CTGTGTGGGAAAGTAGGTCGCCGCCGGGAATAAATACAAATGAGCCCCGCTTCTTGAATAAAGAGGTGGGGCGTTTTGCGTCTGGTTGTTATTCCCGGAAGCGGTAATCGGGAATCCATGTACTTGATGGAGCTTGAATTCCGTTGCTACATATAATGAATAATGGTAGAAATCTACATCAGTTTCAATAAGTGTAGATTATCGGAGTAGTTATGAAAAGCCTGAAAAATATTCCATTGCACAGTAACGATTGCCTGGCTATCGAAACAGCAGGCACCGCCATTAAAAATGAATTCCCAGTTGAAACCGTGATTTTGTTTGGCTCGAAGTCGCGTGGCGGTGGTGACGAGTATTCTGATACCGACTTGCTTCTGGTAACAAAGCGTCCACTAAACTGGCGCGAGGAGAAGGCTGTTATCGACAGATTATTTGATATAGGTATGACATTTGATGTGATTTTTAGTCCATTATTTGCCTCCCATGATGAATGGGAAGGCGGTGTTTTTCAAAAGTTTCCGGTTTATGCTGACATTATGCGGGATGGGGCGCTAGTTGCATGAATACGAATGTTATCATTGATTACTGGCTGGAAAAAGCGCGTGACGACTTGGCATCAGCGATGGAGAATGGTTCAGCCGGAAGATTCCAGGTTGCTGTCAGGGATGCCTACTTCTGTTGCTTTCATGCTTTTTCTGCACTTCTTCTAAAAGATAACAGAGCCTTCCGATCTCATAAGGAGGTTCGATCTTCCCTTCATCGTGATTATGTGAGAACAGCAGTTATCTCTCCGCAATGGGGAAAGCATTTCGATTGGCTGTTTGATAACCGCCAAAAAGTTGATTATCGGCCACTGGTTACGTTTGAGCGTGAAGAGATAGATGAAATTCTGGAACAAAGTCAGGTGTTTCTTCGTGAAATGGAACGGCTGGTTTATAAGGATGAAGATGCTGATCTGCTTGAATAAGTCAGGTTTATTGAGACCGTATCAGTAGTGGATTGGGAAGCATGAAAACTCATAGTAACAAACAGTCAGAAGAAGAAATTGATGCCATTGTTAACCACCCGCCACACCCACTCCAACGCGGATACCCCCAGCCAGCAGGTGACCGCCCAGTAGCCATTGCCAATAAACCAGCTCCACAGAAATATTCGCCAATCCCGGCTGCTCATGCCGTTATAGCTCCTCTTGCGCAGGCAAGCCATGGTGATAAGCATGCCGCTGAAAATTCGGATAGTAAGTGATGCCAGTGTGGCTCTCCTGGAATCAACCACTGCCACCGCTACAGTTACTCTGCCCGCGTACAGCAGCGCGGCTTTGATTTCCAGTGACGGTCTATGATCTGTATCTGAATATCTGTTGATACCGTAGTAATCCTAAAAAAAGCCCCGCTTCCAATTATGGAGGCGGGGCTTTCTGCGTCATGCACAACTCACGTTATATACATCGAAAAAGATAAGCGAGACAGCTATTCCGGTAAATGTCAGAAAACCTATTTTGCGTTTTCATCAAGCAGGTAGTTCATGAAGACAACGATGTCGCGAATCTCCTGTTTGTTCATATCCGAATTGGGCTTGCGGAGCATCTTGATGCCGTAAGCTTTGACGGCCTGTTTGTTAAACGGCTGACCAGTTATGGGGGCTCGCCCGGTCTGGACGGCAATGACCGTACGCTCCATGGTATGGCATTTGACGCATTTGGCTGTCAGCAGTTCGAATGAAGGAATGAAGCTCGGCTGTATGCTGCTTGGGTCAAAGTTCATATTTGCCCCCCGGCCTTTAACCTTTATGCGAGCTTCGGCCTGCGACGATAATACAAGGGCAGCCAGTACGGCAAGCAGAATGAGTTTTTTCATAAAAGCAGCTCCTCGAAACATTTTTTCAAATTCTACCAGATGAATTTCTGAGCGCAACACTTTTAATATTAAAATCCGAAAGTCAGGCCCAGAGTGCCAAGACGATTAATTATGCTGGCAACGGTTTCGTATTTGTACTCCACCACCAACTTCAGGTTTTCATACGGATTGTATCCGACAGTTGCTGCGTATCGTCGGGCGTATATATTGCTGAAGCTGCTGCTCAGCTGTGGCCCTTCCTGCTGCAGGTATTCAAAGCGGGCTGCAGCCAGCAGGTTCTGACGAAGGGCGTATTCTGCCTCGAATGTGGCACTTTTCGAAATAACACGTGTCTGCTGCGTTACCAGCGAGGGAGCGACATTGTCATCTTCACCAATGCCACCAAGCATGCGGAAGCGATATGCTTTGTAATACAGTTCCGTGTCAAGTCCGGCGCGGTAGAAATTATTTTTTGGATCATTGGAGTTTGCGGTACCATTTTTGCCGAAGTACGCATAGCTTCCCATTGAGACGGTCAGGAAGTCGAACAGATGTTCGTCTTTGGCAAGGTCAATTTCAGGTTCATTCGCCAGATAGTCGGCACCTCCAAGCTTGTATGACGCGTGGATATATCCCTCTTTGGCCGTCTGACCTTTTCGGTTTACGACCCCGCCGGCCACAAACAAGCGGTTGGCAAGTACAGAGTTCAGTTCGATTGCATCCTGATTCTGCTCTACTCTGAAGGCAGATTCCTTACCGACGGTGTAGGTGTAGGGGAAATAGTTATTGGTGACAGACAGTTTGTTGTTAGTCTTCCAGAGCCCGAGTTTTGGCTGCATGCGGCCGATTCTCAGATTGACCGGAGTATTGAGGGCGTGGCGCCACGAAAGGAAAAACTCGTTGATATCCGTTTTGTTGTTGGATGGATTGATGCTTGAATTGTAGTTGCCTACCGGGGCCTGCTCCGAATAGGCAACATAGGTTCCGTAGAAACCGACCATATCGCGGAAATTTCCACCGGCATGCAGTTTCAGGTAGCGGGTGGCAAAGTCGAGTTCGTTGACCGCCTTGTTGTCATACACCACGTTGACCGAACCGGTGAATGAAATTGGAAGCTGCTCGGGAATGGCTGCCAGCAGGAGACCTTCTGATTTCTCCTCTCCGCCGGCATTTTGAGAAGCGCCTGCTGTCGCTGAAGTTGCAGCGGGGGCGGCGGCAACCGGCGCGTCAGAAGCTCCTGCTTCAGCCGAGGACATGGCCCCGGACTTCAGTTTGCTCAATTTCACGGCATCTCCGTCACCCTTTATCTCTGGAGTGCTGCGGCCCGCTGTAGATGAGGCCGAGGGAGGGGGCGCAGCCGTCGGAGTGAAAACCTTCTCCTTGGCCCCTTTCTTCCCTTTACCGACATACACGTAAGAATTCTTAAGGAATGCCTCACCGTATTCATTCAGCTCCGGAAAGATGGTGTGGCAGGTTGTGCACTCGACCTTGAGGGCACGGGAGAAAGCCGGAATGGCGTGTGATGTGCCTGTAAAAAATAACGGGAGGACAATCGTCGGAACCGCAAAAGCGAAGAACTGTTTCAACTTCATGAGCAAACCTCCTCTGGTATATGAGTATGGCCGGCAATTCATTACGGGCGAATGCCGCCTGTGCCGGACGGGTTGGCGCTTGTCCCCTGCAGATAGGAAATTGCCAGCGATTTCGTAGCAGAGTCAATTTTAAAAACCGTCCCGTCTTTTGAGAGTACGAACAGGGAGGGGTCGTCCTTAAGGCTGGCTACACCGGCTTCAATTCCGTTCCCCATGACACCGTCCTGAATCCAGTCAATTGCATCGTAAATAAGCCGTTTTACATAGAACCGGTTATGGGCAAACGCGCCGTAATCGTGAACCAGCATGTTGAGATTGAAAGCGGCTCCCATCGTCAGGGCCCCTGCTTGAATGTTGCCTGCAGCGGGGACGAGTCCCGAACCATAGCCTCCGGTGAATTTGCGCCAGTTTTTAAGAGGACTGGCCGATGTGCCGAAATAGGGATATCCGTCAGTGAACACAATCCCCTTATCCTTCAGAGATTTGGCAAGAACTGCCAGTGCGGCATTGAAACCGGCACGCTCCTCTTCAATAACAGTCCCGTTCATAGCACTGCTGCTCGGACTCGTTGCCGGGTCATGGCACTTTACGCAGGCTTTGGCAACCAGACTGCCTGTACGATCGGTGGGCAGGAAGGTATGCCGCTTGTACTCTCCGTCCTGACCGATGTGACAGGTTATGCAGGGACCATCGTTTCCGGTTTTGTTTTTGTCTGCAATTCCGATCTGGTCATGCAGGTAGAACGGCTTGTTGGCATACTTTGCCTGGCTGGTGTAGAAATGGAATCCACCAGCTCTGAATATAGTAGCTCCAGCGGTCAGGTAGTGGGAGTTTATGAAGCCGATTGAAGAAAAGTTGGTAAAAGGTGACGTAATGCGAATCAGCTCGCCGACTTCACGTCCAACATGGCACGCCACACAGACGTTTGATGAGCTTACGTCGGGATAGGTCTTCGGGACAATTTGACGTATTTTGTTGTTTGTAGCGCCGAGTCGTGAGTTTATCGAATAATTGTAATAAGCGGTTACCTGGGGCACCCTGCGAACCTTGTAGGAATACGCATTACCGGCCCCGTCGTCGTGACAGGCCCGGCAGCCGAGCGTTTCTTTGGTTTTATCGGGTGAAATTTTCGGGTAGACAGTACCGTAGGAGTCCGAAGGGGCAATTGATTTGAAGCCGGAAGTAACGAAATTCACAAATCCGGTTGTGGTATGGCAGCGAACACAGTCATCTCCGTAGGAGTTTGCCGGCGACGCGCCGGGCGTCGGAGTGCCGCGGGTTTTAAAGTCATACTGTGTCCATGGCTTGGCATAAATGTTACCCTTGCCGCTGCGTGCCCATTCACGTAGCTGCCGCATCTGTGAACTGGTGTCGTGGGGGTTGTGGCAGTTACGGCACGAATTTACATTCTGAGAACTCACAAAGGAGGCCGGATACCCACTCAGGCTGCCGCTGGCATTGGCAGGGCTCGTGATATTGTTAAAATGCTCGATCTGGGTATTTGATGTGATGCCGTCAAATTCGGACATGCCGAATCCACCATACCTCGTGTGGCATTTGGAGCATTTGCCATCCTTATCAGGGTTTCGGGAAACACCGATTTCATACCCCTTTGTCTTGGGTACATAAAGGCCGTGGCAACGGTTGCAGTTGTCAGGATGTCCGGACGCCGGCTCGTGACAGTCGGCACAGCCGGCCTTGTTACGTGTGTTGTGAGCAGAGAGCCGCCACTCTTCTGTAATTGCCCTGCCGGTTACCGGAGAAATTTTGCCTTGATGGCAGTCTATGCAGTTTTGCGATGCCTCTAGCTTGCTTACGTTGGGTGCCTCAACAGTTTTTTCTCCACAGCCTGTAACGAAAGCTGCGATCATCAGAAGTGCGGCGGCACACAGCAGTCTAGTTTCAGAAATCATCGCGAGCTCCTTAACGTGGGAGTTGAAGGCATGTTATTTGAGAAGTCTGTAGATGTACGCAAACGTCCCGCCAACAGAGGCACCCGACAGAAGTCCGGCATATTTGGTGACGTCACGCGAGAACTGAACCCGTCCCACATACTCTTCGATATCGGTGGTTTCTTCCGTCATCATGGCGATAATATCCTGCCAGTCCTTGTCCCACTGGAATATTTGAAGATACAGGTCGGATCCTCTCCAGAGCAGGATGCAGTAAAAAACGATACTGAATGCGATAAACCCTTTCGAAATGTCGGAGTCCTTGATGGCAATGTAAATCTTGCGTACGATTTCGATGTTCATGACGCAGAGAAAAACCCAGATGGCATTCTCAACCATCTTGATGTTTCTGATAGTGTTGGGGCTGGGAGTGGGGTTGATTATGAGAAAAACACCGGACAGTGCTAGAACTACAACGGTACTCAGGTAGACGATACCCTTGTTTCCTGAAATTTCGAAGGTCTTGCAGAATACGTAATATTCGAGAAATCCGTGGGTGATGGTCATGATGGCGACCGTACCGACAATGTAGTGGAAGGCGGTCAGTTTTGCGTAATGGGCCCACGGGTTGATTCCGTATGCCTGACTGAGAAAAATGAGAAAGAAGCCGATTGAAATACTGGTCCATACTCGAGCGTTACCGAGGCTGAAATAGAAACTTATTGCTCCTGCCAATCCCCAGAAAATGACCTGGACAAGATCGAACGTATTCATCTGGATCATCATTTCAAAAAACTTTTCCATCATATCCTCCCGTGCTGTTCGTTGGGACTAAAATTCAGATTTGGCCGTGGCAAGTGCCTCAGTGAGTTTCTCCATCAGTATTCTTATGTTCGTTGCACTGATGAGCAGCTTTGCCGCCCGTTCGACACCGCTCAAGAATTTTGCCGATCCGGCGTCGTCGATGAGGCAGGAGTTACCTCCGTTCTCAGCCAGTTCCTTGTCGACAATGCCCTTTCCTACTTTGCCGATCGCATCGCCGACGATAATTTTGATCCGCTCCTCAAATTCGGCAAGTTTTACCGACTCGATTTTCTTTTCACGCTCAAAACGTTCCTTGTTTGTTTTCTCTATCTCAGTTTGGTGGATGGCTACGGCGGTATCCCAGATCTTCTGGATATTGGCAACTTCAAGAAGATTGACGCCCATAATGTCCTCCACTCCTTTGGTGGAGAAGAGGTCAATCTTTGCACCCGGCAAGCCGGCTATCTTCTGCGATTCCGACGATGATGTTTCAATTTCGCTCGATCCGTCATGGAAAAACCCGAGAGGATTTCCCTCCTTGTAAAAGATCATTGCTGAGTGCTCGTCGGTGTAAATCCGCAGGCAGCCGTTCATTTGATCTTCTTTGACTTTCTTGAGGAGAGAGTTGATGTCGATAAGCTTGAGATCCTGTGCCTTGTAGAGGGTTTCGCCCTCCAGAAGGGCGTGGATGCAGAGAGTGAGGTCTTTGGAGAGCTTGTAGACATTCATCGACCCGCTTCCCGAGGTGACCATGCGCTCCGCCAGCGCGGCCAGTGACTCAAAGCCGGTCAGACGCTTGCCGTTGTGTTCTTCCAGCAGGCTGCTGACAAGCTTGCCCGACTCGAAAACCAGAATGACGGTGCCTGTCTGAAATACGAAGCTGGCGTAACCGGTGAATACACCATTACTCAGCTTTAGAAGGACATCGGGAAGCTTGAGCTTGCTGACTGCAAGGTTTTCAAACAGTGGGCTGCCCTTGGGAAGAAGGAACATCGGTGCCTCCTGAGAGTGCTGCATAACTGAAAATCGAGCAGAACGTAATGCAATTTGTTGATTATGTCAAACCATTTATGCATGGTAATGCCTCAGAATCGTTATATTTTCCATTTATTCTGTGTTGATTGTCCGGAAAATGAGTGGTGAAATTACTAACTGACAGCAGCAAATAAGCGTGTTTTCAGAAAAATGCGGCATCCCGATGTTAAAAATATGATGACGTAACCATCTGTTATTAAACAAAAAAAAGTGCATCACCCGACTGGTGATGCACCTCTTTATGTGATGAGCGTCTTGGTGTGAACGCCTCTCCCCGTCAGGGGGATTGGGCATCCACAACTGCAATGGCGGCCATTTTGACAATGTCGTCGACATTATCGCCGCGCTGGAGTACGTGAACCGGCTTGTTGGTGCCCATCAGAATCGGACCGATTGCCTCTGCTCCACCCAGGCGGTGCAGCAGCTTGTAGCAGATATTGCCGGAGTTGAGGTCCGGGAAGATAAGGATATTGGCCGGGGATTTCAGTTTTGAGAAGGTGAAGCCTTCCAGTAGTTCCTGCACAACAGCGGTATCAGCCTGCATTTCACCGTCAACAATCAACTCTGGAGCGCGTTGTTTGACGATTTCGGCAGCCTTCTTGACTTTGCTGGCGTTGGGGTGGCGAACCGAGCCGAAGTTGGCGAAGGAAAGCATGGCAACACGCGGCTCGATGTCGAGCATACGAACTTTCTCTGCTGCCAGGATGGCGGTCTCGGCCAGCTCCTCCGCGGTCGGGTCGATGGTGACGGTAGTGTCGGCCAGAAAGTAGATGTCTTTTTTGGAAACCATCATGTAGAGGCCGTGGACACTGGAGAGCCCGTCGCGCTTGCCGATTACCTCCAGAGCGGGACGGATAGTCTCGGGATAGTGGGTGTCGATTCCACCTAGAAGAGTGTCGGCATCACCCATATGCACCATCATGGAACCGAAATGGGTGCGTGATTTGCGGCGCATGATGCGCAACGATTCGGAGAGGGTCAGTCCCTTGCGTTGACGCAGGCGGTACAGCTCGTCGGCGTATTTGTCGGTCAGTTCCGATTCCGCCGGGTCGATAATCGGCACGTCCAGCTCAATGTTGAGCTCGGCCATTTTCTGTTCTATTTTTTTCTTGTCGCCAATCAGGATCGGTTTGGCAATACCCTCCTCGACCAGCTCCTTGGCCGCCCGCAGGATCTTTTCGTTGTCTCCCTCGGGAAAAACAACAGTTCTGGGATCGCTTTTGGCCTTATTGATGATCTGGCGCATGATCTCTTTGGATTTGCCCTGCGTTGATTCAAGGTGTTCGATGTATTTGGCCATGTCTTCGATCGGCTGACGGGCTACACCGGTTTCCATGGCGGCCTGAGCGATGGCCGGAGCGACGTGGAGGAGCACACGGGGGTCAAATGGCTTGGGAATGATGTAGTCGCGGCCGAAGGCAAATTTGACGTTGCCGTAGGCTTTGCTGACAGAGTCGGGCACTTCTTCACGTGCCAGGCTGGCCAGGGCTTTGACGGCGGCCAGTTTCATCTCTTCGTTGATGCAGCTGGCGCGGCTATCGAGGGCACCGCGGAAGATGAAGGGGAAGCCTAAGACGTTGTTGACCTGGTTGGGATAGTCGGAGCGACCGGTGGCCATGATGACGTCATTCCTTACGGAATGGGCATCTTCCGGTGTGATTTCCGGGTCGGGGTTGGCCATGGCGAAAATGATCGGGTTGGGGGCCATGCTGGCGACCATTTCTTTGGTGAATGAGCCTTTGGCGGAGAGGCCGAAGAGGACGTCGGCGCCGTTGGCGGCTTCTTCCAGGGTTCGGAAGTGGGTGTCGGCGGCGAAGAGTTCTTTGTAGGGATTCATGCCTTCAACACGACCTTTGTAGATGACGCCTTTGGTGTCACACATGATCATGTTGTTGGGTTTGACGCCGAGGGCGATGGCGAGTTTGGCGCAGGAGTTTGCCGATGCGCCGGCACCGTTGACGACGATGCGGATATCCTCGATATTCTTGTTGACAAGCTCCAGTGCGTTCAGCAGTGCTGCCGAGGAGATAATGGCTGTGCCGTGTTGGTCGTCATGAAAGACCGGAATCTTCATGGTCTTTTTGAGGGTTTCCTCGATATAGAAGCATTCCGGGGCTTTTATGTCTTCGAGGTTGATGCCGCCAAAGGTCGGCTCCAGCAGCTGGCAGGCCTTGATGATTTCATCCGGATCTTCGGTGTCGAGTTCAATGTCGAATACGTCGATGTCGGCAAAGCGTTTAAAGAGGATGCCCTTGCCCTCCATAACCGGTTTACCGGCCAGCGCGCCCAGGTTACCCAGGCCGAGAACGGCGGTGCCGTTGGAGACAACTGCAACCAGGTTCCCTTTGGCGGTGTATTTGTAAGCATCTTCAGGATTCTGCTGAATTGCCAGACAGGGTTCGGCAACGCCGGGGGAGTAGGCCAGTGACAAGTCAGCAGCTGTCTGGCACGGTTTGGTGGAAACAACTTCTATTTTGCCTTTCCTGCCGCTTGAATGATACTCGAGAGAGTTTTTGAATTTGGCCATCACATCCTCCATTTTTAGTTTTGTTAAAAATAAGATCGCTTTGAAGAAATTATCAGGGTGATTCTTTTACTTAAATTGAAAAACAATAGTCTGCATGAATTGCCATTGTCAAGCAGTAATTTGTGTCCGATAAAAAATCATTCTATCGCCGAGACTTGATGTTTACAAAACGATAAATGCTGATATTATCCGAAGCCGCGTTACGTGCAATCAACCGAGTTGTTGCTGAGCAGATTTACCGGTGGTCAGGCCAGAATGGGAGGATAGATGATGATCAGGAGCATTATAATCGCGCTGCTGTTGGCAGCAGGGCTTTACACGCCGGTATGCGGAGAGGAAATCGACAGCCGTTTTCCGCAGGCCAGGGAATTTCTTCGCACCAGCGGTATGACCATTACCACTTCGGCTGACCAGGCGTACGGGCAGAAGGCGATCCTGGTGATGGGTGAAGGGGTGCCGAAGAAAGGCGCGGTGGGAGGGCAGAAACGTCTCACCGCTCTGACGGCTGCTAAAGTTGTTGCACAACGCCGCCTTGCCGAAATCCTTGAGGGGGTCACCATTGTCAGCAGTACGACGATCAGAGATTCGCAACGCCAGTCGGAGACGATAAAAACGACCGTCACCGGATTTGTCAGAGGGGCTCAGCCGGTTGTACAGGATTGGAATGCCGAAGAGGAGACGGCGCTTGTGGTACTGCAGGTCGGAATCACCGGAGCCAGAAGTGTCGCCGCCGTCATGTATGAAAAGATTCTTGCCGATAGCACGGTTGCCCGGGAGCTTGACACAACCCCCTATTCCGGAGCCGCAGCCAGGCCGGCAGCCGCTTTCGACGGGTTGATTATTGACGCCACTGGATTCAACTTCCGGCCGGCGCTCATCAACCGGATCTTTGCCGAAAACGGAGACGTACTCTACGATCCGGCCAAGATCAGCCAGAAAGTGCTGGTGGAGCAGGGGTGCGGAGAGTATTCCAACAGCGTTGACAAGGCAAAGGCGGCTCTGGGAAGGCGCGGGGTCAAAGCACCGCTGATTGTCAAAGCGGCCGGCGTGCCAACCCCTTCGGACCTGCGGGTCAGCAGTGCCGTGGCGGCAGACATTTTCTCAGCCAATCAGGGGAGCGGCTTTATGGCCGACGCCCGGGTGGCGTTCGTATTGAAATAATCCGGTCTACGTAAATTTGTAAGGTCTTTGCACCAAACTCCATCGGGAGGCAGACTATGAATCGTCGCACCTTTATAAAATCGACCACAGCAGCAGCGCTTCTGGCGCCCATCCTGATCAGTGAATCGCTGGCCGCAAAAGAGCGTCCGCTGGTTGCTGTTGCGGAAGGCAACGATTATCCGGCAATTACCCGTAAAGCGATTGCCGCCGTTGGCGGGATGAAGCGCTTCGTCAAAGCCGGCGATGTAGTGGTGGTCAAGCCCAATATGGGCTGGGATCGCTCTACCGAACTGGCTGCCAACACCCATCCGCAGGTTGTGCGTGCCGTCGTCGAAGAGTGCCTGGCCGCCGGCGCGAAGAAGGTAAAAGTATTCGATTACACCTGCAACGATGCCCGGCGCTGCTATGTCAGCAGCGGAATTGAAAACGCACTTAAAGGGATCAAAAACGTCGAGTGCAAGCATATTGAAGCCGAGCGGTTCAAGATGGTGGCCCTGGGGGGGCAGTTCCTCAAGGAGTGGGAACTGTACGACGAGGCGTTATCGGCCAATGTCTACATCAACGTGCCGGTGGCCAAGCACCACGAACTTTCCAAATTGACCCTCGGCCTCAAAAACATCATGGGAATCATGGGGGGCAAGCGGGGTTACATGCACCGCAACCTCGACACCGCTCTGGCCGATGCAAACGCCTATTTCAAAAGCCACCTGACGATCATCGACGCAACCCGGATTCTGACCGCTCACGGGCCGCAGGGGGGTAACATCGCCGACGTCAAGGTGCTTAACAAGGTTATCGCTTCAACCGATGTGGTGGCGGCTGATGCCTATGCAACGACGCTCTTCGGCATGAAGCCGGAATCGATCCCGGTGACCGTGGCTGCCTACAAGCGCGGCCTGGGTGAGATGAATCTGGACAGGGTTAATGTGGTCAAGGTTTAGCCGATTGAAAATAACTTCCGCCCGAATATCACAGCTGCTGTTCCTGATTGTCTTTCTGGTTCTGTTCGTGATGACCGAGTACCGCGGCCGAGATGAGATCAGCGCCGCCGTCAACTCCTTTTTTCGTGCCAATCCGCTGACGCTGGCCAGTTATCTGCTGGCGGCCAAATCATGGACATGGCTGCTCTTCCCGGCAGTTCTCATGGTAGCAGCGACCGTGCTGCTTGGGCGCTTTCTCTGCGGTTGGATCTGCCCGTTGGGGACGATCCTGGACCTCTTGACGCCGAAGAAGCGCTCGACGACACCGCTTGCGTGGCTGCGCTCCCCGCTGAAATACTGGCTGCTGCTTCCGCTGCTCTCGGCCTCACTGTTCAACCTCAACCTGGCCGGACTGCTTGACCCGATCGCGATTCTGCTGCGGGGACTGACCTTTTTCTTCTATCCGCTGCTCGGCCTGACCGCCCGTGAAGGGTGGGTGGGGATATACCGCCAGATCGGAGAGCGGCGCGACACCCTGGCGCCGGCATACAACCTGCTGCGCGATTATCTGCTCCCCTTCAGAGATACCCTCTACCCGCTGGCGTTTTTTTCTGCCCTCCTTCTTGTCGGGATTATTGTTCTGGAACGTTTCGAAACACGTGCCTGGTGCCGTCATCTCTGCCCCATGGGAACGCTGGTGGGCTGGCTGGGACGTTTTTCCCCCTTTAACCGTGTGCCGAAAGGAATCTGCGCCGATTGCGGTCAATGCCGGGAGCTATGTCCCACCACCTTTGATCAGGGCGTTCTTGATAAGGATGAATGCATTCTCTGCATGGAGTGCCAGCAGGGGTGTCCGCATTCCCGGATCTCCTTTCGTCCGTCTTCGAAGTATTCGGTCGGCGGGCCGCTGCTACCTGAGCGGAGAGTTTTGCTGGGGGGGATGGCAGCAGGTCTGCTGCTGGCGGTTCCGGCCCGCTTCAGGCCGCCGGAAAGGGCATCCCGTCTTCTGCGCCCCCCCGGTGTGCGCGACGAAGATGACTTTCTCAAAAAATGTGTCCGCTGCGGCGAATGTATGAAGGTCTGTCTCAAAAATGCGCTCTACCCGGCAGCCTGGCAGGCGGGCTATGAAGGGCTCTACACGCCGGTGGTGATTCCCCGCCTCGGCTACTGCGAGTACGACTGCACGCTCTGCGGCCAGGTCTGCCCGACCGGTGCGATACCCGCATTACCGGTGTCAACAAAGCGGCGGGAGGTGATCGGCAAGGCGGTTTTCGACCGGAACCATTGCCTGCCGTTTGCCCGGAAGATCGATTGCATCGTCTGTGAGGAACACTGTCCGATCGCCGACAAGGCCATCCGATCACGGGAGGTGACGGTAATCGGACTCGACGGCGTGAAGAAGCGGGTCAAGGAGCCGTATGTTGATGAAGAAATCTGCAACGGATGCGGCATCTGCGAATTTGTCTGCCCGGTTGAGACCAAAGCCGGCATTGAGGTGTGTGCCGTCAAGGACCACAAACCGATTCAGCCGGTAGCGGTGGCTACTGCGGTGGCTGGCAGTTCCGGGCATGATCCCTACAAGTAAATAAGTGCATTATAATGTAAGTTGCGGCGGTGCTTGACTTGTCCCTCTGATTTCAGTAGAGTCCGTGCCGGTTGGGCCTGAAAGCCGTATAATCTCTTCTGGAAGGAATTCCGTGCAAAAAATACCGATAAAACTTGCCACATCGGGAATGGTACTGGCTCGTGACGTATTCCGTGATGACAAACCGACCGGCATGCCGGTCTGCGGCAAGGGCACCGAACTTACGGATGACCTGTTGTTGCGCCTGGAGCAGATGGATGTTCAGTCGTTGCATGTGGAAGGGCATCCGGTCTGGGAGGAGGGGGAGCGAACCTTTGATGACCTTCTGCGCGATCTTGACCAGCGCTTTGAAAAGAGCATCGATGAGCCGCTGAACTCCATGCTGTACGAGATCCACAAGGCGCATCTGATCAAATCGATGGGGGGCGACAGTGGACGACAAGCGGAGTGAGCTGAAAAAAATTATCATGGACACCAAGACGCTCCCCACGCTGCCGGGTGTCATCAGCAAGCTGAACGCGCTGTCCGAGAACGACAAGGCATCTGTGCAGGAGATGGCTAAAATTGTATCCTCGGACCAGGTGCTTTCTGCCCGAATTCTTCGTCTGGCCAACTCCCCGTCCTACGGCTTTTATAAAGTCTCCACTATTTCAAATGCCATGATTCTGCTGGGTGTCAATGTCGTCAAGAGCCTGGCGCTTTCGTCGTCGATATTTGCCATCATGGAGAAAAACAGCGTCGGGTTGTGGGAGCATTCTCTCGGTGTTGGCGTGGCGGCCAATCTGCTTGCGCGCAAACTGGGTCTCCCTGAATGTGAGGAGATAGCCACAGCCGGATTGCTGCACGATATCGGTAAGGTCATCGTCAACATAAAATGCGGCGAGGCGGAACAGAAGATTCACCGAATGGCGCGGGATAAACGTATTTTCACTCTCGAAGCGGAACGGGCGGTTGTTGATACCGACCATGCCGAAATCGGGGGGTGGCTGGCCAACAGCTGGTTTCTCCCCGACAAATTGAGCGAGCCGGTTGCGTATCATCACAATGTTATCAAGTCCGACGCGCACCGTGTGAAGACATCCGCAGTCCATATTGCTGATGTGCTGATCAAGGCCAGTGCCTTCGGTTTCAGCGGTGACAGTTTCGTTCCCCGCATACAACGGGTTGCCTGGGAGACGTTGCAGTTGAATCAGCAGCTGCTTGCCGAACTGGTGGAAGAGGTCGAGGACAAGCTGGTAGAGGTAAAGAATTTCAGTCTCGAAATGATGAGTGAATAGCCCATGCCGCAGGCTGCGCGCATCACAATAGTTTCCTCCGACGTGGAGACGGCGGCGCATCTCCAGCTGCGTCTTCAGAGCAGGGGGTATCAGGCGTGCATAGTCTCCTGCGACAACTCCACGCTTGGCCTTTTTTACTCTGACCCTCCCGACCTTCTGCTCATCGATCTCTGTACCGGCAGCGAGCATGGCACGGAGATTGTTTTTACCCTGCGCAGTGACAGTTTTTTCAGTGCCATCCCGATAATCGGGTTGTTTCAGAATATGGACGGCAGCGATTTTGACTGGGATGTCTGTCCGCTGGATGATTTTATTTCGCTGCCGGTTGATTTTAATGAGCTCTTCTGCCGGATTTCTCTTGCCCTCTCCCGCCTTAAGCGGATTTTTGATAACAACCCGCTGACCCGCCTGCCGGGTAATGCCTCAATTCAACGTGCCATCGAGGATTCCATCGGCAAGTCGCTGGCGGTCTGTTATGTCGATATCAACCACTTCAAACCGTACAACGATGTTTTTGGCTTTTCCCATGGCGACGAAGTCATCCGCATGACGGCGCGTATCATGTCAAACGCCGTCCGTGAGGCGGTAGGCGGTTTCTGCGGGCATATCGGGGGGGACGATTTTGTCTGCATCGTGCCGCTTGATCAGGCGGAGGGGATATGCAAAACGATCATCGACCATTTTGATCTGATTGTGTTGGATCTGTTCGACGATGAAACGAAAAAAAGAAAAACCTATCTCGGTACCAGCCGAAAGGGGGACAAAGAGGAAATTCCCATCCTGTCGGTCTCCATCGGTGTGGTGCTGATGAATTCGCCCAGAATACAGCATGCGGCCAAAGTGGCGGAGGTTGCTGCCGAGTTGAAAAAGATGGCCAAAGACTCTGTCGGCAGTTGCTGTGTATTCGACCAGCGGCGGGCGTGAAGCGGAAAAGTAAAACCTGCATGTTGATTAACGCGGCAATTCAGTGGGTTTGCCGCAATCATTTTTCTGAAAGATTAACGGATCCAGTTACATAAGCTACTCTTCAGATTTCAGATCCGATTCGACAATCGGCAGATAGACCCGGAAGCACGCGCCGTTGCCAGACTCACTGATGACATCTACAATTCCATTGTGCTGTGTTATGATTCCGTACACCATTGCCAACCCGAGTCCTGTTCCCTTGCCAACCTCTTTTGTAGTGAAAAACGGCTCAAAAATTTTATTTCTGGTTTCTTCGTCCATTCCGATCCCGGTATCTGAAACAGTGATGATCGCATAGTTCCCCGGTCCGCTAAAACCATTGGAAGAAGCAAATTCCGAGTCAATGGATACAATATCAGTGGTGATGTTCAGTTCGCCACCATCGGGCATGGCATCCCTGGCGTTGTTGCAGAGGTTAATCAGAACCTGCTCGATTTGTCCACCGTCAACATGTACCTTGATAGATCTGGTTTTTACTACAGTGCTGCACGTAATGTTTGAGCCAATGATTCTATTTACAAAGCTGGTCACATTGGAAACAATCCAGTTCAGATTCTGAGTTTTCGGGTTCATGACCTGCTTACGGCTGAACGCAAGCAGGCTGTGAACCAGCGTGCTCCCCTTGCCAGAGGCATCCATAATTTTCTGAACATGTTCCTTCAGAGGATCGTTCCCTGCCATTTCCTCGTGCAGCAGGCTGCTGTAACCGGCGATGATACCAAGCACATTGTTGAAATCATGAGCCAGTCCACCGGCAAGCTGACCGACCGTCTCCATTTTTTGAGACTGAATGAAGCGGGCATTAATTTCTTGCAACTCTGCTGTTCGCTCTTCCACCTTCTGTTGCAGATAATCGTTTTTATCCTTCAAAAAGTCGGCCGCAGCTTTCAGAGTCAGATGCGTTTTAACTCGTGCCAAAAGCTTTGAAGGGCTGATCGGCTTGGTGATGTAATCAACCGCCCCGATTTCGAATCCCTTAATCTCGTCATCGCTCTCGTTTTTGGCGGTAAGAAAAATCACCGGTATATCTTGAGTGTCAGAGTTTCTCTTTAAACGTTCACAAACCTCATAACCGTCAAGACCTGGCATCATTATGTCAAGCAGGATAAGGTCAGGAGGTGCTAAAGCAACTATTTCGAGTGCTTTTTCACCGCTGCTGGCAAGCTTGACACGATAGCTGTCATTCAAAAGGCCGCTTATTATGGTAAGGATGTCGGATGAGTCGTCAACAGCCAGAATAGTTAGTCGTGCCATCAATTTTTACCTCCAGATTTCATTACCCTGTCAAGCGTCAAAAGCGCCGTTAAAATCAAATTTTCGGAATGGCCTGTCTGACAGCTTCAAGCAGCTTGTCTGATTCAATCGGTTTCATGATGAAACCTGCGGCACCCAGAGAGAGTCCTTTCGCAACGTCATTGTCATCTGCGGTTCCCGTTACAAAAAAAACCGGTATCGCAGCAGTTCCTTTATTGCTTTTTAATCTGCGGCAGACCTCATAGCCGTCCATCTCCGGCATGACAATATCCAGCAGGATCAGATCGGGCCGTGGTTCCTTTTCTGCCACCTTCAGTGCAATTTCACCTGAAATCGCGACCTTGACCTTGTACTCCGGCAAAAGGATATTCCTGAGTACATCCACAATTGATGGCGTATCGTCGACAACGAGCACCGTCGGAAGTATCATACTCATTCAAATCTCCAGCTTCTGTATTTCTTTCATCGCTGTTTCAAAATCATAATTCGCTATGGCCTCAGTCAACGTATCCAAAATGGGGGACATTTGACTGTCCTTTACCATTGTTGCAAGTTCCCCGACTAAATCCACGGCATCGGAATCATTATCATCCAGCAGCGATTTAATTGCGTCAATCATCTGCCGAATTCTGATCGGGTCTGACTTCGTTTGACCGGTGCCCACACTCGATTCATCCGGTTGCAGCTGTTGCAGGGATTCCAATACGGGCTCAAGTTCATCAAGCACATCGATCAGCAAACTGTCGATAACGTCCGCAGGTACATTGTTTTTGCATGCCGTTTCCAATGCGCCAGCAGCTCTCATAATGCCGCCTGCACCGATATTCCCGGCAGTGCCCCTGATGGTGTGCGCCAGGCGAATCGGCGCTGATGTATCAGCATCCAGTCTGGAAGCGGCGAACTGCCTGCCAAAGTCAGCATTTCCGTCACGGAATTTGATCAAGAGCCGCTTATAAAGTTTATGTTTGCCCATGCAGGTTGACAATCCGACAACGGTATCAATACCTGGCAGTTCCGGCACGTTATCAGAAGCGGGGCTTTCCAGACCATCGCTCTGTTTAATTTTTGATGCTCCGGTCGTCGGTACAATCCATTTTGCCAGTGTGCTGAACATTTCGTATATGCTGAGCGGCTTGGCAATATGATCAAGCATGCCGGCCTCGATTACCTTTTCCCGATCTCCAGCCATTGTATTGGCGGTCATGGCAATGATAGGGAGTTTTTTCCAGGCCGGATTTTTGCGAATCTCGCGGGTGGCTGTGTAGCCGTCCATTACAGGCATCTGGCAATCCATCAGAACGCCGTCAAACGCATCATCCTTCAGCAGGATGTCCAGTGCCTCCCGGCCGTTGTTGGCTATCACAATTGCAATACCGGCCTGGCTTAACAGTTCCAGGGCCAGCTCCTGATTTATGTCGTTATCTTCAACCAGGAGCAGTCGGGAGCCTTCGAGTGCCCTCATTGACCCTTTGGAACTCTCATATTTGTCATGGCTGCGGTTTTCAATGAGCACCCCCTTACCCAGGGAAACGCCAATCGCTTCCAGCAGACTGGATGAGGTTACCGGTTTTGTCAGCACCGACTTCAACGCGATGTTGCTCTCCTCAGCTTTGCCCATGGCTTCATCACGGCCATATGCTGTAACCATGATAACAGACGGAATATTTGACAAGTGCTCCTCATGCAGACGCTGCAAAGCTTCAATGCCGTCCATGACCGGCATCATCCAGTCCATCAGCAGCAGATCATATGGCACCATTTTCTTCTCGGCAGCAACAACCATATCAAGCGCCTGCCTGCCATCCCGGGCAACGTCCACTTCAAGCCCGAAACTTATTGCCATAGCAGAGAGGATTTCCCGTGCCGAAGCGTTGTTGTCTACAACCAGCACCCGCATGCCGCGCAGCTCGTCCCGGCAGAATATTCGACGTGCTGCCGGATTCTTCTGAACTCCGAATTCTACCTGGAAGTTGAACGTGGAACCCTTGCCCGCCTCACTCTCCACCCAGATTCGGCCATTCATCATTTCAATCAACGTTTTCGAGATGGCAAGCCCAAGTCCGGTGCCGCCATACCTGCGGGTGGTCGAGCTGTCGGCCTGGTTGAATGACTGGAACAGCTTTCCGCACTGTTCCGGTGTCATGCCGATGCCGGTGTCTCTAGCCCAGAAGTGCAATTCTACACTCTCTTCATTTCTTGACACCTGCTCGATACCAATGACGATTTCCCCTTTTTCGGTGAACTTCATGGCATTGCTGCCAAGATTCACAAGTATCTGACCAAGCCTCAGAGGATCGCCGACAAGAGCAGTAGGAATGTCAGGTGCGACATCAAAGAGTAATTCCAGCCCCTTCTCCTCCACCTTCATGCCGATCATGTTGGCAAGGTTGTCCATTACGTCCTCAAGGCGGAAGTCGATCTGCTCCATTGCCAGTTTGCCGGCCTCGATTTTCGAGAAGTCGAGGATGTCATTGATAATGCCGAGCAGGTTGCTGGCCGATCGGTTCACCTTTTCGATATAATTGCGTTGTTTTGGGGTAAGTTCTGTCTGCAGCGCCAGATGGGACATGCCGATGATGGCGTTCATCGGGGTACGGATCTCATGGCTCATGTTGGCCAGAAAATCTGACTTTGCCCGATTTGCTTCGTGGGCGGTTTCCTCAGCAATTTTTCGCTCACGAGCAAGAATTACTACTTCCTGATTTATGGCTTCGATTTCACTCGCAGAGGTTTCAACCAGGCGGTGCAATACCCGCATTGTTCTGAACTGCCTGGATTCCACCTGTGTCAATTCAGGCTTTTTCTCAATTGCATTGATAACTTCATCGTTGTCGCTCTCTGAAAGAGACAACACGGTCAAGGTCTGGCTTAAAAACAAAGTGTCGCAAAAAGGTCTGCCGAAGTATTCACCATAGCAAAAGAAACCTGCAGATGGTGCCAGCGTTTTGATTGGTTCAAGTTCCAACAGGACATCAGCGCCCAAAACCCATTTACGCGATACGCACGAGTAGATGAACACCGCTTCCGCCCTGCTTTGAGCCAATTCATCCCGCAGCTTTTCTGCCCCGGTGGCAAGCAGGCCTGCATTACAATAGCCAAACTGCAACTGCTCACCGACAGAAAAATTGTGAATATAATTAAAAGATCCGTCAGTATTGATACCAGTAGCATGAATCGCCATCTGAACGCCTTCACGTTCAATGATAAGCGGAAAATCTGCTGCAGAAAGCGGCAGATTATCAGCGACCTCCTGCCCTAGATAATGGTTGTATATTTCATATGGTGTTTTGTCGTCGATTGAATAGACCCGTGATCCTTCGGCTTTTGTGATAGTCAGTTTTTTGCCGATGGGAACCCAGCTGAGAGTATAGGCATTTTCGGCAACAAGGTCTGCTCCGGCAATTGAAACGGCAGCTATGCCACACTCTGTGATGCCGTTGGCAGTGAATACCAGCGTGTTCGTGCCCCGTCCATTGTCACCAGCCTGCCCACCGGCAATAACGGCCTGCGGAATTTGCAGGTGAAGCGCAGCCAGCATCGATGCAGCATAAATCGTCCGCTTTTCCTTAATACCACATCCAAAGACAATAACTGCTTTGACATCAGGTTGCTGGATCTGCACAGCCAGATCGATCCCGGCTTTTTCCAGGTCGTCGTTCTGTGTAATCATGGCAGATTGCAGAGTGGAGCGATCAAAACAGGTGATGCTGATAACAACAGACTGATCTAAAACCTGACCTTCAATAATCTCACCAGCGGTAGTTGTTCCGATTATTGCAGCGCCATGAAATATCGCATCGAGCCTGCCAAGCAGGTTGGTGATGTGGTCTTCTTCCAGTACACCGGAGAATATCTGGATAAGCATCCTGTCTCTCTGGTGGCACAGGACATGTTCAGGAAGGTTCGCCAAATCAGATTCATCGCGATAAACGATATTCAGGTTCCTGATCATCAAGGTACTCCTTTAATGGATGTGAAACGAATGGCGTGATATTCGGTTCTCGTTGCTCTCTCAAGCGCCACTAATGCCTTGTCAAAGTGTACATCCGGTTTCGGTAAAAAGACGAACCGCTACAGTTTCCCAGCAGATGCTGCCGACGTTACTCCTTTTCCCCGGCGTAGATCGTAGCGATGCCGAAGGTGAGTTCATGGAGGTGGATGTTGCGGAATCCTGTTTCTGAGATCATACGGGAAAATTCGTCATGGGAAGGGAACTCTAAAACCGAATCGGGCAGGTATTTGTAAGCGTTGTAGCGAGAAAACAATCCACCGACCAATGGGAGCAGCTGGCGGAAATAGAAGTAGTATATCTGCCGGAAAAATTGTGAGCGGGGTGTCGAGAACTCCAGAATTATTAAACGTCCCCCCGGCCTCAGTACTCGCCACATCTCTGCCAGCCCGAGCTTTCTGTCCACCACATTTCTGATGCCGAAGGCGATTGTTATGGAATCAAATGTGTCGCTGGCAAAGGGGAGATCTTCGCAGGGGGCCACTTTGAAGTCAATGCGATCCGCGAACGGTGTCTCCTCTACCTTTATCCTTCCCAGTTCAATCATTTCGCTGCAGAAATCAGCCCCGGTAATCCTGACGGTGGCAGGCGTCGTGCGGGCTATTTCGAGTGCCACGTCGCCGGTGCCGGTTGCCACATCAAGTATCCTGCCTCCGTCGCGGTATTTCAAGAGCCGGACGGCCTGCTTTCGCCATCGTCGATCAATGCCAAAGCTCAGCAGACGATTAAGAAAGTCATACCGTGGAGCAATCGTACCGAACATCTGCTGGATTTTCTCACCCTTGTCAGACAGCTTGAACATTGTTTCCGCTACCTTTTGATGGAATTAAGTGGTATACATCCGCGACTCTTGTAGCACATCTCGTTTGCCATTAACCACAAAAAACCGGTTGATGACTGCCAGGATTAGCTCACGTGACACCATCCATCCGCATACAGGATATCGCCGATATTCTGATCATGACATTTCTGCTCTACCAGATGTACAGCTGGTTCCGCGGCACACGGGCAATGCAGGTGCTGTTCGGCCTGGGAGTCGTTACCCTGATCTACTTTGCGACCCGCTTTCTCGGGTTGTACATGACCAGCTGGGTGCTGCAGGAGTTGGGGACGGTTCTGATCATCCTGATCGTGGTCGTTTTTCAGGTAGAGATTCGTCAGGCCCTCTACCGCTTCAGCCTGCTGCGCCACTTTTTCGACAGCCGCAGCGATACTACCCAGAACCAATTCCAGGAGATTGCCGAGACCCTCTTCGGCATGGCGTCACGGCGCACCGGCGCGTTAGTGGTTCTTCAGCACAACGAATCGCTCAGTGAGGTGGTGACTAACGGCGAGTCACTTGACTGCGAGATTTCACCGCATATGCTGGAGTCGATTTTTTACGACGGTGCGCCGTTTCATGACGGTGCAGTGTTGATCCGGGACGGGCGGATCGCCCAGGCCGCCTGCCACCTTCCGCTTTCGGTGAACCAGAATCTGCCGCGACATCTTGGCACGCGGCACCGTGCTGCTTTGGGGCTGTCGGAACGGAGTGATGCAGTCATCGTAGCGGTTTCCGAGGAACGCGGCGAGGTCTCCGTGGCAGTCAACGGGAAATTGCTCATGATGCCTTCGCCGACGGAGTTGATTGCCTTTCTTGACGATGTTCTGTCGAACGAGAAGGAGCCGCTTCGCATCCCGCGTCGACAGATTCTGTTTGCGAACATGCTGCCCAAGGTGGCAATTCTTCTGGCCGTTTCCGTCTGCTGGGCGCTCATAACGACGCGCCAGGGACAGATAACGAACGTTTCGATCCCTGTCCGGCTGCACGGCATCCCGGAGGAAATGGTGTTACTGCGCACATCTCCCGAAGAGCTCAACGTGCAGCTCAAATCCTTGTCAATACTGACTCCGGCCCCGGCGCGGCTCGATCTTACGGCAGAGATTGATGCTTCAGCCCTCAAGGAGGGGCAATCGACCATCAGGGTACAGAACTCTGATATTTCTCTCCCCTCCGGCATGGTTATAGCTGCCATATCACCCCCGGCGGTGAAGATCACGGCTGAACGGAAAACGCGCAAAACCGTTCCGGTAACCCTGTCGCTCAAGGGCAAACTGCCTGCCCCCCTTTCGGCGTGGCGGGTTGATTGGGAACCTAAAATGGCGGATATTGAAGGTCCCGCCAGTCAAGTCGCTCCAATTGGCGCCCTGTATACCGACGATATCGACGCCACCCGTCTTAATCGGGGAGCTGAATATCGTCAGGGAATCCGTCAGCCGCCGGGGCAGGTCGTATTGGTTCGGGAGACAGCCGTTGTCGTCAAGCTGATGCCCAGGAAAGCCGGGCAGCGATAGCCCAATCACTTGCGGATTTCTATGTTGACTTTTGAGGAGATATTCCGTATAAGTGGCAATATTTTCAGCCGGTCATACAGAAAAACGGAGGAAACATGGCGCGTATACGAACCGTTCTCGTACTCTGTCTTATACTGATTACGCTTCCCCAACTGGTCTTTGCATCAAAATCATACGTAGTGCGCAAGAATGAATCGCTCTTTTCAATTGCCCGCAAGTACAATGTATCTGTGGATGAACTGAAGTCGGCAAACGGGATCACCGTCTCCCACGTTGAGAAGGGGACCCGTCTCATAATTCCATCACACGGTGACGCTGCCAATAACAAACGGAACGGTTCCCGTCCGGATTCCTACAAGGTTGCCAAAGGTGATACGCTTCCCGGCGTCGCTAAAAAGACTGGCGTGAAGGTTGCGGAAATAAAGCGGCTGAATACCTTGAAGGGTAACAGGCTCAAGCCGGGCCAGACTCTTGCTCTTGTTGCCCCGCCCCGCAGTTCCGATGTGGAAATAGCTGCCAGGGCAAACAGGCTGCAGTTGATCAACAAGGATCTTCTGAATGAGCAGGAATTGAACGACACACTTGCTGAGTTGACCGACGTTGACTCGGAGCGCCCGGTTGATCTGGCGAAAAACCTTGAGACGAGCCAGGCTATCAGCAGTCTTAAAAAATCCGCCTACGGTTTTCTGGGGGCGCGTTATCGTTTTGGCGGGAGCAGTCGTAATGCTCTTGACTGCTCAAGCTTTACGCAACAGGTTTTCCGTGAGCAGAATGTAAGACTTCCCCGCACGGCACGTGAGCAGTTCTCTGTTGGCAATGAAGTTACCAGGGGTGACCTCAAGAAGGGCGACCTTGTTTTCTTCCAGACCTATGCCCGTTTCCCCTCCCACGTGGGAATCTATCTGGGCAACCGCAAGATGATCCACGCCTCATCCCGCGACCGCCGGGTGGTGATTTCGGCTATGGACACCCCGTACTATCTTTCCCGCTATCTTGGCGCCAGACGCATGACCGACGTTGCAGCAGACTCAATCAATTTCAACGAACTGCTGATCGGCGTTGAAGAGGAGAAAGAGAGTGATATCATGAAAAATGATACGCTTGGAGTCTCCCTGAACCTTGAAAAATAGCGCCGGGCTATCAGCGATGCACACTGAATCCGGGTCGTCTGACCCGGATTTTTTTTAGCCATGAAAATTCTGCTTCTTTACCACTCCGGCCTTTCCCATCGTAACGATCCCTACATCAGCCTTGTCCCAACCGGCTTGACATACCTTCACGCCTGCCTGCTGGAGGCCGGTCACAGTTCCGTGCTGGCCAATTTTTCAGGATGGTCCACCTCTCGAATCGAAAAAAAACTGTTGAGTTTTAAGCCCGATATGGTGGGAATTTCCCAGTGGACCCATAATCGCGCACTATCCCTTGAACTGGCTGCCGTCTGCAAACGCCTGCTGCCAGAATGTCTGACAGTCATGGGGGGCGCGCATGCCACCTTCTGTTATGAGGACATTCTGGTTGAGGGCGGGTGCGTTGATGTCGTCGTGTGCGGTGAGGGAGAGCTTACATTAACCGAGTTGGCTGCTCGCCACGCCGCAGGTAATGCGTGGCACGATATTGACGGTATTGCGTATCGGCGGAATGGCGCAGTGGTGGTTACGCAGCGTCGCTCTCCCGTGCCGGACCTTGACTCGCTCCCGTCGCCTTCCCGTTATTTTGAAAATTCGGTGGGCCTTGATCTGCACCTGCAGTCCGAGTTCATCGTCACCGCCCGCGGTTGCCCCTCTTCCTGTAACTTCTGCAGTTCGCCCTCGTTCTGGGGGAGATCCGTCAGGTTCAGGTCGCCGCAGGCGATTGTTGACGAAATACTGTTTATCCGCGAGAAATATGGACTGATCTACTTTTCACTACGTGATGATACCTTCACTGCCGACCGGAAGAGAATACTTGAATTCTGTTCCCTGCTGATAACACATGAGGCGAATATCCTCTGGAACTGCCAGTCGCGGGTTACAGCGATTGATGAGGAACTGATAACTGCCATGAAGCGGGCTGGCTGCGAATGCATCCAGCTGGGTATTGAGTCCGGATCTCCCCATCTGCTGAAATACCTGAATAAGCGCATTACCCCGGATAAGGCCACAAGCGCCTGTTCGTTGATCAGGGAAATCGGTATTAATCTTTCAGTATATCTCATCAGCAATATACCTGGCGAAACAGAGGATGATCTTTGTCAGACAATGTCGCTGCTCAGGTGTCTGAAGGCCGATGATGGTTACGTGTCACCCCTGGCATATTATCCGGGTACGCGACTTTTCAGAGATGCAGTTGCAGCCGGGGATATTCCGGAAAACCTGTTTTCATCCGATCAGCGGGATTCGCTTTATGTCAGTGCAGGGGGTGCAGGAACGACCACCCGGCTTCTGGATGAACTGGTAAAAAGTCGCCGGGATGATGAGGGGCGTTTCATTCTCTCCAAGGAACGTATCGGGTATTGTTATACGTCCAATGTGCTGGCAAGTGAGTGGTACCGCCAGAAAGGCGATTATCGGAAAGCGGTGGAAGAACTGGAGGAAATTACCCGGCAGCAGCCACGTAATCCCTGGGGATGGTTTCTGCTGGGTGAACTGTATGCCGAAAACGGGGCCTGGAAAAAAGCGCGCAGCAGCTTTGAACAAGTTCTAAAGATCGTACCCAGGCATTCTGCTTCGCTGTCGGCTCTGAAAATGCGGTAAAAAAAGGGAGCGCATCATCGATGCGCCCCCACGTACTGAGATCAGCCACCCGGATCTTACTTTACAATCCTGATACCGGGGATAAATGAGATTTTCTCAAAAGTTTTGTTGAGAGTCTTGCTCTGGAAGTTAGCCAGGGGCGGAGTCTCGGGATATTCGATGTTGTCGCCCACCGCAACCTTGATTTCAGGGAGCGCCAGCCACATTTTCTGCCCTTTTTCATCTGCAGCTTCAACATAGGTGTAGCCGCCGGAGTTCATGGTCTGGGTCACCTTGGCTTTTTTACCGGCACCGGCAGGAATTTCCTGTGCTTTCATACCGGCATGCGGGTCACCGCCTGGTGCGGCACCGGGCTGCGCTGCGGGCATCTGACCCTGCTGCGGAGCAGCGGCCGGAGCCTCGGTTTTCGGTTTGTCTTTGCACCCGGCAATGCCAAGAGCGGAAACGATAAGAAGTGTCAATGCTGTTTTTTTCACCTGCAACCTCCTGTTTTTTGGTTTAACTTTAAAACCACTATCACAGTTCAAGGCAAGAATCCAAGAAAAATATTCTAACTGGCCAAAATATAACGTTATTATTTTATTTCTGGTGGTGGCGAAGCAAGGGAAGAAACGCTCCCGTCGCCCGCTTGTCGGGCGTTGAGGGATTCATAGACGGCAATCTGTTCTGCCAGGGAACGCTTTTGGCGATGACGACACCGGTGGCCCCTGCAGAGTCGGCACCTGTCATCTGGGCACCACTGACAGTGGCTGCAATCCGGGCACGGGTACTTTTTTTCTGATCCGAGGGGATCAGTAGGCAACATTTCTTTTTACAGCATTCCCTTCAAGAAGCTGGACGAAAGCTTTGCCGCTGTCGGCATTTACCAGCAGGTAACGCGGCAGTTTTAGAACGGAGTCGTTTCCGGTCGCATGACGCCGCTCAATCGTAAAGGTGGCGCTATAGCCGGCTTCAGTGGCTTTCTTGATGAGATAGTCGTCGTAGATACCGAAGGGCCAGGCGAGCATGTTCACTTTAGTGCCCAGTTCGGTTTCCAGGCGGGCCTTTGATTTTTTTAACTGCGAAACCACCAGGGCTTCCAGCGCCTGCGGGGAGAGCTTTCGGCGTTCCCTTTTAAAATTCGGGTGCCAGTAGGTATGAGACTGGATGTCGAAGAGGCCGCTTTTCTTCAGTTCGCGGAGTTGCTCCCAGGTCATGGCGTACTTGGCATTAGATATGGCTGACGGATACACAAAGATGGTGACAGGGTAGCCGTACTTACGAACGATCGGCAGCATTGTGCTGTAAACGGATGCGTGGGCGTCGTCTTCGACAATTACCACTGACCGGGGAGCCGGGGCCGGAGCTTTACCCAGGTAATAGTCGACAAGCTGTTGCAGAGGAATAACCTTGTAACCGTTGTCACGCAGATATTTCATCTGGGACTCGAAAACCGTGGTGGTGATGGTCATGCCGTCGGCGACTGTTGAACCCAGTCGGTGATAGAGAAGTATCGGGACGCGAAACGGTTCGGCTGCCAGGGCCAGGTTGGGGGAAGTCACCCCAAACAGGAAGATTAATAAAGTGATCAAACGGAGGCTTGACACACGGAACCTTTCCATGGATTACCCTCTCACGATGTACACGGAGCAGGGCGCGCTGGTCGCGACCTTGTGGGAAACACTCCCTTTGATGCGGCGCTGGATAAACCCCTTGCTTGAACTGCCGATAACGATGACGTCAATTTCCTCACGTTTGGCGAAGTCGATTAATTTTTCAGCAGGGTCGCCGTATTCAACGACCATTTCCAGGGGGGTGCCATATTCAACGGAGCATTTTTCAACGACGTAGAATATCCGCTGGCGCAACTCTTCCCAGCGCTTTGACTCCGTCATGGGGGCTGAAGGGACAAAATCTGTGTAGGTTGACGTTGGTGCGTTGGGAAGAACCAGAAGGGCATAAACCTTGCTTTTGAATTGACTCTGGTTGCCGGCTGCAAGTCGAATGGCCTCCTCGGCAGCCTTGTCAGATTGCGGGGAACCGTCGATTGCAACCAGGATTTTCTTTCGTAGATGTAACATGATGTCCTCAAAACGATGACGATAAAACAGAAACAGTTGAAAAACCTGTTATCAATCTTGGTGATAAATGTAACTGAAATTTTCACGCTTGACAATCCTAAAACAATATTTTAGTATTTCGGCGAAAAAGCGTTTACGAGTACAATTCAGGTTGTTTTTTTAATTAATAACTAA
Organism: Desulfuromonadales bacterium; assembly: GCA_037129245.1. GTDB lineage: Bacteria > Desulfobacterota > Desulfuromonadia > Geobacterales > Pseudopelobacteraceae > JACRCG01. The sequence continues at coordinate 28,155 of JBAXVE010000031.1, forward strand.
ATTCTGATAGGTTGCACCGCAAATGCGACTCCACTCTATCGCAAAAGGACACACTACCATGGCAAAAAAAGAGAAATCGGAATATCTCATCCAGGCGGTATCCCATGCTTTGGATCTACTGGAGCAGTTTCAGGGCGATGTTGACGAGTTAGGGGTTACAGAGTTGAGCAAGCGCCTGAAACTCCACAAAAACAACGTGTTCAGATTGCTGGCCACGCTCGAGTCCCGCAGCTATATCGAACAGAACAAGGTGACGGAAAATTACCGGCTCGGTTTGAAAACACTCGAACTTGGGCAAACCTTTATTCGGCAGATGGGTCTCCTGCGGCAGTCGAAGCCGGTTCTTGAAGCTCTTGTGCACAACTGTAACGAGACGACTTACGTCTCTATCCTGAAAGATTTGAACATCGTCTACCTGGATGTGGTCGAAACATCGTTGACTGTCAGGGTGGTGCCGCGTGTCGGTTCGCGCCTGCCCGCCTATTGTACGGCCGCCGGTAAGGTTCAGATTGCCAACATGAGTGATGAGGAGCTCGAAGCCTACCTGCCGGGAAGAGAGCTCAAGCGCTTTACCCCCAACACTGTTACCGATCGTGATACGCTCAAAAAGCAACTGAAAATCGTCGCCGAGCAGGGTTATGCCATTGATGACGAGGAACTTGATATCGGGGTCAAGTGCGTCAGCGCGCCGATTCGTGACTACACCCGTAGAATAATCGGCGCCGTCAGTATTTCAGGCCCTTCGATGCGGTTTTCGAATGAGCGGATTGCAAATGAACTGATTCCGCTGGTCATTAAATCGGGCGACGAAATATCAACCAAGCTGGGTTTCCAAAAATAGATCCCCGATCAATCGGGAGTATGCATCTGACCTGTCCGGAATTATCAGCCTGACAGGTCTTCTTTTTTGTACGGATGAAGCGGGAACGGAGTTCAGGCATGCAGACCTACAAAGTGGTAGAATTGACGACAGTTACAGAGGATGCTATCGAAGAGACACTTAACGAATGGAGTGCCAATGGCTGGATTTTTGACGGTATGCAGTTTGCCATGCGCGAATCGAGCAAACGTCCCTCCATGGCTTTCGTGCTGTTTACCCGGAAATCAACGGGTGATGGGGAGAGTGAATGAATTTTGACGCCCCGCTCTACCTGGTTGACGGTTCGTCGTACATCTACCGGGCTTATTACGCCATCCGGAGCCTTTCGTCACCGGCCGGCCACCCCACAAATGCCATCTACGGCTTCACCCAGATGCTGCTCAAGCTGCTGAAAGATTACCGGCCGCAGCACCTTGCCGTGGTTTTTGATGCCGGCCGGACAACCTTTCGCACCGAGATCTACCCGGACTACAAGGCCAACCGTGCCGCCATGCCTGACGATCTGCGGGCCCAGATGGAGCCGATACGCGACGTGGTAAGAGCTTTCAGTATTCCTGCGCTTGAGCTGCAGGGGTACGAAGCTGACGACATCATTGGCGCCCTGGCAAAGCGCTTCGAAAATAATGGCGGCAAAGTCGTGGTAGTGACCGGAGACAAGGATTTGATGCAAATTGTATCCGGAGCCGTAACCCTGCTTGATACCATGAAAAACAGGGAAACCGGGATTGAAGGGGTGCGTGAGCGTTTCGGAGTGGGACCAGAGCTGGTTATCGATATTCTGGCTTTGGCGGGCGATTCTTCGGACAATATTCCCGGCGTACCCGGTATCGGCGAGAAAACCGCTGTCCGGCTGATTCAGGAGTACGGGTCTCTTGACCGGTTACTGGAGAGAGCCGGCGAGGTCAAAGGGAAAAACGGGGAAAAACTGAGGGAATTCCGGGAGCAGGCGCTATTATCCCGGCGTCTGGCGACAATTGAATGCAACGTTCCGCTCGAGCTTGATATGGAGTCACTCTCTGCCCGGGAGCCTGATCGGCAGGCGTTGAATACCCTTTTCAAAAACTTCGGTTTCACCTCACTGGTCAAGGAACTTACCGGTACATCAACGCTCTCTTCCGAGCGATACCATACTGTTTCAACGACTGCAGAACTTGATGAACTTGCCAGCGCCCTTGAACAGGCCGGCGAGTTTGCTTTTGATCTGGAAACGACCAGTCTCGATCCGCGGTTGGCGGAGATAGTCGGGCTGTCGTTCTCTTTTAGTGATCATGAGGCTTATTATGTGCCGGTGGGGCATTTGAGTTCCGGTAATTCTAGAACAACCCCTGAAGCCAACAGTGGAGTCCAGGGGATGCTGTTTGCGGAAGATGGGCAGCGGGAAAATGATCGCGTCCTGGATCCCGGCCAGCTTCCGTACTCTGTGGTGCTTGAACGGCTGGGACCGCTACTTGAGAATCCTGCCCTGCACAAGGTCGGGCAGAACATTAAGTTTGACATGCAGGTGCTGGCTTGCAACGGCATCGCACTTTCCGGTGTCTGGTTCGATACCATGCTGGCCTCGTACCTCCTCAATCCGTCGCGTCATGGTCACGGTCTGGACGCCCTGGCTCAGGAGCACCTTGACCACCGCATGATCAGTTACCATGAGGTGGTCGGCAGCGGTAAGGAGCAGAAGAATTTTGCCGAGGTCGACATTGAAACCGCAACGCGCTACGCCGCCGAGGATGCCGACGCCACCTGGCTGCTGCGACGGAAACTTGAGCCGCTGCTGCACGACAGTAACAGCGTCGAGCTGTTCCGGACGGTTGAGATGCCGTTGGTGCCGATACTGGCGGAAATTGAGAACCACGGCGTGCTTCTTGACAGTGCCCTTCTGAACGGGCTCTCCGCTGATTTTGCCGGCCGGATGACTCTTCTGGAGGAGCAGATATTCGCTCGTGCAGGGGAGCGCTTCAACCTCAACTCTCCCAAGCAGCTGGGCGAAGTCCTTTTTGAACGTCTTAATCTGAAGAACGGCAAAAAGACCAAAGGGAAAACCGGCTGGTCAACCGACAACGAAGTGCTGACCGCTCTTGCCGAAGAGGAGGAGATTGCCCGACTGATTCTGGATTACCGATCCGTTTCAAAGCTCAAATCGACCTACTCCGATGCGCTTCCGCGCCTGGTCAACCCCCGCACGGGACGGATACACACCTCCTACAACCAGACCGTAACCAGCACCGGAAGGCTGTCGTCATCGGACCCGAATCTCCAGAACATCCCGATCCGCAGCGAAGAGGGGCGTCGTATCCGTCACGCTTTCATCGCCCCGCCGGGGCACGTTATCCTGTCGGCTGACTATTCGCAGATAGAGCTGCGCGTGCTGGCGCACCTCTCGGGCGACAAGGTCTTCTGCCACGCCTTTGCCAATGACGAAGATATTCATACCCGCACGGCTGCCGAGGTTTTCGGCCTGTTTCCCGAGATGGTGACACCGGAGATGCGCCGTCAGGCCAAGGCCATAAACTTTGGCATCATTTACGGGCAAGGGGCCTTTTCTCTTGCTAAGCAGTTGGGCATTGCCCGCAAGACGGCAGAAGATTTCATTACCGCCTACAAGGAACGTCACAACGGTGCGGTTGCCTTCCTTGATTCATGCATCAGGGAGGCGGAGCAGAACGGCTCGGTCCGTACACTGCTTGGTCGTCGTCTGCCGATTCCCGATATCGGCAGCAGTAACGGCAATCTGCAGGCTTTTGCCCGTCGCAACGCCATTAACTACCCGATTCAGGGCTCGGCGGCTGATGTCATCAAATGTGCAATGATCGGGGTTGACAGCCGCATCCGCAGAGAGGCGCTGCGCAGCCGGTTGATCATGCAGGTGCATGATGAGCTGGTTTTTGAGGTTCCCGACTCGGAACTGCAGCAGATGGAACGGCTGGTTGAAGAGGAGATGGGGCATGCGGTCAAAACGAGCGTTCCGCTCAAAGTTGATATGAGCCACGGAGCCAACTGGAGCGAAGCCCATTGACGAAGCCCCTGTACATCTTTGCGTTGATGCTGTCTTGTAACTAGCTTAAATTATATAACAAAATTATGATACATCAGTTTCCGGTTGATTAATGGCGGTATGCGCTATAACATTCACCGCCATAGTTTCAGTTCGGACACGCGAAACGAACCCACATCTGCATCTAACGGAGGAAACATCAATGAGAAAATTTGCAATCGGATTGTCATGCGCCATGCTGCTGGGGATGCTTTCAGGCTGCGGTTACAACACCATGCAGGCCAATGAGGAGGCAGTTACGGCCGCCTGGGGCAATGTTGAGTCGTCATACCAGCGGCGTGCCGACCTGATTCCAAATCTGGTCGAAGTGGTAAAGGGGTATGCTGCCCACGAAGCGGACACGCTCAAGGCGGTCACCGAGGCTCGTGCCAAGGTCGGTTCCATGCAGGTGAACAAGGATGTTCTTAACAATCCCGAGAGCCTGGGCAAGTTCCAGAAGGCCCAGGGCGAGCTCTCCGGCGCACTGTCACGGCTGATGGTAGTCGTGGAAAAATATCCCGACCTGAAGGCCAACCAGAATTTCATGGATCTCCAGAAGCAGCTGGAAGGGACTGAAAACCGGATCAATGTGGCCCGCGAACGCTACAACAAATCTGTGCAGGTGTTCAACACCAGCATCCGTACCTTCCCAAATTCCATGACCAACTCGATGATATTGCATCTTCAGCGCAAAGAGCCTTTCAAGGCTGACGAAGGGGCCAAGACTGCTCCGAAAGTCAAGTTCTGATTTTTGTGATGAAAGAGGGAAGGGGCGCCGCCATGATCACGAAAAGAGTCATTCTGCTCATTACGATGCTGCTCCTCCCTTTTTCATTGCAGGCGCTTGAGGCCCCGCCGTTGAGCGGACGGGTAAATGACGCTGCAGGCATGCTGTCGCCTGAATCAAAGCAGCGGCTTGATCAGAAACTTGCTGCATTTGAACGTGAAACATCGAACCAGATTGCCGTGCTGACGATTGCCTCCCTGCAGGGAGATGATATAGACCAGTTTTCGATTCGGGTGGCCGAAGCCTGGAAGCTGGGGCAGAAGGGGAAGGATAACGGAGTCCTGCTGGTGCTTGCCCAGGCTGAACGGAAAGTCCGTATCGAGGTCGGCATGGGGCTGCAGGGTGTTCTGCCTGACGTAACAGCCAGCAAAATCATCCGCGAGACCATGCGACCGTTTCTAAAATCGGGCAATTTTGATCAGGGGATTGCTGCCGGCGTTGATGGCATAATAGCTGCCACGAAAGGTGAATTTAAGGGAACCGGGCAAACATCCCGCCAGCATGCGGCAAAGAAATCGTCATCGCTCGGCACAATTCTCATCGTGGCGCTGATAGCTATCGCCGTGCTGGGAATGATGTCCCGCTATCTGGGAGGGGCCGCCGGAGCGGTCGGAGTGCCGTTGGCGGCTTCGATGGTATTCCCCGGACTCGGGATTTTTCCCCTGTTTCTTTTGGCGGCCGTTGGCCTGCTTGCCGGATTCCTGCTCAGTATGCTGCTGTCAGGCATGTCAGGTGGCGGTGGGTATTTTGGTGGCTGGGGCGGCGGATTTGGCGGCGGCTCTTCCGGCGGCGGCGACAGCTTTTCAGGGGGCGGCGGCGAATTTGACGGCGGAGGCTCGTCTGACGACTACTGATTCCCGTTTTACATTAACAGGGTGTTCGCCCCGTAACGTCCTATTTCATCAATATCTTAAGAGCCTGCTTCAGCAACCCCTCAACCGATACCCCTCCGCTGGCATCAAGCCCGGCGATCGCCTTACGCACCTGCGGTTCCTTATAGCCGAGGTTGAGCAGTGCCGAAACGACATCATCAGTAACATCATTCTCCGGGATTTCCCTTTGATCCCTGGCCGGCAGGGATGTCAGGTCCAGCTTGCCGATCTTGTCCTTCAATTCCAGAATCAGGCGCTCAGCAGTCTTTTTGCCGATGCCGGGGATGGATGACAATGTGTGAATGTCTCCCTGTGACAGTGCCTGGGCTAGCTGGCCCGGTTGTATGTTGGAAAGTATGTCGCGGGCCAGTTTGGGGCCGACTCCGGTCACCGATATCAGCAGTTGAAAAAAAGATTTTTCCAAAAGTGTTCGGAACCCGAAAAGCTGGATCGCATCTTCTCTGACGCTGGTATGGATGTGCAGGGAGGCGCTCCCCCCTTCTTCCGCAAGCTCGTAGTACGTCGAAAACGGAATCAGTACCCGATAGCCGACGCCGTTCACGTCGAGGATAATGTGATCGGGAGATTTGAGGGCAATCCGCCCTGTCAGCAGTGCGATCATAGCTTCATGTCCCTCCAGGATGTTTTGCCGCGTTTGGTTTTTACAATATCTGCAGTCTGCCGGTTGAGTCCCAGTGAATTGATGTGGCAGACCGCCACCGCCAGGGCGTCGGAGGCGTCTTCCTGGGCTGTTTCCGTCAGGCCGAGCAGCGCCTTCAGCATTTTCTGCACCTGTCCCTTCTCTGCCCGTCCCTGCCCAACCACCGCCTGTTTGACCTGCAGCGCCGAATACTCGGCGACCGGCAGGCCGGCATGAACCGCTGCCACTATCGCTGCACCACGGGCCTGTCCCAGTTTCAGCGCGCTTTGGACATTGGTGGAGAAAAATATATTTTCAATGGCGACCTCATCAGGGCGGTACTCGCTGATAATGGCTGATAATCCATCAAATATGGTCTTGAGCCTGCCGGGAAAGTCGGCGGCTTTATCGGTGAAGATGGCGCCATTGTCAACGTGGATGAGACGACTCCCCTCCCTGGTAACAATGCCGTACCCGGTGATGCGCGAACCGGGGTCGATGCCAAGCACTCTCATATAGGCAACCTCGTGCGGCACGATCGAACGAAAAACGGGCGTCCACTCTACGGACGCCCGCAACGGGATGTGCCGCTCTGATAAATCCGGTTACTTGCGCAGCACTTTGATGACGGCTGAAAAATCCTCTTCGCCCCATCCTGCATCAACGCCAGCCTGATAGACCTTGCTGGCCGCCTCCGCAGCCGGCAGGGTCACACCGATCAGCCGGGCCGCATTCATGACGAGGTGCAGCTGGTCATTGACGTACTTAAGGGCCAGGCTGCGGGAGAAGTCGTTACGGGCCATGGCGCGCCCCTTTGAGTGGAAGAGCGGTGATGCTACACCGCGGGTGTCGAGCACCTCCAGAATTTTGTCGGCGCTGAAGCCCATTTTTTCGCCCAGCACAAGCCCCTCCGCAAGAACCTGCACAAGTTCGGCCTGTACCATATTGACGATAAGTTTCATCTTGGTAGCATCGCCGATCTGTCCGACATGGATGGTATTGAGGCCAAAAAACGAAAAAGCTTCACGGCACTTGCCCGCCAAAGACGGGTCGCCGCCGGTTATGATCGTCATTAGTCCGTTGGCGGCATGCTCCCTGCTTCCCCACACCGGCGCATCCAGGTAATGAACCTGCTTTTTGGCGCACTCGTCCGAAATTTTCATGGTCGTTTCAAGGGAGTGGGATCCCATGTCTGCCAGGATAGTGCCTGCATCAATACCGGCCAGAATGCCTTCATCACCAAAGAAAAGCGGACCCAGTTCATCCCCTTCGGGTACGATAGCGATAACCAGATCTTTCCCTTTGGCAGCTTCGAGGGCTGAAACGGCAGCATGGGCGCCTGCAGTTACAATGTTTGCAACGGCATCCCGGTCGCTGTCAAACACGGTCAGGCTCGTGGTTCCCTTGGCGAGATTCGCTGCCATATGGCGACCGACGGTGCCCAGTCCAATAAAACCGATCTTCTGTAACATGGCTATGCCTCCTGTGAGGATGTAGTAGAATAAAAAAAGTGTTTTACTCTATAACAGTTCTTGCACTCTGGCAACACTCAAATATCAGTCTGTCGGCTGATCGGTGTTTAGCGTGATTTCAGCACCGAAACCCTGTCGCAGAGCTTTATCAGGCGGCATGAAGAGCAGCGTGGCGATACCGGATGGCACTGGTTCTGGCCAAATGCTACCAGCAGGTCATTTATTTCAATCCAATAGCTGTGGGGGAGAATGTGCCGGAGAGCCTTTTCCGTGGCAGTCGCATCCCTGGTTGCCACGTATCCCCAGCGATTGCAGATGCGGTGCACATGGGTATCGACACATATTCCAGGTTTTCCGAATCCGAGTGTCACTACCAGATTGGCGGTCTTCCGTCCGACCCCCTTGAAAATGAGCAGCTCTTCGATCTCATCCGGTACGCAGCCGCCGTAATCGGCTACCAGTTTGCGCGACAGTTCCAGAATCTGGGCTGCCTTGGTGCGATAGAAGCCGGCAGGGTAGATCAGTTCTGCTATCTCACGCTCTGTCAGTTCGCCAATTGCTGCCGGTGTGCCGGCACGATCGAACAGCCGCGCAGAAGAACGGGCTGTGACTTCATCTTTTGTGCGGAGGGAGATGATGCATGACACCAGAACCCTGAAGGGGCTCTTGTCTCCTGACACCACCGTTACCGCAGGTGTTGGCCACTTTCTGCATTCGTCACGCAGGATTTCAATTGCTGAATGTATGTCACCGTGTTTCATGTGCCGATTCTAGGAGTCTGTCGGGCTTTCACCGCCTAACACGACTGACTCAGTATATGGAT
>JBAXVE010000032.1:0-36549 GCA_037129245.1 Desulfuromonadales bacterium
CCTCCATAAAATATTCTTCGGGTTGAAATGACAGTAAATCGGCAATGGATTTAATCCCTGTTTTTTTCTTGATCATATCGCCTCTAAGTCTGAATTCGATGTGAATGCAAGGTTTGCCGTTAAATTTTGATGGTCGTGGATAAATTGCCAGATTATTATTTTTGCCGCCGAAATATCCTGTCAGTTTTACGGAGCAGTTTCTGTAGTCAACGTCAATGGATGATAAGGTGATACCACATCACAAGCTCATTGTCAGGTGGATACCTTTGCAGTATATTCTCCATGACTGAAGTTATAACATGGATGTAATTCGAAATTACTAACGCCCTGCGTGAGCATCATTTTGATATCAGGGAGTTAACTTTCCAAGAGGTATTGTCTATGGCAGACAACGCAATGGTAAAAAAGGCAGCGGTGGCACCATCACCGGAAATGACCGATAAGGTAATCTTTTACTTTGTCGATCACGGGATGCAGATTCTAACCGCGATCTTCCTGATGGGAATTGGCGTGTTTATCGCCCGCTGGATCGGTAATCTTTTATTTCGCTGGCTGAAGGCAAAGGCCTATGACGAACCGGTCAGCAGTCTCATCGTTAGGACTGTTAAGCTTTTGATCATGGGATTCATCGGCATTACGGCGCTGGGCCAGATGGGGATTCAGATCACGCCACTTATTGCCGGTATTGGCGTCGCCGGGGTCGGTGCAAGCCTTGCAATGCAGGGGCTTCTTGGTAACCTTGTTGCCGGTCTGACAATCATTTTCTCAAAGCCGTTCACTATTGGCGAATATATCGAGCTTCTTGGAGTATACGGTCAGGTTACGGATATCTCCTTGTTTTCTACCACACTGCTGCATACGGACAATTCCAGAGTTATTGTCCCAAACAGGAAGATTGTGGGTGAGATACTCCACAACTACGGAAATATTCGACAGCTCAATTTGACAGTTGGTGTCGCTTACAATACGGACCTTACCGAAGTACTCTCTTTAGTAAGTGAGATATTGCAGCAAAATCCAAGTGTATTGCATGAGCCTGCTCCTGTGCTCGGCATAGCGGAGCTAAAGGAATCATCTATTGCCTTGGCCATCAAGCCATGGGTTAAGGTTGAAGATTTTGTTCCTGTACAGGCAACAATCTACCAAGCTGTCATAGAATGTTTCCGCAGTAAGCAAATTGATATTCCTACTCCTCGTCGGGATATCCGCTTTTTGAATTCGTTCTCTGGTTCAATAGGTTCTGATAACCAAGCAGTTTGAATGGTTTCTCTGAACGTTCTCCCTTTATCACAACCCTGCGGTCCTTCTCCCGCCTCAGACCACTCCGGGACCGCGTGACACGAATCCCCGAAAAACGACCGGCAAAAGAGTTGCCGTTCGCAGGTCGCATCACGGACCTGTCTGAAGTACCTAGCGGCTGTACCTAATTCATGGCACTTTCATATTTCTGTCTACGGGCAATATATTCTTTGATGTATGACACCATTTGTTTGTCGTGTTTCTTGATGTGCTGAACGATCCACCGAAAAAGTTTGCCAGTCACCTCTATGGCAACTTCTCGAGTAGCTCTGGAGGTGTCGCAAGCAGATTAGCTGGATGTGCAGGAGACTCGAAAATCTGGCCGAAGATACTGCTAAACTTGTTCACGGGGAATCCTCCTTTGGCTTGTTTTTGGCTCGTAACCTAAACTTACCGCAGGAGTGTATTCCCCTTCAATGTTTCAGAAATTTATTTTGGACGGATATGAGTAAACTTATCTTTTAAATGACCTTTTAGCTCCTCCTTCTCTTGTACAATTGTACGTTGTTCATGCAATAGCTTTGCATTTTCTTCCCTTTTTATATCATCTGATCTTTTTAGTTTTTTAATCTCTTCGTTACGCCCAATCAGTTTGTTTTGGAGTTCAGTTTTTTCTTCCGTCAATTTGAAAATAATGTTGTACCGACTATCCTATCTGCTCGGTGCCGGGTCTCCTGAAGATGCGGTTTTTACCGTCCAAATGAATAGAAAAGAAATATTCCTTTGTTTCGCGGCGCAAAAAGCTGAACGTATCGAACACCCTCTTCGGTGGGCAGGGGGAACCGAGGCTTCTTTGAGGAGAGTATCAGAAAAGAGAGAGGGGGCATCTCATAAATACCCCCTCAACGATTCCGGAAAGGAGGCGCTCTCTCCGGAATTCACCGCCACTGATTTATCTGTAGTTTGTGAAGCCTGCTCTTCAAATCACCTGTAGGCCGAAGACATATTCCTGTAAGGTTGGCCGGTGTCTGTCGGGGCAATTTTGCTCAGCACTTTTTTGATATCGTCGTCGATTCTCGAAGAGAAGTTCTGGACTTTGGTCCCTCCGGTCGATGACATATTGCTGAAAATCGTACCCATCATTCCACGATAGCGGTTAACATCTACCGTGCCGGACTGGCCGTTCCTGACAAACACGTATTCCATCTGATTTCCCATCAGCGTGGCTATGTTGCTTGCCGTTATGTGAATAGAAGGAGCATTGGCTGCTACGTAATCGGTAGTTATGCTGGTCTCGGCAGACAGTTTCATCTTGGATCTCAGCTTGTCCACGGCATGCTGCGTGGTGGCGAAAATTCCGGTTTCCATCATTTCACGCAACTGTGTCGTTATGGGGCTGATGAAATTGGTCCCTTCTACAGCATTGACGCTCTCTTTCGGCATACTGAGCACATAGCTGTTTACTACCGGGCGGTTGGTGTCCTTATCAATGGTAACTCCTTTGACGGCTAGCGAAACAATCGGATATTTACCGACATCGGCCGGATCAAGGTCGAGTTTGTAAGCACCGTTTTCGTCCGTGGTTGTAAACGGTTCGCCCGCATCCAACTGATAATTGCCGTTTTTGTCGAGAAACACGGTAGCATTGGCGAGGTAGCCATCAGCCACCTTGCCGGATACCTGCTTGGCCAGACTTCCGGTACCACCCGTGCCGACCCCGGCAACCGAGAAACTTCCGTCACCACCGCATCCTGCCACAGCGGCCGCAGACAGTAGCGAGAAAACAATTGAACGCCAGGCTTTCCAGCGCCGGCGGGAAATGAGTTCGCTCATTTCAGTTTACTCCTTTGACGAGAATTGCTCCTGACCCGTCCGGTCGGTTTGCTGGCAGGGTTCTCGGTGTTCAAAGCACGTTCGTTGTAGGTGTAAAGCCCGATACGCATGCGCTGGTCCTGTGTGCGCCCGTCGTTTTTGTCCGCTTCGATCAGGGCAAGGATCGCCGGTACCATGGCATCGCGAAGCGTCTGCCACTGTGCTTTCAGCAGCGGCCGCAATGCCTCGATCGACTCGGAGGAAAGCTCGTCGGCAAATACCGCCTGCTCAAGGTGGCTGGAGCCGTCCCGGATAACATTGGCCACAGAGGCGTCGAGATGATCGCCCACGTTGGCAGCCAGCAGGTCGAGCATATGTCGGGAATCGCCGCTTGGCACGAATTCATTCCGCGTGAGCGATACAACGTCCTGCTCCTCGTCATGGTTCACAAGCCCGAGCCTCACAAGCTCCGCAAGCATGCTGCGCGGATGAACGTCGAGCGTAACCGAGCGGGCCAGTGCTTCAAAGCTGGGCGACGGCCCCTGCCGCTTGAGCGCTGACGGCAGGCCATCTTTATCCAGATAGTCCTGCTCGGTTGTCCAGCGGGCAAATATTTCAGTGGCAAGCGGAGGTTTTGTCGTGCGAACCGGAACGTCGGCTGCAATTAGCCGTGTCACTTCACGGCGATTAAGACCGGTAGCAGTGCTGATGCGGCTCACGGCTCCGTGCAGAGGCGCTTCGGGCTGCAACTCATTGGCAACCTGCACGAAGGCCTCTTTCAATAACTCTTCAACCACCGCAAACGTGCAGCCGTTAGAGAGACACAGTCGCACCAGCGGAAACAGCAGGCGGCTGATCGTCCTGGCAAGCGCGTCATTCTGGAGCAAGGCTCCTGATCCTGCGTTTTCAGTATGCGGGGGTGAGGATAGTGGCATGGTTTACCATACGAAGTAAAGTAAATGTGTATTAAGTGTGCATTTTGCACATTTATACGGGTAAGTCAAGATGTTTTTTCAAGGAACCATTCCGTGCGGTGCCCGCAGGTGTGGAGTTTGTAGTCGCCGTCAGGATTAATAACATTGACAAGCTCTCTTATAATTCCTTATAAGTCATCGTATGAGTTACAGGTCAAACACAAGGGAGAATGATTATGAAAAAATGTGTGTCGATGATATGTACAGCAGGCGTTTTGGCAGGTATGTTGGCAATTTTCGGCTGCGGAGGAGGTGGAGACAGCGGCAATGATAACGCTCCGGCCACAACCGCTTCAACGACAACGTTTCCTTCAACGGTTTCCGTCGGCGTTTCAAAAGCCGGCAGCATAACTGACGGCGGCCCGTCGGTCAGCACCACCTATACGATGTCGGCCGGTGATTACACTTACTTTATTGCCGGCTTCGGCAGCGGCGACAAGCTGATTTTCCCCACAGGGCAGGCCGCCACAATCAACAACAGCAACTACAGCGACGGTATCGTTGATGTGCAGTGGGCATCCGGTAATCAGACCATCACCATCCGGCTGACTGGCCTCACCAATGCACAGGATTTGGCCATCATGGGACCTGCAAGCTTCAAGGCACTCTTTGGCAGCGCCAGTCTCCAGTAATTAGCCATCACCTGACATAACGACTAAAACATATCCGGGAGGAATACCAGATGCCAAGAATTTATCTAAAAGATGGGGAATCAATTTCCAGCACCTTGCAAAGCAACGACATAGTGTATGGTTTTGGTGGTACCGGGAGAGAGACGGTAACCATACCGGCTGGCGTGACCGGAGTTGTTATCGATCAGAACGTTGAGGGAGTAATTCTGCCCGGCGCCAGCAGTGAATATTTTTTCAAGCAGACCGGCAACATGATCAATGTGTATTTCGGAGCTACCTTGGTTTTTACCACCACCGTGCAGGATGATGGCGATGGCATGCAGATAACCTTCTCGAACGGCACGACTGATTGCAAAGTTGCTTCTGGCGGCGTAATGTCGCTGGGTGGGGCGCCGGTTACCGCTAATCCCTCTGCAGTGGTTTTTACACCTGTTCCCAGTACGACAAGCACAACGACACCCACTACAACGACACCGACCACGACTACGCCGACAACTACCACACCCACTACAACCACACCCACGACTGATCCTGCAACGACAAACGCCTCGTTGGGAACCGTGACTGTAGCACAGGCAAACGCTGCTTATGCTGCTAAGAAGGGTATAGTGACCGCCACAATAAGCGACACGGCGGTATCAACCCTTGTTGGACTGACAGGCACCGGAAATGCCTACACCATACAGACGGCAGACACAACTGCCGCTGCAGCGAGTCTTAACACCATTGATGCCGCCACAACCGTAGCGGTTAATGCGGCCAGCGTCACAACCGTAACCGGTACAGCTACAGAAGTAGCGGCATTTGCAACAGCTGAAACAGCAGGTACTATCACGGCAGCCACGAACTACGGTGCAACTGTCAGTGGCACGGATATGACCGTGGCACAGGCAAACGTGATTGATGCTGCCAACGGCACCGGCATTATCACGGGTACGATTGTTACTACTTCGACCGTAGCAAGTCTGAAAACCCTGACAGCAACCGGCGCTGCCAATGCTTACACCATTACCATTCCCACAGGGGATGCAACGTCCGCAGCGGCGGATCTGGCCCTCATCGATGCCGCTACAACGGTTGCGGTCGGTGCAGCCAACGTCACAACAGTTACCGGTACGTCGACAGAAGTAGCGGCATTTTCAGCAGCTGAAACAGCAGGAACCATCACGGCAGCTGCAAATTACAATGCAACTGTCAGCGGTACTGATATGACCGTAGCACAGGCAAATGCGATTGATGCAGCCAACGGAACAGGTGTTACGACCGGTACGATTGTAAATACGTCAACCGTGGCAAGCCTGAAAACCCTGACGGGAACTCAAGGAGCGTACACCATTGTTATTGCAGCAGCTGATGCTTCATCGGCTGCTGCTGATTTGACGCTTATCGATACGGCCACAACGGTGGCGGTAGATGCCTCAGCTGTTACTACTATCACCGGCACAGCGGCAGAAATTGCCGCCGTCGCGGCAGAAAAGACAGCCGCAACCCTGACTCTCGCGGCGGGTGTAACCGCCACAGTAAGCGCTGGTACAGCCACTGCACTCAATCTGACCGCCATCGACAACATGACGACGGCAGCAGTTGGCGCAACAGCTGTCACAGCGATTACCGGTACAGCTGCGGAGATCGCTGCCGTAGCTGCTGAAAAAACAGCAGCAACCCTGACGCTGGCCGCTGGTGTGACGGCCACGGTAAGCGCCGGTACAGCGACAGCAGCCAATCTGACTGCTATTGATGGCATGACTACGACAGCGGTTGACGCTGCGCTGGTCACGACAATCACCGGTACTGCTGCAGAGGTAGCGGCTGTTGCCGGTGCTGCCGGTATCACCAAACCCACTAACTATGCCGCTACAGTTTCTGGTGCTTTGACGGTTGCTGACGTGGCTAACCTGAATATCATTGATGCCAACACAACCGGTATTATCACCGCATCTATTACAGATACCGCAGCCAATCTGGATACATTGACTCTTGGGGCTACCAATGCCTACACTATGACGGTGTCAGCTGGTTCTGTCGCTGCAACAGTGCTGACATCCCTTGATACAAAAACCACTGTTGCCGTAGACGCCGCTCTGGTTTCAACGATCACCGGAACAACAGCGGCTGTTAAAACTGTAATGACATCAACCGGTATCACTAAAGCAGCTAACGTTGCTGCTACGTTATCTGATGCTGGCGCTACAAGTATCCTGGCAACTGACCTTAGTACAATTGGTAATCTTACAACCGGTGTGGTTACAGTATCTAACGCTATTAACATCACCGGCACGACAGCAGAAGTTACGGCAGCAATGGTTACAGCAGCATCCTTGGTTGTAGCAAGCACAGCAACAGTAGCCGTGTCTGATACCACAATAGCGGCGGCCGATCTGGCGGCTATCGATGCCAAGACAACTGGTCTGGTTACGGCAGCAAGTTTGACGACCGTCACCGGTACAGCAACAGAAGTTAATACATTTGCAACAATTGAACAAGTAGGTACAGCTATCGCTGCTATTGAAAACTATGCGGCCACAGTAAGCGGCACAGATATGACAGTAGCACAAGCAAATGCGATTGATGCTAATAACGGAACCGGCGTTATTACAGGAACAATTGTCAATACTGAAAGAGTCGTAACCTTGAAAACATTGACAACTGCTGGCGCTACAAATGCCTATACCATAACTATAGCTACACTTGATGCAGCCATTGACATCGCGGACCTAAACACGATCAAATCGAAGACAACGGCTACATTGGATGCAACCAAAGTGACATCCATTACTGACACAACCAATGTCGATGTAATTAACTTGACTGCGGCAGGTATCACTTATCATGCAACGAATGCTCTGACAATCACGGGTGGTGCAGGCGCGGATACAATTACACTTCGTTCAGGTGTAGGCAGTCTGGATACTCTGGTATTTGATCAAGCGGCAACGGCTGATACCATTACCGGTTATGTTGTTGCTGATGATAGCATCCAACTTTCAAGAGCTGTCTATGCGGGATTAGGGGGGATTGGTGCACTGGCTCCCGGTGAATTCGAGTCTGGTGCGGGATTATCGGCTGCTGCCACTGCTGCAGGGCGCATCGTGTACAATACGACCAACGGAAATCTGTATTACGATTCTGACGGCACCGGCGTCGGAGCTGCAGTATTGATTGGTACATTCACAGGTGCACCGGCTCTGGTTTTTGGCGAGTTTGCTATCATCGCCTAATCCCGCTGAGATGGCATACATGTTTGCTGCCCCCATTGCGTCAACTGGCAATGGGGGCGTTTTTTATCTACGGGAATTCGGGGGACATCCATAGCGGGGAATTCGGGGGACAGTGTATATAATTGGGGGTTTTGGGGACATCCATGATAAGTTTTGTCAAGGGGAAAACGGAGGTTTCCCATAACTCTCCGGAGTTCTGGGGACAGTATATGCAATTAAGCCAAACAGCTCATTTGACATAACCGCAAGTTATGGGGTAGATTGGGCAAAGATTCTGTGGCAACCCGTTTTTGAAGGAGATCTGCAGTGCCGACAATCAGTACGTTCTATGGGATCATTATACAGATGTTTTGGACTGACCACGCTCCGCCACATTTTCATGCTCTTTATGCTGAATATGAGGCACAAGTTAACATCCAAACTTTAGAAATTATAAATGGTGAACTCCCAAGTCGAGCACGCATCCTGGTGCTTGAATGGGCTAGCGAACACAGAGCAGAATTGATGGAGGACTGGGAATTATGCACACTCATGCAGAGTCCGAAGAAAATATCTCCGCTGAAATAGTACCCACCATTATTCCTAATGCGCCGTGGAGAATATCGAAGGTTTCTTATTTACCAGGTTTCAGGCTGTCGGTAGTTTTTAATGATGGTACAAAGGGGACAGTGGATATGGCCGGTTTTATTCATTCACATAATGCCGGCGTATTTACTGCTCTACGA
The DNA here is from genome assembly GCA_037129245.1 of Desulfuromonadales bacterium. GTDB lineage: Bacteria > Desulfobacterota > Desulfuromonadia > Geobacterales > Pseudopelobacteraceae > JACRCG01. Next base: position 8,601 of record JBAXVE010000032.1, read on the forward strand.
AACGAAAATTTGTTTGCAGAGGTTACGCTGCATTATGGTGCGGTTACGTGGCCGGGAGAATTGGATCTCGCGCCAGATGCCATGTATGAGGCAATCAAACGTGATGGCGAGTTGCGACTTACGTGATTCAATCGCGCTTGAGTGGAGTTCTGGAAGGGGATTTCCAGGGTCATCCTTGATACGTTTTATCAAGGGGAAAACGGAGATTTCCCATAACCTTCCAAATTGCCTCCGGCTGCTTTTTTGTTGCTCCTTCCCGAGAATTCGGGGGACAGTGTATTTAATTCTGCTGCCGGTAGTGTATCTATCGTTCCCATGTTCCAGCGTGAGAAGGCTGCCTTCGAGCTCCTGAGTTGTGTCTACCGAAGAGGACGCTGGAGCGTCCAGTAGATTCGTTCCAACGGAGACCGTGGGAACGATAGACTGTTCCGTCATTTATTCGCTGGCAATATGGTTGCATATTTGCTACCATTCAGTCCATGAGAGCTGTCATTGACACCAATGTATTTATCGGCGCCTGCCTCGGGCAAGGGGCTTGTCGCGCTGTCATTGCAGCTTGCTTGGAAGGGAAATTGACGCCCTTGATGGGGGTGGCGTTGCTGGCGGAATATGAAGATGTCTTGAGTCGGACCGATTTGTTTGCTCGTAGTCGCCTGGATGCTACCGAGCGGGATGAACTGCTGGATATTTTTATTTCTGTTTGCCGTTGGACTCGTATCTATTATGGTTGGCGGCCAAATCTTCTGGATGAGGGTGACAATCACCTGGTCGAGCTTGCCGTGGCGGGAGGAGCAGACTATATCGTAACACGTAACATTCGTGATGTAGCCCGCATGGATCTGTTGTTCCCCGGACTGAAAGTACTCTTTCCGGAAACGCTACTTAAGGAGATGCAATTATGAGCGCATTGACACTTCGTTTACAGGATGAAAAATATCAGCGGCTTAAAGATATGGCGCATCAGCGAGGACAGAGCGTGAATCGCCTGCTTGATGAAGTGACCACACTCCTGCTGGCTGAGTTTGACGCGGAGACTCGTTTCATGCTTCGGACCAAAAGAGGAATCGGAAAGAAGGAACGCGGCTTTGAATTGCTTGCAAAGGCGAGTGCCTCTGGGGATCCGGCTTGACTTTTAAACTGTGAAACGAGAGGGGAGTTCCGGGGGTAGATTGTGCTTCCGTGACAACCGGTCATCGCTCAAGTTTCAAGTAATTTCTTGCATATACTTCCGCAAGACGGTAGTATGGCGCAATGATTGTATCATTTCATGACAATGAATCAAAAAAAGTATGGGAAGGTGAATTCTCACGCAAACTGCCACACGATATACAACAGGTGGCACGACGGAAACTGAGGATGCTTAACAACGCCCGCACGGTTGTGGATCTTCGCATTCCCACGCACAACAGGCTTGAAAAACTTTCTCATGATCGTGAAGGTCAATGGAGTATACGGATCAACGACCAGTGGCGTGACTGCTTTCTGTGGAATGAAGGTACTGCGTCGCGTGTTGAAATATGTGATTATCATTGAGGTGATGCTATGGCACAACTAGCAAACGTTCATCCTGGGGAAGTTTTGAAAGAGGAGTTTCTTGTCCCTATGGGAATCAGCCAGTATCGGCTTGCCAAAGAAATCGGAGTAACGGAATCAAGAGTATCTGCCATCTGCCAGGGGAAACGGGCAGTTGGAGCAGATACTGCTACCCGTCTAGCTCGTTTCTTTGGCACGACAGCCGCTTTCTGGCTTGGGTTACAGGCGGATTATGATACTGAAGAGGTGGAAAAAAATATGTATGCCGAACTGGAAAAAATTAATCCGTGGAAAATGGCGGCTTGACTATACTGGAACCTGCGGCAGGGGAAATGGGGGACACTCCCCAGAGTTCTGGGGGCATCCATGATACGTTTTGTCAAGTGGAAAACGGAGATTTCCCATAACCTTCCAAATTGCCTCCGGCTGCTTTTTTGTTGCTCCCTCCGACTGTCTATCTAAGAAATCAATTTGACTATGGTGCCATAATTTGGCATCTGTCGCCTGATGAAACGCAAACACCTAAAAAAACGTGAAGCCCTCTTTTTACATCCACCCAGCGCAAACCTGATGTGGAGTGACATTGAGGGACTATTCAAAGTGCTGGGAGCTGAAATAATAGAGCGGGAAGGTTCCCGTGTTGGTGCACGTCTGTTTGGCGGACGCCGGGTGTTTCTCCGGTAGGGTGCTGGTGTACCCATACATCAGTTTGTAATCCTGTGGTTGAGGCTTGGCGTTTTTAACTTGAACATAGGAGAGGGGTACTATACGTTTGGGCATGTTCGGTCTCCTTTTTTGGAGGTATGCAGTAAATTTTGGAGGTATATACCTCTACTGATACCTCCAAAACATGTGGATGTCATTGTACCAAATGGGGCCTTAGTGGACAATAAAAAAGAAAAAGCCCCTGATTTCTCAGAGGCTTTTGGACTTCTTTGGACTTTGTCAGATTGTTTAATGGCGGAGAGAGAGGGATTCGAACCCTCGGTACGCTATTAACGTACACACGCTTTCCAGGCGTGCTCCTTCAACCGCTCGGACATCTCTCCACAATAACCGGACGAGTTGTATAGTACATAATTATAAATTTGTCCAGAATTTCGTGACATTATTTCGTGGCAAGCCTTGAAATAGTTTGGCAAAGCCTGTACCATTTGGCTGTGGGAGAGATGCCATGAATATTGCCGTACTAGCCGCCATGCCTCAGGAATACCGGGCGGTCTGCCGATCTCTCGGCGCTGCTGAAGCCGGTCGATGCGGTGAGTATCTGTCCGGCAGGTTTCGCGTGGCTGAGCATGAAATCATGGTGGTAAAAAGCGGCATCGGCTTTGACAACGCCGCCAGAGCAACGGAGACGGTGTGCGCCGGGTTTCAGCCGGATCTTTTGATCTCAGCCGGGTTCTGTGGGGGCGTCACAGAGTCACTGCGAGTGGGTGACGTGGTTGTTGCCAGGCAGTTTCTCATCGCCGGACGTAATGATGTCATCGAGTCGGTGCCGGTTTCTGTAAGCCTTGCGGGGAGCCGATTTGCGGGCGCTCAGTCGGAAGACGGCAGACAGGTGTTCGAGGGCACGTTCGTCAGTACCCCCACTGTCACGTCAAAGAAGCATATAGCCGGGTTACTGCCGTCAGATGCTCACCCGGCAGTGGTGGAGATGGAGAGCGCCGCTATTGCCATTGTTGCAGCCGAAAATGGAATTCCGCTGTGCGCCGTTCGTACCGTCAGCGATCCGGCCGACGAGGAACTCGCCTTTTCGATGGATGAATTCTGCGACACAGCCATGAATATCCGTCCCGGCAAAGTGCTGCTGACGCTGCTGCATCGTCCGGTCATCATCCCGCAGTTGATTCGTCTGGCCGGCAACAGCCGCACGGCTGCAGCAAGCCTTGCCACCGCCATCGAACTGCTGCTACCGCTTGTGTGGGATGCTCCCGGCTGCTGACCAGGGATAATCTCGCAGGTGCTCGCCCAGTTCATCCTTACTGAAACCGTTTGTCCGACGAAACGCCGGAATCAGTACCATCAGCAGCGGCAGGGTGTAGATCAGCACTCCGCTCAGTGCCATGAAGCGCTCTCCGATGACGAATGTAACGGCAATGTTGAAGACCAGTACCGACAGGTAGAGCAGCGGCCCCAGCAGCGATCGGAACGGCAGGTTAAAAGCACCGGCCGGGGTGTCGTTGCAGCGGCGGGCGTCGATCAGTTGAAATGCGGCAACCAGACAGAAGCTGGTCAGCAGCCAGCCGCCGTAGTTTGAGAGCGGTACACCGAAATGAATGCCCGGTTCACGGTAGCCGTAAATCTGTCCCAGAAACCAGCGGTTACCCTGCAGGGCAACCGGATCGATGACGATGTCGAGAAAGGTCTGCAGAAAGGCACCCAGCACAAGGGCCGCGGTCGAGCGACGTATGCGGCGTGTTTCAAGCGTTGCCAGGTTCCAGCGCCAGGCTTTGAGCGGCGAGAGGATGAACAGGGCGGTAGCGTAGCTGCAGTAGGCCAGAAAGACATAGGAGAGCGAGTCAAAGAAAGGGACCCCGGCTACCCATAATTCGCGGCTGCTGGTTTTATCGATGTAATAGTACCAGCCGTAGGGAAAACCGGTGTTGATTGAAAGCCATTCGGAACCAAAGGCGATCAGATAGCCGACCAGCGTAAAGGCCGCCGTCCTGCGCCAGCCGACATGCGGCACACAGGCCAGCAGGAAGGCTCCAAAAAAAGCGAATACATAGGGACGCATGGTAACGGTCCCTACGGCGATGTCAAAAAAATCTGCCATACTGCGCATCCCTTTCCTAGTGGGATCAGAGTGGGACAACCTACCCGAAAGCCTTGCAAAACACAAGATGCCTCTTAAACATCCTTTCACTCCGGGGAACCATTCTATGAGTATGAAGCTGTCACCGCTGATAACAGAAGTCCACTTTCCACCGATTTCCGAGGTCAAACGCTGGTTGGCTGAACGCCCCACCGATGGAAGGGAGCTGATCGACCTGTGCCAGGCGATCCCTGATTATCCTCCTTCGGCCGCGTTGACCGTTCATCTGACGGGACTGCTGGATGATCCGCTGATGTCGCGCTATTCGCCCGATGAAGGGCTGACTGAAGTCCTTGACGCAGTTTGCAGCTACTACGGGCGACGTTACGGAGCATTGCTGAATTCTACGGAAATCTGCATGACCATCGGCGCAAGCCAGGCTTTCTGGCTGGCAATGGTGACCCTCTGCCGCGCCGGGGACGAGGTGGTCGTGCAGGTGCCCTACTATTTCGACCACCAGATGGGACTCGATATCCTCGGCATTCGCACCGTTCACGCGCCGTTCGTGGAGGCCGACAACGGAATCCCCTCACCAGCGACCATCGAAAAACTGATTACCGCTAAAACGCGGGCCATACTGGTGACCACCCCCAGCAATCCCACCGGGGCTGTCACGCCGCCGGATACCATCCGGGAGTTATTCGAGATTGCCCGTCGGCACGGCATTGCCCTGATCCTCGACGAGACCTACCACGAGTTTATTCCCGGCGGTACCCGTCCCCATGACCTGTTCGGCATCCCATGTTGGGGCGACCATTTCGTCCACATCGCCTCTTTTGGCAAAACCTACGCGCTGACCGGCTATCGTGCCGGGGCACTGGTCGCGTCAGCAGCATTCATCCATCACGCCCTCAAGGCCCAGGACAGCATGGCGGTCTGCCAACCGCGCATTACCCAACAAGCGGTCAGGTACGGTATGGTACATCTTGACGGGTGGGTGCAGGAGAACCGCGATATGATGACACGTCGGCACGAATTGTTCCGTGACGAGTTCGTCAAAGGGGGCAACAAATTCCATCTGGCGGCTAGTGGTTCGTTCTTCGCCTGGGTGCGTCATCCGTTTGCAGGAGCCAGCGGGCGGCAGGTGGCGAAACGACTGGTGGATGAATATGCACTGCTGACACTGCCGGGGGAGGTCTTCGGTCCCGGCCTGGAAGGTTACCTGCGTCTCGCCTTCGGAAATATCCGTGAAGAGGCGATTCCAGAAGCTGTTGCGCATTTCAGGGAGGCGTTGTCCTGACCTGTTTCGCAGTCCGTTGCCCGTGAAAATTGCCATTTTCGGCAAAAGCGTGTATACGTCTACGGTTATAAAAAAACTATCAGACGCACGTTCACGACGATTGGTGCATCACAGGAAGGAAGCAGATACAATGGTTCGGAAAAGGAAACATGTCAGCATAAATTCTCCCGGTTTGACGGAACTCCCCCCCCTGCCGCTGGACGTGCCGGGGCTTATCGAAGATTACCGGCGTTATTTCACCCACAATCTTGGTCAGAACAAGTATTGCCACGCGGTCAGCTATTATTACAAAGCGCTGGCTCTTACCGTGCGCGACCGCCTGATGGAGCGCTGGAAAAAAACCCGCTACAGCTACGTCGAGACCGACTGCAAACGTGGTTACTACCTGTCGCTGGAATTTCTGATGGGGCGTTCGCTCGGCAACGCCATGCTCAACCTCGGGATCACCGACGCCGCCTCGCAGGCGATGCACGACCTGGGGATCAAACTGGAAGAACTGGCAGAATCTGAAATCGATGCGGGACTCGGTAATGGTGGTCTGGGGAGGCTGGCGGCCTGTTTCCTGGATAGCTGCGCCACCCTGCGGTTGCCGGTGATGGGGTATGGCATTCGCTACGAGTACGGCATGTTCCGCCAGCGGATCGTCGATGGCCGGCAGATCGAGGAGCCGGATCACTGGCTGCGCGACGGCAATCCCTGGGAACAGGAACGCCCCGAATTTACCCAGCGGGTACGGTTCGGCGGCCGCAGCGAGCATTACCGTACAGAAAACGGAGAACGCCGCGTCCACTGGATTGAGACACGCGATGTGCTGGCGGTCCCCTATGACATTCCAATTCCCGGTTATCGCAATGGTACGGTCAACACGTTGCGCCTCTGGAAAGCCGCCGCCACTGATGCCTTCGATCTGGGGGAGTTCAACGCCGGTGATTACGCCGAGTCGGTGGCCACCAAGAACGAAGCTGAAAATATCACCATGGTGCTCTACCCGAACGATGCCAGTGAAAACGGCAAGGTGCTGCGCCTGCGCCAGCAGTATTTCCTGGCATCCGCCAGCCTGCAGGACGTCATTGATCGCTGGATGTTTGTCCGCAAAGGTGACTTCAGCGAATTTGCCGCCAAGAACTGTTTCCAGTTGAACGATACCCATCCCAGCTGCGCTGTACCAGAGTTGATGCGGATCCTGATGGACGAAAATGGCATGGGGTGGGAGCGGGCCTGGGACATCACCTGCCGGACGATGGCCTACACCAACCACACGCTGCTGCCCGAGGCACTTGAACGATGGCCCGTGCCACTCTTTGGGCTACTCCTGCCGCGGACCCTGGAGATTATTCTCGAGATAAACGCCCGCTTCCTGGCAGAGGTTTCCAGTCATTGGCCAGGCGACACCGCCCGCCTGAAACGGATGTCGATAATCGAGGAGGGGACCGTACCGCAGATCCGCATGGCCTATCTGGCCATCGTGGGAAGCTTTTCGGTAAACGGTGTGGCCGCCCTGCATTCACAACTGCTGGCCGACGGCCTGTTCCGCGATTTTTACGAGCTGTGGCCGCACAAATTCAATAACAAAACCAACGGCGTCACACCCCGCCGCTGGATCGCCCGCTGCAATCCGGGTCTTAGTCGTCTGGTCAGCGAAAAAATCGGCGATGGGTGGGTGGCCGAACTTCAGCAGATCGGCAAAATTGCTCCCTTTGCAGAAGACTCTGCCTTTCGTCAACGCTGGCATGAGGTCAAACAAGCCAACAAAGAGCGACTGAGCGCCCTGGTCGAAGCCCAGTGCGGCGTCACCTTTAACCCCTCCAGCCTGTTCGACGTCCAGGTGAAGCGGATCCACGAATACAAACGACAACTGCTGAACACGCTGCACGTCATTCACCTCTATGACCGGATAAAACGGGGGGATACCGCAGGCTGGACCAACCGCTGTGTGCTGATCGGCGGCAAGGCGGCTCCCGGTTACGCCATGGCCAAACTGATCATCAAGCTGATCAACAACGTTGCGCGGGTCATCAATGCCGACCCGCAGGTCGGTGACCTGCTCAGGGTGGCGTTTTTGCCCAATTACAGCGTCACTGCCATGGAGGTGATCTGCCCGGGTACCGACCTGTCGGAACAGCTTTCCACCGCCGGCAAGGAGGCCTCCGGAACCGGGAACATGAAGTTCATGATGAACGGCTCCCTGACCATCGGCACACTGGACGGAGCCAACATCGAAATTCGCGAAGAGGTGGGGGACGACAACTTCTTCATGTTTGGCCTGACAACGGAGGAGGTGGAAGCGCTGCGCTGGAAGTACGATCCCCGCTCGATCATCGCCCTTGACAGTGATCTGCAGCGGGTAATGAACCTGCTCAGAAGCGGCCATTTCAACCTGTTTGAAGGGGGTCTGTTCGACCCGATCATCAAATCCATCACCAGTTCCCAGGATCCCTGGATGGTTGCAGCAGACTTCCGCAGCTTCGTCGATGCTCAGCAGCGGGTGGCAACGGCATATCGGGATCGTGAACACTGGACGCGCATGAGCATCATCAATACGGCCTGCAGCGGAAAATTTTCGACCGACAGGACGATCAGGGACTACAACGACGACATCTGGCATCTGCAGCCGATGCCGACCGGTGCATAGCCGGAAACGGTGCTGAAGCGGATGATGAATGCACGCTAAAACGCGACGTGCGACAGATCCTGCAGAAAAAAACAGGTGCAATTTTTTCCGGAATTAGGGTACTATTCGGGAGTTAATGAGAACCGGCTTTTTGAACTTATAATTTTACTGCGTCGTCGGGAGATACCAATTGGCTGCCACTGAAAGAAGTTTCATCGAAAATGTCTGGGATTTTTTCTGCTCTCTCAAGCTTACCCTGTTCCTGCTGATATCGCTGGCGTTGACCTCAATCATCGGTACCGTGCTGCCCCAGGGACAAATCCCCCCTGAGTACGTTGCTCAGATCAGCCCGACCAAGCTGCAGATTTACTCGAAGCTCGGTTTTTTCGACATGTACCATTCGGTCTGGTTCATCTCGCTGCTCTACATTTTCAGCCTCAACCTGGTCTCCTGCTCAATCAAGCGCCTGCCACACGTATTTACCTTCGTGAGCCAGCCAGCACTGATCCTGGCGGAGTCGATGCGCAACTCGTTCTCCCTAAAGAAGGAGCTTACCTTTTCAACTCCGCTCGACACTGCCCGCCAGTCGCTGGCCGAATTTCTCGGCAAGGAGTTCAGCACGCCGGTAATTACCGAGCATAACGGCGATTACCATCTGTTTGCCCAAAAGAACGCCTGGTGCCGGTTGGGGGTCTATGTTGTTCATTTCAGTATTCTGGTGATTTTTGTCGGTGCGATTATCGGATCTTTGGCCGGCTACAAAGGTTATGTCAACATCGTGGAAGGAACCGCCATCAACACGGTGGAAGGACGTAACGGCAAGCCGATTCCGCTTGGGTTCGAGGTGCTCTGCGAAAAGTTCAGCGTTGAGTTTTATTCCACTGGCGCCCCGAAAGAGTTCCGCAGTATTCTGTCAGTGTTTGAGAACGGTCGCCCGGTCCCCGGCTATTCCAAAGTCAAAGTAATTGTAAATGACCCCTTGACCTACAAGGGTATAACGTTCTACCAGTCAAGCTACGGCCAGGCCAACGAAGGGAGTGAACATTTCATCACGGTCACCCCCCGTGGTAGCGGTACCACCGAGCGTCTGGCGGTTCGCGATGGTGTTCCGGTGACCCTTAAGGACGGGACCGTGTTCAAGCTTCTGGAGGCCACACAGGAGGTCCGTCAATTTGCCCCCGGGTTCTCCGGTCCGGCCGCGCGAATCGAAGTTACCAGAGTCGGGGCTGCTCCGCAGACGTTCATCGCCTTCAAAGATTTCCCCGAAATGAATGCCCAGCGGGGCGATGCGCTGATATTCGGCTATGATGGCACCAACGCCAAAATGTACACCGGCCTGCAGGTTGCCAAGGACCCTGGTGTGTGGACCGTCTGGGTTGGCTGTGCCCTGATGGTGGTCGGTCTATACATTGCATTTTTCCTGTCACATAAGCGTGTCTGGATAGTTGTTTCAAAAGGGCATGCCAGAATGTACGGCAATGCCAACAAAAATCAGGCCGCCTTTGAGATGCAGTTTGAGTCGATTTCTGAAAAATTCCAGCAATTAAAAATTTAGCGGAGGATGCTTATCCATGAATAGTTCCATGCTGTTTAATGTCACGACAATTGCCTATATGGTTTCGATGGTGGTGTTTTTTGCCTTTCTGGCAAGTAAAAACAAGACGGTCGGTATTGTGGGGAGCTACATCGCCTATCTTGGCCTTGCAGTCCAGACGGTTGCCATCGGCCTGCGCTGGAAGGAGTCATATGACATGGGGGTAGGGCATGCGCCCATGTCAAACCTGTACGAGTCGATCGTTTTCTTCACCTGGACGATCATTCTGATTTTTGCCTACATCGATCTGCGCTACAAATACCGGGTTATAGGAGCCTTTGTCGTCCCCTTTGCACTGCTCGGCATGGCCTGGGCCCAACTCGGCATGAATACCGGCATTGAACCGCTGGTGCCGGCGCTGCAGAGCAACTGGCTGCTGTATCACGTCATCACCTGTTTCCTCGGCTATGCCGCCTTTGCCGTGGCGTGCGGCATTTCCATGATGTACCTCATCAAGGCAACCATTGAAGGTAACAATCCGGACTCCCAGGCCGGCGGTCTGATGGCGATGTTTCCACCCATCAGAGTTCTGGACGATCTGAACTACCGTTCCATCATGATCGGCTTTCCGCTTCTGACACTCGGCATCATCACCGGTGCCGCCTGGGCCAATTATGCCTGGGGAACCTACTGGAGCTGGGATCCCAAGGAAACCTGGTCGCTGATCGTCTGGTTCGTGTACGCAGCCTTTCTGCATGCCCGTTTTACCAGGGGATGGGCCGGAAAACGGGCCGCCTGGCTGTCGGTGATCGGTTTTGCCGCCACCATTTTCTGCTACCTAGGAGTTAATCTGTTCCTTTCGGGTTTGCACAGCTACGGCGGATCGAAAATGTAATGGCACGGACAGTCGCGTGATTCCGGCCAATAACAGAACCACCTGTCTGACAGTGGCGCTGGTGCTGGCGCTGTTGGGCGGTCTGCTTGCAGTCAGGGGGCGAGACGCGGGCGCAGCTTCGGGTGGTGTCGGTTGCGCCTGTCACCCCAGCAAAGCCGAGAAGCAGTTTGTTCATCGGCCGGTAAAAGATGATGAATGTCCTTCATGTCATAAGCCGTCTGACAAAAAACACCCGAAATACAAGAAAGAAGCGTTTACGACGGTAACCCGGGGAAAGAACTCGCTCTGCAACGACTGCCACGAGCGTAAAGATACGAAGAAGCACGTTCATCCGCCGGTTGCTTCCGGAGATTGCGTGGATTGTCACGACCCGCACCAGAGCGATCACAAATACCAGTTGCGCGAAAAAAGTGAAACGCTTTGCCTTACCTGCCACGATAAGGCCAAGCTGGACAGGAAGTATCCCCACTCGCCAATCGTGGCCGGAAAATGCCTCGGCTGTCATGACCCGCACCAGTCAGACAATAAGCACCTGGTGCGTGTTGAAGGAAAAGGGCTCTGCTTCATGTGCCACAACAAGGCCCAGTTCAGCGGTAAGGTTGTCCATCCGCCGGTCGCCTCCGGTGACTGCTCCGCCTGTCACGAGCCGCACGGGACACAGTTTCCTCACCTGCTGAAAAGGAAATACCCCGAGGAATTTTATGCCTCGTTCAGCAAAGAAGAGTACGCACTCTGTTTCGAGTGTCACGACAGCGGCGCTCTAGACGAAAAACTGACCGGCATGGCGACTAAATTTCGCAATGGCAACAATAATCTGCATTACATCCATGTCAACAAACTGGAAAAAGGGCGATCGTGCAAAGTGTGTCACGACCCGCACGCGTCCAATCAGTCGAGACTTATTTCCAGCAAGGTCAGCGGATTCGGACGCTGGAGAATTCCGGTGCGATATTCGACCGGCGGCGACGGCGGAACCTGTGTTGTCGGCTGCCATAAGCCAAAATCGTATAATCGGGTCAATGCGGTGCAAAACCCGTGAGGAACAGAGTCATGTTGAGGCGAACGATACTCGCCATAATTTTTCTGCTGCAGTTTTCGATTTCAACGTGTCTAGCCGCCGTGGACTTCATCTATCCTGCACCGAATTCGTTTGTTTCAAAATCAAATCACCTGATTTTCAAGATCAATCAGATTGATATAACCGCAATCCGCATAACCCATAACGGGGTTGCCGGGGAGCCGATTGACGTCGGTTTGCCGGAGTACCGCAAGCTGTTCCAGGATTTTTTCATCGCCCAAACCTTGTGGGACAACGGCCGTAACGACGTGATTGTCGACGTTTACAAGGGTGCTCAGAAAATTGAATCAGCCCCATTGTCGATCTATTTCATCCCACCGGGGAGCCTGCAGAAGGCACCGCCGGAGTTTTCACCGATTGTCATGCACACAGCTGCCCGGGAAGCTCTCTGTCAATCGTGCCACAACATGAACCCCTCCCCGGTTCAGATGAACAGCAGCATCGAGAAAAATAACCCCTGCTTTGGCTGCCACAAAAAAATGCTGGTGCAGAAATACGTGCACGGTCCCGTGGGCACCTATTCCTGCGGTTACTGTCACGCCAGCAAGGGGAATCCTAAACATGCCGTACCGAAAACCGGCGCCGGACTCTGTTACGAATGTCATGCGGATATGTCTACCCAACTCAAAAAACAGGCCTTTGTCCACGGACCGGTAGAAGCCGGGATGTGTGACGCCTGCCATGATCCCCACGGCAGCTCATACGAGTCGCAACTGCGTGCTCCGATCAATGAAGTCTGTCTATCGTGCCACGGACACATCAGAAATCAGGTGCACATCATCAGGATTTCGTCAGGTGGAGGACACCCTTTGAAGGGGGGTATAGATCCTGCTAAGAAAGGATCGGGCAGGGAAATGAGCTGCATATCATGCCACAGTCCTCATGGAGGAGCCGTACGCTACTTCTTTGTCAACAAGGCGGAAGACAGAATGCAATTATGTCAGATGTGTCACAATAAATAGGCCGAATGAGGGATGATGCTATGAAAAGGGTGACCACGCTGCTGTTGATCGGTGCAGTGATGATGGTGTTCATATCGTCTTGTGCGACGACGGCCCCGCAAGTGCAACCAACGAGGAGATATACCTGGCCACGCAGTTCCGATGAGCCGAGGATTGAATGGCTTGGTATTTTTGCCTCAGACAAACAACTGAGAACTGCGGCACCCAAAGTTCTTTCCTTGCTGATTGGAGAGGAAAACAGCATTAAGCTGGAGCGACCGATAGGAGTCACTGCCAATTCAAAGGGAACTGTTTTTGTGAGTGAGCATTCCAGGGGGCGCTTCGTGGAGTTTAATTTTCGCGAGAAGGATGTCCGCCCGGTCCTGGATGCAGATACGGCACAGTCAATTGCCACGCCGTTTGCGCTTTCTGTCGATGCGGAAGATAACCTGTACGTCTCCGACGACTTCAAAAGGAAAATACATGTCATTTCACCGGAGAGAAAAATCATTAAGGTTATTGACCTGTCAGCAACAGTTGGCGGGATTGGTTTTTTTACCGTTGACAAGAAACGTAAACGCCTTGTAGTTCCCGATTTCGTACTCCACAAGGTGGTTGTTTTGACGTTGGATGGGCGGCTGCTTTTTACCATCGGCGGCAAGGGGAGTGGTGATGGACAAATGAATCGTCCCAATGCGGTTGCCGTTGAAAAGGATGGCAGCATTGTTGTTGCCGAAACGTTTAATGCGCGCGTGCAGAGGTTTACCGCCGACGGCGCATTCATAAACAAATTCGGCAAGCGTGGGGATGCTGAGGGTGAGTTTGGATTGATCAAAGGGATTGCAGTGGACAGCGAGGATCATATCTATGTTACCGATGCCAGGCTAAACAGGGTAACCATCTTCTCAAAGGATGGCGTAGGATTGATGACGTTTGGCGACGCATACCCCCAGGGGTCGAAATCGGCAACCGTTCTTGGGATTGGTGGGTTCAACGGGCTGCAGTCAATCTATATTGACGAAGAAGACAGGATTTATATCAGTGACCAGTACAACAATAGTATCCAGATATTCCAATACCTGAATAAGGATTATCTGAAAATGTACCCCCTGTCCGGGCCAGCCAGAAGCTTGTTGTAAAAAGGGGGGACAGCATACGTGTGGCCAACAAAGCGATTTGCCAAGATTCGTACGTGATATAACTTTGTAAGGTAGGGCGCAAAGAGTGCGTGCTATATGTAATTACCTTGAATTGTTGGTTGTTTTAGTTTTTTCGGCGTTGGCACGATGCCTGCTAATTAAATCGTCGAAAACTTAGTTTTAAATAGACAAATGTACTTGTAGACGTTACATTCTTGCATGATATTTTACGAAGGAAAGGAAGGTAGCTCCATGAAATCAGTTGTTTTATCTCTGGTAGTAGTTGTGTTCAGCACATCAGTGGCTTGTGCGGGAAGTATTGTTTTCTCAAAACACAATCTTTCGAGCACATCATCGGCTGGCGGGATTTATTCCACTCAAACCACGCAGGTGTGCGTGTTCTGTCACACCCCGCATAATGCAGTGTATAATAGGCTGCTCTGGAATCGGTCGATCCCAACTACTACATTCAAAATGTTTACGTCGACCAATTTTGGGGGTGCTGCCGGAAGCAACCTCAAAACCATTCTGATGGCATCGTTGCTGGACACCAACAGTACCTCCTATATGTGCCTCTCCTGTCATGACAGGTCTGCGGCTCAGTTGGTCAGCGATATGGGGACGTCGAACGGTGGCGTAACGGCAGCTTTAGTCGGAAATACAGCCAGCTGGCCCACGTACCAGATTACAAACACAGGCGGCGGCGCAGGTGATAGAAGCTTGACTGACGATCACCCGATCGGTTTCAGTTATGGTGAAGCAGTAGCTGCTGTGGTAACTGTGACTCCGAGTCCTCTAAAAGCGCTAGCGGCAGTAACACCGGTGCTCGGTACGGGTGCTTTCTTCTCCAACTCGGCGGGAAAAACAGATGCAATGGAGTGTGCAACCTGTCATATGACGCACGATAATGATAACGGCTATTTCCTACGAATATCTAATAGCGGTTCTCAGCTTTGCCTGGCATGCCATATTAAGTAAGTTTTTAGTAGTTGCTAAATAACAATCATGGGGGGATGAGCATCTTGCTTATCCCCCCTTCTGATATTCACTGTCTGTGCCTTCTCGGTATCTTCTCAGTTATATGACTGATTTCCCCATATCAACGTTATTATCTATTCTCTTCGCACTGGATCTACGAATGCAACGTGTAGCTAAACTTTTTGGCATGGTCTGTCTGACAGCGATCATTTCAGCGTGCAGTAGCGGGCTACAACCGTCGCAACAGAGCGCGCAACGTTTTTTTTGGCCCCCGCTACCGGATCGTCCGCGCATTGAATGGCTGAAACAGTACCGTAGCGATCTGGATATCGAGAAAACCGGTTGGCAACTCTTCAAGGAGTCGCTCATTGGAGAGGACAGGCCTGTTGCGCTGAGTAAACCTGTTGAAGTGAAAATTGACAGTGCCCGAAAACGGCTTTTTGTATCAGACGTTGGGCGTGCTGCCGTGTACGTGTTTGACGAAGTACAGCATGAAATGCGTACGCTGAAAGGTTCAGATCCTGAAATTAGCTATCCGTTGAACATCGCATTCGATTCTGCAGGCTCAATCCATGTTCTTGATCGTCGTGCGCAAGCGATCCTGGTCTTTGACAAGGATGAGCATTTTATTCGTTCGATAAACCTGGCCGCGATTACGACGAAACCGCTGGCCATGACCATTGATGTGCAAAATAACCATGTATTGGTGTCAGATGGTCATGAGCACTCAATACACGTACTTACTATGGAAGGCAAAAAACTATTCAGTTTCGGAGGAGTGGGTGATGCTCCGGGATTTTTTAATATGCCGATATCACTTGCCACAAATACATCAGGGGCCATTATTGTTGCCGACGCATTCAATGCACGGATACAAATATTTGATAAACAAGGAATATTCAAAAACACATTCGGGATACGTGGCGATGGACCGGGAGAGTTTCAGCTTATAAAATCAGTGGCACTGGATTCTGATAATAATATTTATGTTGTTGACAGCAAGAGTCACACAATTAAAATTTTTAATTTTGGCGGTGATCTGTTACTGGAACTGGGCGGATTTTATATGATTTCCGGTGGCGGTAAAATGTCACAGGGGGGGTTTGCCGTGCCTGTTGCCATAGATATTGACTCCAATGACATGATGGCCGTTGCGGATCAGTTGAATAGCCGCGTGCAGATATTCCGGTACCTGTCTGACGCCTATTTTCGAGAATACCCTGTCCCAGGTTACGTAAAACCCAGGTGATTAATATAGCCCGTATTAAGGCTAAACACGAGGAACGTCCGCTATTTGACAGTACCTCGTTAAATAGACTGTTGTGTGCATATCTGAATATCCGGCAATGCCGTTATCTGGGCACGGTGGAATCGAAGTGACGTAGAAAGATTCACATTGTCAGTAGGTCTGATTTTTGCAGTAATTCCGCAGTAGTGCTGTTCAATAACCCAGGTATAGTAAGGCGCTCGCCATTACCATGCGATATTCCCCGCATCTCGTACATCGACTTTTCTCCCTGGTGGTTGGCATCTCCAGCGTGTTCATACTCTGCTCCCCGCCAGATGTATCTGCCGGATTACAGGCATCTGCTGAAGTCAAATATGACAATTACGATGCGAAAAACAATGAAAATATACATATATCATCGCATTCTCTCGCTCATAAATATTCACTTATGTACAACAAACACGACGAAATTATCAGTAAAAGATTTGGCTATTACAATATTTCTATCGGGTATGAGTGGGGGGCATTTACTACATCCACGTCTTCCAATGTCGGCGGTTATGAAGATGTGCGGCAGACACGGGGCCATATCAAGTTTAGCGGAGATGTAGAAATCAATCCGAGGGAATTGCCACTCAGGCTGACATTATATAGCCGGGATATGAATGCACTGCAGTTTGCAACGGTTAACTCAATCGTGAGTGACCGTAACTTTACGAACGGCTCCAGCAATTTTTCTAATCCTGCGATGGTGAGCGGAATTAATGGGGGCGTCAACATTGAATCCGGAGCTACCCTGATCTTTGGTGTAAAAAACGGCATGACCAATGGATATGTTGAAGTATTACGGCACATTCCGATGCTCCTGGTTGACTTTAAAGACAATATTGTCAAGGATTATCAGAGCGATGCACCTGTCGACAATCGCCTTACCCGGCTAGCATTTGTGAGCCTTAACAAGAAAGATAACTGGTTTCATTATAGCGTTACCCAATTTACTGACCATATCAATCCGTCCCAGAATTACAAGGAAACTCAGTATCGGCTCGGGATGATCGATCATATGCAACAGAGGCGTTGGGTTGATTTTTCAAATTGGATTTCAGTTTCTACGGATGCTTCCTACACCAAAACCATCTCAACTGACAACCTAAAAGAAAGTGCTAATGTATTTGATTTTAATCTTTTTGCGAGTGCCCGAAGATCAACATGGGACGCAAGCGCGTATAATAACATTAACAGAACCATGAACGATTCAGGACGCTTGTCCTATCGGACGACCGTGCCTCTGTACATTTCCGGCACATTCAGCCCTGACAGTAGTTGGAGCACACGATTAAACTACGCTTCAGCTGTTCAACGCACAACAACAAGTGTCTCAAAGTTTGATGATATGTTAGTGTCGTACAGCATTGAAACGTTCAAGCGTGCATTGTTCAGACTAACTCAAACATTATCATTTGAATCGGCAACATTAGACAGTAAAAGAAACATATACTTGAGGGGCGGGCTTGAGAGTTCGAGCAGCAGTAAATTTTCGAGAGATTTGTCGATTGCCTCTTCGTATTTCATAACGTACACCAATTCTAGTGCAGATTATGGCGGCGACAACAGACAGTTAAGTCACAACTTGACATTGTCAGCCAACTACAGATCCTCTAATACGTTGTACTTTCAATATAAACAGACGGCCGAGCTTACTAACGGGTACGCGGCGGCGCTTAGATCGGGCTTCTCTGATGTTACGGTACTGACCCCTCAGGCAGGTTCTTTAACGAACGGTGACGCGTTAAAAGAGCATACATTTAGGACGACGTCATCGTTATCCGCAGGGTGGAATCCGAGCCCTCGTCTGACGTCAACCATTAGTGGAGATTTTGACTATTCTTCTTCGTCACATACCTCAGCTTCAACAAAGGCCACGCTGTCGCAGAAAGTCGGTTATAACACTCCAATATTTAAGGCCGACTTGGCAAACAGTTTTTCCTATGAAAAAGGTGAAGATAACGCTGAAGTGACGCGTTCCTACGCAGGCGGCGCATCGATAAGCTATACGGCCACCAGACAGCTAACCGGTTCCCTGGCGGGTTCATATGCAAGAACTTTTTCCAGAAATCCGACAGAAGATTATAGTTTCAACGAGGCCATCTCGTACAGCATGCGAAAATCAAGCGGTGTCTCGGGGAGGTTATTTGATATAAACCAGAGTGCCAGCTATCGTGCAACACTCTCCTCAATAACAAGCACTTCCGTGAGGCCGCGCGAAACAAAGTTTACACTGGGTGTAAAATACTATCCGTTTCGTCAGCTTACGTTAGGTGCCGGTGGAGCATATACATTTTATTCAAAATATGAAAGCAGCCTTTCCTACTATGGGCAACTTGCTATTGATTTCAGGTTGTTACAGGCATCAATCGATTACACGGTTGGAACCCGAAAGTCGGATGGGTATCTTGAAAAGAGATTAACCGCAACAGTCAAAAAACAATTTTAACCTGACCGCATACTTTGCAATTACCGGGACTCCCCGGTTTTTTTATATCTGGAGTAGTATGACCCACATTTCGATTATTATTCCGGTGAGACGCGGCGGCAAGGTTTTGGCACTGCATGCTTTGAAGCTGCGGAACCAGGAACACCTGACGCAATTCGAGATTCTTGTTGCAGAAGGTAGTGCTCCCAGTCGCCAGCGCAATCTTGCCGCGGCTGCAGCCACAGGTGAGGTACTTTATTTTCTTGACGATGATTCGATGATTTCTGACCAGTCACTATGCATCTGCCTGCGGGCTTTTGAAGATGAAAATGTGGCGGTTGCCGGTGGACCGTCACTGACACCGGACGACAGTCCGCCACTGCAGCAGTTATTTGGGCTGGCGTTACAATCACGGTTTGGCTCCGGCGCCATGCGGTTCCGTTACCAGTCGTCGGGGGTAACCCGTCTGACGTCCGAGCGGGAGCTGATTCTGTGCAACCTGGCGATTCGCCGCTCTGTTTTTCAGGATATGGGTGGCTTTGATGAGAGGCTCTATCCCAATGAAGAGAACGAGTTGCTGGAGAGGATTGTCGCAGCTGGTCATACGGTGCTTCATAATCCCGATATGACGGTTACCCGAAACCAGCGTCCAACGTTACAGGCTTTCATACGGCAGATGTTCGGCTATGGCCGCGGCAGGGCGCAGCAGTTACTGCTGTCCGGAAAAAGCCCCGTGATCAGCTTTGTTCCATTGTTTTTCCTCGTCTATGTCGCTTTTCTCCCTTTTCTACCAGCCCAGAATTTTCTGTCAGCATTACCGCTCTGTCTCTATAGTATACTCGATGTAGCATTTACTATTCTGGCACTCTGTACATCGGGCAGGTTCGTGGCAATGGGCCTGACCATACTTTTTCCGATTATGCACCTTGCCAACGGCTTCGGTCTGTTGTACGGTCTCGTGCGTGGCAAGCCTTTGCGGCGTAGTGATGAGTCGATAACAGTGAGATGTATTAAGGCCTTTGATCAGGCCGAGTGGTGAATACAATTAATGAAATCGAAACGTTAGGGCGGGAATACATCCGAATGATGAGGTTTTTTGTGAAATTCAGTATTGTCGTGCCGATATTCAACGAGCAGGAAAACATCCCTGAATTATACGCCGCGATAACATCTTCCCTGGATGGACATTATTCAGCGGATTATGAAATGATCATGGTTGACGACGGTTCCGGTGATAATTCGTATAGCATCCTCCAACAACTGGCCCGACAGGACGAGCGTGTTAAGGTTATCCGTTTTCGTAGAAATTTTGGCCAGACAGCGGCCATGTCTGCCGGATTCAATGCTGCATCAGGTGCGGTTATCATTCCGATGGACGGCGACCTGCAGAATGATCCGAAGGATATCCCGCGCTTGATCGAAAAACTCGAAGAGGGGTACGATGTTGTCTCGGGATGGCGTCGGGATCGCAAAGACACTCTCATCTCCCGTAAAATCCCGTCAATGCTGGCCAATTCGCTCATCTCCTGGTTGACGGGTGTTCATCTGCACGATTATGGCTGTACGCTCAAAGCCTACCGGCGGGAAATCCTCGATGGCATAAATCTGTACGGAGAAATGCACCGTTTCGTACCGGCACTGGCATCCCAGATTGGTGCCAAAGTAACTGAATTGCCGGTGAACCACCTGCCTCGACTGCATGGCACCAGCAATTACGGAATCTCACGTACTCTACGGGTTGTTCTCGACCTGATGACGGTCAAGTTTCTTCTGGCCTATTCTACCAAGCCGATCCAGCTCTTTGGTAAATGGGGAGTCTATACGATTGCCGGTGGTGGTATAAGCGGGCTAATGACTATTTATTTGAAGGTTTTTGAAGGCCTCAGTATGAATCGCAACCCATTGCTGATCCTGACGGCGTTTCTTGTTTTTATGGGGGTACAATTCATTGTTCTTGGATTACTGGGAGAACTCAATTCCAGGACATATTACGAGTCACAAGGCAAACCTATTTATGTTGTCCGGGACAGGATAAACCTTGACTGAAACGCGGCTGTTAGCTTGAAAAGATGCATCCCACCTTCCATAACGATTTCTATAGCGATGCCCAGCTACCAACAGTCCTCGTTCATTGAGGAAGCTGTCCGCTCCGCCCTGGACCAGCAAGGTGTGACAACCGAACTGATAGTGCTGGATCCGGGTTCTACCGATGGCACGCGGGAGTTGCTGCTGTCGTTGAAGGAGGAATATGGTGATCGCCTCGTGCTGCATTTCGCTCCAGACAGCGGTCAGGCTGATGCCGTCAACCGTGGCCTGGCGATGGCACGCGGACGGGTTATGGGTTGGTTAAACTCCGATGACCGGTTGAGGCCGGGCGCCCTCAGCTGTGTTACGAACCTGCTTGATAGCGATCAGCCCCGCTGGCTGTACGGAAGGTGCGGAATTATTGACAGCGGGGGAAAGCCGGTCGGGGCAATGGTAAGCCGGTACAAAGAACTGCGAGGCCGGAGTTTTTCGATACATAAACTTGTAACCGAAAACTTTATTCCCCAGATGGCCGTTTTCTGGAACACGTCAATCTGGGAACGATCGGGAGGCCTGGATCCAAACCGTCACCTCGACATGGACTATGATCTCTGGCTCCGGTATGCACAGATCAGCACACCGATGGTTCTGACAGAACGCCTGGCGGATTTTCGGGTTCATGGTGCGGGAAAGAGCAGTCTGCGTACCATTGAAATGCTTGATATGGCATTTGAAACAGCCCGCCGACACTCAGAGCGGCTCGGGCGACGAGGACAATGGGCGCTATTTATTCACCGGCTGTTTCGTCTGAGAAATAAAATGGCCTTCCGTGTGTTCTCGCTGATGATGAAAAAAACTCCGGACAGGACACTGTGAAAACTAATGCCGGTGAAGCGGCTGCCACGAAAAAAATCAAAATCTCCGTCTGCATGGCGACCTTCAACGGCAAACGGTTCCTGAAACGTCAAATCGATTCAATCCTTTCGCAACTTGCCCCCGACGATGAATTGGTCATCTCCGACGATGGGTCAACAGACGCGACACTCACGATTCTTGCAACGTACAGCGATCCGCGGATACGACTTTTTCACGCTTCATACAAAAGTCCAATCTTCAATTTTGAAAACGCACTGAAGCATGCGAAAGGTGACGTCATCTGCCTTTCTGACCAGGATGACATCTGGTTGGATAACAAACTGGAGGTGGTTCGGGACTATTTTATGCGGAACCGCTTCGGGTGTACCCTGATCATGCTTGACGGCATGGTGATA
The DNA here is from genome assembly GCA_037129245.1 of Desulfuromonadales bacterium. GTDB lineage: Bacteria > Desulfobacterota > Desulfuromonadia > Geobacterales > Pseudopelobacteraceae > JACRCG01. Next base: position 30,362 of record JBAXVE010000032.1, read on the forward strand.
CATGAGGATGAATCTCTGCAGTCTGAATCCATCTTCAAGCGGCTTGGAGCCGGTACGGGAATTCTCAAAAATATTTTTAAGAATACCTGGCTTGGCTGCTGTCTGGCCTTTTCCCGTGATCTGCTTGATATTGCCCTGCCGTTTCCCTCCCGGATACCGATGCACGATATGTGGCTCGGACTAATGGCCGAGATTCACGGCCGGGTCGAACTCGTTGCTGTCAAAACGATCCTGTACCGCAAGCATTCGGCGAGCCTGACCGATTTCAGGATTCAGTTCAGGCCGCTGATCCAGATTAGGTGGAGATTTTTTTTAATCCGGCATCTCTTGATCCGCTCATGTGATATCTGGTGCAGCGGCAGTAAAACCTCTCCAGTACGACGTGACACATGATACGGAGTCTTGCTGTCAGTAGCCGCTTGACACCCCCCTTCATTTAAGGTAGCGTACAATGTCCTACCTCAGGACACCGACATTGTCGTCATTATCCCATTTCGTAAGGTTATCCAGGAATGAAAATTACCGCGGTAATTCCGGCCCGCTACGCTTCTACCCGTTTTCCCGGCAAGGCCCTGGCGGAAATCGGTGGCCGGCCCATGATCCAGCACGTATATGAGCGGGCCTCCCGGGCCAGTCTGGTTTCTCGAACGGTCGTAGCCACCGATGACGAACGAATCGCTGATGCCGTCAGGAAGATCGGCGGTGAGGTGATTATGACTTCAGCCTCCCATGCCACCGGCACCGACCGCCTGGCTGAGGTTGCAGCGGGGCTCGATAGTGATATTGTTATCAACGTGCAGGGGGACGAACCGCTGATCGATCCTGGCATGCTCGATCAGGCTTTGAAACCGTTTCTCGATGCCGACGCCCTTCAGATGGGCACCCTCAAGACCCGCATCAAATGCCTGCATGATTTTCTGTCTCCCAACGTCGTCAAAGTTGTGACCGATCTCTCCGGGAATGCCCTCTATTTCTCCCGTTCGCCGCTTCCCTTTTTTCGCGACAAATGGAAAGACCTTAAAGATGAATCGTTCTGTAGTGGCAAGCTGCTCTGTTACAAGCATGTCGGTCTTTACGTCTATCGGCGCGACTTCCTGCTACGCTTTGCGGCGATGCCGCCCGGTTTTCTTGAACTTTCAGAAAAGCTTGAACAGTTGCGCGCCATAGAAAACGGTGTGCGAATCAAGGTCGTAGAAACGGAATTCGAGTCCATCGGAGTGGATACCCCGGAGGACCTGGTCAAGGTTCAGGAACGTTTTCGACAACTTGTAACGCAGCATTCTTAATCGGGAGCAGATACCATGAAAACCAAATTCATCTTTATTACCGGCGGTGTTGTCTCCTCGATCGGCAAGGGGCTGGCGGCCGCATCACTGGGGGCGTTGCTGGAGGCCCGCGGCCTGCGGGTTACCATGCAAAAACTCGACCCGTACATTAATGTCGATCCGGGGACCATGTCACCCTTCCAGCACGGAGAGGTTTTCGTTACCGACGATGGCGCCGAAACCGACCTTGACCTGGGGCATTATGAGCGCTACACCAGCGCACCGCTTTCCAAAAAGAGCAACTTCACTACCGGACAGGTTTACTTCTCGGTAATCACCAAGGAGCGGCGTGGAGATTATCTGGGCGGAACGGTGCAGGTGATTCCGCATATAACCGACGAGATCAAGCTCAAGATAATCGAGAATGCCAAGGGGGCTGACGTTGCCATTGTTGAAGTGGGGGGGACGGTCGGCGATATAGAGTCGCTCCCTTTTCTTGAGGCAATCCGCCAGTTCCGTTTCGACCGCGGGTATGGCAACGTGCTCTACACCCATGTGACGCTGGTGCCGTACATTCGCACGGCGGGGGAACTGAAAACCAAGCCCACCCAGCATTCGGTCATGGAACTGCGCAAAATAGGTATTCAGCCTGATATACTGCTCTGCCGCTGCGAACGCGACCTGCCGCTGGATATGAAGCGCAAGATAGCCCTTTTCTGCAACGTCGGAGAGAAGGATGTAATTCCGGTTGTCGATTCGGAGCATATCTATGCCGTGCCACAGGCGCTCAACAAGGAGCATCTTGATGACCAGGTTGTCGAGAAACTGAATATCTGGACAAAGGCCCCTGACCTGACCCACTGGCAGGATGTGGTGGAAAAACTGCGCCACCCCAGTAACGGCGAGGTTCGCATCGCCATCGTCGGTAAATATGTCAACCTGACCGAGTCCTACAAATCCCTGGCAGAGGCGCTGACCCACGGAGGGATCGGTAACGACTGTCGAGTGTCACTCAAGTACCTGGATGCAGAAAAGCTGGAGTGTGACGGGGCGGAAGGGCATTTTGACGACATCGATGGCATTCTGGTGCCGGGTGGTTTCGGGGAGCGGGGTACCGAGGGGAAAGTGATGGCGATCGAGTACGCCCGCACCCGCAAGATTCCCTTTTTCGGGATCTGCCTCGGGATGCAGATGGCGGTGATCGAATTTGCCCGCAATGTCTGCGGCATCAAGGAGGCCTGTTCCCGCGAGTTCCGGACTGACGGCGGCGAGGCCCTCATTCACCTGATGGAGGAACAGAAGGCGGTCAGCAAAAAAGGGGGCACCATGCGCCTCGGTGCCTATCCCTGTACCGTTTCAAAGGGGACCTTGGCACATGCTGCCTATAATGAAACAGAGATATCCGAGCGACATCGCCACAGATACGAATTCAACAACGCGTTTCGCGACGTTCTGACCGGGAACGGACTGATCCTGTCCGGCGTGTATCGGGAAAAAGACCTGGTAGAAATTGTCGAAATCGCCGATCATCCCTGGTTTCTGGCCTGCCAGTTCCACCCTGAATTTAAATCAAAACCACTGGTGCCGCATCCGCTTTTCAAAGCATTTATCGGATCGTCGCTGGTGCAGAGAGGGACGAGGTAAGCCGGCTCGCCGGGGGAGACGCGAGATGTCACGAGCTTTACCGCTGCTGATTCTGCTCATGCTCATGCCGGTGACGGTTACGGCGGCCAATTTCAAGTTTCAGAAGGTGAAAAGCGGCATTTATGCCGCCATCGCCGAGCCTGGCGGGAAAGCCGCCAGCAACAGCCTGATCATTATTACCAGCTACCAGGTTATTCTGGCCGGATCGCATTTCGTACCGGAAACGACCAAGGAACTCCTCGACTACGTTAAAACGCTGACTCCCATCCCGGTGCGCTACATTATCCTGACCCACCACCACCGCGGTTTCAATTACATCGATTTTGATCTTCCCGCTAATGTCGAGATCATCGCGTCCGGTCCGACCTGGCAGGCCTTGAAGAGCGAGTTCCGCCAGATCAAGAATCAGGTCACCTTTTTTGACCGGGGACTGACCATGAAGCGGGGGGCAACGCTGGTAGTCATGGTGGCAACCGAGCGGGGACACAGCGAGGGAGATACATTCGTATTTCTCCCTGAGGATGGGGTACTGTTCACCTCGGATCTTTTCTTCAACGATGTTGCCGGCTACATGGGAGATGCCTCCTTTCGGGACTGGATTGGTTCACTTGAAATGCTTGCAGCGCTGGATGTGCGCTCTGTCGTGCCTGGCCTGGGCGGGGTAACGACGATGGAGGGTATTCAGCGGTTCCAGTCATTTTTCCGTGACTTCACGACGGAAGTATTGCGTCTCCTCGCAAAAAAACTGGAAGTTGAGGCCGCCAAGCGGGAATTCTCACTGCCGCAGTACGAGAACTTGCCAGGATTCAAGGCTTTCTTCGATGTCAATTTCCGACGGGCTTATAGTGAACTGAAGGAACTGAAATGATCCGTGACGGAATCCGGGTTATCGGTCTCACCGGGGGCATTGCCAGTGGCAAAAGCAGTGTCGCCCGTTTTTTTTTGCAGCGGAAGATACCGGTGATTGACGCTGACCAGCTTGCCCGCGACGCTGTACAACCGGGCAGCCATGCTCTTGAACGCATCGCCGAACTTTTCGGCCCGGCTGTTCTCACCACAGATGGAACACTTGACCGCGCACGCGTGAGGGAGTTGATATTCTGCGACACGGAGAAACGTCGGCAGTTGGAGGAAATTCTGCACCCGCAGATCAGAAATCTGGCCGAAGCCGCCATCGCGCGTGTCGCTGCCGGTGGAGAGCGTTTGGTGATCTATATGGCGCCGCTCTTGATCGAAGCCGGCGTGACGAAATATGTTGATGAAGTCTGGGTGGTGACGGTTCGTCCAGAAGTTCAACGGGAGCGTTTGATGAAGCGTGACGGAATCGACCGTGAAGCGGCGGAGCGGATAATCGCCAGCCAGATGCCGCTGGTCGAAAAGGAGCGCCATGGCAGAGTGGTGATTGACAACAGCGGTACACCGCAGGAGACCGAGCGGATGCTGGAAGAGATTTGGAAGAGAGAATCCGAGAGATGGAAATGAGCGGCACCAGACATATACTGCGCCCCGGAATCAGGCCACCCCCGCTGCCCGATACGGAGATGAACTGCTTCGCTGCCGTTCCTCGCGGGGCCGAAGAGGTGACGGCTGCCGAGCTTCGCGAACTAGGTATCGGCGGTATACAGGCCGGAAAAGGGGGCGTCGCCTTTGTTACCGGCCGCGCGGGACTGTACAAGGCCAATCTCTGGCTGCGGACCGCCAGCCGCGTTCTGGTGCAGTTGGCGGTTTTCCCCTGCTCAGCGCCGGATCAGCTGTATGCAGGTGTCAAGGAAATCGCCTGGGAGAAAATGATCACTCCTTCCATGACGCTGGCGGTGGACTGTTCCCTGCGGGATTCGGTCATGACCCACTCCGGATTTGTGGCCCTCAAAACCAAGGACGCCGTCGTGGACCGGATACGGGAGGACTGCGGTGCACGCCCCAATGTGGATACCTCTTCCCCGGACGTTCGCATCAACGTTCACCTGCACAAAAATGTCTGTACGGTCAGTCTTGACAGTTCCGGCGATGCTCTTGACCGCCGCGGTTACCGCCTTGAGCGCAATGAAGCACCGCTGAGGGAAACCCTTGCGGCAGCGATTATCGGTCTGACCGGCTGGGATGGATCCTTTCCTCTGGCCGACCCGATGTGCGGCTCCGGAACTATACCGATCGAGGCAACCCTGCTGGCGGCGCGTATTCCCCCCGGCCTGCAGCGTTCCTTCGGATTTCAGCGCTGGCTTGATTTCGATGGTTCCCTTTGGAGGAAGCTGCTGAAAGATGCAGAAAAGGGGATCAGGAAAATTCCCCTGGGGCAGATAACCGGTTATGATCAGGACGGCCGGGCACTGATCGTGGCTGCAAAGAATGCCGCCAAAGCGGGGCTGGAAGGGCAGCTGCATTTCTTTCGCGCCACTCTGCAGGAATTTATTCCGCAGGGTGACACGGGGGTGGTGATCATCAACCCACCTTATGGCATGCGTATGGGGGAAGAGGACGACTTGCGGGAACTCTACTGTCAGATCGGCGACATCATGAAGAAGCGCTGCCGGGGGTGGACCGGCTACGTACTGACCGGCAACCTGGAGCTGGCCAAGTATATCGGACTGAAGGCCTCGCGCCGCTTTGTCGTATTCAACGGCCCGATTGAGTGCCGGTTGCTGAAGTACGATCTTTACTAATTTATTTTACAAAGCAGGTTTTTTAACATTTAAGATTATTTTTAAATATGTCATAAAAACAGTACAATAGAGCCTGCTGGCCTGCCATTTTACCGCTAATCTTTAAGTCAGGTTTAGCGGTTTTTTATTTTTCTGACTGCCTTTTTCCTGCCTTTTTCCAAAATGAGGAATAGTATGCCGAACGTGGCATTGACCAAGAAGAAAATCGAGAGTCTGAAATTTTAGACAAGGAGAGAGTAGTTTAATGGGATACCGCCACGAAAGGTCTTGGTCTTGACGTTGGTCTTAACACCAGGACATTCATTATCCAGATTGGACAGCATCTTACTGAGCAGGCGGAATTGTTCGACACGGCGTTCAATTACATGGATACCGCAATAACTGAATGGAATCCAGATGCATACATTTTCCAACTGGAACGAATATGCAATACCTTCAACACAGGCCTGCCATTTAAATCTTTTAAAGAATATGATGAGTTCATGCTCGACCCCATCTCCACATTGGTATTGTGACCATGTTTCCATGTACCGTATGTGGTGAATGCTGTCGAAGAGTTAATCAGGCACATGAAACAAAGTGGTTAGACCGGGCAGATGGTGTGTGCCGATACTTTAAT
>JBAXVE010000033.1:0-36350 GCA_037129245.1 Desulfuromonadales bacterium
GGTGGGAGTCGAACCCACGTCCGAAAAACCTAGCATCTGAGACCCTACACCGTTAGTTCGTCGTTCAATCTGACCATCCGCCTGCACAACGAACAAGGCAGTCGGATGGCGGTCCCGCAAAGTTTCGGGCCGCGCTACGGGCGTTACGCTTCCCTATCCGATAGTGAGTGACGCCCCCTTCCTACCATCGGCATCTCAGTCGGGGACGCCTGTTAAGCAGCTAGTGCAACAGGAGTGTTATAATTGTCGGCAATTAATGCCGTGCAGGTTTATTAAGGTCGGCCACCTGCCCCGACCCGGTGCTCCCCAGATTTTCAGTCCCCCGTCGAAACCTTTACACCCCCGTCTACATAAATTTGGCGTGACAGTACCACCATCTCCCCCCAATAGCAACCCCGGAAAAAAAGTCCTTCGCTATGTAACAAACCTACCAACCTGCTTTTCAAGCAGTTCTATCTGTTGAGAGAGGCGTTCGATAGTTGAATCCAGCACCATCATCGACCTGAGGTTAACATCGGACGACACACGAATATTTTCGACGGAGTTGATGATATACCCGCTTCCGGTACTCTGCTCGTCACAGGCATTTTTTATCTGGGCAATCATTTCCGTTACGCTCTTTACCGAAGATGCTATCTGCTTTCCGGCAATGTTCTGACTGCGTGTTGAATCAAGTACCTCTGCCGCAAGACCCAACATCTTTTCTGATGATTCACTGATATGCCCAACCGCCGTTTCCTGCTCAATAATTGCGTTGGAATTCTCGGCTATCATGGCGGAAACCTGCTCCATTGCCTGCAATATCACCTGACTCCCGGCTGCCTGTTCATCCATTGCTACGACAATTTCGTTGGTCTGCTGACGGGAAGACTGGACGCCATCAACAATCTTGGCCAGCGCTTCTCCCGACACACGGGAACGGTCAGCCCCTTCCTGGATGCAGCGTTCAGCATTGCTCATAGCCTGTAGCGCCAATCCCGCCTCGGCCTGAACATTTCTAATAACGGCATCAATTTTCCGGGTGGATATTCGCGTTTTTTCAGCAAGGTCTTTAACCTCGAAAGCAACCACGGCAAAGCCTTTTCCATGAACACCGGCCTGCGCCGCGATGAGTGAAGCGTTCAACGAAAGCAGGTGGGTCCGCTCGGTCACGTCGCTGATAACGGTTAAAATAGAGCCGATGTCATTTATTCTGCCGGTCAGCGATTGGATGGCTGCAGAAGTTGTCCGGGCGGCATCATGGATTTTGCGGATCCCTTCAATGGTTGCATCAACCGATTCTTTGCCGAGATGAGCGTCCGCAAGCACCTGGGAAGCGGTTTCGGCTGAGCGGGTCGCTTTTTTCTGCACCAGTCTGCTGGTCACGTCCATCTGGGCCACCGACGTGGCGGTTGTCGCAGTGGCTTGATACTGTGCTGAAACAGTAATGCCGAGCGTCCTGATTGATCCGGCTATCTGCTCGATTGATGCTGTAACTTCATCGACGCACGATTTCAGCAGCTCAACCCTGCCGGCTGAACTTTCGATACTGTTCACGATTCCGTGAATCGATGCGGCAGTTTCACGGGAAAAAACAGATAATCCATTTACGTTGCGACCTACTTCCTTGAGCGATGAATCAATTTCTGTAACAGAAGTCACTGTTGTAATTACATTATCAGCCTGAATTCTGGCAGAAGTAACCCCCTGCTTCGACACATCCCGTATGTCAGCGCTGATGCGGGCAAGCTCGCCGGACGACGAATGAATCTGCCGCACAATGTCGACCAGCTTTTCATTCAGTTGATTAAAGGAGTTGGCCAGCGCACCCGCTTCGTCGTCATGCTCGATTTCCAGCCGCTTGGTAAGATCGCCCTCCCCTTTTGCAATTTCATTCAGACTAGCAACAACCTTGTCCAGGGGACGGGTTACGTCGAGGCCAACGGTGAATGATATCAAGAGCAGCAGTAGCGACAGGGAGAAGGTAATACCGATAACCGTCCAGCGCATACGGGCAATTGAATGCTGCACATCGTCCAGATAGATGCCGCTGCCAACAATCCATCCCCACGGCTTAAACAGCTTGACATACGATATTTTCGGAATCGGCTCACTATTGCCCGGCTTCGGCCAGAGATACTCGACAAACCCGCTGCCGTTCTGCTGCGCCGTTTTGACAAACTCCACGAAGAGGTATTTTCCATGCGGATCCTTATGCTCCCGAAGATCAGCACCGTCAAGCTCCGGTCTGGTCGGATGCATTATCATGCGGGGGGTCAGGTCGTTGATCCAAAAATACTCCTGAGTCTGATAGCGCATCCCCCGAATGCTCCTGATAGCCAGATTTCTAGCTTCTTCAGCCGAAATTTCACCCTTTTTCTCCCGTTCCGCACACTCCTCAACGGCTCGAAAAGCCACCTCGACAACATTACGGGTGGCAATCTTCTTCTCATCCAGTATTTTCCGTTCGAACAGAGGGAGTATGTAAACCAGCAGCGTCAGGGCAACTATGAAAACGCTCACAATCGAAATGAGCATAATTTTGGGAAGGATGGAAAGATTTCTAAAAAAAGTGACGATGTTCATGTTTTCCTCTGCATCAAGCGGAACGATGGTAACACACAGCGTATGTAGTAACACAATTTCAGACTGGTGTCATGTCCATGCTGCAGAGAGTCCGTGACTTGGATTTTTGCAGCTCGTGCAGCATTTTCTGCAGAACCTGAAGCCAAAGACAAACGTTGACACGCAATTTTTGTCGCTACAATGCAATTATTTAATTTACATGCGTTTTTTTCAATACTATAAACTTATGTCAACTTTTGTAGCTCATCGATTGAATACTGACAATTATACAAGATAGGCCGTATTACGCTATTTTTACAAAGTTTTTATCATTATTACGATTTCGGCACGGTCGGTGTATCAAAAATACCTGCTTAATATGATTATGAACTTTATCCGTACGTGGACCTGTACAGCTTGCACACCGCTTATTGAATGGTATAGTTGGCGAAGGAAAAATTCGGAGTCCATCGATTTCAGGGAGCAACAATGATCAACCCGGCAGCCAGCAACGAAGCGATTTTACTTTTCGATGAACAGGACACCTTCTTTTCCGGCCTGAGCATGCTGCTGCATTCAAGCGGGTTTAAAAGAGTATTCGCCATTACTGACAGTACCAAAATCATTCCGTTTATGAAGGAGACCCCCATTGCGGTGGTCATATTCGGACTGAATGCTCCGAGCGACAGCCGCAAAACTGTTCTGCGGGAAATTATCCAGTCTCAGCCCGATTGCAGCGTGATCGTAGCGTCAACCCTGAACGACCGCGAAACGGCGGTGGAATGCATGAAAATAGGGGTCAGCGATTTTCTGATTCACCCGCTGGACATTAACAAACTGATCAAGAGCGTGCGCAGCTGCGTCGAATCTTCGCAGGCAGGCGCCCGGAACCGTCAGACCCAGGCGCGCCTGCCGCACGAAACACGGGATGTCGGTGAAGTATTTGCCCCCATAGTAACCCGTGACAGAAAGATGCTGACCATTTTCAGATATATCGAAGCGATCGCACCCACCACCCAGGCGGTACTGATAACCGGAGAGACCGGCACCGGTAAGGAGTTGATTGCCCGTGCCATTCACAATGCCAGCGGAAGAAACGGCGAATTCGTGACCGTAAACGTGGCCGGGCTTGACGACATCATGTTTTCCGATACGCTTTTCGGACACGCCCGCGGCGCTTACACCGGCGCCGACCGGGAACGCAAGGGTTTGATAGAAATGGCCGGCAGCGGCACTCTCCTGCTCGATGAGATTGGCGACCTGAGTATCGCATCGCAGGTCAAGCTGCTGCGCCTGCTGCAGGAGGATGAATATTATCCACTCGGGCTCGACAGGAAAATCATCTCCACGGCGCGAATTCTGGTGGCGACTAATTCCAGCCTTGAAAGCAAAATGGGCAGCGGCACCTTCAGGCCTGACCTGTTCTATCGTCTCTGTTCGCATCACATCCACCTACCGGCCTTGCGCGAGCGGATAAACGACATCCCGCTACTGGTTGAAACTTTCTCAGCCTCCTCTGCCAAAGAACTGGGACGCCAGCTGCCAGCTCTGTCAGCCGACGCCCTCGACATGCTGATCAGGTACGAGTTTCCCGGCAATGTCCGCGAATTGAAAGGAATGGTCAGCAATGCCGTAGCACTCTCAACCGGCGGATCGCTCACGTTTCCAAAGCTGAAGCCCCGCTTTACCCCTCCCCTGCTTCCTGCAGCCATTGCCGATTTCAGCACGCTTCCCCGTTCGAGCGGACGAATGCCGACCCTCACCGAGGCCGAGGAGTACCTGATCCGTGAAGCACTGCGTGCCACCGGCGGCAACCAGCGGGCAGCCGCAGTCATGCTGGGTGTCTCGCGCCAGGCACTTAACAAGCGGCTGATTCGCGATCCGTCATACCTTAAAGGCACGTAGAGATGGGAAAATCGTCATATTCATACGGCAGAGCGCTACTGATTCCCCTGCTGCTGGGGGCCATCGGTTTCCTGGGAAACTGGTTCAAGCTGTCGCTCTTCTTCAACGTAGATTTTCTCTTCGGTTCTTTTTTTGTCATGCTTGCAATTGCGCGCTACGGCGTTGCTGCGGCGATGGTAAGCGGTGTCATTGCAGCATCCTGTTCCTACCTGCTCTGGAATCACCCCTGGGCGATCATCATCTTCTCGGCTGAAGCACTCTTCGTAGCGCTGTGCCACCGCCGCAAGCCGGGATACCTGCTGTTGCACGATACCCTCTACTGGCTCTTCATCGGCATGCCGCTGGTCTGGCTTTTCTACCATGTTGTGATGGGTATTCCGCTGCAGGCAACCTATCTGATAGCCCTCAAGCAATCGATCAACGGAATCGTCAACGCACTGCTGGCAACGCTCGTGATGTACGGCTTCCAAGTCTTTCGTTCCACTGCGGCGGGTGACCGGACGCTTATCCCGCTGCGGGAAATTATTTTTACCACCGTCGTCTCCGTCACACTGCTCCCTACCCTGGCATATTTTGTAACAGGTGTCCGTGAACGGGTCAGAGACGAAGAGAGCGTCCTCTGCGATAAAGTTCTGTCGGTTACTGAAAGCGCACAGGTATTTCTCGGCACCTGGCTGTCGAGCAATCACCAGACCGTGATCGCACTTTCCAAAAGCGTCGGTGATCCGGCCAGTTCCTCTTTCGATGCAATGCAGCAGCAGGTTGCCAACATTAAACTCTCCAACAGCAACATCATGCGGCTTGGCGTATTCGACGCCAATGCCCGCAGCGTTGCTTACCAGCCGCTGGTGGACCCGAGCGGTGCAACAACTCTGGGAGTTGATTTCTCTGACCGCCCGTACATTCCAACCATGAAGACGAATCTCGCCCCATTGGTACCTGATGTGGTTATGGGTAAATTGAATCCGCCAATGCCGATCCTGCCGCTGCTGGCACCGATAGTGATCGGAGGCAGCTACCGCGGCTACTGCGCCGGAGTGGTGGATTTTGCCAAACTGGGTGAACAGCTTAAAATTCTTGCCAAGGGACGCAACAGCGATATAACACTCATTGACCGAAGCGGAAAAGTGGTTATCAGCACCGCTCCACAGCGTGCCTCACTGCAGAAATTCGAGCGACCGGCCGGCGGCCAGCAGCGCAGCATGAAAAACGGCGTCTATCACTGGATTCCGCAACCAGACAAAAAAACCAGCATTATGCAACGCTGGAAGTCTTCACTGTTCGTAAAGGAGGCTACGCTTACCAGGGACACCCCCTGGACTATCGTGGTAGAGTCGTCACTGCTCCCCTTCCTGACATTTCTGAACCAGAAAACCATCGACGAATTTCAGCAGCTCTGGATAATTCTGCTGATGACCCTGATAACGGCTCACTTTCTCAGCAAAAGAATTTCATCATCGATTAACTGTCTTGCGCTGACAACCTCGGAGCTGCCGCAGAAACTCACAGGAAAAATCAATCTGGAGTGGCCTGACAGCAAGATTGAGGAAATTAACAGTCTGACTGCAAATTTCAGAAGCGTATCAGCAGCTCTGGGAGCATCGTTCAACGATCTGCGGGCATGGAATGAGCAGCTCGAACAGCGCGTCAAAGAACGCACCCATGAATTGGCGGATATCAACGAACAGCTTGAGCTTGAAATGGCCGAGCGACAGGAGGCACAGGAAGCGCTGGCCGAAAAGAGTAACCAGCTGCAGGTACTCAATCTTTCTCTTCAGCAGCGTATCGACGAAGCGATCACTGAACTGCGTCGCAAAGACCAGCTGATGATCAGCCAGGGGAGACAGGCTGCCATGGGGGAAATGATCGGCAATATTGCCCACCAGTGGCGGCAGCCGCTCAATGCTCTTTCGATGGTCTTCGGTAACATATCAGCCGCCTACCAGTACAACGAACTCACCGCATCATACCTGGAAAAGACCCTTGAAAACGGCAGTCGCCTGATCCAGAAGATGTCCACAACCATCAACGATTTCAGGAATTTTTTTCGCCCGGACAAGGAAATCGTCACCTTCTCGGCACGCACAATGATTTCTCACGCCGTAGAACTTGTCGATGCCAGCCTGGTTGACCAGAACATAACGGTTGAAATCGACGCGCCGGACGATCTGCTGCTGACCGGGTACCCGAACGAATATTCGCAGGTTCTGCTCAACCTGATATCAAACTCACGCGATGCCATCAAAGCGTCTTCAGTCGCAGCCGGGAAAATATCGATCCGCCTCTCCTCAGAGGACGGCCAGGGTATTGTTTCTTTCAGCGACAACGGCGGAGGCATCCCGCCCGATGTACTCGACAAGATTTTTGATCCCTATTTTTCGACCAAGGAAATGGGGACCGGCATCGGTCTCTACATGTCGAAAATGATCATAGAGCGGAATATGAACGGCACAATTACCGTACACAACATCAACGCTGGGACTGAGTTCCGCATCGTAACCCCGCTGGACGGACGGACGATATGAACAACAAAAAGAATTTCTCTATGTATGCCTGTATCGTCAGTATCACACTTCTCTGGACCTTCATCTGGTTCCAGTACAGCTACGATAGCAGACAGGCTGTCAGCTCCGTCAACACGACGGTCTCAAACCTTTCCAAAGCCTTTGAGGAGAACATCCTCGGCACCATTCGCCACCTGGACGAGTTCCTGGTGACCATCCGCCGCGAATACCCCTACCATCTTGAACAGATTCCGGTTCTGATCGCCTCCTACAACCGTCACTCCGACAAAGAACTGATCATCCAGTTAAGCATTACCGACGAGCACGGCATCATGACCTACAACACCAAAGAGATGCCCGACAAACCGCTGGATCTGAGCGATCGCGAGCATATCCGGGTGCAGCTGAACAGCAGCGAAGATAAGCTCTTCATCAGCAAGCCGGTGCTGGGGCGGGTCTCAAAAAAATGGAGTGTCCAGTTCACCCGCAAGATCATGAAGCAGGACGGCTCACTGGCCGGCGTGGCTGTGCTCTCCGTAGATCCCGATTACTTCAGCAGTTTTTATCGCAACATCGACATCGGTAAACAGGGCGTTATCACCCTGGTCGGCATGGACGGGATTATCCGGGCACGCTCCACAAGCGCCATCGCCGGGGCCGACCCGATAGGAAAAAGCATTCCCAGCACCAATGCGGTTCTTGACAGCAGCAAACCACCGGTCGGCACCTACCACGCCCCCAGCAACATTGATGGCGTTAACCGCATCGCCTCCTACCGCCGCCTGAAAAGCTACCCGCTGCTGGTCATGGTTGGTCTGGCCGACGAAGAAGCATTCAGCGTACTGCGCTGGCACCGTAACGCCCTGGTCATGATGGGAATACTGACCACAGGCGGCCTGATACTGATGTTCTGGCTTGCGCTCCGCTTTGACACCCGTCAGCTGCTCTTCACCAGAGAACTGGAGGACGTCAACAATTCGCTCAAACAGCGCATCGACGTGGCAATTGCCGAAATCCGCCAGAAGGATCAGGTCATGATCAGCCAGAGCAGGCAGGCCGCCATGGGGGAGATGATCGGCAACATCGCCCACCAGTGGCGACAGCCGTTAAATGCGCTTTCAATGGTGCTGGCAAATATCCAGGCTTCATTCCAGTACAACGAGCTTACAGCGGACTATCTGGATTCATCGGTCAATAAAGCGAACGGCCTGATTCAGAAGATGTCGAGCACCATCAACGATTTCCGCAACTTCTTCCTCCCCGACAAGGAGATCGTGGCGTTTTCGGCGATGGAACAGATCAGACATGCGGTCTCGCTGGTGGAGTCCGGACTGAAAAGCCAGAACATCACCGTCCAGCTGGATACACCTGCCGACGTGACGCTAAACGGTTTTCCCAACGAATATTCGCAGGTGCTGCTGAACCTGTTTTCCAATTCACGGGATGCCATCAAGGAAGTTGATCTCAAGGAAGGAAAAATCACTATCAACCTCTACGAGCAGGATGGTCGTGGATGCGTCGTCTTCGCCGATAACGGCGGCGGCATTCCTGCAAACGTCATAGATAAAATTTTTGAACCCTATTTTTCTACGAAAAGCATGGGGACCGGTATCGGTCTCTATATGTCTAAAATGATCATCGAACGAAGCATGAAAGGCACCCTGGAGGCGCGCAACATCGAAAACGGCGCAGAATTCACCATATCCATACCCAGCTGCACATCTGAAGGGAGGCGTCCATGAGCATCAACAGACTTGACCAGAACTACCTGAAAACCCTCACCGTGCTTTACGTTGAGGATGATGACGACACCCGTGAACAGTTCCGCGAGTTCCTCAGCCGTCCGGTCGGCAACCTTATCACCGCCACCAACGGAGCAGAAGGGCTTGAAGCCTTCATCAGGCACTCTCCTGACATTGTGGTCACGGACATCCTGATGCCGGTGATGGACGGCCTCACCATGGCTTACGAAATCAGGGGACTGGTCCAGACGGTGCCGATTGTCGTGGTGACCGCCTTTGAACAGACCGACTACCTGAAACGGGCTATCGACATCGGAATCGACAAATATGTCACCAAACCGGTCAACAGCTATCTGCTGTTCGAATGCCTGCTGGACTGCGCCCACCGCCTGCGCGCCGAGGAAGAGCTCAGGCTTACCCAGCAGCGCGAGATCAATGCCATGAAAGCGAAGCATCATGAAATTATCGCCATGCTTGCAGGGGGACTGGCTCATGACTTCAACAACCTGCTGCAAGGGATTCTGGGCTACGTGACACTGGCCAAAACCAAGCTAGAACCTGGTTCGCAGGCATGGAAGTATCTGGAATGCTCCGATCAAAGTTTCGAGCAGGCCCACAATCTGGGCAGGATACTGAAACTTCTCGGCAAAGTGGAAGACGACTACATGATTTCGGCCCCGCTGATGCCGCTGATCCGCGAAACCCTGGAAGCCTCCCTGGCATCGACCAACGTCACCCTGATTTGTGACTATCACGACGATTGCCCGGATGTCACCTATATCGAACAACATATAATACTGGTGTTCACGCGCCTGGCAGCCAATGCCATTGAAGCCATGCCGGACGGCGGCATGTTGCATCTCTCGGCCCGCACGTCCGAAATATCGGAATTCAGTATGCTGCCGATCCTGCCGGGTGACTACCTGCACATTTCACTGGTCGATTCGGGCAAAGGGATCCCGCCGGATGCGCTGCCGAACATTTTTGACCCCTATTTCAGCACAAAAGACAGGGGAAGTCAGCGGGGAATGGGGCTCAGTCTGGCTCTCTGCCACACCGTCATCATGAAACATGGCGGAATCATCACTGCTGAATCATCCGAAGGACGTGGCACCACCTTCGACATCTGGCTGCCGATCGCATCGAAGTAACGGAGAATCCGCATGACATCTGAAGTGATGTATCAGGAAATATTCAATTTCATCAGTGACGTGGTTGTGCTGGTTGACACCGAAAACGGACTGATTCGTGAAGCCAACCGGGCGGCTGAAGAGATGTACGGTTACAGCCGCGAAGAGCTGCTGCAGCTGAAAAACACCGATCTCTCGAACGAACCGGAGAAAACGGCGGCCGACATGGTGAACCAGCAGGCCAGAATTCCGCTGCGCTACCACCGCAAAAAGGATGGCACCGTCTTTCCGGTAGAAATCAATGCCCGCCATTTTGATTTTCACGGAACGACGGTTCATCTCTGTGTAATCCGTGACATAACGCACCGTATCAGCGCCCAGCAGGACCTGCTCAGGAGCATCGAACGCTTCAGGCTGATTTTCGACAATTCCGACGATTCAATTTTCATAGCGGATCTGCAGGGGAAAATCGTTGATGTCAACCAGCAGGCCTGTGTGAAATATGGTTACAATCATTTTCAGTTCGTCGGAATGTCGATTTCAGACATCAACGACCCGGATAATGCCCCGCTGGTCAGCAAACGTTTAAAGCGCACGATCAGCGAAGGTTCAAACCGCTTCGAGACTGTTCACCGGACAGCGGACGGTCATTGTTTTCCGGTGGATGTGGCCGCCCGCATCGTCACCATTGGCGAGGAACGCTTTATTCTTGCATCCTGCCGCGACATCACCGAACGAAAACAGATTGAAAACGAGCGGATCAAGCAACGGGCCGATGCTGCCAGACTCAAGAACTGGGAACGGCTGAGCGCGATCAGCGCTGCCCATGTCGAAGTTGAAAAGAAGCTGGTACATAGCCAGCGCAGGCTCTTCATGGCCATGAACATCGCCAGGCTCGGTTCGTGGGAATACGACAACACCGACCGACAAATCACCATCTCCGATGAATTCCTCGATATTTACGGCACATCAGCTTCGGCACTCGGCGGCTGCACCATGCCGGTCGACCGGTTCATGAAGCTGTTTGTTCACCCCGAAGACCGGGAACGCATTCTGGAGGGCCTCAAACAGGAACTCAGTTCAGAGATTCTCAGATACAGCATCAAATTCGAACACCGCATCCTGTATGCCGACGGCAGCGAAGGCTTTGCCTCGGTATGGCTCCAGGTTCAGAAAAACATCGACGATAAAGTTCTGCACGTCTACGGCCTGACCCAGGATATGACCGAAAACCGGAAGATCCAGAAAGAGCTGGAAATCAGCCGTGACCGCTTTTCACAAGTTGCCGAACAAAGCGGTGAACTGATCTGGGAAGTTGACCCGAATGGCCTGTATACCTATGTAAGCCCGAACTGTAAGGATTTGCTGGGTTATGATGACGGCGATATTGTCGGCAAGCTCCATTTCTATGATCTCTTCCCGGACAGCCTTCGACGTGAACTGCAGCATCAGGCATCAATTGTTTTTGAAAAGAAACTTCCATTCAAGGATTTCTGTAATCAAGTCATAACCAGTGACGGCCGGGTTATCACCGTTATCACCAATGGGGCGCCATTTTTTGATACTGACGGCACTCTGATTGGCTACCGTGGCTCAGACCGGGACATCACCGAACAGCAGCGACTCGAACAGCGGCTCACCCAGGCTGCTCGAATGGAATCCATCGGCATGCTGGCCGGCGGCATAGCCCACGATTTCAACAACAAGCTTTCGGTTATCATGGGGTACTCCGAGGTCGCGCGGACGGAGCTGCCCGACACCGCCAACCTGGATGGCTACCTGCAGGAAATCACCCGTGCCGCTCGTTTTTCTGCCGACATTACCTCACAACTGCTGGCTTTTTCCCGCCAGCAGATAACCAATCCGCGCATCCTGGCCGTCAACACGATCATTGAAGATGCCATGCCGTCACTTACTCGTCTGATCGGCTGCGACATCAACCTTGAATTTAGCTCCGACGACACCCTCTGGAGCGTCTATTGCGATCCGGTTCAGATTGAGCAGATTATCATGAACCTGACGGTGAACGCACGGGACGCCATGCCGCGGGGTGGTTCCCTATCGATCGAAACGGCAAACTGCACGGTCGATGAATCCACACCGCCCGCTGCGGAGGCCCGACCGGGCGAGTATATCAGAATCACCGTCCGTGACAGTGGCAGCGGCATGGACGAGGATACCGTAGCTCACATTTTCGACCCGTTCTTCACCACCAAGGAGGTCGGCAAAGGCACCGGCCTGGGGCTGGCCACCGTCTACGGTATTGTCACCCAGAATGACGGTTTCATAACTGTCGACAGCACTCCCGGCTGCGGTACGGCGTTCCGAATCTACCTGCCGCGCCATGAAGCCGAAATTCCGGATTCTAACGGACCGAACGACACACCCGCTCACAAAACGGCCACACTCCTGCTGGTGGAGGATGACAATGCGGTACGTGAAGTAACGGCGCTCCTGCTGAAGTCTACCGGTTATACAGTGATTCAATCGGAATCACCGTATAAGGCGTTAGAATTGTTCAAACAGCCGGATTTTCAGATTGATCTGATTATCAGCGATGTGCTGATGCCGGGCATGAACGGCCGCGAAATGGTTGACCGGATCCGTACTATCGACGAAAACGTTAAAGTTCTCTTCATCACCGGATATGATTTTGACATTCTTTCAGAAAAGGGTATAAATACCACTGGAATTGATTTGATCCAGAAACCGATCAACATGCATGAACTGAACATCATGATTCAAAAACTTCTCAGCTGAGCATCAGGAAAGGATTCCCGTGGCACGCATACTCTTGATTGACGATGACGCCCAGCTTCTGAAAGTCATGGAGATAACCCTCCAAAAAAGCGGACATGAAATATTTCCAGCTCCTGACGGAAAAGTTGCGCTTAATCTTTTGAAAACCCAGCCGGTAGACCTTATCATTACAGATATTGTCATGCCGGAAGCTGACGGCATTGAAGTAATATCCTCCTTCATCGGCACGGAGTCACGCCCCCCCATCATCGCCATCTCCGGTGGCTCCCAGCGCCTCGATCCCGACAGCCTGCTTAAACTGGCCAGGGCTATGAAAGTAGACCTGGCAATCGCAAAACCGTTCACTCCGCTGGAACTACTCAAGGCGGTGGATACCGTGCTGGCTAAATTATAAGTTCAACTTTCGCACCGAAACTAATCGATTTCAGGATGTTCAGAGCTTGAGACAATAATTGCCGGATGCAACGGAAGTTGCACCGGTTTTTTTATTTATTTTCAGATAGTTATCAATTTTATCCTTTCATCTGTCAACCTACGTTGCTCACCATTAATTCCGCCATCCTCAGAATAATATTCGTAACACCCTGATATTTAAAACTATTTATCCTCTCATCTTCTTGGCACCGCTCTTGTAGAGCAATGGTGGAGTGTCGTGATTTCCTGTGCGCTCGTAGTCCAAATATGCGCGGCTCAATATGATCCGAAAAGGAGTATCAACCATGGGAAAAGCCAGAATATTTTTCAACGGAGTAAAAAGCGGCCTGCTTACAATGACCAATGCCAGCGGAGCGGCACTGGTATCCATGTACGACACGGCGGTCTCTGCGGCGGGAAGCGCACAAACGCTGATGAAAGCAGCCGGCAGAAGCGCCACCACTCTCTTCAGGAGATCCCAATGACAGACACTACTTTGAACATGTCGCCACAACTGATTAATCCCGGATTGTTAGATCAGGCCGCCGATTTCATTCAGTCGCTGCTGCAGGCGTTCCAGCGGACCGGCTATTACCTGCACGAGCATCCTGAAGCTCAGAAGGCCAAAGCCGGACTCTACGAGAAATTCAACGCTCTGGCTGGAACCACCGGTGAACTTACTTTTCTGAAAGGGGAAGACCATGGCCGCCCCGTTATTCTCGTAGAGGGAATCCTTCACGAATCGCTGCGACTTGTTGCAATCATGAATCGGAGTGTTGCCGAAACATCTACCGCCGGTTTCATGAAATTCTTCGAGCGCAAAGAGATTATCAGCATCAGCCTGAGCAGCAGACTTGACCAGACAGAGTTTTCCAACTTCATCGACGTTATGAGCGAGCAGCAGCAGGCAGTCGAGGGAGAGAACGCTCGGGAGCGCTTCATCAGGTCACTGCAGGAACTTCAGATCTGCAATATTTCGGTTGTTTACAGCGAGGACGTGGTCATCACCCGTGCGAACCTGCCCTGGCGGGCCAGGCTGGCCCTGTCGAGACTGAAAAAAGATGTCCGCATGCTGCCGATCTTGAGAAGCCTGAGCGTTGAAAAACTCCGCCAGCTCAAGCAGCAGATTCTTGCTGACATCCTGAGACCGATGGGAATGCCGGATACGCTCTACGCGTTTCTGATCAACCTTGACCTGGCTGCATCACCGCTGATGACCGAAGAAGATGCGGAGGCCGGCTTGTTCTCGGTCTCTTCAGACCGCATGTTGACGTCATTGGGTGATATCTTCATGAAACAAGCACTTACGGTAAATAAAGGATTCCCGGAACACATTACCAACAATAAAATCGGCCGTATCCTGGCAGGGCTGTGCCAGCGGCTCAACAGCTCAAAGGATCCGGAAGCAGCCGCTCTGCTCGAAACGCTGTTTGTCAAAGGGTTAATCTCCATCAACAGCCTGCCTCAGTCGGTGCGCATTCATGTGCTTACCATCAAACGACTTGCCACGTTCCTGACAAACCCGGAGAAGTTTCTGCGCGCCTTCGATGGAACCACTGATCCCGGTACCTACGCAACCCTGTCGAACACGCTGGCAGCTTTCGTACCGCTGCTTGTTGAGAAAGAGCACTTCGTGGAAGCCGAAGCCATCGTTCGGACCTTCAACTTCCATGCGCTTGAAAAATCGGACCGGGGTGTCTGCGCCATCCAGAGACGCGGCGAGATAATTTTCAGCAACACTCTGGCCAATGCCTCGCAGATTTTTCTGACCGCCAGCAAGGAGACCCGCACCCGGATCGGTTATCTGTTCCAGCAGTTCGGACAAAGTGCCGTACCTCATCTGCAACGAATTCTGATCGAATCCGATGATCCCTGGCGCAGCAAACAGGCTGCGGAAACACTCATATCAATCGGAGATTCTGCGGTCGTAGGTCTAATTAATTCCATCGAGAGCAACCTGCTGAACAAGACGTCGCTGCCGGTGTCTCTGCGCGTACTGAGCGAAGTGCTGGACAGCAGCTACAAAAACGAAATCGTAGCTCTGCTCAAGAAATATTCCTCATCGATACAGGAGCAGGTTCGACGCGAAGCACTGTCTGGACTCGTCCGCCTCTGCCCGGCCAGCGGATTTGAGAGATTCTGTTCAAACCTCAATTCGGAAGATTACGGCATCAGAAGAATTGCCGTACGAGGTCTTGGAATGGCTGGTGACAACCGCGGCTTTACTCTGCTCAAGCAGGTCATTGACACTGCAGAGCAGAGCAGCTGGAATGAAGGTTCAGGACTTGCCGTCCAGGCGGTTGAATCATTGGCCGTCCTTGCAGGATGCTGCCCGGTGGTACACAGCAGCGTAGCCACATACATAGGTGAACTGGTCGAAAAGGTCTGCAAACGGCAGGCCTGGAAGCAGATTATTCCTGGTGCTACGGTGATCCCGCCGCAGTTCGTGCTTGCGCTGATTGAGGCAATCAGCAGGCTGCGCGGCCCGACGGTTCAGAGCCATCTCACACGGCTGGCAGACCACCGGATACCCGAGGTCGCCCGGCGCGCCACGGAGCTTTCCAGACTGCACTCCTGCATGAATCTGCAGGCCGCCTGAATGTGCGTG
This sequence comes from Desulfuromonadales bacterium, assembly GCA_037129245.1. Classification (GTDB taxonomy): domain Bacteria; phylum Desulfobacterota; class Desulfuromonadia; order Geobacterales; family Pseudopelobacteraceae; genus JACRCG01. Next base: position 15,608 of record JBAXVE010000033.1, read on the forward strand.
ACTCATACCAGTTTCCGGACAGGAGTCGTACCGTGTTCAGTTCCCTAACCGCCAGACTCTCCATATTCATCTGCGCATCGGTGGCAGTCATCCATCTGCTGGCGTCGCAGCTGCCTTTTTACGAGGACATCAGGATATTTACCGAACTGCTTGTCGTACTGATCGCCGTTGAAATCTTCATTGGCAGGTTTGTCTCGGTTCCACTCGATACGCTGACCAGAGCCATGCGCCTTTTGGAACAGGGAAACTCCGAAGCCAGCATCAAAATCAACGGCAGCAGCGACATGAGAAGACTGGGTGAGAGCTTCAACCTGATGGTTGACCGGGTGATCATTCTTCTGGACACCACCGCCCAGCAGGTGTTCGAGCTGGCCCAGGCCCAGGAACGTACCCAGCACGACAATGAACTGCGTGCCAAAAACAGGGAACTTGAAACATCACTGGCCGAAGTTCAAATGTTGAACTCGCGACAGGAATCGCTCTTCATGGGAACCATCAACGCCCTGGTAAAAGCCATCGAAGCCAGCGACAACTACACTCACGGCCATTCGGGCAGGGTCACTTCCTACAGCATCTCGCTCGCCACGCGCATCGGCCTGCCAACCGAACGTATCAAAGTGCTGGAACAGGCTGCCATCCTCCACGACATTGGCAAAATCGGCATCGACAAGAGCATCCTGCACAAGCAGGGCAAGCTGACCGATGAAGAATTCGACATCATGAGGAAGCACCCCGCCATCGCTGTTGATATCCTGCGTAACATCATTCATCTATCCGAAGTGCAGGAATGTGTCGCCAAACATCACGAACGCTACGACGGCAAAGGATACCCCTACGGCGTAAGCGGTGATGACCTGCCGGTCGAAGCTCGGATCATGTCGATTGCCGACACCTTTGACGCCATGACCTCCCACCGCCCCTACCGTCGGGGATTACCTGTCAACGTTGCCATCAGCGAACTTGACAAGCACGCCGGCAGCCAGTTCGACCCTGAATTGGTGAAACAATTCATCTCCCTGGTAAAAAACGGCGAGCTGACCGACATCTACGACGACTACCTTGCAGATCAGAACAGGGAGCCCGTCCCCCGTATTGAAAAAATGACCATCCGGCAACCGATCAGCGCGCTGGTTGTTGAAGATGACCCCTTGAGCTCGCTGATGGTGCGTGACTACCTGACGCAGCTGGGGCACCAGGTGGACGAAGCGGTCACCGGCAGTGGCGGAATTCAGATGTTTTTAGACAAGCGCTACGATCTGGTGCTGCTGGATATCGGGCTGCCGGACTATGACGGCTACACGATCGCACGCGGTATGCGCCAGCTGGAGCAGAATTCAGGCCGGACCGCCGAAAACCGCGCGATCATCTGCGCACTGACCGTCTGTTCCCGCGAGGAGGGTGGGGAAATGGCACTGGCCAGCGGCATGAACCTGTTCATCGAGAAACCTTTCACCTCCTTTGTCATGGAGGACATCATCTCACTTGCCGGACAGGTCGCCGAGAGGAATCAATAATTAAAATATATATTTGAACGGGGGCATCACATGAAAAACATGAACATCGGAACACGCATCGGATTTTGCTTTTCGCTCATTCTGCTGATGCTGATCACCATCACAGGGATCAGCTACTACAATGTCACCACGCTTGAAACCGAGAACAACCTGCTCATCAAGGACGAGTGGGTTAAAAACAAACTGCTGAAAGATGTTAACGACAATATGGACGATATTTTCATCGCCTCCCACAGTATGGCGCTGGCTGCGGACCCGGAAACTCTCAAGCGGGAGGACGCTCATATCGGCGAACTTTCCGATAAGACAGTTCAGGACATGGAGCGGCTGGATAAAATAATCCTGTCTGACAGTGGCAGACGCTTCATTGCCGCGACCAAGCTGAGCCGCGACAGCTACAAAGAAGAGTGCAACAGGTTCCGCGAATTGCTGAAAAGCGGTCTGCACAAGGAAGCTGTCACGCTGCTGACTGGCCCCGTTACAACGAAAAAAAAATCATTCGATAAAGCGGTCCATGATTTTATTATCTTCCAGGAGCAGGAGGTGGAACGCATCGGGCTTAAAGCGGTGAAACTCAGCTCAACCACCAACACCGTCAGCCTGCTGCTGGCCGCCCTCGCTGTACTTGCAGGAATCATACTGGCGCGGTATCTGGCAAATTCGATTACAAAACCTATTGCTATCTGCAGCGATGCCGCCGAGCGGATCAGCAACGGTAATACGAGCGTGGATGTCGATGTTTCCGCCCAGGATGAGATCGGCGCTCTGCAGCGTTCAATGGCAAAAATGTCAGACTCGCTCAAGATGATGATCAATGACGGCACTGCCCTGGCATCAGCAGCTGTCGCCGGCAAGCTCATGTTCCGCAGTGACGTTTCGAATCATCAGGGGGATTTTCGCACCGTCATTCAGGGATTTAACGACACGCTGGACACTGTCATCACACCCATCAACGAAGTCCGCAGCGTCATGGAGGGGATGGCCGTCGGCGATTTGAGGCTGCGCATGCAGGCCGATGTGCAGGGAGATCTGGCCGTACTGAAGCAGAGTCTGAACAATGCCCTCGTCGCAATTTCAACCGCCATCGCAAATGTGACCCAGAACGCCCGTCAGGTCGCTGCAGCCTCGGCCCAGACATCCGGCGCGGTGGGCCAGATTTCTGACGGTTCCCAGAACCAGCTCCACGCCATCGGCCAAGTGGCGACCGCCATCAAACAGACAGCCTCCGCAATAGCCGACGTGTCCCGCAACACCGAAGAGGCCAGCAGACGGGCAAAAGAATCAGTCGCAATCGTCGGCGACGGCCAGGTAAAAATGGCGCAGATGATCAAGGTGGTCAACAATATAGCCGCCAACAGCGAGAAAATTAACAAGATAACCGACGTCATTGAAAAAATCGCCAACAAGACCAACCTGCTGTCACTGAACGCCGCCATCGAGGCGGCCCGTGCCGGTGAACATGGCCGCGGGTTTGCCGTGGTGGCCGAAGAGGTCGGCAAGCTGGCCGCCAACGCCGCCGAATCTACCCAGGAAATTGTCGCACTGGTCAATCAGGCGGTCAAGGAGGCCAATCACGCCGTTTCGACCGTCAATGAGGTCAGCGAGGGAATGCGCATGATCAGCGATGGCGCCCTGCAGTCTGAATCGATGCTGCAACGTGTTGCAACTGCCCTGGAAGAACAGAGCGCCGCCGTCCAGGAGATCAACGTCAACATTGCGTCGTTGAACAAGGTTGCCGAATCCAATGCCGCCGCATCGGAAGAAATCACCGCCACGGTGGTGGAGCTGGCGCGCATTGCCGACAATACCCGGCGGGAAGCCGAGCAGTTCAAGTTGTAGGGTGGATGTTCCAAAGCATTTCAACCGAACTCAACGCAAGGAATCCGGTATGTCAACGCAATCTTCACCATCCACTAATATCGACGCACTGCTGGCAGGGCTAAAAATCAGAACCGGCGAGCTCGGCAAGGCAATCAACGAGTCTCAGGTGGTGACACTCAATCGTGTGCCGACACGGCCGCTGAACACCAAGCAGGATATTGTGCATGCCTTGATGCAGGTGGTTGAGCGCCGCTACGGCATCGCCACCGGAGAATTGGTGGAGCGGAAACTGGTCCGCATCTTCGAGCCGATGTCATTTGCCGAACTGGAAAACTGGAGCCAGGCGCTGCTGTCCCCCTACGCCGTGGAGGCGGAATGGCTATCACTGGTGGAATGTCTGACCAACCACGAAACCTATTTCGATCGCGACAAGGTTCAGCTGGCAGTTCTCACAGAGGAAATTCTCCCCCGCCTGATTGAACGCAAAAACGAATCGGGAGATTACCGGCTGCGCATCTGGTCGGCCGGCTGCTCAAGCGGTGAGGAAACCTACAATCTGGCGATGCTGACGCTGCTTGCCATGAAGGACGCCGGTTTCGCCATTGAAAAAAACGACGGCGCAATCCATTCGCTGCCGACCTGGAACATCTCGGTACTGGGAAGCGACATCTCATCCCAGATGCTCCGCACCGCCCGTGAGGGGTATTACCAGGCCGCAGAGATGGGATCCTTCCGCAGTATGGATCTCAAATTGTGGCGCTTTTTCGAAGCTCCACCCGAATCAGCCAACTGGTCTGGAAACGGCCACGGCATGCACGTCAAACGCTGCGTATCCGCTATCTGCCGTTTCAGGAGCCACAATCTGCTGGAGCCGCTACCGGAGGCCCCCTTCGATCTGATTCTCTGTCGCAACGTGCTGATCTATTTCAATCCCGTACATAAATCCGAAGTGCAGTCAAATTTAAGCCGCAACCTCGTTCACGGCGGAGCAGTCATGTACGGCGCAGCCGATCTTGTGCCTTGCGACGAAAGTCTGGAGCGGTGCCAGCGGAACAATATTTTCTGGTACGAAAAACTGTGAGGATTTAAACGGGGAAACCATCGTGGATGTAATGATATTTCAACTGAATGACGCACATTATGCCGTTCCGGCCAGCTGCGTCAGAGAGATCGTCGAGTCGCTGCCGGTGACACCACTCCCTTTCGCGGCGGATGAAATTGACGGACTGATCCACGCCAACGGCTCCGTTATCCCCCAGTTCAGCGCTGCTCGGCGCCTGATGCACGATGACCCTGTCGATGAGCGTGCACGTGGAACTGTCATGATCATGAACGTCGGGTCTGCGGTCTACGCCTGTCGTGTCCTCAAAGTTATTGCCCGTATCTGGATTGATCCTGACAGCGTTTCACACACCTCCGCAGATGAATCTGACAACGGCACCTCGATTCTGACCGGCGAATTCTTCTGGAACGAGAGCCTGGTACTATTGCTGAATCCGGAACAGCTGGTGCCGAATCACCTGCAGCAGGACAGGCTCACCCCGGACGCCCCAGGGCTGGTTTCTGAGACGTGGAACATGCAGGAACATGCGCTGCAGGCACACCACGTCGATGAATTCCCCTGCGTGCTGTTCATCTGCGGCGGAGAACTGTTTGCACTTCGTTTCAAGGACGTTACCGAAGTGGTGGAGAGTACGCCGCTTACGCCGCTTCCCGGCTCACCGGCCGAGCTTGCGGGGGTCACGCTGCTGCGAGGAGAGCCGGTGCCGGTGCTTTCCATGCACACCCTGCTTTTTGGGGTTCCCGGCGCAGAAGGCTCAGGCACGGTGATCGTTCGGTTGCATGGATTCAGAGTCGGATTGCTGGTTGACCGGGTGGTGGGAATACGCCGGTTTGCCTGCGATTCCCTGCGTCAACTGGCCGAAGGTAAAACCCTGCTGGAGGGTTTTGTCACAACCGGTGACAATCAGCTGGTGGCACTGGTCCGCTTTGACGCCCTCGGCGAGCCGCAGCGTTTTTCCGCCTGGCACCCCTGGCTGACAGCCGCTGCCGCCGAAACCGTCCGTTCGGACGAGCAGCATCGTCACAGTCGCGCAGCACGCAGGTTGCTGCTTTTCAGACAGGGGAGCGAACTGATGGCTCTGCCGCTTGAAGCGGTAGAGCGCATCGAGGAGTACTGCGAACCGACCGTGACGCCTGGAGATGACAACGGATCTGTCTGCGGTGTGACCCAGATTCAGGGTCAGATCATGCCGGTATTCCCCTCCGCGCGGCTCAGCAGCGGTTCAGATGGCGCGGCGTCAGTGTATCTGGTGGTCATCAGCGGTGATAAACGCTGTGCACTGCCGGTTGAAAAGGTTGAGCGGCTGATTGATATGGAAGAGAGCGCCATCGAGCCGGTTGCTTCATCACACAACTCCTATATATGCGCTATCGGCACCTGTAACGGGTCGCTGGTCTCACTCATCGATTGCGAAAGGCTGACACTATGAAAATCAAACTGCTGGTGGTCGATGACTCGGCTTTCATGCGTTCCGCAATCAGACTGATGGTCAGGGACGACCCGCAGATCGAAGTAGTCGGCGAGGCCCGCGATGGCCGGACCGCCCTGCAGATGGTCGAGACGCTCAATCCGGACGTGATCACCATGGATGTAGAGATGCCGGGCATGGACGGTGTAACTGCAACCCGAAAGATCATGGAGTTTAGTCCGCGACCGATCATCATGCTGAGCAGCCAGACCGATAAAGGTTCCGAGACCACTATTCGAGCGCTTGAGGCCGGCGCCGTTGATTACATTCCGAAAAAATCATCCTTCGTGCAGCTTGACATCGTGCAGATCAGCAACGACCTGCACAAAAAGATTGTCTACTGGGGTGAGCAGCACCTGCTCGGTCGTGCCGGTGCGCTCAGACAGCGCGCCGAGTGGCAGGTGAAAGGGCCGGCAAAGTGGACGAGGGATTCGGCACCCGAACTGGTCGTGATCGGCGCCTCAACCGGTGGGCCAGCAATTGTTCCTTTACTGCTGAGCGCCATGGGGAGATTGTCCTGCCCGGTGATCATAGCGCAACATATGCCGCCGCTTTTCACTGAAGGTTTTGCCAGACACCTCAGGATTTTTACCGGCCTGAACGTGCAGCAGGCCCGTGACGGGATGGAACTGCTATCCGGCATGGTTGCTGTCTGTCCCGGCGGGACTGACACACTGGTGCGGGAACCGTTTCCCGGCAGGATGATAACTTCCCTGAAGGCCGACACCAGTTTACCGATTCACCCGTCAATCGATACCCTGTTCCTGTCCGTCAGCAGGCTCAGGCTCAGATCAGTGGCTGTGATTATGACCGGCATGGGACGGGACGGAGCGGATGGTTCGCTGGCAATGTCCGAACATGGCTCCCCGGTGCTGGTGCAGGAACCGTCGGAATGCGTTGTGGACGGTATGCCGGCGGCGGTCATTTCCCTGGGAATAGCCAGTGAAGTGCTGAGTGCGGAGAAGATCGGTAAACGGCTGAAGAAGTGGGCCGGAGTGAAGCTGTCATTTGTATCGGAGCGTTACGGCTGACGGGAGTGGTATCAAAAATACAATTTTAAAATATTTCACGATGAGAGGAACATTCATGGCAAAAAAAATTCTGGTGGTAGACGACTCGTTCGTCATGAGAACGCTGATCAAGGACATCATATCAGCCGATACCGATTTGGAGGTTGTCGGCGAGGCGGCCAACGGCAGCGATGCACTGGATAGGGTGCAGGATCTGAACCCCGATGTGGTACTGCTTGACATTGAAATGCCCGGCATGGACGGCATCGAGTTTTTAAAGCGCATAAAGCTTTTAAGTATCTGCAAGGTGGTCGTGGTTTCATCAGTGGCCCAGGTGGGCACACCCCAGGCCCTTGAAGCCCGTAAACTTGGTGCGGTTGATGTCATATCAAAACCATCGGGCGCCCTGAGCCTCGATTTGAAGGCTAAAAAAGGGAGTGACATCGTGCTCTGCACGCGGCGGGCTGCCGGACTACCGGAATGAACAATATGATCGAAGAGCTGTGGGCTCAGTTTGCCGTCGAGACCCAGGAACATATCGACGAGATTGAACTCAAACTGGTGGAGGCAGATCAATCAGGCTCTACACCGGAGCTCGTGGCGGCACTCTTCCGGGCGTTTCATTCCCTCAAGGGTTTGGCCGGAATCATGGAGCTGCGCCCCTTTGCCCGCGTTGCGCACCGGGCCGAAGATATCCTCGGCGTGATACGCACCGGAGATTTTCCGCTGAACGGTGACGTCATCTCGCTGCTGCTGGCCGCACTCGACGAGCTGAAAAAACTTCGCCAGGGTTCAGTGGCGTCACACACGTCTGTTGAAGCAGACCCCGGGCTGATCGAGTACCTCGAAAGCACGATCTCCTCAATCGAACAGAACCGAAAAACTGACGTAACTCCACCTGCCGATACCGTCGCACTCACCCCCGGCCCGATCAGGGCGGACAAGGATATGCTGGCCTATTTCATCGAACTGGCACGTGAAAAAAATGCCGCCATTTTCAATCTGCTTGAACCGATCTTTACGACCGACGGACCGATTCATCTCGACGATCATGCTGGTGCAATCGGCAGATCGATAGGTGTCATCGATGAGTTGATATTTGCCGCCCATGCAATGGAATTCAACAAACTGGAAGAGACGCTCAGCGAACTGCGCAGCGACCTTCTCGCCCAGGAACATGGCTATCCCGAGGAGGCTGTCAGCACCATCACCCTCCATCTGCTGGAACTCCACGACCAGATCCGCTACCTCGAATCAAACAGCGGCAACAGCGATGCCGGTTCTGAATCACTGCACTCGATTCTGACCGATGTGATGCACATAACCATTCAGCGGCGCTTTGCTACGGTGCTGGAGCAGCTGGATATGCTGCAGTTGGCCGAAAACGAGAGCGACAACCAGACCCGCTGCGCCCATGCGCTGCAGTCGGCGCTCTCCTCACTCAATTCCCATCTGTCGTTTTTTATGAACAGCACCACCTGCAGCACCATTCTGATGCTGGAAGACGTCTTCAGCAGGGGCGCCCGCGGCGAGCTGCACATTTTCGGTGAACTTATCGACCTCGCCCGTGCAGAGGTTATCCATGTACGCGACAATTTTCAACGGTGCGCCGCCGGTGACGGCATCTGCGAATGCGAATCCGACACCCAGCGGGTCCAGCGGTTCCACGACTACATCTGGGCCTACGAATCAGGGTGCGGTACCGGCAATCCGATTGACGTCTTCCGGCAGTTCATGGCCGGTTTGAACATCGAACCGGAACTGCTGAGGGTGTTGTCACCGGAGAATGTGCGCGACCTGATGCAGGCAATGAAGGATGGTGAACACATTTACGAGGTGATGGCACATCTGGAAACCGACGAAGAGATGACCGCCACGTTCCTGGCATGGATTGAGTCAAGCAAAAGCAGAATAATCACCAACCGTTCGATCTTCATTGAGGAGAGAAGCTGGTACGAGATGCTGATGGTCTCGACGCTTACCCGATCAGAAATTGCGGAAAACCTGACTCAGCTTGATCCGACCGGCATCAGTATCCGCTTGAAGTCAGGTTTTGAAGAGCTACCACCGAAGGATGACCTGCTGAAAGTGCTTAACGAAATTCCTGAGCCGCAGCGCCACGAACAGACACATGCCGATACATCCGGATCGGTTATCAGGGTGCAGGGGAGCGTGCTGGAAGGCTTCATGAGCCTGATCGGTGAAATGGTACTGACCCGCAGCCGCCTCAACCACCTCATCCATGACGACCTGCTCAGCCGGATGATTTCACGTCTGCGGCAGGGTGGTGATACGGATGAACTGGCAGCGGAGTTGCTGGAACTGGTTGACGAGCATCGCCACGAACTGCTGGAGACCGACCAGGCACTTCATAACGCCCTGGGAAGGCTCCAGGAAAGCGCCATGAGCCTGCGGGTCGTGCCGGTGGAACAGCTCTTCAGGCGCCTGCCACGGGTCATTCGCGATCTGGCCCGCCAGCAGGAAAAACAGGTTCGGCTCGTCATGACCGGCCAGGACGTCAGAATTGACAAGGCAATGGTGGAAATCCTCACCGACCCGCTACTCCACCTTGTTCGCAACTGCGTTGATCACGGGATCGAGTCCCCCGACCTTCGGAGCAGCACCGGAAAACCCCGCGAGGCCGTCATTCGTGTCGCCGCCATCCAGCGCGGCAACAGCATCGTTATGGAAATATCCGACGATGGCGGCGGCATCCGCAGCGAAAATCTGATCAGGCGGGTCGTCGAAGAAGGTCTGGCCAGCCGTGAAAGCTGTGAATCGCTTTCACGCGACGAACTGCTGCGCTTCATTTTCCACCCCGGATTTTCAACTTCAACAAACGTCACAGAAACGTCGGGACGCGGGGTCGGCATGGATGTCGTCATGACCAATGTCCTGCGGATGGGGGGAGATGTCGCTGTTGATTCGGTACCCGGTCGCGGCACCACCTTCACCCTGCGCATGCCGCTGTCAGCCGCTATTCAGGATGTGCTGATGGTGGAGTCGTCCGGCTGCACAATGGCGTTGCCGGGGCGATACGTCTCTGAGGTACTGGAAATCGGCGATGATGAACTTCAGACGGTCTGCGGCGACGAGGCTATTCTGCTGCGGGGCAGTTTCCTCCCGCTGCACTCGCTCTCCCGGCTGCTCGGTTATCCGGAATCGGCAGCGACACCGGGAGGGATCGCAGTGGTGCTGACCAACGGTAGCCGGACCATCGGCCTCAAAGTAGACAGGGTGCTGCGACGCCAGGAGTTGTTCGTCAAGGATATTCAGGAATCACTGGCGGCACTGCCGGGCGTGGGCGGTGCTTCAATTCTGGGTAACGGCAGGGTGGTGCTGATTCTGGACGGCGAGGAGCTGCTGCGGATGTCACTGTCCGGCGCAGCCAGGGTGTGACGGACATGGCCGCAACCTGTCTGCATGTATCCTGCCTGCCGTACCACCTCCTGATAGACGTCTGCCATATTCTGGAAATTTGCGAAATTGAAGCAGACGATGTCTGCCGCCCCTCCCGCAGACGAACAATCTGGCGAGACGGCAGTATTGAGGTGATTGACCTGCGCTCCGTTCTCGGCTCCACCACCCCTCCCCCGCCATCCGCCGCACTGGTCTGCTGCAGCCAGGACGGCAACAATCCCCGGATGTATCTCTGCGATCATGTTCATTCGGTCGTGACACTTGAAGATCACGAACTACTTCCGCTGCCGCACGCCTCAGGACGGATCGGTGAGTTTGCCGATGCTGTCTCGCCGGATCCGGTCAACGCTGCTCTCCGTTACCGGATGAAGGGCGATTTTTTTGATGTTTTAAAAGACGTTACTCCATCCCAGACAAGAGTTGCAGCAGCGACAAAGGTTGCTTTTAAACATAACCAGTAATATCATATAGTTAAGCTGTTTCTGTCAACTACAGTCCCTCCTGTTTTTCTCCTTAATTATGCTCAATTACCTGATCCAACCACCCAACTATCTGATATTTAACATAATTTATATGTGGCACGATTTTTGATAATTAAATAAATCAGAAAGTGATTGATCCTTGAAACTGCGCACTGCTGTAAACCAGGAAAATGGCCGGCAGAGCGGGACGGAGGATGCCATGTCAACCGAAATTGAAAACCCGGTAACAACCGAAGGCGAAATACCGATTACGACCGTGAGCGAAGAGCAGATCGCCGCAGTGGTTGCCGGTGAGGAACCGGCCGACGACCAGGCACCGATCGTGGCATCAGACCAGCCAACAGAGGATAACGAAAAGCCGGCTGCGGCACCTGTCGTAAACCAGATGACGGTTGCACCACCATCCTTTACCGGCGTGGAAGTCAAAAAACTCGGCTACAGTCTCTTTCTCAACATTCCTGATAATCAGCTTGAGTGCCGCTGCAGCTATTTCCCGCGCAATCTTGGAAGCATGATGACCCGCGATGAACTGGCCGAACACCTGATGCAGCACAAAGTACTGGAAGGGATCGACCAGGAGGCCTGTGAGAGTTTTGCCATCAGGGCCGCCACGGGTCAGATGATGCAGGGTGTGCTACTGGCATCGGGGACTGCTCCCGTCGGCGGCAGTGATGCAGCCGTCGAAATCACGGCTCACCCTTCGACGGCAGTAATCAGCGGCGAGGACGACAGCACCGACGTTGATATGTACATCGTCCAGACGTTTATCAACGTGGAGTACGGTGAGGAGATCGGTCACGTCATTCCTCCCGGCAGCGGGACTGACGGTCGCACCATTTCCGGCAAATCGATTGCTGCTGAAGCGGGCAAAGGTCTGAAATGCGCTATCGGTAAAAATATCAACATCAGTGACGACGGCGTGCGCCTGACTTCAACGATCATTGGCCGTCTCTGCCAGACAGCCAGCGAAATTTCGGTTGCAGAAGAGTACGTCGTCAAGGGTAACGTGGGCTTCAAGGTTGGCGTGATTGATTTTAAAGGGTTTGTGGAAGTACGCGGCGACGTGCTCGACAACTTTGACATCATCGCCAGCAAAGGTCTGACAGTAACCGGCAACATCGGCGTCTGCACCATAGTCAGCGAAGGCGATATCACCGTCTGCGGCATGGACGGGCAGGGAATCGGGAAAATCGTCTGCGGTGGCAATCTTCACGCCCATTTTGTTCATGACGTTGACATCGAGTGCAGCGGCGACATTCTCGTCGATGTGGAGATCCACAACTGCACCATCAGGTGCCTGGGCAAAGTCATCGTTGAAAAGGGAGCTATTCAGGGCGGTTCCTGCATAGCCAGAGGCGGCATTGAAGCTCAGAAGATCGGCTCTCCTTCTTCGAAATTCACCCAGTTGATCGACGGCATGGATTATCACGATGTGGAGGAGATGGAGCGCCTGGTTACACAGCTGTCGGAAGTGCAGGGCAGAATCGTAAAATCGTCATCGAAGATAGAGATCGATGCGCTGCGCAAAAAAACATCGGAACTGAGCCGCATGATCATGGCGATCAAGAACAAGACCGATGCAGCCGCCAACGCCAAGATCAACGCCAAATCGACGCTGTACGAGAACGTGCGCCTGTCGCTGGGCAGCGTTACGGAGACGATCTTCGAGCAGAAAAGCGGACCGCTGACGATCATTGAAAACAGCATCGAAGGCGGATTGCGATTCCTCTCGATGACCGGACTGAACGTCAGGGCGGCTGACATTGAACTGGCACTGATTCATGAGATGAAGGCATCAGTCGTGGCTGCCTGACCCGATGAACACGAAAGAAAGGAGAGACGATTATTATGACCTGCCCGAATTTGTCACGCATCGACAGGCAACAAGCGCTGTGTATCGTCATGTCGGGACGCGAGTTCACCCCCAATGACTCGATACAAGCCAACTACTGCACGTCATCATCCTGGAACGTCTGTCCGATGCACTGCATCGCCAGAGATCTGGAGCATGAAATTCAGCACGACAGATCTTCGTATCGGCCTGCCGTGAAGAATGCTGCACGCACCTATTTCCGGTTTACCTGAACAGTGTGTCGGTAAAATAGTGCACCACCACGAAAGGGGAGATTCATGAAAACGGGTATGAGAATAAATACGGCAGTTGCAATTTCGATTATCCTGACGGCTTCGCTCTTTGGGTGTAAGCAGGGCGGGCCGATGGTTAATGTCACGTCAAAAGTTACTGCCGCACCGTCCGTTGTAACTGCAGCATGGGGAGCAACCATAGCGAGTAAAACAATCGCAAAATCACTGGCAAAACGAAATGGGCATGGCAGTGTGACCCTTTATCTTTACTCGTTTAAAACTCTCGACACCTACCCTCCGGGCGATGATGATTTCTTCCTGGAAGCCATAGTCAGTGCGGGAGGCGAAGCAGAGCTGGTGCCGGGAGAATACAGCAGCGACAAACTTTCACTCGTTCTGCATACGAATGCTTCCAATTTTCTGTTCTCCGCCAGGAAAGGCAGTATCGTCATTACGGACATTGGACACGGGAAAATAAAGGGCGTGCTGAAAATTGACGACGGATCAACAAAAGTCAGCGGTGCTTTCGATATGGACCTTGTGTGACAATAGCATCCAGGCTGATCGATTAATTTGAAACCAATGGCCGAAATTGCCAAAATAACGCCAAGATTAACGCCAAAACCACGCTGTACGAGAGCGTGCGCCTGTCGCTGGGCAGTGTAACCGAAACGATCTTCGAGCAGAAGAGCGGCCCACTGACGATCATCGAAAACCGCGTCATCCTCCTGGAACGTCTGTCCGATGCACTGCATCGCCAGAGATCTGGAGCATGATCTTCAGCACAGCCGGTCGTCATATCTGCCGGCCGTGCGAGACGCTGCACGCACCTATTTCCGTTTTACATAACCACTGTGTTGATATACAAGATACAGCACCACAACCACGAAAGGGGAGATTCATGAAAACAGGTATCGCAGTCTGTTTCACACTGGTTGTTCTGGCAGCATCACTGGCGTTCGGAGCTGATTTCAGGAAGGATATCGTGGGCGCATGGACCTACGATTTCAAAGGGCAGCAGGCATCGGTAGAACACAGGGCTGACGGCACGTTTACCCTTGTCATGGGCGGCGTTACGGTAAAGGGAACCTACAAGGTGAACGGGAACAGCCTGACGCTTACTGCTGACGGCAAGGATACGCCCTATATCATCGAGTCCTTTGACGGTAAAAAAATGTCAATCAAGCGGGTTAAGGACAATCGGGTTCTTGTGTATGTAAAGAAATAATGTTTATCCAGACTGAACGATTAATTTGAAACCACTGGCCATAACCACATATAGATAAAGGAGGAGTGCGCATGAAAAATGTAGTGGCTTTGTTTCTGGTAATTACCGTGAGTCTGAGCGTTTTTTCTGCTGACGTTCTGGCCGCCTTCAGTGCAAATACCGACGGTCAGGTTAATGCCGTCGCAGTGCAGCTAGACGGCAAGATTCTCGTGGGCGGAGAGTTTACCAGGGTCAATGGGTATTCACGAGTCGGTCTGGCTCGTCTCAATCAGGATGGTTCTCTGGATACCGGCTTTAAGATTAACGACGCCGGAACTGTTAAGGGTATCGCACTGGATCCGAGTGGTAAAATCCTGGTCGGCGGAGAATTTCTTGCCATTAACGGAGTTACCGTCGGTGGTGGAATGGTTCGGCTCCTCCCGGACGGGACACTGGATTCTGCTTTTAATGTCAGCATGGCCGGTTTTGTAAGACGAATGGTCGTCCAACCGGATGGAAAAATCCTCGTCGGAGGCGAGTTTTCAGGAATAAATGAAAGCACCATCAGCGGCTTCGCCCGGCTCAACAGCAATGGTACCCTCGATACCGGCTTCAAGAGCGTATTCAACCCTAATGACCCGGCGTCCATCTACGCCATTGCTCTCAGGAGTGACGGTAAAATTCTACTCGGTGGTGACTTCAACAGAGTGCAGGGGACATCGAAAAAATTTATTGTACAGCTGAATGCAGATGGTTCGTTAGACCCCACATTTACCAATAATATGGGGTTGGAGGCTGTCTACATCGTGCACGAGATTATAATCCAACCCGACGGCAAGGTGCTTGCGACCGGCGATTACATACAACCGGCAGCCTCGGCCACCAGCATTAATGGCGTGGCACGTTTTAATATCGACGGTTCTCTCGACCGGACATTCGTTCCAATTATCAAGTATAGTGGCGGCACAACACTATCCATGGTGCTTCAACCGGATGGTAAAATTGTGCTGGGTGCCTTGAACGTCGGTGGAAATCTGACTCGACTCGCCAGCGATGGAAGCGTTGATGCATCCTTTGTTGATCCAAAGCCGGACGGCTACCCGTTGGCCCTTGCGCTGCAGAAGGATGGAAAAATACTGCTTGGTTCAAGTTCAGCCAACTACAAAATGATCGCCAGGTTTCTCAGCAATGGCTCACTTGACACTGCCGCTGCAGGATCAACTCCTGTGGATGGTGTATGTGGCAGCGCACATGGCAGCTCCTTTGCGGTTGCCCCCGCAGCCAATCTCTGTTCAGCAGGATCAGCATCCACTGTAACCGGTAGCGGTCCCTGGAACTGGAGCTGTACCGGCAGCAACAATGGTGCGACGGCCAGTTGCAGTGCCAGTCTGCAAGCTTCAGGCAGCTCGACCGGTATGGTCGGTGACGGTTTTACTGTAATTGCATCTCCATCCGGTAACTCGTCGGCGCTTACACTATCAGTAACTATTAAAACAGGCGCCAGCGATGTGGGCAAGACGGGCAACGTATTCCTGCTGATAAATTATTTGGACCTCTGGTTCCTGCATAACGGAATCGCGTGGATACGGTTTGATGGCAGCAGCGTTCCCAGTTACAGCAGCGGTCCGTTACCGGCCCAAACCACAATCCCCCTTCTCAGCGGCCAGGATGTAAGCTCGTTAAAAGGGTTGAATTTCTTTGCCGGCTATGGAGCCAGTACAGATGAAATGCTGAAAGCAATGAGGGTGAGACCCTTTTACACTGTCAAGTAAGGTCGATAAAGGCTCTTGCAAAACTCCAAAAAGTCCCCTCCCCCCTGGCGGGAGAGGGTGAGGGTGAGGGGGAGGTTGCTATGAAATCAGCATGTTGCAGCTTCACCCACCCCCTCCTTTAGGCCCCAGAGGGTCCGTCAAGGGAGGGGGAGTGTAATTCTAAGAGTTTTGCAAGAGGCTCCACTATCAGCATTTCCTTGCTGATCCTCGCCATCGGCGAATAAAACCCGGCTGCAATCATTCGTTTCAATATGGCATTTGCTTTTTTAAGATCTATTACACCGCTCCGTGCCGCTTTGATAAGTATACCGACTGTTCCGGTCAGCCGTATCCCCAAACGAACCGCCTCGCTTCGCGCCAACCGGTCGTCGCAGGCAAAAACATACCCGCGCTCGGAGGCAAGTGCCATGCATGCAGACTCGCCATCGCCAAGCGAAACGGATATGCGTGCATATAACTGCCTCTCAGCCAATGTTGCCAGCTCTTCCTGCCGTGGCCACCCTTTTGCCAAATGCCGTACCAACTGCTCAAGATCGGTATGACCCTGTCGAAAACCACGCAGAACTTCAGCAACGACAAAGCCGGAACAACAGGCATTGGTGGGATACATCTCACGCAACAACTCCAGTTGACCGACTTTTGCAAAATTGCTGATTACCACGGTATCGAAAATTACGTCAGGCATTGGCCGCATCTGATATGATTTCATCCACTCCCTGAACCATCTGCCGGATGCCTTGCTCCTTCAGGTATCCGCGCGCGGTAAGAGGATCGACCCCCAGAGATTCGGCCAATTTACCCATACTGATGAACCCCTCGCCGTAAGCGGCGAGCGCAACATGGTGGCGACGCTCAACCGCATCAACTACAAAGGTGCTGTCAATTGCATCACGCACCAGTTCCCCCAACGTTCGGTGCATGGACGTTGCCAACTGCTTAAGCGTTAGATGCTGCTGGGGGGTTAGCATTACATTTGTCCGAATCATTTGGTACCTCATTTATGTGTAATATGATGTACTTATAGTACGGCTGACCCGGTATCAAGTCAAGCATTCAATTCTTTCCTTCGCGGCTGCAACGCCCCGGAAACTATCGCTCCGTCACGCCGGTACAGACCGCTTTTGCCACATTCTTTAAACTTAATTCACATGTTCCACAGGTAAATCCACTTGCAATCGGGCACACACGGCCCCCGCAGCCATTCAGGTTGCGGGGGCTTTTTGCGTCCGGAGGACACAGGTTGCAGGTGCAACATTGAACGCATCCTGCCAAATCACCGTAATTGCTCACATTTATTCCTGTTTTCTTACTAATGTCAACTAATGTCGCTTCCTGCTGCTTGTGGTCAGCACCATGCGTACACACCATAACACTCTGTATTTATAGATAAATATTTCGTTAATCTCTTTGGCACACGGCTTGTAAAGAACATTATGAATTTCACAAGGAGGTAACAGCATGTCACGGATCCTGGTAATAGACGATCAGCCGCACATCAGAAAAATCATCTCGGAACTCCTTGTAACCGACAACCATCAGGTTGATCAGGCCGAGGACGGCAAAGTCGGTCTCAAACTGTTCAATATGACTCCCTACGATCTGGTGATCACCGATGTGGTCATGCCGGAACGTGACGGTCTCGAAGTCCTCATGTCAATCAGAAACCGGAATTTACGGACCAGAATCATCGTTATGTCGGGTGGAGCGGCGCATCTCGATGTCGATAATCTGCTGAACACTGCCAAGATTCTCGGAGCCGACCGGGTAATTGCAAAGCCGATCGATTTTATTCAGCTGCAAAAAACGGTCAAAGATGTCCTAAACTCGCCTGCCCGGACTCAGGCACCACAGGGGCTTGCATAATGGAACTACCGATAGTTCATAACGGTTCATCGAACCGGTCGTTTTTCCTGAGTGCAGCCATAGCTGTGACGGGCATCATTGCTACAGGTGTGCTCTTCAGCGTTGCTTACCGCAGCGAGTCCAGCAGTTATGCCAGCAGTTTCCAGCATGACGCCGACATGAGAGCCAGCGGTATCGCCACGTATTTTGAAAGGCAGGAACATGAACTCGATGAGATCAGCCGTTTATATCACCCCAACGATGTACTTGATCATGCTCTCAAAAATACTCGCAACCTCGATCTGATCACCAACTTGAGCGAACGGACGGAGCGCCCAAAAGAAAACGCATTCGCCGTGTGGAATCCAGGTGCCGCGGCAGATACCGAAAGCGCACTGCTTTCCACCCTACGGTCTCTGCTCTTCCCGCTCATCGAACGTAACGAGGCATTGAGTGTCGCCGGCAGCAGCTGGAACCTCATGATAAAGGCCACTCCCGAATACCGGCGCACCAATTCATCGCTGCTGTTTGCAGCCATTCTTCCGCTCGGTTTGACGGTCACGCTGCTGCTGGTTCTCTGGGCGCGCCGTGAGCAACTGCATCTCATCACCAGCGAAAATTCCCGTCTGCGATATTTTGAACTGTATGATTCCGCACCGGTCGGTTATGTCACCCTGAGTGAAACATTCCTTATAAAAGAGGCTAATCAGGCGGCGGCAACCATGTTCGGAGAGACCCGCACCGACCTGATCAACAAGCCGCTGATTACGTTCATTCATGATGAAAATGAACCGGTCTACGACCGGCACGTCGCTCAGCTGGTAGAAACCGGCGAAAACCAGGCTTGGAATATGCGGTTTCTGCGTGCAGACGGTTCATCGTTCCAGGCCCGCATCCTGATCGGAACCGCCCGAGGAAATCTGTACAGGATAATACTTGAGGACATCACCGAAACGGTGCTGATGGAAATGGATCTTAAACAGAGTCATGATACGTTGCATGCCCAGGAGCTGTTCTCGCACTCAACCCTTGACGGACTCAACTCCCATATCTGCGTGATCGACGAATCCGGCATTATTGTCACTACCAACCGCGCCTGGAACGAATTTGCCGAACACAACGGCAGCTGCAGCAAAGCCTGCTGCGTGGGCGCTAATTACCTTGAAACCTGTCGCAGGGTACATCCGTTGAATACCACCCATGATGCCGAGAGTTTCGTTGACGGAATAACTGCCGTCATGAACGGCACTCTCCCCGAATTCATCAAGGAATACTCCTGCCATTCGCCTGAAAGCCAGCAGTGGTTCTGCTGCAAAGTGAACTCGTTCAAAACTGATAACAGAAAGTACGCCGTCATCTCCCACGAAAACATCACCTGGCGCAAGCTGGCCGAGAGCGAGCTGTGCAAGCTGTCGAAGGCCGTCGAACAGAGTCCGATCGCCATCATTATCACCGATTCCGATGGAAAAATAGAATACGTCAATCCGAAGTTCAGCGACTACACCGGCTACAGTGCCGAAGAAGCGGTTAGTGGTTATCCGAGTTTGCTGAAGTCGGGCATTACGCCTGACGATGTGTACCGTGATTTATGGACATCCATTAGCGCCGGAAAGAGCTGGAGCGGGGAAATGTACAATAAACGGAAGGATGGAACACTCTACTGGGAACATGCCCTGATAGCGCCGTTCATGGACGAAGATGGAGAATCGACCCATTACATAGCCTTCAAGGAAGACATCACCGAGAAGAAAGACCTTACCGACCAGCTCAATCACGCCCAGCGGGTGGAAAGCATCGGACAGCTGGCCGGCGGACTGGCACACGACCTCAATAACATCCTGAGCGTCATCAACGGATATGCCACCCTGCTGAAAATTAATCAGCGCATGGATCAGACGTCCTGCGATCAGGTCAACGAGATTCTGAGCGCCTCGGCGCGCGCAGGCGAGCTGACCCGCAGTATGCTGGCCTACAGTCGCAAGCAGATCATGAACAAAAAAGCGCTGGATCTGAACCCGCTGCTTGCCACGATCGGTACGTTCATAACGCGCATCATCGGCGAAAACATAACACTAACCACGACGATCCACGCCTACCCGCTGATGGTGAATGCAGACGCGGTCCAGATCGAGCAGGTGCTGCTGAACCTTGCCACTAACGCCAGGGATGCGATGCCGACCGGCGGTTCCTTCACGGTAGAAACGTCTGTGGTTAACGTTCATGAAAGCACTATCAGCAATCAGCTCCAAGGCAAAACAGGTCGCTATGCCTGCATCACAATTGCTGACACCGGCAAGGGGATGAACGAGGTGACGCTGAAGCGAATATACGACCCGTTCTATACAACCAAGGGGATCGGTAAAGGATCGGGGCTCGGCATGTCGATGGTTCACGGTATCGTGACACAGCATGACGGGCTTATTGACCTTACAAGCAGTGTGGGTTGCGGTACCACCTTCAGAATTTATCTGCCGCTGATAACCGAGGACGAAGCGGAATCAACAGACGTGGAACCGATCCATCATTTTGAACGTGGAACCGAAACAATCCTGTTCGTAGAAGACGACCAGAACACACTCGATGTGACGGTCGAGTTCCTGACACGGGCCGGTTATACAGTTCTGGTGGCCATGAACGGGCAGGAGGCGGTGGATACGTTTTCCGCCAATCGTGACCAGATCAGCGTGGTAATTTCCGATGTCGTCATGCCGGTGAAAAGCGGTAAGGAAGCCTGCGACGAAATCCTTGAGATTGCCCCCGATACTCCGTACCTGTTCGTCAGCGGACATGCCTACGATATTATTGAAAACCAGGGCGAACTGGGCAGAGGTGCAGAACTTATTATGAAGCCGATCCTGCCGTTTGTGCTGCTGAGCAAGATACGGGAACTCATCGGCTGAATTCAGCCGTCAGTCGAGTGCGGTACAACCGCAGAATCAGTAAACAAGGAGCTTTACGGTCATGGCAAAATCAGTTCTGGTGGTAGACGACTCATTCATCATGCGAACCCTCATCAAGGACATTCTTTCGTCCGACCCGGAACTGCAGGTGGTGGGTGA
>JBAXVE010000034.1:0-34573 GCA_037129245.1 Desulfuromonadales bacterium
AGCTGTTCTGAACTCCACCAATACCCCGCTGCTTGCGGCGGGGTATTTTATTGTCATCAGTTTTTTCCAGCCACGCCAACCCGAGCGCAACGCAATGTTTGCAGAAGTCGCCATCCTGTCCGACCGGGCAGGTACAGGTGTAATCAAGTTTCACTTGAGCATTCATGTCCGAGACGACTTTAAGACGTACATCGTAGGTACGGCTGCCGTGAATCTTTGCAGAGATGACGCCGCTTTTTTCGGAGACCGGCCCAACCGCCCCCTCGTCAAAATACTCCTCACCACGCATAAAGGAACGGCCACCGGCAAGAGCACGCAGGTTTTTTGGTGTAATGATCTCTTTGCTGCCAGGGATAGCCATGCTTTTCTCGATTCTTCAGGAAATTAACGGGGGAAACCAGCGGCACTTTTATGCCCCATTGCATGGTTTGTTGTCAATTTAAAGAGTTATGCTACCGAGACAGGCTGAATAGAGTTGCAACATTTCGACGAATCAATGTTCACAAAATAATCTTTTTCTCACTCCCCTCTCAAAAAATACATTTTCCACATAATTCCAACACATTTGCCTGGTATCTCTGAAATCAGGAACACCACATCCATGCGATGTGAACAACTTGAAAGCGAGGTAGATGGCAATGAGAAGAAAAATGATGATTACGGTAGCGATGGTGGCAGCAATGATTGGCGTTGGCACAAGCGCAGTGCTGGCGGAACGCGGGCCGATGCCCGGTTTTGGAGGGCCACCTCCAGGCATGGAAAGAGGGGGAGAGAATTTTGAGGCGCGTATGGCAAAGATTCTTAAACTGACAGAGGCACAGCAGACCCAGATCAAGGCGATCCTTGATGGCGAACGGGAGCTGGTAAAGCCGATGATGGACAAGATGCAGGAAAGCAGAGAACAGCTGAAGTCTTTAGCAGATGCGACCGTCTTTGACGAAACAGCCGTGCGGGCACGTGTCGTTGCCCAGAGTCAGCTTGAAGTGGAATTGATCGTGTCACACACCAGAACGCTTAATAAAGTAAATGCGCTGTTGACGCCTGACCAGAGGGAATTGCTGGCGAATCTTATGCCGGAAATAAAATAGAAGAGCGCTCAATTCCCCTGATTGTAAAAAAGCTTGTGAAGCCTTTTAAAAAGAGCTTTCGCAAGCTTTTTATTTTTTGCATTCCAACGTTTTTATTGCCAAACCGATCGTCCAGAACCAGCTGACAAATCTTTTTTACTCCCCCTCCAAAAAATACATTTACTACACAATTCACATACATTTGCCTGTTATCAACATAATCATACAACGTGCAAAGGGAGCTTATCATGCCAAAAATGAAAATCACAGTGCTGCTACTCACCGCAGTTGGAACCCTCGCGTTCCTTGGTTGCGGTGGCACCACAACGTCAACCACCTCAACTGCTTCATCGACTGACACCACAACCACTACAACCATAGCAACAAAAAGCACCTATTCCATCGTCGATACGGGGCAGACGAAGACCTATAACGCCTCTGTGGAGATTTCCGCCCCCTCTGCCGGCCAGGCCTTCTACGGTCAGGATGCCCAGTTTTCGGGTAACCAGCCCAGTTTCACCAAGAGTGCTGATGGTCTTACGGTGAAAGACAACATCACCGGTCTGACCTGGCAGCAAAAACTGCCCACCGGACAAGTGAACTGGGCGGAAGCCAAAGCTGTCCCCGCAACCATGAATGCACAAAATTACGGCGGCTACAGTGACTGGCGTCTCCCGGCCATCAAAGAGCTGTATTCACTCTGGAACGGCGGTACCGGTTGGCCCTACATTGACACGAATTATTTCACCGTAAATTACTCAAGTGAGGTGGAACTCAGTCATGGCATCTTCTGGAGCAGCACAAAGTATACGGGACTGCTTGAAAGCACGACAGACCCTACCAGCGGTGCAGAAATGGCGTTCGGCGTAAATTTCGGCACCGGGCATATCAAAGCGTATGCAATCAGTACCGGGCCGAGGCACCTTGCCCGCTGTGTTCGTGGGGATATTTACGGTGTCAATAATTTCAAAAATAACAGTGATGGCACTATTACGGATCAGGCTACGGGCTTGATGTGGGCTCAGGCTGACAGCGGCTCTAATTTGGATTGGGAACACGCACTGGCGTTTGCCCAGACCAAAAATGCTGCCACCTATCTCGGCCACAATGACTGGCGGCTGCCAAACACCAAAGAACTCCAGAACATCGTCGATTATACACGCTCCCCCGGTGCAACTGATGCAACAAAGGTGGGTCCGGCCATCGATCCGCTTTTCAGCAGCACCGTGATTACCAATGAAGCGGGAACGGCCGACTATCCCTATTACTGGACGAGTACGTCCGCAAAAGCCAACGCGACCGCAGCGTACGACTCTGCCTGGTATGTGGCCTTCGGGCGAGCCGTTGGCTCCGATGGAAAAGATCTTCACGGAGCGGGGGCCGTCCGTTTCGACGCGAAGGTTCAAGGGGCTTCTGGTGGTGAATCACGATATTTTAACTACGTCCGTCTGGTGCGGAACGCGCAGTAAAAACCCAAAAAAGGAGGATTACACCATGAGCAGTATCGGAAGTATTGGAGCAAGCAGTATGCAGCGTCCTGATCCGTTGGGTATTTTCAAAAAGACCGACAGTGACGGCAGCGGCGGGGTGTCACAGGCAGAATTGAAAAATCTGGCAGCCGTTATCAAAGAGAAAACCGGGAAAACCTTTGATGTCAGCAACGACTCTTTCAACAGCTATGACACGAACAGCGACGGTTCCTTGAGCGGGGATGAGTTGAAATCAGTCCTGGATAACAGCGGCTTCGGCCCGCCCCAGGGAATGCAAGGAATGCAGGGAATGGGGCCACCTCCACCTCCGCCACCGCAGCAGGCAACAGATTCGTATGAGTCAAACTCTTCCAGTTACGGGCAGGAAAGTGTTTCGGCGCTGGTAGATACACTGAAGACGCTTCTGGAAAAGATTACCACGCATTCCGATGGATCACACAACAGCACTTCAGATCAGAATTCTTCCAACTCATTACAGGATCAGTCGGCGGAATTAAAGAAACTGCTGAAGGCCCTGAACAGGTATAGCGACTCAAACAGTGGGTTTTCAAATTCTATCTTCAGTGTCAACTCGTAAGCCATTTTGTCAGAAAGGAGAATACATCTGGAGTACTTGAACTCCTATCGGTTACTGTTGTTATTAAAAAATTCCGAAGCGAAATCTCTCCAGCAGACCATGTTTTTACAAAACTTTACAAAATTACCAATCATCTTAACATTCCATGGCGGAAATAACCTGTATGCTGGAATCACCCGCGTAGCTATTCCTTACAGGAGTTCCGCCATGAAAACAAAAATTGCGCTCTTCATGCTTACTGCCGCTCTATGTACATCCCTGGCGGCGGCCCAGGATCGTCCACCCCGCCGCGATGACGGGAACCGTTCTCCTCCCCGTGAAGGAAGCCGCGAGCCACGGCGCGGCAACGGTCAGGAAAGCGGGCGGCAGCAGTACTCCATTGAACAGGCCGTGTCCGATCAGGCCCAGCTGCATACCATCGCCTTCAGCGGGCTGGCTTTCATGACCGGCGACTTCGGTAGTTCCACCTTCATCCCCCCCGGCAAGGTCGCTGACTTCTTCGGTTTTCAGTACATGCGCGACATCGACGCTGCCGGCAAGGGGCATAATCCCATGTTTCTCGACCGGGTGGCCGGCAATGTGATGAAACTCCTCACGCCGCAGCAACGCACGCTGTTCGAGGACGCCGCCCGTGAGCAGGAACCTCTGGTGCAGAAAATCGCACAGAAACGATTTCCGCTGGTTGCGGCATTTCACCGGGAGCTGGATGGCAGACTCCCGTCCGGCACCACCGGACTGAGCCGCACTGCCGTCATGTCATATACCGCCGACCTGTTCGAGCTGGATGCTGCGCTTGCCTATAAACGGGCAAAGGTGTTTGGCGCCCTGGCCCGTTCGCTGAGCAGCCAGCAGAAGGCGACCCTGGCAAAGATGAAATTCGGCGATTTTAACAGCTGGCCGGAAATCGACCGGGAAGAGGTGCGCAGCCTGCGCCCCCGCGGCGCATCAAAGCTTGTCAGCGTGGGATACATGACCCTGGCCAGCGAGTTTTTCAGTTGGTATGCCGGGTCGGTCGAGGCCGACACCTATTTCTGTCCCGAGCGCCACGGCACTTATTTCGGAGGATTCTATCTGAAGGACCTGCCGGCCATGGGGCAGAGGGATTTTGATATTTCCACATCGCTTACGGGCGATTCCGGCGCCGCCTTCGTAGATATGCTTACTGCACATCAGCGCTCCAGACTGACCGGTGTTCTCAACCGGCAGCGCAGCGCTCTTAACGAAATCATCGAGGTACGGCGGAAGATGTCCACAGCATTACGAGGATTTCTGCGTGGGCAGACTCCTTCCGAGCATGACATAACAGCGCTTGGCAGACGCTACGGCGAACTTGATGGTGCGCTCTCCTACGAATATGCCAGCGCCTTCGCAGCGATCTATAAAACCTTTACGGTCGACCAGAAAAACAGACTGAAAGCTCTTCGCTCACACCATACCCGTGAGGATGGAACTGCTTTCATTTACTCTGATCGCATTCAGATGTCTCAGGTTCCGGATTCATCATTTTTGTTTGGTGTAAAGAAATGAGGTCCACAGCGAAAAATGCTCTGCTGGCCTGCATGCTGTTATTACTGTCGTGCCTTGCTGCATCTGCCGCCGGGACATCGCCCGCAGCGGTAGCCGGTCAGGGGGGCGCATCGCGGATGACGGTTCCGGCGGGCAGGCAGGAATTTACCTATGCCGCAACGGTGCTACCGTCCAGCGGGACATCGATGGAAACTGCGCGCCCCGTGGGGATCGGCTCCTTTGCCGGCGGGGGAGATGTCATCAGTCTGCAGCTCAAGACACCGCAGTTTATTGATGTTGTTGATGTGTACGCGGCCATTTACGCACCAGCCATCGACGGCAGCAACCTCTACCTTTTTACAGTGAATGGCCTGAAACCGCTCTCTGCGGGACTCACCCCCTGGAAGAAGGGTGTGCGCAGTGCCGAGGGGGTCCTGCTCGACGACTTCCCGGCAAGCCGGCTTCCGGCCGGCAGTTATACAATCTACGTCCTGATAACACCAGGCGGCAGTACCGACGCCTACTACCTATGGGCGTCAAGCTTCACCGTTCCTGCTGCCGTCACTGCAACCGCTTCCGGCTCCTTCAACGGCACGATTCTGTTGGGTACCCCCACGGCCACGTCAGTCAGAGCAAGCCTGTTCTCCTCAGACCAGAGCGGCGCTGTCACCCTCAGTTACGGGACATCGCCCTGCAGCTACGATCGGCAGACGGCAGTAGCCTCATTTGTTGCCGGATCGCCGTTGACCGTCGCGTTGGAAAACCTCGCTGCCGATACCCGTTACTACTATCGGGTCAACTTCACGGGCACGGGAATGACAGCAGCCGTTTCATCGGTAGAGTACAGCTTTCATACCGCCCGGCCGGCCGGGAGCACGTTCACCTTTACCATTCAGGCTGATTCCCATCTGGACGAGAATTCCGCCCCTGACATGTACCGCAGGACGCTGGCCAACATACGTTCGGATGCACCGGACTTTCATATTGATCTTGGCGATACCTTTATGTGCGAGAAGCACAGTGAACCATTGACGGCGAATGTCAGAACTGCGCCGGATCAGGCCACCGTCAATGCGCGGTACGCTTACGAGCGAGCCTATTTCGGGTTGATTGCCGACTCGGTGCCGCTCTTTCTTGTCAATGGAAACCATGAAGGTGAAGCGGGATGGATGGCGGACGGAACCGCAAACAACATAACGGTCTGGACAACGCTGGCCCGCCAGAAGTATTATCTCACCCCGCTGCCGGACGGTTTTTACAGCGGTGATTCGACCGTTGAACCTTTTGTGGGAAAACGGGGCTCCTGGTATTCCTGGAACTGGGGTGATGCCCTGTTTATTGTACTTGAGCCCTTCTGGAACAGCATGACCATGAGCAGCAGAGACCCGTGGGGCCTGACGCTTGGTTCGCGGCAGTACCAGTGGCTGCAGCAGACGCTCGCTGCAAGTACGGCGAAATACAAGTTCATTTTCATCCACAACCTGGTCGGCGGGCTTGACGGCCAGATGCGCGGTGGAATTGAGGCTGCGCCGTTTTTTGAGTGGGGTGGTAAAAATATGGACGGTACCGAAGCGTTCAGCCAGAAGCGGGCCGGCTGGAGTCTGCCGATTCATCAGCTGTTGGTCAAGCATGGCGTAACTGCTGTCTTTCATGGTCACGATCATGTCTATGCCCGGCAGGAACTCGACGGCATCGTGTATCAGGAGGTTCCGCAACCCAGCGCGAAAAACTCCCAGAGTGGTTCAACGCTGGCACAAGAGTACCATTATGCCGCTGGAACTATCCTGAGCAGTTCCGGGCATATCCGGGTTACCGTCTCACCGTCAGACGTAACTTCCCGCTATGTACGGGCCTGGCTGCCGGCAAGCGAGAATGCCCGGCAGAAAAACGGCCAGATCGACGACAGCTGGACAAAACCGGCACCGTGAACATCGTAAGGAGGTAATCCGTTCATGATCCGATTTATCTTGTCTGGAGCATTTCTGGTTGCATCGGTTACTGCGGCCGGGGCCGGCTGTGTAGGTTCTTCCTGCCTTACTCCCTCACTGACCCAGTCAGAGTCAATGTTTGGAGCAATCGAGCGACAGTTTCCGCAGTATTTTTCGACTCCGTCCGACACGCAGATTATTCTGAGCGGCAACGATACTGCCTATTACCGGACGTACAATAATCAATTCGGCACCGGCTTGGCGACATTCCAGGGGAGCCTGTGGTATTCGGCTTCAGCATTCTGGCAGCGTTTTGGCTCCCTTGACGATGCCGACCGCGTCTTCTGCGGCAGCGGCTGTCTGTCGTCGATTCCTACGGTCTCACAGTCCGGAGTGTTCCGGGGAAACATCGTACTCGGAGCTCCGACCGCCTCATCAATCAAGGCCAATATTTACTCACCCGACCAGTCAGGAACAGTCAGCATTACCTACGGAACCTCGTCCGGCAGTTACGAAAAGGAAAGCGCTTCAGCATCCCTGACTGCCGGCAAACCGCTGGAGCTTTCGCTGGAAGGATTATCCCCGAATACCCGTTATTACTACCGGCTCAACTATCGCTCTGCCGACGGAACTGTTTCCGTCAGTGCGGGAGAATACAGGTTCCATACCGCCCGTACCGCCGGCAGCACCTTCACTTTTGCAATCCAGGGGGATTCCCATCCCGAGCGGGAAAAGACCCAGTTCAACGCCGACCTCTACCGTCGAACACTTCTGACTTCAGCCGCTGACCTGCCTGACTTCTACCTGGCAATTGGTGATGATTTCAGCGTCGACACACTGAATCCGAAAACGGTCACCGCCGCGCAGGTGGCGGAGCGCTATGCCATCCAGCGCCCGTATCTCGGACTGATCGGGAATTCGGCGCCGGTATTCCTGGTCAACGGCAACCATGAGCAGGCCGCCCGCTACCTGCTGGACGGAACGGAGAACAATGTTGCGGTCTGGGCCCAGAACGCTCGCAATTCGTTTTATTCCCAGCCGGCGCCGGACAGCTTTTACTCAGGCAATCCCGAACAGGTCCCGTTCATCGGTCTGTTGCGGAATCATTTCGCCTGGACATGGGGGGATGCTCTCTTCGTGGTCATCGATCCCTACTGGAGTTCATCGGTCTGCGTGGACAATCAGTTTTACGGCGATGCAAAACGGAGCAACCTGTGGGATGTCACCCACGGGGATGCCCAGTACCAGTGGCTCAAGGCGACTCTCGAACAGAGCACGGCGAAGCACAAGTTTGTCTTTGCCCATCACGTCATGGGGAGCGGGCGTGGTGGCATTGAACTGGCGGGACTGTATGAGTGGGGTGGGCTGAGTGCCAAAGGCGCCAATGAATTTGCGGCGAAGCGCCCGAACTGGGCCATGCCGATTCATCAGCTGATGGCTGCCAACGGAGTGTCCATTTTCTTTCAGGGGCACGACCACATCTGGGTCCGCCAGCAGCTGGACGGCGTCACCTACCAGACGCTGCCGGAACCGGCCGACCCGAACTACTCCCTTTTCAACTCTGACGCCTACCTTTCAGGCGATAAATATCCCAACAGTGGTTACACGCGGGTCACGGTGTCACCATCGGCTGTCAAGGTTGACTACGTCCGCACCTGGCTGCCGGCGGATGAAGGCAGCGGGAAAGTCAGCGGCTCCACGGCATTCAGTTACACCCTCAAATGATAACCGGCATTCGAATTCCAATCGACACCCCTCCATTGTAAAGTTTTGTAAAGGAAACCTTCGCATCGTTTACAAAACTTTACCCAACCACCTTGCATCTTGACACTACTTTACAAAGTCAGGGTGTACTCTGTGTTTAAAGGAACATCGCAGCATCCGTTCCCGGAATTCGCAGAGGAGGTGGATCATGTCAACAGCGCTCACCAATCGTCAACACCGACCGATCTATCCAGGCCGACATCCGCAGGACACATTCTTATCTCTGGCCATTGAATCGCTGGTGTCGCTGGTGTCCACCATAGTCATTATTGGCTTTACCGGCGGATTTGCCTACCTGCTCTACCTGCTGTTCCTGAAAGAGCTTGGCTGAAGGGGGATATCATGACAACGCTGACGAACTACATGATAGTGAATCGGAACTGTTACGGTCTGGGCGCAGAAGCGGTGGAACGGGAACAGACATTGTCTGACAGGGTAGACGATGTGGTTTACCCGGCGATTGGAATTGTGGGTATTGCTTACCTGCTCTATCTGCTGGCATCGATGTAATGGAGGTTGGTTATGTTAGAAAATACTATCTGCACAATGAAATCGCTTCTCGGTGTGGGCCTGTTCATCCTGCTTACCGGCTGTAGCTCCGGGAACTCTGACAGCGCATCTACAGGCTCTATCACTGCACAACTGGTGTGGAACGCTGCAGGCAAAACAACCGCTAAAACAGTTGCCTCGGCGCCGGCCGGGGTTGCCACGGTACGGATTATGGTTTCCGGATCGGGCATTGCACCAATCATCCAGAAGGACTTTGCCGCCGGTACGGGCAGCGGTACAATTGACGGAGTACCTGCCGGAACGGGACGAACGTTGAACGTCCAGGGACTTGACGCTGCGGGAAAGCTGACGCATCAGGGAACCGCTGCAAACATCACCGTACAGGCCGGCCTGACAACCGATGCTGGCACAATCACCATGGCGGCAGTTTCTGCCACGACCACCACGACAGGTGCACTTACCTATCCGGTCGTCGATACCGGTCAGTCAAAAACCTACAATTCAAGCGCCGAGATCGCTGCGCCGTCAGCGGGACAGCCTTTCTACGGTCAGGATGCCCAGTACAACGGTGTCCAGCCCGGCTACACGCTCAGCAGCGACGGCACCACCGTGTACGACACCGTGACGAAGCTGACTTGGATGCGTGCTCCGAACACAACGCTCGCCGCACCGGCCTCGACCGACAAGATGACCTATAGCCAGGCACAGGCCTGGGTTGCCTCGGTCAATGCCATGAAATACGGCAGTTTCAGCGACTGGCGACTGCCGACCATCAAGGAACTCTATTCGCTGATGATCTTCAAGGGTACCGATCCCAGCAGTTTCACCGGCACGGACACGTCGGTTCTGACCCCTTTCATCGATAGGGCCTATTTCAAATTTTCCTACGGACAGACGGCTGCCGGTGAGCGGATCATCGATTCCCAGTATGCTTCCAGCACCATTTTCGTGCTCAATCCGGCTGAGACCGGCTACCCGAAGCTTTTCGGTCTCAATCTGGCTGATGGCCGCATCAAGGGGTACGATCTGATCATGCCGGACGGGCGGACCGAGAAAACCTTCTTCGTCCAGCTGGTGCGGGGAGGAACCAGCTACGGCGTTAACAGCTACGCTGACAACGGTGACGGCACGATCACCGATGCGGCAACCGGGCTGATGTGGTCGAAAGAGGACAGCGGCAGCGGCATGATCTGGCAGGATGCACTGGCTTTGGTTCAGGCGAAGAACGCCGCAAAGCATCTGGGGCACAGCGACTGGCGGCTCCCCAATGCCAAGGAGTTGCAGAGCATCGTCAACTATGCAAATGCTCCCGATTACAACGGCAGACCGGCCATCGACACAGCCTTCTTCAGCAGCAGCGTGATCGTCAATGAAAACGGAGACAGCGACTATCCCTACTACTGGACATCCACCACCCATGCCGGCTATTCGGCAACCGGTTCGTCGGGCTCTCAGGCAGTCTATATCCCATTTGGCCGGGCTCTTGGATGGCCGTCGGGCGCATTGAAATGGGTCGATGTCCACGGTGCCGGCTGTCAGCGCAGCGATCCGAAAACTGCACCACCGTATTCGTATGCGACAGCCCATTCAGTCAGCAAAAGCGGGAAAACCTACAGCGGTTACGCCTTCGGTCCCCAGGGGGACGCCATCCGCGGACTCAACTTTGTCAGGCTGGTGAGGAATACATTGTAGTGCATCTCCAGAACCAGATATATCACATCAAGGGAGAATGTCATGAAAACAACCGTGTTATTTGCAGCAGTATGTACCGTAGTAACCTGTTCATTTCCGCTTTACGCAGCGGACGGCGCTACCAGGCAGGGAGAGGGGCAGGGGATGAGTATCGAGCAGAAAAAATCTGAAATTTTGCAGCACATCGACAAGCGGATCGCCAATTCCCAGGCTGAGAAAGTCTGCATCAGCGCGGCCAAATCACACGACGAGCTTCGCGCCTGTCGTGAAAAATACCGTCCGCAACGGCCGAATGACACACGTCAGGGAACGGCACCCTGATCTTCGCCGGTAACGGATCAATCATGGGAAACAGCATACCCGCCCAGGTCCCGTTCCTGAAGGACTTCGTACGGCTTCAGCGTGTAGGAGCGGTAGTTGATGGTTCCGTCAAACTCCAGCAGAATCTTAAGACGTTCCTTCATGACCTTGTTGGAGACCTCTTCCAGCGCTGCGGCCGGCGAAAGCCAGCGAGCTTCGGCGCTGTCTCCGCTGCCGGCCAGTTCGCCGCTCAGGTAGCGTCCCAGAAAGGTGAAAATTACCGCCGGCGGGAGGGTCACTTTGGACCAGACCGCAGCCAGGGGCCCCATCTCAATCTCTACGCCGGCCTCTTCGCGCACTTCCCGGTGCAGAGCATCGATCAGGCTTTCGCCCTCCTCGATCCGACCCTGGGGAATTTCCCAGCCGCGCTTGTGATTTCGTATCAGCAGAACTTCATCCTGTTCGTTTCTTACCAGGCATCCGACGACCAGGGTGTGCAGCGGCTCTTTTGTGGTGGACATCTCTTCCCTTTCCTGCAGCTGGGGTGATTTTTCAGGAAAACAGTTTGTCAATGGCGTCAAAATCGAAGCTCTTCTCGGCCAAGGAGCAGATCAGGGCCAGCTTTTCGGTATCTTCAGCGATAATTTTTGACACGTCCCTGTCGATCAGCTGATACAGGTCGGCGGAGGTGCGTTTTTCGTCGCGCAGGTACGGCATCCTGCTCTGATCCAGAATCTGCTGAGTGATCGGACTGACCGGCGTGGCCCCTGATATTATGAGCCCGACGATAAGCGATCGATAGCGCGGCATCCGGTAGAGATGGGCCAGGGTGACCAGCAGTTCGTCCCGGCTGCTGGTCACCAGAATCAGGGAGGGCTCCTGCAGCAGTTCGGTCACCCGCTGGGTGGAGGCGGCCCCCACCAGCACCTTGTAGATGATTTTCTGGAGTTCCCGCCGGTTTCCCTGAACGGGAAGTCCTAATAAGCCGGAGATTCGTCGCAGGGTCGGATTCGCCAGAATAGGTTGATAATCAAAACCGCCGATCACCTTGAAGCGTTCGTGCATCATGGCTCGGCCGAGGTAGTCGAGGCTCCGTTGCCGCTTCTCGGCAATCAGCCGGTTGACGAGAATCGCCCGCACATCGACATTCTCTTTCTCAAAAAGCGCCATAATCATGGCAAGCCGGTCGACGACGTTTCCCAGTCCCCCGCCGGTCACCAGCAGCAGCGGCGCGCCAAGCAGCCGGGCTATACGGGCGTTTGACAGCTGGATGATCGACCCGACGCCCGGATGACCGGATCCTTCGATGATGATGAAGTCGCACTCTTTTTCCAGCTCGGCGTACGCATCGAGCATGCGCGCCTGAAGGTCGGCCGGTGAAATGATGCCGTCCACAACCTTGTGGGTGGTGTCATTTGAAAGAACAACCGGTGACATGATCTCCGGATTGGCGGTGAGCCCGAATACCTGGGTCATCAGCGCGACATCTTTATCGATGGTCATTTTTCTGAACACCACCGATTGTCCGCCGAAGGGTTTGAAAAAACCGACCCGCTTGTATTTCCTGCGGGCCAGATGCATCAGACAGATGCTGGTGGTAGTCTTGCCGCTGTTTTTGTCGATAGCTGCAATGAATATTTTCTTTGCCATGCTTTTGTTCTCCGGCCCGGTGCGGCTCTTCTGTTCAGCGAGTCACCATACTCTTCCGGCAGCCAATGCGTCAAGAGTCGGAGGGATCTTTCTCTCCGAAAGCATAACCAGTTGAAAGATGTCCGCGATTTCCCTATAGTACCGGTACTATCTGAATGAATTCGAACGAGGTATGCAGATGCCACTGAAAACACGGATCGAGAAAGACTCCATGGGGGAGATGAGCGTCCCAGCCGATGCCTATTACGGGGCCCAGACCGCCCGAGCCGTGCACAACTTTCCGATTTCGGGCCTGAAACCTCACCCGGTTTTCGTATGGGCAACGGTTGTGATCAAGAAGTGTGCGGCCAGGGCCAACATGACCACCGGCAGGCTGTCGGCAGAGACTGGCAACGCTATCGTCTCCGCCGCTGATGAAATCCTGGCTGGAGGGCTGGCCGACCAGTTCGTTGTCGATCCCTTCCAGGCCGGCGCCGGAACCTCACACAACATGAATTCCAACGAAGTGCTGGCCAACCGGGCGCTGGAGCTGCTTGGACGCCTGCGGGGTGATTTTTCGATGCTGCACCCCAACGATCACGTCAACATGGCCCAGTCCACCAATGATGTCATCCCCACGGCTATCCGCCTGGCCGCACTGGAGATGCTGGACCCCCTGCTGGAACGGCTTGAGGAGCTGGAAGGAGCGCTTGCCGCCAAAGCCCGGGAGTTCGATCACATCCTCAAATCGGGGCGCACCCATCTGCAGGATGCGGTGCCGATCCGTCTGGGGCAGGAGTTCGGCGCCTATGCCGCTGCCATCCGCGGCAACCGCGAGGGGCTTGAGGCGTGTATCCCGGCGCTGCTGGAACTGGGTATCGGTGGCACGGCCGTCGGCAGCGGCATGAACGCCGAGCCGGCCTATATTTCGGCGGTCGTCGAAGAGCTGTGCACGGCTACCGGCTTCCCGCTGGTCGCCAGCCCGAACCTGTTTGAAGCCATGCAGAACATGGACCCCTTCCTGGCACTGTCGTCGGCATTGCGACGCACGGCGGTCAACCTGGGGCGCATCGCCAATGACCTGCGGCTGCTGGCCTCCGGCCCCCGCACCGGCTTTGACGAAATCCGCCTTCCTCCGATCCAGCCCGGCTCATCGATCATGCCGGGCAAGATCAACCCTTCAATGGCCGAGATGACCAACATGGTCTGCTTCCAGGTGATGGCGTGCGACCAGGCGGTGCTGCTGGCAGCACAGGCCGGGCAGCTGGAGCTGAACGTGATGATGCCGCTGATCTCCTGGAACCTGACATTTTCGCTGCAGCTGCTCACGAATTGCGTGCAGAAATTTACCGAATCCTGTATAAGCGGGATTGTTGCCAATGAAGCGCGTTGCCGACGTTACCTGGAAGATTCGCTCGGCCTGGTGACGGTGCTGGCCCCCTACATCGGCTATAATGCCTCGGCGGACATCGCCAAGGAGTCAGTTGCCAGCGGCAGAAGTATCCGTGAAATCGTATTGGAGAAGGGACTGATGGCCGAATCCGAACTGGACGACGTCATGCGGCCGGAGCAGCTGACGGAACCGGGGCTGCCGAAACGGTAACATGCTGCGCACTATGCACCACCACATACAAAGGAGATCTGAAGATGAGAGAGGAAGTGCTGAAGGTTCTTGAGATGGTTCGTCCCGGCCTGCAGGCCGACGGCGGTGATGTTGAACTGGTTGAGGTTACGGAAGACGGTATCGTCAAAGTGCGCCTGAAGGGGGCCTGCGGCAGCTGCCCCATGTCCACCATGACCCTCAAAATGGGCATCGAGCGTGCCATGAAGGAAAAAATACCGGGTGTTGTGGAAGTGGTTCAGGTGCAATAGCAGCCGGAATCCGTTTATCTGTCCTGACAACAAAGCCCCTTCCTCTTGCAGGAAGGGGCTTTCATTTTCACCAAGGAAAATCCTGTTTCACACCATCCGTTTCAGCTCATCCAGCAGATTGAGGGCCTCCAGCGGTGTCAGGGTGGCAATGTTGAGCTTCTTCAAGCGATGTCGTAGCTGATCCTCGGTGGTTTCAAACAGCGAAAACTGGGGTGACGGTTCACGGGGCGGACTCTTGCGGCTTTTCGCGATGCGCGGGGCGCCTTCCTCGAACTCGCCGCTTTCCAGGTTTCTCAGAATCTCTTTGGCCCGTTCGATGACGTCCAGCGGCATACCTGCCAGACGGGCCACCTGGATGCCGTAGGAGTGGGATGCGCCGCCGGGGATAATTGTGCGCAGGAAGATAACCTGATCGTTCCACTCGCGTACCGCTACGGTGAAATTTTTGATCCGCTCGCGGGTGGTAGCCAGCTCGGTAAGCTCATGGTAGTGGGTCGCGAAGAGGGTGCGGGCCCGGCAGGTGGGGTTGTCGTGAATATGCTCGGCGCAGGCCCAGGCGATGGAAACCCCGTCGAAGGTGGAGGTGCCGCGGCCGATCTCGTCCATGACGATCAGGCTTCTGGGGGTTGCATTTTTGAGAATGGCGGCCGCCTCCATCATTTCCAGCATGAAGGTTGACTGCCCGCGGGCCAGGTTGTCGCCGGCACCGACCCGGGTGAAAATGCGGTCAGCGATGCCGATGCGTGCTTCGGAGGCCGGAACGAATGAACCGACCTGGGCCATGAGGACGATCAGGGCCACCTGACGCATGTAGGTTGATTTGCCGGCCATATTGGGGCCGGTGATCATCAGGATCTGGTTTTCTCCGCCGTCCATACGAGTGTCATTGGGAACGAAGCGCTCAGAAAGACGCATGGCTTCGATTACTGGGTGGCGGCCGTCCTTGATGTCAATTATGTCAGATTCATCCATCAGCGGCTTGCAGTAATTTCGCTCGCCGGCTACCTGGGCCAGTGAAATCAGAACATCCAGCACCGCCAGGCCGTCGGCGCTGCGGCAGATGCGCCCTGCCTCCCCCGCCACCCGCTCGCGAATCTCCTGAAATAGCGTGTATTCCAGTTCACAGATGCGGTCCTCGGCCCCCAGCACCTTCTCCTCGTAGTTCTTCAACTCCTCTGTAATGAAGCGCTCGGCGTTGGCCAGGGTTTGACGGCGGATGTAGTCAGCGGGCACGTTAGCCAGATTGCTCTTGGTAACCTCGATGGAGTAGCCGAATACCCGGTTGTAGCGGATCTTGAGGGTGGAGATGCCGGTGCGGGCCTTCTCCTGGGCTTCCAGCCGGGCAATAAAGCCCTTCCCCTCGCTGCTGACGGCGCGCAGTTCATCCAGTTCGGCGTTGCAGCCGGAGGCGATAATCCCCCCTTCGCGCAGCGAGAACGGCGGATTCTCCACGATGCCCCGCCCGATCAGTTCCCGCAGGTCGTTCAGCGGGTCGATGCTGCAGCGCAGCCCGGCGATCAGCTCCGACTGCAATCCTCCCAGCCGTTCCAGCAGTTCCGGCAGATGTTGAATCGAGTCGCGCAGGGAGCGCAGGTCGCGCCCCGTTGCTGAAGCCATGCCGATGCGGCCGTTCAAACGCTCCAGGTCGGCAATATTTTTGAGGATGCCGGTCAGCTCATCCCGCAGGACTGCCGCTTCCAGCAGTTCCTCCACCGCGTCCAGCCGCCGACGGATCGGTTCCAGCCCGACCAGCGGGTAGGAGAGCCACTGTTTCAGACGCCGGGCTCCCATGGCGGTGACTGTGCGATCGAGACACCCCAGCAGCGAACCGCCCTTCTTCCCTTCGGCCATGGAAGCGATTATTTCCAGGTTGCGCCGGGTAGCAGCATCCAGAGCCAGATGTTCTCTCCGCTCGTAGACGCGGATGTCCCGCAGATGCGGCAGAGCGCTCTTTCTATTTTCCCGCAGATAATAAAGTGCCACTCCGGCGGCGATCAGTCCGGACGGCAGACCGGCAAGCCCGAGGGCCTCGGCCGAAGCGGCGCCAAACTGACTGCACAACAGCCCGGAGGTGTAGTCGTGTTCATGGACCCACCCTGGAGTGCGGGAAGATATTCGCTCTCCCAGAAATCCGCGAAGCTCGACCGGCAGCGTGTCCAGTTCCAGGCCAGCAGAGATCAGCACTTCGCGGGGGCTAATCCCGGTTGCTTCCGCAAGTAAGGCGGAGGTCCCGGTTAGCTCGGTAACACGGAATTCGCCGGTGGAGACGTCCAGCCAGGCGCATCCCCAGATGTCGTCGTTGCCGCGATGCAGTGCCAGCAGGAAGTTGTTCTCATCGGGTGAGAGACTCTCGGTCTCAATCAGCAGTCCGGGGGTGACAACTCTGACAACCTCGCGCCGCACGATCCCTTTGGCCTGCTTCGGGTCTTCGACCTGTTCGCAGACCGCCACCTTATGTCCGGCTTCGATCAGTTTTGCAATGTAGGGTGCGGCAGAATGGAAGGGGACGCCGCAAAACGGTATCTCGTCAGCCCCACCCTTGTTACGCGAGGTGAGGGCAATATCGAGGATGCGGGACGCAATCAGGGCGTCATCAAGGAACATCTCATAAAAATCTCCCATGCGGAAGAAGAGGATCGCATCGGGACAGCCTGACTTGATCTCCAGATACTGCCGCATCATGGGAGTCTGCTCCGCCATGCTTTGCCTCTCAAGTGGGAAATTTACCCGTGTTGTAGCATAGCGACCAAGCTATTTCAAGGTTACGGCCAGAGAATTCTCCTCGTTGCACTTGTAATATAACAAAGTAGTGTTATCATTGGCGCATCCATTTCAGGAGAGGCCGTCCGTCCTGGTTGGAAATCATGTCACTTTGGATCAGCAACCATGATGATGACGCTCAAATCAAAGATTATCGGCAGTAGCGCCCTGCTTCTGCTGGTAATGGCAACGGCGTTCGTTTTTTTTCTCAACACCTCCGTCCATCAGGTACTTGAAAACGAAGTTGATCGCCGGGCAATCTCTATCGGGCACCATTTTGCCGAAATGTCTGCCGATGCTCATCTCAGTGAAAGCACCTCGCTCCTGCAGACCCACCTGAGCAACTACATGACCATCGAAAAGTACCTGGCTTACATCATCATAATGGACGGTGATAATGCCATCCAGGCCTCAGCGTTCGACGGTGAGCTGCCGCTGAAAACCCGGCAGGAGATTTTGAAGCGGGAACTGCCCAAGACCCAGCATTATTACAGAACAAAAGATGGCACCCAGTTGGAGGAGTTCTATGTGCCGGTGGGTACCGGCCGTGACGGAGGCGTGTATGTCGGCATCAAGGAGGAGATGATCTCCGGCGAGATCAACCAGCTGATCCGGAGGTTGTTGCCGGTTGTGCTGATAGTCACGCTGATCGGAATTGTGCTTACCTACATGCTGGCAAGTGCCATGACCCGGCCGATTGCAGGATTGATGGAAGGTGTCGGCAGGGTGACGCGTGGTGACCTTGATACAAAAATAATTGCCACCAGCACCGACGAAATCGGGCTGTTGGCCGATTCCTTCAACCAGATGACTGAGAATCTCCGTACAAGCACCGTTTCACGCGAGTATATGGAAAAGCTGATCGACTGCATGAATGACGTTCTGATGGTTATTTCACTGGAAGGATGCATCAAGAGCGTTAATCAGGCTTGCTGCAAACTGACCGGCAGCGATCAGACGGCCCTCATCGGGCGCCGTTTTGATGATTTTGAGGTTCAGGGGATGCCGGTCAACATGTTTTCAGCGTTTACCCGGACACTGGAAGAGGAGATGGTGCAGGGGGTTGAAAGCTCTTTCCGGCTCCCGGGTGGTGAATCGGTGCCGATACTCTTCTCCATGGCGTTGATGAAGGATGAGGCCGGTTCGCCGCAGGCGGTTGTCTTTGCAGCCCAGGACATCAGCCCGCTGAAACGGGTGCAGGAAGAGCTGCAACGCCAGCAGAAGGAGTTGGAGGACATCAACCATCATCTCGAGGACATTGTCTCATCACGAACCGCAGAGTTGGCCATTACCAATGAGGGGCTCCGGGCAGAAGTAGTTGAGCGGCAGAGGAGGACTGAAGAGCTGCGCGAAGCAAAGGATGTTGCCGAATCTGCCAACCGTGCCAAAACTGAATTTCTTGCCAATATGAGCCATGAAATGCGAACTCCGCTTAATTCGGTCATCGGGGGGACTGAATTGCTTGACACCGCAGAACTGCTGCCTCATCAGAAAAAGGTGCTGATGATGGTACGGCAGGCAGGCGACAGTCTGCTGATGCTGGTTAATGACCTGATAGATCTCTCACGCATTGAAGCAGGACATCTGGAGCTCGTCATTCAGCCTTTCAATCCCCGGGATATGGTGGACGACATCATGCGGATGCTGGAGGGCGAAGCTGAACGAAAACGGATCAGACTTACCAGCGAAATTTCTGCAGAAATCCCCCGGTTTTTGTCAGGAGACCAGATGCGCCTCAAGCAGGTGCTGGTCAATCTGCTGGCCAATGCGGTCAAATTTACGGATAACGGCGGCAGTATCAATGTTTCTCTGCTGACGTCGGGGGGTGACGACGGTACGGCAATCGTCACATTCTCCGTCAGGGATACCGGAATAGGGATCGAAGCGGACAAACTGGAGATGATTTTCGAGAGTTTCTCCCAGGCTGATACATCCATAACTCGTCGATTCGGCGGCAGCGGGCTCGGTCTGGCGATCAGCCGGAAACTGGTTGAAGTCATGGGAGGCGCCATTTCGGTTGAAAGCGAACCGGATGTTGGCAGCACCTTCAGTTTTACCATCAGTTTCAAAGCGGTTGAAAAAAGTGTACTGGCAACGGCCGTGGAAGCGTCCCAGGCGCTGCTTGCAATCGACGGTACGCGGCGGATCCTGCTGGTTGACGATTCCGCCGAAAACCGGATACTCATCCGCCTGCTGCTGCACAAACTGCCGCTGCTGCTTGACGAAGCCGGAAACGGGCAGGAGGCCCTGGACCTGTTCGACAATAATCACTACGACCTGATCCTCATGGACATCCAGATGCCGATCATGGACGGCTACACGGCTACCCAGGCAATTCGGACGCGCGAAAGTGATAACGGGAGTGCCAGAACACCGATTATAGCTCTGACGGCACATGCCTACGAATCGGACCTGCGCGCCTGCCGAGAAGCCGGTTGCGACGATCACGTTGCCAAACCGTTCAAAAAGCAGGCGCTGCTGGACTGCCTGGCAATGTATTTCAGGGATGAGCGTTATGTGTGACAAAAATATAGACAATGCTTGTGTTGTGGAAGTGGAAAGCGAAATTGAATCCATTATCCCCGAGTTTCTTGAAAACCGGAAGAACGACTGTATGAAGGTCGATCTGTTGGTGCGCGATGGAGCATTCGGCGATCTGCGCACACTCGGTCACCGCATGAAGGGAGCGGGGGGAAGTTACGGCTTCGATGAGATTTCAGAAATCGGCGAAGCGATTGAGGAAGGTGCATTGAATGCCGACAGTGAAGCGATTCTTGCTGCCAGCCGCCGGTTGTCCGATTATCTGCAGCGGGTCACCGTGGTGTATGTGTAATCCAATTCCACATCAGAGCGCTATCAGTGGAGTATCAGTCGTAGGTTGACGGTTCAGTCCCCTTGATGAAGCATTCCATCACTGCGCCGGGGGTCCCTTCTTTGGCCAGTTTTCCGGTGCGGGGGTTTATCAGCACAAACGAAACATTTTCCGGCGCATCAAAATCCTCCAATGGCATGTTAGTGACCGCTTTCTGCATGAAGTCGCCCCAGATGGGTGCCGCCGCCTGCCCACCCGAGCCACCTGCTCC
Organism: Desulfuromonadales bacterium; assembly: GCA_037129245.1. Classification (GTDB taxonomy): domain Bacteria; phylum Desulfobacterota; class Desulfuromonadia; order Geobacterales; family Pseudopelobacteraceae; genus JACRCG01. Next base: position 20,179 of record JBAXVE010000034.1, read on the forward strand.
AAGTGAACGCTCCTGGTCATAACCTACCCATACTCCGGTCACAAGCTGAGGAATATAACCGACGAACCAGGCGTCTTTGGCTTCATTGGTCGTTCCGGTCTTGCCGGCCACCGGACGGCCGATAACCGAGGCGCGGTGTCCGGTGCCGCTGGCAACCACGCTCTGCATCAGATTGGTGATAACGTATGCCGTTTCCGGCGGTAATACCGGGATCGGCACGGTAGCCGGCGTTTCTTGTAGAACAGTACCCTCGGAATCAGTAACCTTAGTGATGAAAACCGGCGGGACGAGTACCCCCTTGTTGGCGAACACCGCGTAGGCTGCGGTCAGCTCGAAGGGGGAAATTGTCGCCGCCCCCAGTGCAAGGGCCAGATTGGCCGGAATTGGAGAGGTGAATCCCATTCTCTTGGCGTACTCGGAGGCGTAGGGTGCCCCGATCTGGTCAAGAATTTTCACGCTGGCGATATTAATCGAGTAGGTCAGCGCCTCACGCATGGTTACCGGGCCGCGGAAGGCGTGGTCGTAATTTTTCGGTTTCCAGATGCCGCCGGCACCGTCCGGGTATTCGACTTCGGCGTCCTCAATAATCGTGGCCGGCGTCATCCCTTTGTCAAGTGCCGCCGCGTAAATGATCGGCTTGAAAGCCGACCCGGCATTGCGCTTGGCCTGTACGGCCCGGTTGAACTGGCTCTTTCTGAAGTCGTAGCCGCCGACCATCGCCTTGACACCACCGCTGCGCGGGTCGATGGAAACCAGCGCCGCCTGCACTTCCGGCGTCTGGTCCAGGGCAAATTGCGCCCCTTCACCGTTGGTTTCGGGGGATACTACCGTGACATCGACGACCGAGCCAAGCGTCAGACTCTTGTTGCCCTTCTCCGGTTTGCCGTAACGGTTGATCATTCCAACCTTGCCGGCCCAGGCCATGTTCTTCCGGGCGAGGATGCCTTTGCGGTCGCCGACCCTCACCAGCGCGTCACCCTTTTCGGGATTGAACCCTACGACGACCCCCTGGTAGTTCTCACCGGTTTTCAGGACAGAGGAGTCGATTCCCTCTTCCACCCTGCTGCAGAATGTATCGACGTCGGATTCACCCAGGAATTTGGCGGGTCCACGGTATCCCTGTCGCTTATCGACCTCTTTCAGCCCCTTGCGCAGACTTTCAAAGGCGGCCCGTTGCATGGCAGCGTTCATGGTTGTGTAGATTTTCAGCCCGCCCTTGTAGAGCTGATCCTCGCCGTACTTCTGTTCCAGCTGAATCCGCAGATATTCGAGAAAATACGCCGACTGATCATGATTGACTTTTTTCATCGGCCGGATTTCGATGTCGGTTTTTTTTGCGTGATCGGCTTCCGCCTGGGTGACGTACCCCTCCCTGACCATCCGTTCCAGCACATATCCCTGCCGTTCCCGGGCCCGGTCCAGATGTTTGATGGGTGAGTAGGCGTTGGGGGCTTTCGGCAGACCGGCCAGCATCGACATTTCCGACAAGTTGAGCTGATCGACGTTCTTGCCGAAATACGTTTCGGCGGCGGCCTGCACACCGTATGCGCCGCTGCCGAGATAAATCTGGTTCAGGTACAGATAGAGGATTTCATCCTTGGAAAGCCGCTCCTCCATCCGTTTGGCGAGTATGGCTTCCTTTATCTTGCGGGAGAACTTTTTCTCGGGGGTCAGCAGCATGGATTTGGTGACCTGCTGGGTGATGGTGGAAGCCCCCTCTTTTTTGCTCATGGAGACCAGGTTCTTGAATGCCGCGCGGACAATTCCCAGGTAATCGATCCCCTTGTGGGAATAAAAATTGGCATCCTCCGCCGATACGAAGGCCTGGATCAGCTTGCGCGGCATCTTGTTGACCGGCACCACAATACGACGTTCAAGGAAAAACTCTCCCACCAGGCTGCCATCGTCACCGAACACCTGTGACACGATGGGGGGCTTGTAGTCGGCCAGCCGGTCAACCCGCGGCAGCTTGGCCATCAGGTAGAACACGTAACCGGTCACCCCCAGCAGGGCGACGACTCCCAGCGTTACGACGAACAGCAGCAGGGTGGCCATGTACCCCCTGCTGTTGCCGGACAATGTACGGAGCGGCACCATCTTCTCAACCTTCCCCGAAAGGAATTGCTGTGACGGTCAGTGTCAACATGGTACGGGTACCCGCTTTCATGCTACCGTTTGCGGTTTGCCTGCATCAGTGCGCGGATGCGCAGTCGCAGGGAGTTGATTTTTATGAAGCCGGTTGCATCGGCCTGGTTGAATACCTGATCTTTTTCAAAGGTGGCGAAGTCGAGATTAAAGAGAGAGTCGCTCTCCGACTTGCGGCCGACGGTGCGGCAGAGCCCTTTGTAGAGCTTGACGCGGGCCACACCGTTGACGCATTTCTGTGAGTCGTCAATCAGGGTCTGCAGCATCTGGCGTTCGGGAGAGAACCAGTAACCGGCGTAGATCTGTTTTGCGTATTCGGGGATCAGGCTATCGCGGATGCGCATGACTTCGCGGTCCATGGTGATCTGCTCGACCGAAGAGTGGGCTTCGCGCAGAATTGTGCCGCCGGGGGTCTCGTAGACACCGCGCGACTTCATGCCGACCGAGCGGTTTTCCAGCAGATCAACGCGGCCGATACCATGCTGTCCTCCGATAGTATTGAGGTGCGCCAACAGCTGGGCCGGTGTCATCTTCACTCCGTCAACCGCCACGGCGTTGCCGTTTTTGAATTCAATCTCAACGTACTGAGCCTTGTTGGGAGCCTTCTCCGGCGGTGTTGTCAGCACATACATCTCTTCCGGCGCCTCGGCCCAGGTATCCTCCAGAATGCCCCCCTCGAAGGAGATATGCAGCAGGTTGCGGTCTGAAGACCAGGGGCGTTTTTTGATGGTCGGCAACGGAATGCCATTCTTTTTAGCATAGTCAATCAAGGCAATGCGGCTGTTCAAATCCCATTCGCGCCAGGGGGCCACCACTTTGATGGCCGGGTTGAAATGGTAGTAGGCCAGCTCGAAGCGAACCTGATCGTTACCCTTGCCGGTGGCGCCGTGGGAGACGGCGTCAGCCTTTTCTTTGGCGGCAATCTCCATCTGGCGCTTGGCGATCAGCGGACGGGCGATGGAGGTGCCCAGCAGGTAGTGCCCTTCGTAAATGGCGTTGGCGCGGAACATGGGGAAAACGAAGTCGCGCACGAACTCTTCTTTCAGGTCATCGATATAGACCTTGTCCGCACCGGTGGCCAAAGCTTTCTCGCGGATCGGATCCAGTTCGTCCCCCTGCCCCAGGTCGGCCGAAAACGCCACCACCTTGCAGTCATACTCGTTTTTCAGCCATTTGAGGATGATGGAGGTGTCGAGGCCGCCGGAATAGGCCAACACTATTTTTTTGATGTCCTGTTTTTTTGTTGTAGTCATTTTCTTGTTCTCCTTGTGGTGATAATTTAAAATTTATTATGATCTTTTATGCACCGGCGCTGTGTTCATACCGGTTCAAGCCCCGCCGATCAACCGCGCCATAATGGCTTTCTGCACGTGCAAGCGGTTTTCCGCCTGATCCCAGACCACCGAATGCGCCCCTTCGATGACTGAATCGGAAATCTCCTCGCCGCGATGGGCGGGGAGGCAGTGCATTACGATACAATCTGGCTGCGCCAGGGCAACCAGTTCGTCGTTCAGGCAGAAACCGGTAAACGCTTTCTCCCGCTCACCCTGTTCCGCTTCCTTGCCCATGCTGGCCCAGACATCGGTGTTGAGGACATCGGCTCCATTCACCGCCACCTGCGGATCATCTGTCAGAATGATACGTCCGGGAGATTTCTCCTGTGCCCATGACAGAACACTTCTGTCCGGCTCGTAGCCCGTAGGACAGGCCAGGCGAAGCTCGAATCCGAATATGGCGGCTGCCTCAATCCAGGTGTTGGCCATGTTGTTGCCGTCCCCGACCCAGGCAAACGTAAGCCCCTCGTAGCTTCTCTTCTGTTCGATGACTGTCTGCAGATCGGCCATGATCTGGCAGGGATGGAACATGTCAGTCAGGCCGTTAATTACCGGTACGTCAGAATATGTCGCAAATTCTTCGACAATCTCCTGGCCGAAGGTGCGGATCATAATCCCGTCACAGTAGCGGGCCATGCAGCGGGCGGTGTCCCTGATCGGTTCGCCGCGTCCCATCTGTGACGTGCCGGACGCCATGAACAGTCCGTGACCGCCGAGCTGGAACACGCCGACCTCGAAAGAAACACGGGTGCGGGTTGAAGACTTTTCGAAAATCAGCGCCACCGTTTTTCCGTCCAGCAGTTTATGGGGTAAGCCCTGTTTCTGCTGCGCCTTCAGGTCGCGGGCCAGCGTCAGCATGCCGTACAGCTCGATCTCATTGTAGTCGTGCAGTGCCAGAAAATGTCGCGTCATCGGTGTCTCCTAAACCTCAACTTCTGCAAAAATTCCGTCCAGTATCTCAATCATACTGTTGATTTCCTGCTTGGTGACCACCAGCGGCGGCACAAACCGCAGCACCGTGTCGTGGGTGACATTCAGCAACACCCCCCGTTCATGCCCCTTTTTCACCAGATCACCGGCCGGAATCGTCAGCGCCATGCCGATCATCAGGCCAACCCCGCGCACTTCCGTGACGAAAGGGTATTTTTTGCCCAGAGTTTCCAGCTCGCCGACGAGATACTCGCCAATCTCCTCACAGCGGTTAAGCAGGCCGTCTTCCAGGATCGTCCTGATAGTGGCAATTGCAGCAGCGCAGACCAGCGGGTTGCCGCCGAAAGTGGAACCATGGGTACCCGGTACGAAAGCCGCCGCATATGTGTCTTTTGCCAGCATGGTGCCGATCGGGGCACCGCCGGCCAACGCCTTTGCCAGGGTCATGATATCGGGGGTGACGCCGAAATGCTCGTAGGCGAAAAGGGTGCCGGTACGTCCCATACCGACCTGCACTTCATCGAAAATCAGCAGCAGACCGTGTCGGTCGCACAATTCCCGCACCGCTTCGAAATAGCCGGGGGACGGCATGTTGACGCCGCCTTCCCCCTGGATCGGTTCCAGCATGACGGCACAGGTTGCCGGTGTCACCGCTGCTTCCAAAGCTGCCACGTCGTCAAAGGGGACATGCTTGAATCCGTGCAGCAGCGGGTCGAAGAAGCGCTGCACCTTCTCCTGGCCGGTTGCAGAGACGGTAGCCATGGTGCGGCCGTGGAAGGAGTCGGCTGCCGTAATAATCTCGTAACGCTCCGGCCCGAAGGTATCGCGGCTGTATTTGCGGGCCAGTTTGATAGCCGCTTCGTTGGCCTCGGCCCCGCTGTTGCAGAAAAAGGCCTTGTCGGCAAAGGAGTGGCTGCAAAGCAGCTCCGCCAACTCGATCTGCTGGGGTATCTGGTAGTAATTGGAACAGTGGATCAGCTCGGCGGCCTGTTTCTGCAGGGCCGCTACGACCTTCGGGTGACAGTGGCCCAGGTTGTTCACCGCCACGCCGCCCAGAAAATCAAGGTACTCCTTGCCGTCCGCATCCCACAGAGTAGACCCGGCGCCTTTGACAGGTACGATCGGGTAGCGCCCGTAGGTTTTCATGATGTACCTGTCCGATTTTTCAACCCATTGCTGGCTGTTCATTTGGTTATCTCCGTGCCGATACCGACGTCGGTAAATATTTCAAGCAGTACCGCATGCGGCACGCGACCATCGATGATGTGGGCTTTTTTGACCCCTTCCTTGAGGGCATCGGCGCAACAGACAACCTTTGGAATCATGCCGCCGGTAATAGCCTCTTCCTCGATCAGCCTATGCAGTTCCGCCACGGAAAGACTTTCAAGCAGTGTGCCGCTGGTGTCCTTGACGCCGTTAATATCGGTAAGCAGGATCAGCTTTTCGGCATTGAGCGCCGCAGCCACCCTCCCGGCAACCAGGTCGGCATTGATATTGTAGCTCTCCCCTTCCGGTCCCACACCCACCGGGGCGATGACCGGAATGTATTTCCCCTGCTCCAGAGTGGTGATCAGGTCGGTGTTGACCTTGACCACATCGCCAACATAGCCGATATCGACCATCTCGAGCGAACCGTCCTCCCCCTTGACCTCCTGCAGCAGCTTCTTCGACAGCAGCAGGGTGCCGTCCTTGCCTGAGAGGCCGACCGCACGCCCTCCGTGCTGGTTTAGGTAGCCGACTACCTCCTTGTTGACCTGCCCGGCCAGCACCATCTCAACGACGCTCATGGTTTCGGCGTCGGTAACCCGCATGCCGCGCACAAATTCGGACACGATGCCGTAGCGCTTGAGAGTGTCATTGATCTGCGGCCCGCCGCCATGCACGATGACGGTGTTGATCCCCAACGACTTGAGCAGGATCACATCCAGTGCGAACGATTCCTTCAGCTTCTCATCCGCCATGGCGTGGCCGCCGTATTTGATGACAAAGGTCTTGCCTGAGAAACGCCTGATATAGGGAAGCGCCTCCATCAGGGTATTCGCTTTTTCGATCAGATGTTTCATAGTTTTCAGTCCCGTGTAAAAATAAAAACTGCCGACCTTCAGGCGGGGCAGTCTACCGCAATCAGAGAAAATACGAAATGCGTTATTGCAGTGGAATTGCTACCGTGACCGTGGTTCCCTGTTCCGGTTCGCTGTCGATACTGATGGTCCCGCCGTGGAGACGGACAAATTCACGGGCGTAAAACAGCCCCAGGCCAAAACCCCGCACCTGGCCGGTGTTATCAGGGTCTATCTGATAGAATTTTTCAAAAACTTTCTCCAGTTCTGATTGCGGGATACCAATGCCGGTATCTGATATGACAATTGATACCACTCCGTTTTCAGCCTTTGTGCTCACGTTTACGCTGGCATGACTGTGTCCGTCGAAAAACTTGAAAGCATTTTCAAGTAGTTGATCGAGGGCGAATTCAATTTTACGCCGGTCAACTTTCAGTAATGGCAAAGATTCCGGATTGAAATCAACTTCAATCGAACGTTTGCTGTCAGTCCCACATCTCTTGGCAAGCAGCTCGGCTACCAGCGGCACAAGGTCGCACTCTTCACGATGGATGTCCTGCTCATCGACCATAATCTGGCTGAAGCGCAGCAGATCGGTCACCAGATTGGCCAGGTATTCCGTTTCGGCGACCGCCAGTTCAATGTTCTGGCGGAAGTGTATTTCGTCACAATCGAAAAGCCACTTTTGTGCGTTCTGAAGTGACAGAGAAATGCCGGTAATCGGGGTGCGCAGTTTATGAGAAACCAGTGACAGGAAATTGCTCTTAAGCCGGTCTGCTCTCTTAATGCTTGTCAGTTGCTCCTTGAGCACTTTTCTCTTGAGGGATTTGTCAATGGCCGTTTTAAGCTGCAGCAAGTTGAGCGGCTTACTGATGAAGTCGTCGGCATCTTCCCTGAGCGCATCGAGAATGACCCCTTTGTCGGAAAAGCCGGTCATGATGACAACCGTAGCGTTGGGGTCAAGTGCCTTGATTTTTTTTAGCAGCATAATGCCCGAATCACCCGGCATCATGACATCGGAGAGTACCAGGTCAACCACCCCGGTTTCATAAATCTGCAAAGCCTCGTCGCTGGTAGTGGCCAAGAGGACATTATATTCCCGCAATGCCCGCTCACACAGTTCACGGATGATCCGTTCATCGTCGACGACAAGTATGGTTGTTTTGTTATTCTCCACAGCCATAGTCCCTTGTTGTTTACATCCCTTCCAGAATCCGGGCTGCCGCTGCCAGTGCTTCGTCAAGCTTCTGCGGGTCGGTGCCCCCCGCCTGGGCCAGTTCCGGTTTTCCGCCGCCGCTGCCGCCGACGATCGGAGCCAGCTGTTTGATGACATCGCCGGCCTTGAATCTGGTGCTCAGGCTGGAAGTGACCGCCACCAGCAGATTGGCTTTGCCGCCGATTGCCGTTCCCAGAACGACAATCCCTTCGCCGATACGATCTTTCAGCGTGTCGGACAGGTCGCGCAGTCCTTTGACGTCATCCACCTGAACCTTCGCCGCCAGCAGTTTGATCCCCTTTACCTCGACCACCTGTGAAAGAAGATCGCCGGACGAGGCGGCATTCAGTTTGCCATGCAGGGCTTCAATCTCGCGTTGCAATTCTTTCTGGCGTGCCAGCAGTTTTTCAAGGCGGTCAACGGCGCTACCGCTTTCGGCCTTGAGCATGGCGGCGATGCTCCGCTGCTCATCCTCGATCTGGCTGATGAATGCCAACGCCCCTTCACCGGATAGTGCCTCGATGCGCCGGACGCCGGCTGCGATGCCTGACTCCGATACGATTTTAAACAGGCCGATATCACCGGCAGCCCGGACGTGGGTGCCGCCGCACAGTTCCATGCTGACGTCACCGACCCGCACCACCCGCACCACGTCGCCGTACTTTTCATCGAAAAGTGCCGTGGCGCCAGCCTCGGTCGCCTCATGAACGTCCATTTCGCGCGTTACGACCTGATCATTGGTCATGATGAAGCGGTTGACGATCATCTCCACCTGCCTGATTTCCTCTGCTGTCATGGCTGAAAAATGGGTGAAGTCGAAACGGAGCCGATCCTGTGAAACAAGCGATCCTGCCTGCTTGACGTGCTCACCCAGTACCTGGCGCAGAGCGGTCTGCAGCAGGTGTGTCGCCGTGTGATTGCGGCAGGTGGCATCCCGCTCATTTCGCGAAACTTTCAGGTCAGCGGTGTCACGAATTTTTACGACGCCCTCTTTAACAACCGTGTGATGAACAATCATATCGGTGAATGGCCGACTGGCAGTCAGTACATCGAGGTGAGCGCTGCCGGTCGATATGGTGCCACAGTCCCCCTTCTGGCCGCCTGAATCACCATAAAAAGGGGTTTTCTCCGTAATCACGGCAACAGAGTCGCCTGCAACAGCGGTCGCAACCGACACGCCATCCCGGATGATTGCCAGCACCGGAGCATAGACCGACATCTCATCATAACCGACAAACTGACCGCGCACGCCGTTGGTATGGAGTTCTTTATAGACCTGGGCGATCCCCTCCTCACCGGAGCCTTTCCAGTGCTCGCGTGCCTGTGCCCGCTGCCGTTCCATGCAGATTTCGAATCCGGCTTCGTCAATGGTAAAACCTTCCTGTTCGACAATGTCAGCGGTCAGGTCGGTCGGAAAGCCGTAGGTGTCGTACAGCTTGAAAAGCACATCGCCGGGAATGACGCTGCCTCCGGCGGTGCGCAGGGCGGCGACCTCGTCGTTCAGATGTGCCAGGCCACGGTCAAGGGTTTCGGCAAAGCGCTGTTCCTCGGCCAGAATAACCTTCTTGATGTAGGCTTCGCGCTCCTGTAGTTCCGGATAGGCTTCCCCCATCATTTCCCGCACCGCATCGACCGTGTGGTAGAGCATCGGCTCGGAACAGCCGAGCATCTTGGCATGGCGGGCAGCCCGCCGCATGATGCGCCGCAGGACGTAGCCGCGTCCCTCGTTGCTGGGAAGTGCGCCGTCGCAAATCAGAAAAGTCACTGCCCGGGAATGGTCGGCAATGACACGCATGGAGACGTTGTCCTTCTCATCGGCGCCATAACGTTTGCCGGACAGGCGTTCGATATGACGGATGATCCCCTGCAGGATGTCGATGTCGTAATTCGTCGTGACACCCTGCATGACCGCCGAAATGCGTTCAAGTCCCATGCCGGTATCGACCGCCGGCTTGGGGAGCGGTGTCAGTTTGCCGTCCGAGCGGTTGAACTGCATGAAGACATTGTTCCAGATTTCCATGTAGCGGTCGCAGTCGCAGCCGACGTTGCAGTCGGGGCTGTCACAGCCGATCTCGGCTCCCTGGTCGTAAAATATTTCGCTGCAGGGGCCGCAGGGGCCGGTATCACCCATCGCCCAGAAATTGTCCTTTTCGCCGAAGCGGAAAATCCGCTCCCGCGGCACCCCTTCCTGCAGATGCCAGATATCGGCCGCTTCGTCATCGTCGGTGAACACGGTCACGTAAAGCCTGCTTTTATCAAGCTTCAGATCAACGGTAAGAAACTCCCAGGCATAGGCGATGGCTTCTTTTTTGAAGTAATCCCCGAAGGAAAAATTTCCCAGCATTTCAAAAAAGGTGTGGTGGCGGGCAGTCCGGCCCACGTTCTCCAGGTCGTTGTGCTTGCCCCCGGCCCGCACGCATTTCTGGGAACTGGCCGCCCGGTAGTAGCCGCGGTCTTCAAGGCCGAGAAAACAGTCCTTGAACTGGTTCATACCGGCATTGGCAAACATGAGGGTCGGATCGTTGTGGGGTATCAGCCCCGAACTGCCAACCACCCGGTGGCCACGGTCCTCGAAATATTTCAGAAAGCGTGCACGAATCTCTGTTCCTGTCATAGTACCCTCGTACGGTGTTGTAATTTACTCATCGTCCGACCGCAGTGCCTGCATGATGGCAGAAAAGCCGAAACCGCGACGCTGGAGATAGCCAACCACTCTGCGCTTTTCACGGTCATCCGCTCTGGAAAACGAAAACTGGGGGTAGCGGTTCTGCAGAATTAACCTGACGGCGGTTGGCTCATCATGCTCTGCGAAAACTTCTTTAAGAACTTCGCCGACAACGGCCGGTTCAAAGCCGCGTCTGCTCATTTCCTGCCGCAACCGGGCGCCGAAAAAACGACCTGACGACACCGCAGCAGCCGCAAACCGCTCGGCATAGCGCCGGTCGTCCAGCCACCCTTCCTGCTGCAGGCGTTCAACGACCTGTTCTGCGTCCGATGGAGCCACGTCCCTGGCTGCCATCTTGGTCAATATGGCGGAACGGGTGTAATCTCTCCCCGCCAGAAGCCTTAACGCGTAGCGGTATCCCGACCCGGTGTCCTGCTGTTCAGTATTTCTCGATGTCAATTTTTTCTGGTTCTGCTGCCGGGTCGTCAGGTTTGTTTTCAAAGCCTTCCCAGGAAGCATCCGATGTGGAGGAGATGCCGGAAACCTTGAGTGCGAAGTCATCGGGGTTCGAACTCTGGCGTACCGCTTCTTCGTAGGTTATCAGATTGTTAGAATACAACCTCATCAGCGACTGGTCAAAGGTCTGCATGCCGTAGGTGACGAATCCGGACGATATGGCGTCGTGAAGCTGTTTGGTTTTGTCTTTATCGTCGATGCATTCCCTGACGCGCGCTGATGCCAGCATTACCTCAACCGCCGGAACACGCCCCTTGCCGTCAGATTTGGGCACCAACCGCTGGGAGATAACTCCCCTGATGACGCTGGCCAGCTGTATGCGCACCTGGCGCTGATGATAGGGGGGGAATACGCCGATGATGCGGTTGATTGTCTCGGCGGCATCCATGGTATGGAGCGTTGACAGCACCAGATGGCCGGTCTCGGCGGCGGTCATGGCGGTCTCAATGGTTTCGTAGTCGCGCATTTCGCCGACCAGGATTACATCCGGGTCCTGGCGCAAGGCTCCTTTAAGGGCGGCCGAGAATGTAGGGGTATCGGTCCCGACCTCGCGCTGGCTGATGATACTCTTGTTGTCCCGGTGGAGAAATTCGACCGGATCCTCGATCGTAATAATATTACTGGTACGATTCTGGTTAATGAAATCGATCATCGCAGCCAGGGTGCTGGATTTACCGGAGCCGGTCGTGCCGGTCACCAGAATCATGCCGCGTTCTTCCAGGCAGATTTTTTTCATCACCGGCGGCAGATTGAGCCCTTCCAGCGTTGGAATGATAAAGGCAATCGTTCGGAAAACCATTGCCACTGTACCGCGCTGGCGATAAACGCTGACCCTGAAACGCCCCAGACCGGGAACAGCATAGGCCAGGTCAACTTCGTAGTTTTCCTCGAAGATGCGCCGCTGGCGGTCGTTCATCATCGAATTGGCCGTGGCCGAAACGAAATCGGGTGATAACCGCGGTGCATTGGGAATCGGATGCAACCGGCCGTCAATACGGACAATCGGCGGCAGTCCGGTCTTTACATGAATGTCTGAACCCTTGGCCTTGAAGGCGATGGTGAGTATCTCGTTCAGTTCCATAGTCTACCTCCGCAGCGAATCAGGCTGTTTTCGCCTTTTCGGCAGCAACCGGTTTGAGCAGGGCCATCAGTTTTCCTTCAATCTCGGCCAGGGTTTCGGGGTGCTCGGTCAGCCAGGTGCGGGAATTCTCGCGCCCCTGCCCGATGCGCTCCTTACCGTAGGAAAACCAGGCGCCGCTCTTCTCAACAATGTTTTTGTCGACCGCCAGATCAAGTACATCGCCGGTGCGCGAAATTCCTTCGCCGTAAAGGATGTCAAACTCGACCTCTTTGAAGGGGGGAGCGACCTTGTTCTTGACGACCTTGACGCGGGTGCGGGAGCCGATGATCTGATCCCCCTGCTTGAGTGTGGCGATTTTGCGGATGTCCATACGAACCGAGGCGTAGAATTTGAGCGCGTTGCCGCCGGTGGTGGTCTCCGGGTTGCCGAACATGACCCCGATTTTCATGCGGATCTGGTTGATGAAGATCACGCAGCAGTTGGATTTGCTGATGATGCCGGTCAGCTTGCGCAGCGCCTGGGACATGAGGCGCGCCTGCAGTCCCATATGGGAATCACCCATGTCTCCTTCGATCTCGGCCTTCGGCACCAGGGCCGCCACCGAATCGACCACCAGAACATCGATGGCGCCGCTTCTGACCAGCGTTTCGGCGATTTCCAGTGCCTGCTCGCCGGTATCCGGCTGGGACACCAGCAGATCGTCGGTCTTGACCCCCAGTTTGCGGGCATAGCCGATATCAAGCGCATGCTCGGCGTCGACAAACGCGGCAATCCCGCCCGTTTTCTGGGCTTCGGCTACGATATGGAGGGCGAGGGTCGTCTTGCCGGACGACTCGGGGCCGTAGATTTCGATCACCCTGCCGCGCGGCACTCCACCGACCCCCAGGGCCATGTCGAGAGAGATGGAACCGGTCGAAATCGCTTCGACACCGGGGAGCGCCTCGTCATTGCCGAGCCGCATGATGGCACCCTTGCCGAACTGCTTCTCAATCTGGCTTAACGCCAGCTCAATGGCCTTGTTTTTTTCCGGAGCGTTGTTTTTTTCAGCCATGACAGGTGTCTCCTGAAGGACGGGTTAAATTTACATCTAAAGGGGTAGGAACGTACCATATCATGCAGATTCACCGCAAGGATTTATCCGGTACATTTGTGCCGGGATGCGATGAGTCCATGAAACGATAAACGCAGGCTTAAACCCGCACCAGTTCATACTTCCTGCTTCCTACGCCGATTTTCTCGGCATGCTCCAGCTGTACTTCCCACGGAATTTCGGGCCAGACGCCGCGGAACTTGTCACCCCCCGGCTCGTGTCCCGACTGCAGTGCGGTGCCCTCATTGCCGCGTGCACCGTTGACCAGATCAGCGCAGGCCTGATCGATGGCCACCGGGTCGGTTGATGCGCAAATTCCGATATCGTTGACTATCGGGGCGTCAGAGTGGCCGTAGCAATCGCAGGCCGGTGAAACCTGGGTAATGAAGTTGAGGTAGACCGTCTTGTTCTCTTTTCCGCTCAACGCTCCTTTCGTGTACTCGGCCATCTTGCGCATGGTCATGTCGGCAGCCTCGTTCCACTGGATGTTGATGGCTTTAACCGGGCAGACGGTGATGCAGCGGGAGCAGCCGGCGCATTTCTGCGGGTCGATGGCAGCTTTTCCGCCGGTGATGATGATAGCGTCATGGGCGCAGGAACGGGGGCAGATGCCGCATCCGGTGCAGTATTTTTCGTGTACTCTGGGTGCCACGGTGGAGTGCTGCACCAGTTTTCCCTTGCGGCTGGCGCAGCCCATGCCGATGTTTTTGATGGCGCCACCGAAACCAGTCAGTTCGTGGCATTTGAAGTGGGTCATGGCAACAATGGAATCGGCCTCGACGATCTCGGTACCGACAAAAGTTGATGTTAAAATCTCACCCGCGATTGCAACTTCAGTTTCGGTGACGCCGCGCAGACCGTCGCTTATGACAAGCGGGGCCCCGACGCAGGAATAATCGAAGCCGTTCTCAACGGCGCAGACCAGTGCAGAAATTGCCTCTTTGCGCTGACCGGGATAGAGCGTTGATGAGTCGGTCAGAAACGGCAGCGCCCCCAGTTTCTTGATCTCCTCCACAACCGTGCGGGCAAAAACCGGCCTGATGTAGGTGTGATTTCCCTTTTCACCAAAATGGATCTTGATGGCGGTCAGATCCCCTTTGGCAACGGTGTGCGCCAGTCCGGCCGAACTCAACAGTTTGGCGATTTTATCGAACAGGTTTTCCTTGTGGCTGGTTCTCATGTCACTGAAATAGACTTTGCTCATGGGGGCCTCCGTTCGGATGAAATAAACGGGGACAGCATAAACGCTTGATGAGGAGCTTGCAAGAGGGAGATGAGAAACATATCAATTTTAAATATTAGCGCCTCTTCCGGTGAATTTGGATTAGTGGTCGATTAAAAACAGGAGCACTGCTCCC
>JBAXVE010000035.1:0-33828 GCA_037129245.1 Desulfuromonadales bacterium
AGAGCTGTTCTGAACTCCACCAATACCCCGCTGCTTGCGGCGGGGTATTTTATTGCGGAAGCGGGTCTGATAGACCCGGTCGCGGATTTTTTCCGCCACCAGCAGTGATTCATCTTCGCGGATGTCGAGCAGCACCACCAGAAATTCTTCTCCGCCGAAGCGGATGACCAGGTCGGCCTCTCTGACTGCGGAGCGGATGGCGTGGCAGGTCTGCTGCAGAATCTTGTCGCCGGCGGCGTGGCCGTGGGTGTCGTTGACCTGTTTGAAATAATCCAGGTCGCACATCAAAAGCCCCATGATCTTCCCACGCCGCTTGACGCCGGCACAGATGCCTTCCACGCTCTCCTGCAGGAAACGGCGGTTATGCAGGCCGGTCAGCTGGTCGGTAAGGGCCGATTCGCGCAGCGTCTGCATCAGACGTTTGGCTTCGATTACCGGCAGCGACTCCTTGATGTACTGTTCGGCCTTAAAGATGCGGCGTTCATACATCTCTCGGTTCGTCTCATTATCCGCCGGCACAAGAAACTGCACCACTCCGACGGTGCCGCCGCCAATCGTCATGGGGATGCAGTAATGGTGTTTCCCGTCCTGGGGCCGGAAGTGACGGCAGATGTCGGGAAATTCGGCTGAACTTATCCGGTGACCGGTTTTACGGGTTTTGCAGAGGTCGGCGTTATCCAGAATGTCAGGTGTACAGAAAAGCTCTTCATCCGACATATCTGGTGGATAGACTGGCAACATGCGGTGATGAATCAGGTCGATTTCATAAATAACGCACTGCTCAAGGTGCAGTTCCTTGCTGAAAGCTCCCCACAGCCGGGCATAGACATCGGCGATGGTGTCATCCTCTTCGATCACCTTCTTGAAGGTTGTCAGATTGTTGATCGACTCCATCAGCCCGTTGAATTCGGTTGAAAGTACGCCGATCTCGTCAATTGAGGTGATGGCAATCCGTTTGGTGAGATCAACATCACCCTTGCCACTGGCAATATCGCGCAGACCGCCGATGACCCTTCCCAGGCGGCGGGTGATGCCGCTGCCGATGAAGAAGGCCATGGTGAGGGTCATTACGGCAAACAGGAAGGCTCCCAGCGACGACATCATCTTCAGCTGGGCAATGTCCTCGCGCACGTCGTCAAGATAGATGCCGCTCCCTACGATCCAGCCCCACGGTTCATACAGTTTGACATACGACAGTTTGGGGACCGGGGCCTGCTCCCCCGGTTTTGGCCACATGTAGCTGACAAAGCCGCCCCCTTTGCTTTTGGAAACCCTGACAAATTCCATGAACAGCAGTTTACCGTTGGGATCCTTATAGTCGGAGAGCAGTTTACCGTTCAGTTCCGGGACGGTCGGATGCATGATCATGCGCGGCTCAAGGTCATTGACCCAGAAGTATTCCCGTTCACGGTAGCGAATGCCTTTGAGGGTTTCAAAGGCCCCTGCTTTGGCCTCATCGCGGCTGATTTCACCGCTGGCCGCCCGTCGGTCAAAGGAGGCGATAATTCCGTAGGCCACTTCGACAACGTTGCGGGTGCCGTTCTTTTTACCCTCCATCAGCCGGGATTCCATCAGCGGGATGAAATAGATGAAGGTGGCGGCCAGCATGACGGCAACACTGATGACCGAGATGGTCATGATTTTGGGGAGAATCGGCCAGTTTCTGAACTTCGTCGGCATACCGCGAGCCTTTCGGGAGCGTTTTCAGGTGCGCTCAGGTACTTTTTACCATAACATGAAACTGCAGAACTGCTAAGCATCATCATGCTTTTTTCCAGTTGAAAGCGCGTAACTGGAGTTCAGTGAGGGTGGCGGGGTTAATACCGATGGATGCGAGTTCCGCAGCGGCCGACCACATATCGAGTGCCTCCAGATGCTCCGTAACCCGCAGCAGTGCGCCGTAGTGCCCGCTATGATCGGTCAGGGCGGCGGCTATGTCGTCGTTGAGGTTAAGGTTTGCAATCATGTCCGTGATGGAAATATCATAGATGCTCCCCATCAGCGAGAGAATCCCCGTCATGAAGGCCCGGTCGGCGGATTCGACAACAAGCTTAAGATCGGGGTGAAATAAAACCATCTGCTCCATCAGTCCTGCTCGTGAGGCAGCCATGTCAACCAGCGGGTGGTCGAAGGCGTCATCGCCGTCGGCGGCAAACAGGGCCAGCTGGACCCAACGCTTGATCTGTGTCCGGCCGGTCATGGCGATTGCATGGCGTACCCCCTGGATCTTGTTGCGGTTCCCGAAGGACACCGAATTCACCAGCATCAGCAGCTTGTAGGTCAGGGTAGGGCTGCCGCGGAAAGCGTTTTCAATCGCTTCTATGCCGGCATCTTCGCCAAGCAGCCGCATCAACTGAAAAAGGGTCGTGGAGCTTTCGTCCATTTTCTTTTTCCTGACAATATCCGGCCGGGCGAAATAATACCCCTGAAAATAGTCGAAGCCAAGATCATGACAGGCTGAAAACAGTTCGCTCCGTTCTACCTTTTCAGCCAGTAGTTTGCAGGAATAAGGGCGCAGCTGTTCAATCATGGCGGGCACTGATTCCAGCGGAGTCACCAGCAGGTCGATTTTCACGATATCCACAAGCGAGTACAATTCGGCAAAGTCGGGGCTGTATTGGTGGTCGTCAAGTGCCAGGGCGAAACCGGCATCCTTGAGCTCACGGCACCGTTCCACCAGGGCAGGGGACGGTTCGATCGACTCCAGCAGTTCAATGACGATATGCTCGGGGGGGAGCAGTTCCACAACTTCACTCATCAGCATGTCGTAATCGAGGTTTATGAAACCCTTGCGGCCCCCCAGTAGTTCGCAGATGCCGAACGACGAGAGCGTGTTAATGATCACGTTTGCCGTTGCCTGTCCCGCATCCCGCACGTCGGCCTCATTTTTGTCGGTGGAGCGGAAAAGTAGCTCGTAGCCGAAGAGACGTTCACTTCGGTCAAGTATCGGCTGACGCCCTATAAGGTAGTGATCCTTTATCTCCATGATGTCATCTTACGACCTGTCCAGCACTTCTCGAACCATGGTTGCCATGACTGGAAGAGTAAACGGTTTCTGGATGAAATGGACCCCTTCGTCCAGAACACCGTGGTGGGCAATCACATCGGCCGTGTAGCCGGACATGAACAGCAGCTTCATCTGCGGTTGATCTGCCAGCAGTTTCTCAGCCAGATCCCGGCCGTTCAATTCGGGCATGATCACATCAGTCATCAACAGGTGAATCTCCCCGGCGTGTTCAGCCGCAAGACGGGTCGCCTCGCCGGGGGTTCCGGCTTTCAACACGGTGTAGCCCTGGTTTGCGAGCATCAATGACGCGATGTTTAATATTGTTGGCTCGTCCTCCACCAGCAGGATGGTCTCATGGCCGCGGGGAATGACAGCTGTCTCTGCTTCCTGAAGCTCTCCGTGCACGCCTTCCTGGCGCGGCAGATAGATCGATATCGCTGTTCCCTGATCCTGTTCGCTGTAGATGGCGATGAAGCCGTTATTCTGTTTTACCGCTCCATAGACCGTCGCCAGCCCCAGACCGGTTCCCTTGCCCATTTCCTTGGTAGTGTAAAACGGTTCAAAGATATGCGACATGGTTTCCCTGTCCATGCCGTGGCCGGTGTCACTGACGGTCAGGCGCACGTACTCTCCCGGTACGGCCTCCGGACTGGCTGCGCAATATTGCTCGTCTATGGTACTGTTTTCGGTTTCGATGGTGATCCTGCCTGTGTTGCCGATGGCGTCGCGGGCATTGACGCAGAGATTAGCCAGGATCTGGTCAATCTGCGAGGGATCGATGTTTGCCTGCCAGAGGTTGGCGGCCGGTTGCCAGGTAAGATTGATATTCTCCCCGATCAGGCGCTGCAGCATCTTGAGCATGCCAGACACTGTTTCATTCAGATTAACGGTTTTGGGGGTTATGGTCTGTTTGCGGGCAAAAGCCAGCAGCTGACGGGTGAGGTCGGCAGAGCGCTCTGCCGTTTTTCCGATTTCCAGGAGATCGGCGCAGACCGGGTGGGCGGAGTCCAGTTTCATGATTCCCAGCTCCGCGTGGCCGAGGATGACACTCAGCATGTTGTTGAAGTCATGGGCCACACCGCCGGCAAGACGGCCGATTGATTCAAGTTTTTGGGACTGCTGGAGCTGGGCTTCGAGCCTGGTTTTCTCTTCCTGGTTATGTTTGCTGTCAGTGATGTCCCTTGCCGTACTGGCAAATCCGGTGAGCGCACCTTTTTCGTCCCGCTCGGCACGTATAGTCCACACCATGTGATAATGATCCGGCCCACCGATACCCACCTGCCGGTTTTCATGGGTGAAAACCTCTTCACCGCTTTGAATCCAGGTGTTAAAGGCGGCTATGGTCGACTCACGATCATCTGGGTGTATGAAATCAAAGGCCATTCGCCCAACACACCCTTCAGGAGGCAATCCATAGAACTTCATCGCAGCGTGATTCACAAATATCAAGCGCCTTTCCATGTCAACCCTGGTAATGAGATCCGGTGTGCCTTCTACCAGATTGCGGTACTGCTTCTGGCTTTCCTGCAGCTCAAGTTCCGCCTGATGGCGCTCATTGATGAAGCGGGCCTGCTGGAGATTCAGGTAGGCGGCGGTCGAGAGTTGATTTGCCAGCGTAAAGAGAACCTGGGCGATCTCACAGAAATGTTCGTGCGACATGGATGGGACTTGGCGGAACGCTTCCAGAAGCCCTGCATCGTCTGCGCCGATTTCACGGGCGTAGGCCGCCATTGACTCTTCGGACTGTGTCTCGTCGCGTACCTGTCCGATCAGCCAGTTGGCGATATGTCTCCCGCCGACGGTGATTCCAGCTCCGGCGTCCCACAGTCCACCGCTCAGGCAGGGCTGGATGTTCGGCCCATCCGGATTGTAGCGCCCGATGGCCGCGTCCGATTTGAAGCAGGCGGCACACCCTTTTTCCGTCGTGCGGATTATCTCGCTGCAGAGGCGGGTAAAATTGCTCGGCGCGGTAATCGGTATACCGTCGGGGGTCGTAATGAGTGAAGCCACTCCGGTGGCTCTGGCGAATTCATCCTGCAGCCGCTGGATGTCGTCGACGTCGAACAGTTCATCAAATGAAATGGTGCCGCTTTCCGCTGGCTGTGTCAGAGATAAAATACGCTTATGGATCGCTTCCTCTGCCCGCTTTCGATTAGTAATGTTGATAAAACTCACCAGGCTTGCCCAGATGTTGCCCTTGTCATCCGCCACCGGTGCACCGAATATTTCCAGCAGAGTTTTGGTTCCGTCCGGTCGCTCTACCTCCATGTCGTCGATATGTGACGTCACTCCTTTCATCCCCAATATGATCGGCATCTCTTCGGGCGGATACGGATCATGGGTGCCTGCTTTATATGCCTTGTAAACATTCGATAAATTTTCTTTGGTGGCATCGGGGAGAATCCCCCGTCCCAGGAGATCGGAAGCCGCCTGGTTGGCCACCAGCGGCTTACCGGACGGTGCTTCCACCATGAAAACACCAATCGGCAGAATGTTCAACAGCGTGGAAAACAGGTTGTACTGGCGATAAAGTGACTCCTCTCTTTCTTTCAATAGTTTCTGGCTGGTTTCATATTCATCAATCTGTACCCGCAGCATCTCTTCAGTCGTCAGGAGTTCATCGTTCTGGCTGCGAAGCTCCTCTTCATTCACCTGCAATTCTTCATTCTGTTCCTGCAATCTGTCCTTGAGCGACAGCAATGTTTCTTCCACCAGCGTGCGTACCTGGATTTCCTTTTCAAGATCGGATGTATACTTTGCCGCCTGCTGGATGACCGATCTCGCAATCAGGTATGTCAGCAGACCGGTGAAGCCGACCGAAATAATAAGGAGGAGCATGGTGATATAGTTGACATACGAAGATATTTGCCTGGAAAGATCACTACAGCTCTTTGAAAATGAAGCCTCGTAGGAAATGAATTTATTTTCTGTTTTTTCAATTTCTGCGAAGATGGCCGTCCGTTCAGCCTGATTGTTCGCCGCGATAAATTGTGCTGCCTGTGCCTTTAGTTTCTCCCCCACCAGATTCGCACTACCTGCATTCGCAACCAGCTCTTTCAAAATCGGGTGCCAGTACAGAACCTTTATCCTGTTGACGATGATCTCAGCCGTATTGTGATCAGTTTCGCTGAAGGTGCTTTCCAGAATCCTTACAAATTCTGCATCGGATGTATCTTTTCGCATCTCGAGCAAACGGCTGAAAACCTTGTTGTATGACTGGGTAATAGCCATTTTTGCCTGAAATCTTTCCAGTTCCTCCGGCTTTTTATTATCATGAAACTTCAGGAGAGCCACCATGGCTTCAACCCGGGAAACCGTGTGGGTACGCTCAAAACGGGCGATAGCGGTGATCATGGTGAGGGTGTTCCCGGCCCAGATGGTTATGGAAATGACGATCAGGAGAAATATGGCAACGATAATGGTATGCAGATACAGCTTTCGCATGATGGAATCATAAGCAAAAGCGATGATTTTACCCAGTGAGAAATTCATGCAAGCTCCAGTTTTTGAAGGACCTGTCAACAAAAGTGCGATAATGACGTTTTGGTATGTTAAATCTTCTGGATAGCCTCTCTCAGCACATCCAGTTTGTAGGGCTTCTGGATGAACCCTGCCAAGCCTTTGCCGAAAAATTTGCGGGTGACCTCCTGTTCGTGGTAGCCGCTTGACATGATCACCTGAACGTCCGGTTTGATGGTGCGTAGTTCCCGGAAACACTGTTCCCCGTCAAGATGCGGCATGGTCAGGTCGAGTATCACAAAGGAGACGTCGGGATTTTCCGCGAAAATGTCAATCGCCTCACGGCCATCGTTCGCCGTGATCACTTCAAAGCCAAGCTCTGTAAGCATTTCAGATCCGATGCGGCGCACCGATTCTTCGTCATCGACCAGCAGAACCTTCCCACTGCCGAGCCAGATATCTTTGTGGCAATCAGCTTCAGACCGGCCACCCCCTCCCGAATGGTCGGAGGCGGGAAGCAGGATTCTGAAGCTGCTTCCGACTCCCGGCTCACTATAGACATGGATGACCCCCTTGTGGCTGCGGACGATGCCGAGCACCGCTGCCATTCCCAGTCCCCGCCCGGTGAACTTGGTGGTGAAGAAGGGATCGAACAGCTTTGACAGGGTTTCTTTATCCATGCCGCAGCCGGTATCGGATATTTCGAGGGTGACATACAGGCCTGCAGCCAGGTTTTCGTCGAGCCATACATTCTGCAGGTAAGTCTGGTCGCATTCCATACTGCCGGTGGAGATGGCAATAGTGCCGCTTCTGTCACCGATTGCCTCGGAAGCGTTGATCACCAGGTTCATAATTATCTGGCGCATCTGGGTGGCGTCGACCTCTATGGAGGGGAGCGGGATGCCCGGAGTTAAACGGAGAACGGCTTTCTTGGAGATTGATACCTCCAGCATATGGAGCATATCCTCCAGCAGCTGGTTCAGGTCGACATTTTCAACCATGAATTTCCCTTTGCCGGAGTAGGCCAGCATCTGCCGAGCCAAATCTGCGGCGCGGGCGGCAGCCTGTTCAATCCGCTTCAGGTTTTCCACTGCCGGTGATTCCCTGTTGAGCCGCATTAAAGCCAGGTCGGCGTTGCCGATGATAGCCATCAGAATGTTGTTGAAGTCATGGGCAATACCTCCGGCCAGTACCCCCAGGCTCTCCAGTTTCTGGGCATGGAGAAGTTGTTGTTCAAACGTGCGGCGCTCTTCTTCGATGCGCCTTCGCTCGGTGATATCAGTGCTCATGACGCAGACTCCGCTGACGCTCCCGTCCCTCCCCTTGAGGGGAAACTTCAGCGAAATTGCATAGTGGAGCCTGCCGTTTTCGTCCTCGATGGCCTCCTCTTTTTCAAGGCAGCTGTCGCCTTGCATCGCTTCCAGGTCGTTCTGGCGGAACTGCTGACCAACTGGGTAGGGGAACAGTTCTTCATCGTTTCTGCCCAGGGCCTCAAGGCGGGAGCGGCCGGTGACATTTTCCCACTTGCGGTTGACCATTTCGTACTGCCCGTCCCGGTTCTTCACGGCGATCAGCATACCGCTGAATTCGAAAATGTCAGTAAGGAGGCGGCGGCTCGCCTCCAGATCATCCTCGGCTTTCTTTCGTTCAGTGATGTCGCTGATATGTCCGACCAGGCTGATCAGGTTTCCGTCGCTGTCTTCGTGGCGTCTGCCGGAGAAATAGCCCCAGAAATCGCTGCCGTCCCGGCGGATATAATGCCGCTCGGTTATGACATGATCGATTTTCCCGTCAATCAAGCGGCGCATTTTTCCGCCGCCGATGCTGCGCTGGTCGGGGTGAATGAGGTCTGGGTACTGTGTGCCGATCAGTTCGGCAACCGAAACGCCGAACAACTCACCAGCGCGATCGTTGGCGACGGTGAGCATACCGGTCGGATCGATCAGGATGATACCGGCGTTGGATGACTCAAACAGCACTCGCAGCTGCTCTTCCCGACGCTGCAGCGCCAGCTGGGCTTTCTTCTGTTCGGTGATGTCCTCGAACAGGGCGGCGAATTTTCCCCGTTCCGGCGAGTAGGCCCTGGCGCGGTAGTGGCGGTCAAGTTCCGGTACGTAGCTTTCCAGTTCGGCCGGTTCGCCGGTGGCCGCTACGCGGGCGTAGGTTTCAACCCATTGTTCTTCGATGGTGGGGAGAATTTCACGGATTCTTCTGCCGATGACCTGGCTGCGGGTAAGTCCGGTAAGGCGTTCAAAAGCGGGGTTGACATCCAGGTAGCGATAATCTGTGGCTGCGCCGGTATCGTCGTAGACGACTTCATGCAGGGCAAATCCCTCATGCATGGTTTCAAAGAGGCTGCGGAATTTTTCTTCGGATTCGGAGAGGTTGATGCTCATTCGGGGCCCCCGGTCAAATTGGCAAAACATCAGAACATCGTTTTCAAACAATGTGACAATTTGCCTGCTGTGTCAAGTAGAACACCGCTCTCAGGGTAGGTGGAGGGAATATTTTAGCTTTGAAGATACTCAGCCAGTACGCCGCTGGTCTGGCGCAGCCGTCTACTTAAAATTCGGGATAGTTGCAGGAGAAACTTCCCCCACAGGCGGGGCGCAACTTCTGACATGCGATCAAACTGTGCAGTATCAAGCACCAGCAGCAGGGCCTGTGACTGGACTATGACCGATGCGGAGCGGGGTTCTCCGTCAATTACGGCCATCTCGCCGACTGATTGACCCGGTCCGATGGTGGCAATCATTTTCCGATTGAGCTGCAGGTCCTCCTTGACAATGCCAACCCGCCCCTGGCAGACGATACAGATGAAGTCACTCCGTTCTCCCTGGTGGCAGACGTAGGTATCCGGTTGGGCACTGAAGGAATCGAAATAGCCGGCAAGTGTCTGCAATTCCTGCCAGGTCAGGCCACTTCCCAGCCTGCTTTTTTCAAGCAGAGCCATGCGCTCCTGCACTGAAAGAAACAGCTCCTCCAGCCCCTCGATCATTAAACGATCTCTGACTTCATTCATTGGTGGTAAGATTTTCGGAGCAGATGGGCGACCAGCGCAATCATTACCATGAACGATACGGCCAGTGCTCCCGCAAACTTTCTCTTTCCGCCAGCCTCATCCCACTGGTCCAGCTGTGTCTGAATTTTCCTGACTTCAGCCTGGATGCCGGTCGATTCCTTCTTTACCGTATCCACGTTGACATTGTGGAACAGTGAGTGGAAGCTGTTTCGTAGCGAGAAGAGGCTCTTCTCCAGCTTCTCGGTGTCGCTGCCGATCTTTTTATAGGCCTGAATCCGCGCATCGACGGAGATAAACAGCCCCTCTGTCTCCTGCATGGCCTGTCTGATCGTGCGGGCACGCTCAAAACTGTGGCAGCGGCTGCAGCGTTTTTCATTGATTATTTCAAGGGAGGCTTTCACCACCTGATGGTTGCCATGGCAGGTGACACAGGTCGGCCCCCCTTTGCCAAGTGCCCGTCCATGAACGCTTGCCAGGTAGTCCTTCATCACTCCCACATGACAGCGGCCGCAGAAGGAGGGAATTGACGGTTCTTTCGGCGCGCCGAGGAACCCCCGTTCCGGTTTCATTGCATTGGCAGCGTCCTTCGGGTCACCGCCGTGGCAGTCGTTGCAGCCGATGCCGTTTTCGGCGTGGACGCTTCCGCGCCACTGTTTTACGGGTGCGCTGAATTTTTCAGGGAGCGCCGAGTGACACTGGATACAGACAATTTCAGCCGGTCCCTCGGCGGCCACCAAGTGTGGTGACAGGTGAATCAATGCAGCCGTCATCAGGAATATCACCAGCGTCATGAAAAATTTCGTGTAAAGGGCAGGGTATCTCATGACAGGTGCCCCCAGACGCTCAGACCGATCCAGAGCAGCAGTCCGCCGATCGAACAGGCCATGAACAGCGGCCGCTTGAGCGGATGCCGCTCCGGCCCCCGGTCGATAAAGGGGAGCATTGCCAGAAAGGTCATACCTGCACCCTGCAGCGACAGGCCGATCAGCTCGTTAGGGAATATTTTCAGTGTCTGGTAATTGGCCAGGAAATACCATTCAGGTTTGATGTGGGCCGGTGTCACGAAGGGATTGGCCGGAATGAAAGCGTCTTTTGGGAAGAACAGATACGGGTCGAAAAACACTACCGCCAGAAAACAGGCCATGTAGATGGCGATGGAACGGAGGTCTTCCAGGGCGAACACCGGGAAAAAGGGGATTCCCCCCGGATGGTGTTCGTAATGATACCTGTCCCCCTGCCATTGATTGGAGGTGTTCTCCTGACCGAACGGAGGCGCCGAAACGCCGGTCCGTTTCAGCAGGAACAGGTGGGCGCCGATCATGGCGGCGATGCCGGCCGGAATGAGCGCCACATGCAGCGCGAAGAAGCGCCCCAGGGTTGGCGCACCGACCAGCTTGCCACCTCGCAGAAACTCGACCAGGTACGGTCCGATGACCGGTATGGCGTTGGCACTGTTGGTGGCTACGGTGGTGGCCCAGAACGAAAGCTGGCTCCAGGGAAGCAGATAGCCGGTCAGCGAGATTCCCTGCACCATGCTGAGCAGGATGAAACCGGTAACCCAGTTAAGTTCCCTGGGTCGCTTGTAGCTTCCCATGAAAAGCACCGACAGCATGTGCAGCAGCAGCGCAAGAACCATCATGTTCGAGCCGACGGCGTGGCACATGCGGATCAGCCAGCCGAAGGGCACCTCGTTCATGATGTAACTGACGCTCTTGAAGGCCTTGTCGGCATCGGGAACGTAATAGATCAAAAGCAGGATGCCGCTGGCCACCTGCAGGGCGAAGGCGAACAACAGAATGCTCCCCAGCGAGTACCAGGAGTTGATGTTGCGCGGCAGCAGGTAGCCGGTCAGTTCCTGCTCTGCCACCTCGCGCACTCCGATGCGGACGTCGACCCAGTCGACGATTGACTTTAACAGTGTCATGCAGCCTCCTCGATTATCCTATGGTAATAGTGCCGCCGGCCACGCTGAAGGGGATTCTGGCAAGCGATTTTGGCGGAGGACCGCCTGTTACGGCGCCGTCGGGGCTGTAATGTCCGGCGTGACAGGGGCAGAGGAAATCCTGCTTGTCCTTCTGCCACTGCACGATGCACCCCAGGTGAGTGCAGACGGCTGAAAGCGCAATCAGGGAGCCGTCCTTCTTTCGCACCAGAACGGCTGAAGAACCGGCATACTCGAAGAATTTGGCATCGCCGGTGGCGATCTCTTTTTCAGGTATCACGATTTTCCCCGCCGACTCCTTGCTGGAGCGGGGCGCCAGGTAACGGAACAGCGGCCATCCGACCGCCGCGGCCGCAATTGCTCCAAGACCGCCAAGACACAGTCCAAGAAACGTTCTTCTGCTGTCACTGCCCATCAGTTCCTCCCGGGGTTCTATCACGAAGAAGTATTTCGATCTGAATTTCCTATTGGTGCGACTCCGCCAAACTATTCACACCCACCTCAAAAGGCAAGCGATTTCTCTCTTACAAACGCAAATGGGGACACGCTGTATCAAGCCGTGTCCCCGATAGTATTACTGACAGAATGCTACTTACGCGCTGATTATGTTCTCCCCCGTACTGCCTCGGCTGCCTTTTGCGCTTTCGGTTCAGAGGTCTCTTTGGCACCGCTCGTGACATCAGATGCCAGCCGGCGGGCCTGATTCGAAATATTTACCGTATCAGCAGTCTGTGCTGTCGATCTGGGAGCTGCAGCCTGACGTTGAAACGTGCTCTGCGGGGGCTGGTGCGTATACGTCTGAACGGCTTTGTTACCTGAAACTCCCGATACCATGGCGGCCTCCTTCTGAAACTTTGACTTTAATGAGAATATCGGCAGTCGAGCCGGACTCTTGAATATTATTTTTCAGAGGTCGAATCCTGAGCAACATGGTGGTGCCGTGGAGCATTAATTCCCCATCCCTCCCGGCGCCGAATGCTCTGACCGCTTGAGTAGAGTTAGCAGCGGTATGATGATCAGGAAGGCGATCCCCAGAATGAAGAAAATATAGTTGAAGGAGAGGGCGCCGGCCTCTCTGCGCACGACGCCGTAAATCATAGTCAGTGCGGTTGTGTCAGCCTGAGAAGCATTGATCCCCTTTGCAATCAGTGACTGTTTGATGGAACTGAAGCGTTCCTGCCAGAGCGGATTGTAGGGGTTGATGCGGGCGACGAGTGATGTCTGGTAAAACTGCTGGTTGCGGGCCAAAAGGGTGGCCGCCATGGCGATGCCGACGCTGCCGCCGATGTTGCGCAGCAGGTTGAACATGCCGGTGGCATTCCCCATTTCGGTTTTGGGAATCGTTGAGAGTGTTACCGTGGTCAGCGGAACGAAGATCATTGCCAGCCCGACTCCCAGTACGATGCGCGGCCAGGTGTAGGTCCAGAAAGAGCCCTGCAGGTTGAGCCCCTGCATGATGAACATGGAGGTGGCTCCGATCAGCAGGCCGAAAAAAACGATTTTCCTGCCGTCGCGTTTGGCCAGTGCGGCGCCGATGAACGGCATGGTAATCAGAGTGGCGATGCCGCCGGGTGCCATGACCATTCCGGCATTGGTGGCCGAGTAGCCCATCAGAGTCTGCAGGAAGAGCGGAATCAGCATGATCGAACTGTAGAGGCAGAAGCCGACCACAAACATGATCAGGTTGCCGGATGCGAAGGAGACATTTTTGAAGAGCCGCAGATTGATGATCGGGCTTTCGTGGGTCATTTCGACATAAATCAGGGCGGCCAGCGTCACAACAAAAATCAGGCTGAAGGCGATGATGAAGGAGGAGTTGAACCAGTCTTCCTGCTGACCCTTGTCAAGAACCAGCTGCAGAGAGCCCATGCTGGCTGTAAGCAGGAACAGGCCCCAGTAGTCAATTTTAAGGTTGGTGGCCCGCTGGCGCAGATAGGCCGGGTCAAAGATGAAGAAGGCGCAGAGAATCATGGCGATGATGCCGATCGGCAGGTTGATGTAGAAAATCCAGCGCCAGTTCATATTGTCGGTTATCCAGCCGCCCAGAGCCGGTCCGACGATCGGGCCGAACATGGCCCCGACGCCGAAAATCGCCATGGCCATCCCCTGCTGGCGCGGCGGGAAGGTCTCCATCAGGATTGCCTGACTGATCGGTATCAGGGCACCGCCGGCGGCCCCCTGAATGACGCGGAACAGGATCAGTATGGCCAGGTTGGGGGCCGCCCCGCAGAGCAGTGAAGCCAGCGTGAAGAGAACGATGCAGGTCATCAGGAAGCGCTTGCGACCGAACAGCCGCGCCAGCCAGCCGGTCATTGGCAGTACGACGGCATTTGCCACCAGGTACGAGGTCAGTACCCAGGTGACTTCATCGGTGCCGGCGTTGAGACTCCCCTGCATATTTGGCAGGGCCACGTTTGCCACCGAGGTATCGATGATTTCCATGATGGCCGGCAGCATCACCGTTACGGTGATCAGCCATTTATTAATGGTTCTGCCGTCCTCCATCAGAACGGGTTGAGCCCTTTAATAACGTCGGCGGCACTTCTGCCGGTATTCACGGTCGGGATAACGCTCATGCCGACCCGTAACGGATAGCGGGGATCCGGGACTCCTGTGATGCCGATCTTGACCGGTATCCGCTGGATAACCTTGACGTAGTTGCCGGTGGCGTTTTCGGGCGGCAGCAGCGAGAAAGCCGCGCCGGTGCCGGCCATGATGCTGTCAACGGTCCCCTTGAAGCTGCGGCCAGGGTAGGCGTCAACCGTGAACTCGACGTGTTGCCCGGCCTTGATGTGGGTCAGCTGGCGTTCCTTGAAGTTGGCTGTAACCCAGACGTTGCTCAGTGGCACCAGCGCCATTAGCGGCTGTCCGGCCTGGATGATCGCCCCTGCCTCAACCGATTTGCGGGTGATCGAGCCGTCCTGGGGCGCATAAATTTTCGTGTAGGAGAGCTTCAGGCGTGTGTCCTCCAGCTGGGCTGCGCGCAGCTGAACTTTTGCCGTGCCACCCCCTTTCGGGGACAGTCCCGCCTCTGCACGAACCCGCTTGAGTGCCTCTTCTGCTTCGCGAAGCTGGGCTTCGGCAACCTTTTGTGCGGTTGTCAGGCGGTCAAGCTGTTCGCGGGGAATAACGTCGCGCGAGAAGAGCTTTTCACCGCGCTGCAGGTCAATGCCGGCCTGCTCGAAGCGGGCTGTGGCCGATTGGACAACCGCTTGTGCGCCGGATACCTTGCGCTGTTCTCCGCCGGTTTCATTGAGCGCGACGCCGACTCCGGCAGAAGCTTGATCAACCTGCATCTGGTAGTCGCGCTGATCGATCTCGACCAGCAAGTCACCTTTTTTGACCTGCTGATTGTCACGCACATGCACTGCGGTGACCGTGCCGGGGACCCGCGATGAAACTGCCAGGACGTGGGCATCGACAAAAGCATTGTCGGTTTCTATGTGCGTCTGGCTGCGGATGAACCAGCGGGCGATCAACCAGCCGCCGCAGAGTACTATCAAAAGCAGGATGATTATGGCCCGCATGCGTCTGCCGGATCCGGCCTGTTCCGGTGCGGAGGCGGTTTCTGCGGGTGCCGGAACCGGGATTGATTTCTCGTTCATAGGTTGGTTCTCCATGTCGGTTACAGCTCCCCCGATGCCTTCAGCAGACGGGCGAGAGCTGTCTGGTGGTCGTACAGAGCCGCGTGGTAGTCGCTTTTTGCCTGGGTCGCCAGACTCTGGGCATCCATGACGTCGGTGGCTGTTCCGACCCGTTCGAGATAGCGTTCTCTGGTAATGCGAAGGTTCTCTTCGCTCTGGCTGATGGCCGCACGCGCCATTTCTATCCTGGCCTCAGCCGTTGCAGCGTCATTTCTGGCCGTGGCGATTTCCAGGTCAGTCTGCGCTTCAAGATTACGCAGCGTATCCCGGCTTCGTGAAAGATTATGCACGGCACGTTCCCTGACTGAGGACGAAGCAAAGCCGTCGAAGATGCTGAGTCTGATACCGACGGTTGCCGACATGAGCGTCTGCTCGCGCACCTTGTCGTTCTGGACGTAATCGAGGCCGAGACGGGTGAACAGCTCCGGATAATAGCTCTCCCTGCTTTCTGCCACCTCGAATTCACGGGCGCGGATCTCATGGCGCAGAGCCTGAAGGTCGTGGCGTCTGGCGTGTGCAGTACCCGGCTTGTCCGGAGTGCTGACCGGCTGCAGAGTTGCGTTATCGTCGAGTTCGCCCCTGGCTTCAGCAGGACGCCCGGTCAGGAAATTAAGCAGCAGCCACTGATTTTCGCGCAGATTGGCGAGTGTCAGCAATTTCTGTCGGGCCGCTGCCAGTCGCACATCGGCCTGCAGTACATCGTTGCGGGTTACGGCTCCTTCTTCGAAAAGTACCTGTGCTACCCGGCGGTGCTTATCCACCCGGGCGACCTCCTCGCGGGCTGCCGTGATACGGCGGTCACTCTCGGCAACGCGGAAATAGGTTTCGATGACCTGCAGTGCAATGCTGCTGCGGCGGGATTCGTAGGAGTGGGAAACGGCCGCGCGTGCGGCCTGTGTCTGCTGCTGGCGGGCGCTGCGCCGTCCGAAATCGTAGAGCGTGTAATTCAGGGAAACCCCTGCAAAGGCAAAGTCCGGTTCCTGGGTTTCGGCGGTGACGCCTCCCAGCCTGACGGCCTGGGCATTGAGCTGTGCCGTATAGCCGGCCTGGGCGTCGATGCGGGGATAACCGGCCGCCATCGACAGGCGTACGTTTTCCTGTGCAATGCGGCTGTCCCAGGCAGCGGCCTTCAGCGCCGGGTTGCCGGTTTCTGCCGACTGGAGACACTCTTTAAGCGTCAGTACAGCACTCTGTGATCCGGTGGCAATGGCAAGCAGTATCAGGCAGAGCAGGCTAGCAGGAAGGAATTTCATACACCCTCCGTTCCCCTCGCAATATCAGCAGCAGTCGCCTCAATTCGGTCACGTCACTTTCACTCAAATCGGCGGTGAACCTGTCGAGCGCAACCCTGGCGCAATCCGACAGCGGTTCTTCCAGCTCGCGTCCACGATCGGTCAGATGGATTTTGTAGGCTCGTCGGTCTTGCGGGTGCTGTCGGCGTTCCACACATCCGTTTTTCACCAGCCGGTCAATCAACCCGCCGACGGTCGTCCGGTCGATCTGTCCCTTTTCGGAGAGCTCGACCTGGGTCATGCCGTCCTGCTGCCAGAGAAACGCCAGCAGTGCGAACTGGGGGGGGGTCAGGTCATACCTGTCGATCTCCTCCCGCATGATCGCCCAAGCCCGCTGATACCCCTTGGATATCAGAAATCCGATACTGTTTTCGATGTCGTACATGTCAGTTTCAACCTCACCGCAGGAATAAAGTCATTATGCATATAATCAGTATGCTGTCAATGTATCAAATTGATGTCGGCACGGTCTCGTTTCCGGCAGGTTCAGCGATGGGTATGAGCAAAGTCATGGCAACAACTTTCGGCATAATGCTCCGGATGCAGATTTATCGGCATCTGCGGGCGGCCATCCTGATTCGGCTGCAACTTTAGTCATACCCATTGCTCAAACATGTGGATACACAAAATAGCAAATATAATCGTAAATGCGACAGGTTATGATTTTTTGATCCGGATGGCACCCTGCTTGCTCAATCAGCCGCCATAGAACAGGGTTTATTTTTGGACAGTGACCGTCCCACATTCCACGCACCACAAAGGAGATCAGACATGAGTTTTACACGCGCTGCAAAGATCATCAAACAGATTGCCGCCGGCCTGGGCGTCCTGCTTCTGCCCGTAGCAGCAATCGCCGCACCTCCGGCCGGCTACCCGGCCGAATACCAGAAAATCATCGACGCCGCCAAGAAGGAGGGGAAGGTCGTTATCTACGCCACAACCGATACCAAGGCTGCCGAGCCGATCGTCAAGGACTTTGAGGCGCTCTATCCCGGGATCAAGGTCGAATACAACGATCTTAACAGCACCGAGCTGTACAACCGTTTCATCAGCGAAGCTGCCGCCGGCAGCGGTACCGGAGATGCACTCTGGAGTTCGGCCATGGATCTGCAGGTCAAGCTGGTCAGCGATGGGTACGC
Source organism: Desulfuromonadales bacterium (assembly GCA_037129245.1). Lineage (GTDB taxonomy): Bacteria > Desulfobacterota > Desulfuromonadia > Geobacterales > Pseudopelobacteraceae > JACRCG01. The sequence goes on from JBAXVE010000035.1 coordinate 17,506, forward strand.
CGTGTCCTACCACTCTCCGGAAGCTGGAAAGCTGCCGGCCTGGGCAGCCTGGAAGGATCAGGCCTACGGTACCACCTATGAGCCGATTTCCTTCGTCTACAACAAGCGACTGCTGCAGGGTGCTGAAATACCCAAATCCCACGCAGACCTTTCGAAAATCCTCTCTAATCCGAAGTTCAAGGGGAAGGTCGTATCGTACGATCCCGAGCGGAGCGGAGTCGGCTTTTCCTACCTGACGCAGGATCTGAAAAATAACGGTGCCGGCTTCTGGGATATGGCCAAGGCGCTCGGTGGCGCAGGCGTGAAGGTCTACACCAGCACTGGCGCGATGATGGAAAAAATCAGCTCCGGTGAGGCGCTGCTCGGCTACAACATCATCGGTTCCTACGCATTCATGAAAGCGAAGAAAGATCCCTCCATCGGTTATGTCTACCCATCTGATTATACGGTCGTCATGTCACGGGTTATCTTCATCCCCAAAAAAGCAACCCACCCCAACGCGGCAAAACTGTGGCTCGACTACGTTCTTTCGGCACGCGGCCAGCAGGTGATCTCGGACAAGGCCGATCTCTTCTCGATCCGCAGCGACATCAAGGGTGAGACGACCATGGCCGGACTTTCCAAGCAACTCGGCGCCGGCGCCAAGCCGATTCCGATCAGCGCCGAAACGATCGAATTTCTAGACCAGAAAAAACGCCTTGATTTCCTTAAAAAGTGGCAGCAGACGCTCGGAACCGTCAAGTAATGAATTTCATGCCCCTTTCCAGAAAAGTGGTGATCATTCTCACCGCTGTTGCGGTGTTCCTTCCGATCGGGCTGTTGTGTTGGCAGAGTTTTCTGAACGCGCCGTTCTTTCAGCCCGTGAAGGTCTACAGTCTTGATCCGTACCGCTTCATTTTTGAAGACCCGGATTTTAAGCGTGCCTTCCTGAATTCACTGTACATCTCCTGCGGCATGGGGTTGATCTCCGTGCCGCTGGGGGGGCTGCTCTCGTTCCTGATGGTCAGGACCGATATGCCGGGCAGGAGCTGGATTGAACCGCTGCTCCTGATTCCAGTGTTTGTCTCGCCGATGGTGCTCTGTTTCGGTTATACGGTTGCCGTCGGGCCGGTCGGATTTTTTTCACTCTGGGTGCAAAAGCTGATCGGCACCGTGCCGTGGAATCTCTACTCCATCACCAGCATCGTCTTAATCGCCGGTCTTTCCCACGTTCCGCACGTGTACCTCTATTCATCCTCGGCGCTGCGCAGTCTCGGTTCCGATGTCGAGGAGGCTGCACGGGTGGCCGGTGCCGGACCGCTTAAGGTGGCTCTGACGGTCAGCCTGCCGATGGTGTTTCCGGCGCTGATCTACAGCGGCATGCTGGTTTTCTTCCTTGGCTTCCAGGTATTCGGCCTGGCACTGGTGCTTGGCGACCCGGAAGGGCACCTGGTGCTCTCGACCTACCTTTACAAACTGACCAACAAGCTCGGGGTTCCCTCCTACCACCTGATGGCTGCCGTTGCCATGTGCATCGTCGCCATTACGCTGCCGATGGTGCTGTCGCAGCGCTACCTGCTTCGCAACGCCCAGAAATACATCACCCTCAAGGGGAAAGGGGCCCGGCAGCGGATGCTTCCCCTGGGGGGGTGGCGCTGGGTGGCCTCAGGGCTGGTTGTAATCTGGCTGATGGTGACTGTGATCATCCCGATGTTCGGGGTGGTGTTTCGCGCCTTCGTGACCAACTGGGGTGAAGGGGTTACCTTCCTGGAGGCGTTTACCCTGGGGAATTTCAAATCGGTCTTCGAGCAGGGCAACCTGATGCGCGGCGTCGTCAATACGGTGCTGCTGGGGGTTATCGGGGGCGGCCTGTCAGTGATCTGCTTCACCTTTATCGGTCTGGCGTCGCACCGCAAGAATAACGGCTGGACGAGGCTGCTCGACTACACCGTCATGACACCACGAGCCATTCCGGGGCTGCTGGCCGGCCTTGCGTTTCTCTGGGTATTCCTCTTCTTCCCGCCGCTGGCCCCCTTTAGAAAAACCCTGGTCAGTCTCTGGCTGGCCTATTCGGTCGTCTGGCTGGCCTACGGCATGCGCCTGATCTCGACCTCCCTGCTGCAGGTTGGCCCGGAGCTTGAGGAGTGTGCCCGCGTCACCGGCGCCACTGCCGGACAGGTCAGCCGTCACGTCACGCTGCCGCTGATCCGCTACGGGCTTCTGGCGAGCTGGCTGATGATCTTCATGATCTTTGAACGGGAATATTCAACCGGCGTCTATCTGCTCGGACCCGGCACCGAGGTGATCGGCTCCCTGCTGGTATCCCTGTGGGGTGCCGGAGCGATTGAGATCGTCTCGGCCCTCTCATTCATCAACATATTACTGGTAAGCGTCGGGATGGGTATCGCCCTGCGTTACGGAGTTAAATTACATGATTGAACTAGCTGTCGAAAATCTGCACGTCACTCTCGGTAACAACTCGATCCTGAAAGGGGTCTCAATGGAGGTGGCCCGCGGCGAGATCGTTGCGCTGCTCGGTCCCTCCGGCAGTGGCAAGACGACCCTGCTGCGTACCATCGCCGGCCTGGAACTCCCCTCGCAGGGGACGATCAGGATCAGCGATATGGAGGCGTTCAACAGCGAAAAGGGGATTGAGGTGCCGGTCGAAAAGCGAAGCCTTGGCTTCGTGTTCCAGTCCTATGCACTCTGGCCGCATCGCACCGTCTTCGACAACGTGGCCTACGGTCTCAAACTCAGGAAAAACAGTGCGGACGAGATCAAAAAGCGGGTCGATGAAGTGCTTGCCAATCTGGGTCTCGGTGATCTGGGAGACCGCTTTCCGCACCAGCTCTCCGGCGGGCAGCAGCAGCGGGTGGCCCTGGCACGCTCTCTGGTCTACAAGCCGCAGGTGATTCTGTTGGACGAGCCGCTTTCCAACCTGGACGCCAAGCTGCGCGAAGAGGCCAGAATCTGGCTGCGTCAACTGATCATCGACCTCAACCTGTCAGCGGTCTGCGTCACCCACGATCAGGCGGAAGCCATGGCCATGGCCGACAAAATCGTTTTGCTCAAGGACGGCGTGATTGAGCAGTCCGGCACACCCCAGCAGATGTACGGCGAGCCGTCGTCACTCTTCGTAGCAGAGTTCATGGGGGCCAACAATATTATCAACGGCGAAATCAGCACGGTGAACGGCGATTCTGCTTCCATCAAAGGAAATGGCTGGGAACTCAGGGGAAAACTGAGAAAGCCGTTGCGAAGCGGTGACAAAGCCACGGCGGTCATGCGTCTTGAGCGTATCAAACTTGTCCAGACACCAGGCGAAAACAGCATTCGTCTGCCGCTAACCGCATCTGTCTACCTTGGCAACACCTGGGAATACGTTTTCGATCTGGGCGGCACCAGTATCCGCGGCTACGGCGCCGAGTTCATTCCACCCGGCGAACGTCTGATCGACATCCCGGCCGATCATCTCTGGCTCTTCTGATCGATGGCTCTCCCGCTCATCTCATCAAGCGGCATTGCAAAAGGGCTTTTACTAAGCCTGGTCGGTGGTCTGCTGTTTTCCACCTGCCACATTCCGCTCCCCTGGATGCTCGGGCCGCTCTTTGTAACCGGCGGATTCAATATGTACGGCACCGATATCGCTGCCGTTCCGGGTGGTCGTCAAGCGGGCCAGCTGATCATCGGCTCTGCCCTGGGGCTGTATTTTTCACCTGAAATCGTCAGGCAGATTGTGACATTCGGCTGGGCCATCCTTGCTGCTGGAGTTGCTGCTCTTGCCTTTGCCTGGCTTGGCGGCAGGCTGCTGCAGCGGATTGCGGGGATTGACGCCACCACCGCATTTTTTGCCAGTGTGCCGGGAGGGGCGGCCGAGATGGCTATCCTGGGTGAGCGTGCCGGCGCCCGTTTTGACCGGGTGGCCCTCTCCCATTCGCTGCGGGTTTTGCTGGTTGTATCGACCGTACCGGTGGTACTCACGTGGTACGGTGCGGGTGGGAGCGACATGTATCAGCCGCTGGCCAAGCTGATCAGTTATTCCGGATTGGCCCTGTTGCTCTGTGCTGCGCTCTGCGGCGGGCTGATATTCGCCCGTTTCGATATCGCCAATGCCTGGCTGCTCGGGCCGCTGGTGGCCAGCTTTGCACTGACGGTCAACAGCATCAGCCTCTCGGCCATGCCGCCGCTGCTGATCATTACCGGTCAGCTGCTGATCGGGTGGGCGCTCGGCATCCGCTTTGATCCTGCATTGCGGGCTGAATCGCTCAATTTTCTCCTCGGCACCCTGGCGAGTGCGCTTCTGTCGCTGCTCCTTTCTCTGCTGACCGGGATCGGAATCGCAAAAATCTACGGCATCTCACTGCCGACCATGATGCTGGCGACAGCCCCTGGAGGAATCTCCGAGATGTGCGTTACCGCAAAGATACTTAAACTCGGGGTGCCGTTGGTCACCTCGTTTCAGGTCGCCCGAATCGCCATCCTGCTGACCGTGACGCTGCCGCTCTGGCGTCTGTTGAACGGCAGATTCAGGACTTCCGGCTGAAGGCCAGCTTTTTTTGCAGCAGTACCTCCTTCAATGGGGGGCAGTTATGAGATGCCCCCACTTTTTCAGGGAGTCGACCATATACACATCACTCAGGAAGGGAGGTAGGTTTCTCAGTAACGAATAACGTTTTGCATCACAGATCGTTCACCGGAATATCGTTGTGAACAGACCATTACGAGGAGGCAGAGATGAAACAACGCAGTATGAAAGTATCGGTAGCCGCACTGGCGGCGTTGGGATGTATGGGGACATCGGCGTATGCCATCGAGCACCAGTTCAACGGTATGCTGCGTGTCAAGGGTGACTACACCAACTTCGACCAGGCAGGCGGTAATGACGCATCCGGACTCAGCAAGTTGTCGTACAACAACCTCGGCAAGTCATTTTTCTTCACCGAGCAGCGTGCCCGTCTGAAATACACCGGCAAGCTGAATAATGACGTGAAGCTGGTGACGCAGTTCGAAATTGATTCGCGCTGGGGTGACTCGTCACAGGATGTGCTGCTGTCGGGCGGCAGAAACTATGGTGGCGCCATGGAAGCCGACCAGGTCAACCTGGAAACCAAGAACGTCTACATGGAGTTCAAGGTGCCCTACCTTCCGACTACGGCTCGCGTCGGTATCCAGCCGGTTGACGACGTTTACAAGGGGATCTTCATCGGCACCGATGCAGCAGCAGTGACGACGGTGACCAAGCTTGAAAATACCACCATCAATTTTAACTGGATGCGCGGCTACGATAACCGGAACTTCAAGGGAAGCACCTCCACGGTTCCTGCTGTCTATGGCAACGCAGGCACCCAGAATGGCCAGAGTGTCGAGAAAGTGCCGGGACGCCATTCGCTGGATTCATTCATGCTCGACGTAAAGTACGACGTCAGCAAGGCGTTGAAAATCGGTGCGTCAGATTACGTCGTGTACGAAAATCTCGGTTCCGGTTCGAACGTTATTAACACCATGGGTCTGAACGCCTCCTACAATTTCGGACCTGGCACGGTTGACGGTTTCTTCCTGTTCCAGTTCGGCGACAATCCGGTCAATAACTTCGGGCAAGTCGGTCAGAAGGTTTCATCCTTTGCGCTCAATATGGGCGGCAAGATGAAAGTCGGCCCCGGCACAGCCAGAGCGAACTTCCTCTATGCCTCCGGCGATGACGGAAAAGGTCACGTGAGCGCATTCCAGGGGCTTAACCAGCTGGGTGACGGCAACACCACATCCACATTCCCGGCCGCCCAGATGACAATGCTGATCACCAACACGAAATATGCTGCCAATACCGACCGCGCCCTGATCAACACCATCACCAACTACAACATGGGTGTCAAGGGTGCTTTCTTCGGCTACGATGTTGAAATAGACAACGCCTTCATCAAGACCAATCTCGGTCTGGCCGCCGTGGCACAGGAAAACCAGACCTTCAAACCAAAGAACCAGACCAGCGGCAAGTACAACAGCAACTACATCGGCACGGAAATCAATGCCGAATTCGGCTACAAGATCAGTGAAAACCTGACCGCCAGCCTGGTGAGCGGGTACGTGTTCCTGGGCGACTACTACAAGGACACCGCAAAACTGGTTGACGGCAGCATCAAGACTCCCGACAACCCCTGGAAAAACATGATTGTACTCAATCTGACGTTCTAAGCGTGATAACAGGTTGAGGATTTTGTGACTGACGTGCACATGGTTTTGTACCGTGTGCACGTTTTTTGATTACGAATTATCGAATAATCGGGTAATACTTGCCGTCATCATCACCACCGATGCAAAGGAGTCCACAATGAAACCGATCGTGAACGCGCTGTCACTGCTGATCCTGCTGGGTGCATTTTCCGGGATCTGTCTCGCTGCACCTTTCAAGCTGTATGTAGCCGAATTCAACGTTGCCGGGGCTGCCAACAGCGGGGAACTTCGGCATTCGCTCCAGGCGATGCTTGCATCCCGTATTGATTCCGCACAGGTGCGGCTGGTTGAAAAAGCTGACAAGGCGGAGTTTCTGGTAAGCGGCAGCTATACTCAGTTCGGGAAAATGTTCAGTCTGGATATATTGATCAAGAACCGGGCGAGTGATAGCCTGGTCAAGGTATTCGAGCAGGGGGAAGGGGAGGGGGAGATCATCCCGGCGATCGGACGACTGGCGCGCAAGATAGATATTGAGCTGGCAAAGGGGGCGGTTTTGCAGGCTCCGCCACTGCCGGCCCCTCCGCCGGCAGCGCCTGTTGCCGCTGCTCCTGCGAAGGCGTCAGCAGCGCCACAGGATGGTGCGGTTCAGAAACAGGCTGCCCAGCCGCAGCAGTACACGATCAAGGCCGAACCGGTTTCCAGGGCATCGTCCAGCGGCTGGTCGGGTGCGCCGATAGATGGAGTATTCGGCAGCATCGCCTACGGCCGCACCCTGCCGTCGGGTGAACGGGAACTGTTTGTGGCCGGCGACCGCATCATCAGAACCTATCTGCAGGGGAAAGAATTAAAGCTGGTGGCAGAAGTCAGCATAGCGCCCCCGGCAAAAATCCTGGCCATTGACACCGCAGATCTTGACGGAAACGGCATTCCTGAGCTGTACGTTTCAATTGTTGACCGTGAAACAGTTGCTTCACGGGTATACACCTATGAAGGATCGGCCCTGACGATGACAGTTGGGGGGCTCCCCTGGCTGTTCCGGGGGATTGGGCAGGATGCGGCTCACCGTACGATCTATGTTCAGGAGCTGGCAACCGGCGGCGGTTATTACGGCGACCTCAAGGAGCTTGCCCTGACTGCGGGTAAACTGACAGCCACAAACCCGCTGAAGCTTCCCCGTTCGGGAAATATCTTCAATTTTAACCGCCTGGATGACCGTACCGGAGGAAGCCTGTTCATACTTCTGGATGAGGATGGACATCTGGTCGTATTCTCGCGGGACGGAGCGGAAGTCTGGAAAAGCAGCGATAGTTACGGCGGGTCGGAAAAGTTCTTCAAAAACGAATCGGCTGAGAATCAGCGCAGAATCGGGGACCAGTACCGTTGGACGTTTCTGGAGCAGCGAGTCGAGGTGTTGAAGGATGGCACGGTCGTCGTTCCCCGTAACGAAGGTATTTTCACCGTCGGCAACAATCGCTCGTACGACAAATATTCTCTCTACGGATTCGACTGGAGCGGTGCCGTCCTCAAGGAAAAATGGCATACCCGCCAGTCACCCGGATATCTGGCCGATGTTGCTTTCGATCAGGCCACCGGTGACGTTATTCTGCTGGAGGTCGTCCAGAAGGCGGGGATGGTCAACAAAGGGAAAACGGTCATTTCGATCAACAGGATCGACTGACGGAATTACCCGGGATGCGATAATGCGGAAAAGAGTTTTTACATGAAAGCGTGGCCCATCTGTCTGTCGCTCCGGAAACTGCTTGCCTTCTGCTGTCTGGCTGCCGTTCTGGTGGCGGCTTCGGTTGCCGTGCCGGCGGCTGCCGACGCCGAGATTATCCGGGTCGGTGGTAACCGGGGGTATCCGCCCTACGAATTCCCTGACAAAAACGGCCAGCCGACCGGCTTCACCGTGGAGCTATTGCGGGCGATTGCCGACGTCATGGGAATGACGGTCGATATCAGGATCGGCGAATGGGCAAAGATGCATGACGATCTGGCTGCCGGGCGGATCGACATGACGCTGGGGATGTCCTACTCGGAAAAGCGCGAGAAAATATTTGATTTCGCTTCTCCCCATACGGTCGTGCAGCATGCCATCTTCGCCCGTCGCGAAACGCCGGCAGTTTCAACTCTCGCTGATCTTGCCGGAAAAAAAGTGGTTGTTCACCGCAACGGCATCATGCACGAGCGGTTGAAATCGCTCGGTTTCGGTAAAGATCTCGTTCTGACGGAAACGCCCGCCGACGGTCTGCGGCTGCTGGCATCAGGGGAGAATGACTACGCTGTGGTCGCCCTGCTCCCCGGCATGTACATCATCCGTGAGAACAAACTCACCAATCTCGAACCGGTGGCACGAAACGTTGCCTCCTTTCCCTTCTCTTTTGCCGTGCGGGAGGGAGATGCCGAGCTGCTGGCCCACCTGAACGAAGGGCTGGCGATTCTCAAAAAGACCGGACAATACCAGGTCATTTACGACAAATGGCTAGGGGTACTTGAGCCGCCCAGGGTTTCGTGGGAAAAGGTGCTGCAGTACGGTGCCATGACGCTTGTGCCGCTGGTGCTGCTGCTGACCGGCACCATCATCTGGTCGCGCACGCTGCAGCGCAAGGTCAGGCAGCGCACCGAAGAGCTGGCACGCGAAGTTTCAGAAAAAGAGCAGGCGCTGCAGGAGCTGCGCCTCGAACAGGATAAGCTGATCCAGGCTGACAAGATGACCTCCCTCGGAATCCTGGTTTCAGGAGTGGCCCATGAGATCAACAACCCCAACGGCCTCATTCTGCTGAATGTTCCGACGCTCAAGGCTGCCAGTTGCGATGCGGAGGCGGTACTTGAAGAGCATTTCCGTCAGCATGGCGACTTCACGTACGGTGGACTCCCCTATTCGAGGATGAAAGGGAAAATTCCGCATCTGCTGAATGAAATGCAGGAGGGGGCCAAACGGATCAAGCGCATTGTCGACGATCTGAAGGACTTTGCCCGCCGTGACACCGAGTTTGGCATGGAGCCGATTGATCTCAATGCGGTCGTTCAGGCTTCGGTGCGCCTAGTGGAGAGTTCACTTCGTAAAACCACCGATCACTTTTCCGTCAGGTACGGCGATGATCTGCCGCCGGTGTCCGGCAATGCCCAGCGAATAGAGCAGGTTATCGTTAACCTGCTGATCAACGCCTGCCAGGCGCTGCCGGACAAATCGCGGAGCATTTCCGTGACCACCTTTCATGACAGGGTGGACAGCTGCGTGGTGCTGCAGGTAAAAGATGAAGGGGTCGGGATTCCGCCGGAAAATATTTCGCACCTCACGGACCCGTTCTTTACGACCAAACGGGAAAGCGGCGGAACCGGATTGGGACTGTCGGTTTCAGCCACCATTATCAAGGAACATGGCGGCACGCTTGATTTTGATTCGGATCCGGGCAGAGGAACAACGGTAAAGCTGTCTCTGCCGGATCTGCGGAAAGGATCTGTCAATGCCTGAAACAGCGTATCCTTCATTTTCTGTTCTGCTGGTGGACGACGAGCCGGCTTGGTTGCTCTCCCTCTCGATTACGCTCGAACGCTGCGCCGGGATTACCAATATCATTACCTGTGAAGACAGCCGCGATGTAATGGGGATTCTGAGGACTGACGGCAACGTGGGGATCGTGCTGCTCGACCTGACTATGCCCCATCTGGCGGGGGACGAACTGCTGTCACGGATTACCGAAGAGTATCCCGGAATAATCGTGATGATCATCAGCGGCATGAACCAGCTGGAGACCGCCGTTCGTTGTATGCAGGCCGGAGCATACGATTACTACGTAAAAACAGCCGAGGAAGACCGGATTGTCAGCGGTGTCCAGCGGGCCGTCCGTATGCTGGAACTGCAGCGCGAAAACCGGGAGATGTCCAGGAGGATGCTTTCCGGCACCCTGCAGCATCCGCAGGCCTTTGCCGGTATCGTTACCGCTGACCATGCCATGCATGCGATTTTTTCATATATCGAGGCGGTGGCAAAAAGCTCCGAACCATTGCTGATCAGCGGCGAAAGCGGGGTGGGGAAAGAACTGATAGCCAGGGCAGCCCATACCCTCAGCGGTTGCAGCGGCCAGCTTGTGTCGCTCAATGTGGCCGGGCTCGATGACGCCGTTTTTGCCGATACACTTTTCGGGCACCTGCGCGGTGCCTTTACCGGTGCTGAGCAGGCGCGGAAAGGGATGATTGAGGAGGCTGCCGACGGCACGCTGTTTCTCGACGAGATCGGGGACCTTTCAACTGCTTCACAGGTCAAGTTGCTGCGTCTGCTGCAGGAGGGGGAGTATTTTCCGATCGGCAGTGATCGTCCACGACGCCTCAGAGCCAGAATCGTTTTTGCCACCCATCATGACCTGGCTTCCAAACAGTCGGCCGGCACATTCAGGCGCGATCTCTATTACCGGCTCTGCACCCACCATGTGCAGATACCGCCGCTCAGGGCGCGTAAGGACGATATTCCGCTGCTTCTCGATCACTTCATTGCCGAAGCGGCCCGGGCGCTTAACAAGAAAAAGCCGACCCCCCCGAAGGAGCTGGCGCAGCTGCTGGCAACCTATTCGTTTCCGGGAAACGTGCGGGAGTTGAAGGCGATGATTTTCAACGCTGTCAGCATTCACAAGGAGCGCATACTCTCGATGGAATCGTTTATCTCGATTGTGGGGCGTCCCGAAGAGGATACTCCACAGCAGGCGATTTCATTTGACCGAAGCCTGCTGGCGGGGCTTGAGCGTCTGCCAAGTTTCGGCGTGGCGGCAGAGGTGCTGGTCGAAGAGGCTCTGGCCCGTGCCAATGGCAACCAGACAATCGCGGCGCGCCTGCTTGGTATTACCCAGTCGGCGCTGAGCAAACGGCTCAAAATGTCGCGGGAGAACGTTCCACGATAGTATGATGAAGATGAATCAGTGCGAGTCGGTCCGGAAGTTCAGCAGGTTTTCGAGTGAGTCGGTGCAGAAGTGTGCTGCGGAAAGTTTTTCGGCGGGGTAGCTGTTGGTCACGGCGCAGACGGTCAGACCGGCACTGCTGGCCGACTGGATACCAGCGCAGGTATCCTCAATTGCGATCGTTTCCTGCTTCGATACGGTTGACTGCCGAACGTCCATGAGCTTTCGGTATGCCAGTGAATAGCAGGCCGGATCAGGCTTGCTTGCACTGACATCCTCGGCGGTGACGATGGTATCAAAACAGTCTGCAATTTCAAACATTGCCAGAATCGGGTCAATATCCGACCGCAGAGCCCCGCTGCAGATAGCCAGCGGTATTCCGGTCGCCGCCATTTTCCGGATCAGGTCGATGACGCCGGGGTAGGGGGTTACACCGTCCTTGATGACGTCCTGAAACGTCAGTGCCTTGCGTGATATCAACTCCTCAAGATCGTAGCATTCGCCATTCCCCTGGGCGCGGAACGCTTCCCTGAACGCATCCCGGTCGTCGAAGCCGATATACGTCTGCACGTATTCCTCCCATGAAAAGTGCATGCCCAGCGGTTCCAGAACCCTCTGAAAAGAGCGGTAGTGGAGCGGTTCCGTGTCAACGATCACTCCGTCGAAATCAAATATAACAGCTCCGGCACTCATGCCGTATGAAAACTGAAGCATAATTTACTCCGCTGAAATGAAGCCGGCTCCACTGCTGACTCTGAATACGAGTGCAGTGAAGCCGGTTACATCAAACTCACGCGATTACTGAAAACGCCTATCTGCGGGCACGTGGAGAAGCGATAGCAGCAGCTACGTCGATCGCCCTGCTGGGATCGCCGATATTGTCGGTGCCTGCGGCCATTTTTGTGCGGATGCGGGCATTGACTCTGGCCAGGTTGATGCCGGTTTCGGCAACCACCTCTGCCAGAACTTCTTCAGTGGCAACGATGTGATGAGCCATGCTTTCAGACTTCTGGACAAGCATGTTCAGGGTCTCCACCAGCGAATCGACAACGCGCGAAAGTGTTGCGATGTTCTCCAGCACCAGCACTTCACCGCCCGGCTTCTCCTTCTGTGCGACTTTCACCTCCTGAACCTTGACTGCTGCTACGGCTTTCTGCTTGACTGCCTTTGCTGGAGCTGCTGCTTTCTTGGCTGTGGCCATGGACTCTCTCCTTTCCAGTGTGTGCACCGTCAAAGTGCTTATCGTTTTCACGCATCAGATGCGGGTACGTGCAGTCTATTCCGCCGACACTGTACCATTATACGGAATGTTGTCAAGAGGGAGTGTTACACCAATTCGGAATTTTTGTCGATAACGAGCCATTGCAGAAAAAATATTTAAAAAATAGTGTTGACGTTAAATTTTTATGTTCTATTATTCAGCGTGATTAGTGTGGGCCGGTATTCCGGCCCGCAGAAATTCCATATCTCGGCAAGGAGGCAGTATATGGCTTTACGGGTAGCAATCAACGGTTTCGGCAGGATCGGCAGGATGGTGTTGCGGGCGGCATGCAAGGACAAAAATATTGAGTTCGTGGCGATCAATGATTTGACCGATGCCGCAACGCTGGCTCACCTCTTCAAGTACGATTCAGTCCACGGCATTTTTCCGGGCAAAGTAGAGGCGAAGGACAACCAGTTGATTGTCAACGGCAAGGCCATCAAGATTTATGCCGTCAAGAACCCGGCTGAACTCCCCTGGAAAAAAGACAAAATTGATGTCGTGCTCGAATCAACCGGCATTTTCACGTCCAAGGAAAAGGCTGAGTTGCACATTCAGGCCGGCGCAAAAAAAGTCGTCATTTCCGCCCCTGCGACCAATGAAGACATAACCATCGTTATGGGGGTCAACGACCATCTTTACGACCCCAAGAAACATAATGTGATTTCAAACGCCTCCTGCACAACCAACTGCCTGGCTCCAGTTGCCAAGGTGCTGCATGATTCGTTCGGCATCGAAAAGGGTTTGGTGACGACGGTTCACTCCTACACCAATGACCAGAACATCCTCGATCTGCCTCATAAAGACCTGCGTCGTGCCAGAGCAGCTGCCATGTCGATGATCCCGACCACGACCGGCGCTGCCAAAGCGGTTTCGCTGGTGCTCCCCGAACTGAAAGGCAAACTGGATGGCATGGCGATTCGTGTGCCGACTCCTAATGTTTCGGTTGTTGACCTCGTTGTAACTCTGACCAAGAAGACCGACGTTACCAAAGTCAACGCTGCTCTCAAAAAAGCGGCTTCCAGTGGCCCTCTCAAGGGAATTCTAGCTTATGAGGAGGCGCCGCTGGTTTCCATTGACTTCAACGGCACTACGGTCTCCTCGACGGTGGATGCATCCTGCACGAAAGTCATTGGCGATAACATGGTCAAAGTGCTTTCCTGGTATGATAACGAGTGCGGTTTCTCCAACCGGGTTGTAGATCTGTTCAAGCTGATCGCAGCGAAAAAATAATCTGACGTACGAAGCAAACTCGAGGGGGAAGACATTCCCCCTCTTTTTTTTGAGCCGGACCATTTAATCGGGAAGGAGACGCAAATGCCGATTCGTTATATCGATCAGATTAAGGATCTCAAGGACAAGAAGGTTTTTATTCGTGTGGATTTCAATGTGCCTCAGGATGACAAGGGGAACATTACCGAGGACACCCGCATCGCCGGGGCAGTGCCGACTATCAAGTACGCCGTAGAGCAGGGTGCCAAAGTAATCCTGGCTTCGCATCTGGGACGCCCCAAAGGTGAAAAGAAGCCGAAGTATACTATGGCTCCGGCTGCCAAGCGGCTTGGCGAGCTTGTGGGCAAGAAAATCAAGCAGGCCCCGGACTGCTTCGGTCCTGAAGTTGATGCGATGATCTCCGCCATGAAGGGCGGCGAGATCGTCATGCTGGAGAATGTCCGCTTCTACGCCGGCGAAGAGAAGAACGATGCGGCATTTGCCAGGCAGTTGGCCAATGGCTGCGAGATCTACGTCAACGACGCATTTGCCGTCTCGCATCGGGCCCACGCCTCGGTGGAGGCGATCACAAAAATTATACCGACCATTGCAGCCGGTTTTCTGATGCGTAATGAGATGACATTTTTCGACAAGGCCATGACCAATCCGGTGCGCCCGCTGGTAGCAATACTTGGTGGCGCCAAGGTTTCCGGCAAACTAGAGGTGCTGGAAAAACTGGTTAACAAGGTTGACAAGATCGTCATCGGCGGAGGTATGGCCTTCACTTTCCTCAAGGCGATGGGGTACACTGTCGGTAAGTCGCTGGTGGAGGATGACCTGATCCCCACTGCCAAAAAGGTTATGGATAAGGCCAAAAAACGTGGCGTGACCTTCTACCTGCCGGTGGATTGTGTCGTGGCCAATGCCTTCGAGGCGAATGCCACCAACTTTATTACAACCGCCCAGGAAATACCTGAAGGGTGGATGGCATTGGACATAGGGCCCGCATCCGCAACTCTTTTCGCCGAGACCCTGCGTGACGCCAAGACCGTCATTTGGAACGGCCCGATGGGAGTCTTTGAGATGGATGCTTTTGCCCGAGGCACCTATGCAGTTGCTGAAGCGGTTTCAAACTGCTTCGCCACGACCGTCATCGGCGGCGGTGATACCGACTCGGCGGTGCGTAAGGCCGGTGTGGATGCCAAGGTGAGTTATATCTCAACCGGTGGTGGAGCGTTTCTGGAGCTATTGGAAGGAAAAATCCTGCCGGGTGTCAAAGCACTCGATATAAAAGTAAAGAAATAAGGAGATTACATGCGCACACCGCTCATTGCAGGAAATTGGAAGCTTTTCAAAACCATCGGCGAAGCCACTGCCATGGTGGGGGAATTGAAGCCTCTGGTGGCGGCTGCGAAAGGGGTCGAGATTGTGGTCGCCCCGGTTTTCACAGCCCTCAGCAAAGTTGCCGATACTCTTACCGGTTCCAACATCCACGTTTCCGCCCAGGACTGCTACTGGGAAGAAGAAGGTGCTTTTACCGGTGAAGTGGCGCCGAAGTTGCTGAAGGATGCCGGCTGCAGTCATGTCATTATCGGCCATTCTGAAAGGCGACAGTATTTCGGTGAATCAGACGAGACGGTTAACAGGAAGGCTACTGCTGCCATTGCCGCCGGCCTGACTGCCATTGTGTGTGTCGGTGAAACTCTGGCCGAGCGCGAATCTGACCGGACATTTTCCGTCATTGAGACCCAGATTCTCGGCGGACTGTCAGGATTTACGGCAGAGCAACTGGCCCGGACGGTCATCGCCTACGAACCGGTATGGGCCATCGGCACCGGCAAGACTGCCAGTGACGCCCAGGCGCAAGATGTACACGCCTTTATTCGAGGGCTTATGGCCAAACAGTTCGGTCAGGCTGTGGCCGAAGCTCTGCGCATTCTCTAC
Organism: Desulfuromonadales bacterium; assembly: GCA_037129245.1. GTDB lineage: Bacteria > Desulfobacterota > Desulfuromonadia > Geobacterales > Pseudopelobacteraceae > JACRCG01. The sequence continues at coordinate 32,962 of JBAXVE010000035.1, forward strand.
GGAGGAAGTGTAAAGCCTGACAACGTTAAAGGACTCATGTCCCAGACCGACATCGACGGAGCTCTGGTAGGGGGAGCAAGCCTCAAAGCAGATTCATTTGCAGCAATAGTCAACTTTGCGTCATAAACATGGCAGGTTATGACTGCCATTCTCTGATTTTGACAATTAAACACTTTACAAATGTCCGGATTTTGTGTTAGTCATCCCTCTTTAATTGCATTCCGTTAGGGGTCAGGTTAATGTTAATCGTCATCACGTTTTTACATGTGTTTGTGAGCATCTTTCTCATCTCAGTTGTGTTGTTGCAGTCCGGCAAAGGGGCAGAAATGGGCGCTTCGTTCGGCAGCAGCGGCAGTCAGTCCGTTTTCGGGGCAGGCGGCGGGACGACGTTTCTGAGCAAGATGACGACCGGTGCAGCCATTGTGTTTATGCTGACATCCTTGACGCTGGCATATCTTTCCGGGCTCCCTTCATCCTCCTCGATCATGTCTGGTAAGGGGAAGGCAACAGCTCCGGCTCCAGCTTCCACCGCAGCGCCGGCGCTCCCGGCAACAGCACCGGCACAACCGGCAGGAGCTTCCCCGGCATCGAACGTGCCGGCTTCACCTGTGCAACCATCGCCGCCTGCAAAGCAAAAATAAGTTGATTGTCGGTGTAGCGTGTGATAGTAGTGATTTCCCAATGCCGAAGTGGTGGAACTGGTAGACACACCATCTTGAGGGGGTGGCGGGCAACCGCCCATGCGAGTTCGAGTCTCGCCTTCGGCACCAATTAGAAATAATTGAATAATATCAACAAGTTACATAGCAAGAACCTAGCGTTACACAAATTGCTACACAAAAGGCAAGCTTGTGAACGCTATTTTTT